>JACKFM010000012.1 GCA_020632475.1 Candidatus Omnitrophota bacterium | reverse complement strand
AGGAGGCCCATGAAGCGATTCGTCCGACGTCTGTTTTGCGTGAGCCTTCGAAAATCAAGGACTTTTTAAACGATGACGAGTTTAAGCTTTATGATTTGATATGGAAAAAATTTGTTGCGTCGCAGATGACTGAAGCCGTGGACGAACACGTCGCCGTATTTATTGCGGCCGGGGAAAAATACATTTTCAAGACGACGGGCCGCCGTAATCTTTTTCCCGGATTCGGAATTGTTTATGACGGCGGAACGCCGACAGCTAGAAAAGATGAGACCAAAGAAGAAACGGAAAAAGAAATGCTTCTGGAGGATATGCCTTCGCTTGATCAGGGCGAGATCTTGAAAATGCTTGAGATTATCGGTCATCAGCATTTTACCAAACCGCCCGGCCGTTATAATGATGCCAGTTTGGTTAAAACTCTGGAAGAAAACGGGATCGGCCGCCCGAGCACCTATGCCCCGACGATTTATACCTTGCTTTCACGTGACTATGTGCATCGCAAGGGGGGAGCCCTTGTTCCGAATGAATTGGGGGAAACCGTCGTGGATCTTCTACTTGAGCATTTTCCGAAAGTGATGGATGTTGAATTTACCGCGACGATGGAAAATGAGCTTGACCGTGTGGAAGAAGGGCAGATGAAATGGGTTGATGTGATCGAGGAGTTCTATGGGCCTTTTAAACAAAGCCTTGATGTGGCCCTTGAAAAAATGAAAGATTTTAGACGTGAAGTTGTCGAGACGGATTATAAATGTGAAGTGTGTGGTAAAAATTTGGTGGAGAAATGGGGGCGTTTTGGAAAATTTTTGGCTTGCCCCGCATTTCCCGATTGTAAATTTACGCGCTCCATGCCGACAGGGGCTCATTGCCCCGAGCCCAACTGTAAGGGTGACCTGGTGCGCAGAAAATCAAAAAAGGGACGCGCCTTCTACGGATGTTCGAATTATCCGGAATGTAAATATATTACCAATAAATTACCGAAGACCGAAGAGGGGCTCGGTGAGGATGACCAGATTTCGGATGGCGAACGCGAAACAATCGGCCCGTAAATAATAAGGCGTGTTTTTGCCATTCTCATGCAAAAACAAACCAAACATTTTCTTGAATACCTCCAGACAGAAAAAAACGCATCTGATCATACCGTTAAAAATTATCAAATCGATTTGCGTGAATTCTTTCTTTTTCTGGACGGTAAAGACGTTAAAAACGTCAATTACCTGGATATCCGCGCCTTTCTGGCCAGTCTGAAAAACCGGAATTTTTCCAAGAGTTCCGTTTCGCGTAAGCTTGCCTGTATTCGTTCCTTTTTTAAATTTCTGGCCCGTGAAAATGTTTTAAATGAAAATCCTGCCGCGGGTATTGCCACGCCCAAGCGCGATAAAAAACTCCCTTTTTTTCTTGATCCCGAGGAAATTACCCGGCTTCTTGAAGCTCCGTCGAAGGGGAATTGGGAAGAGTCCCGGGATAAAGCCATTTTAGAAACATTATATAGTTCAGGACTGCGCGTCAGTGAATTGGTGGGTTTGAATTATGAGGATGTTGATTTGTTGTCCGGGCTTTTGCGTGTGCGTGGTAAGGGGAAAAAAGAACGGATTGTTCCTGTCGGAAAGATTGCGATTCAGGCGATAAAAAATTATCTGGGCAAAAAACCTCCCAAGGAAGATTTGCGCAGCATTAAAAAAGCCCTTTATGTGAACCGTTCCGGCGGGCGTTTAACCGACCGTAGTGTACGCAGAATGCTTTTAAAGTACGCCCGTCGCATTGCTCTCAACAAAGAGGTTTCGCCGCATGTCCTTCGACATTCTTTTGCAACGCATATGCTTGACCGGGGAGCGGACTTAAGAAGTGTGCAGGAACTTCTCGGTCATGAAAATCTTTCGACGACACAAATTTATACCCATGTGACCACCAAACGGCTCAAAGAGGCCTATAACGCGGCACACCCAAGGGCCTGAGATCATGACTTTTCTTTATAATGCCGTTTTTATTTTATTTGGAATTTTCTACCTTCCGGTTTTTCTTCTAAAAATCAGGCAGGCAGAAAGCCCTCAAGGCCTTCTGAAACAGCGGTTGGGAATCTTTCCCCGGCGCTGGCAGGAGAAGTTCTTGGGTAAGAAGATTATCTGGCTGCATGCGGTCAGCGTCGGAGAAGTCCTCGCCTGCAGACGGTTTCTGGAAATGTTTACGGCAATGCACCCCGAGTATCATCTGGTTCTGACCACGGTGACGCCGACAGGTCAGGCAATGGCTAAAAAGTTTGAAAGTAAACAGATCACCGTTTGTTATTTTCCTTTTGATCTTACGTTTTCAGTCAGAAATTTTTTTAAAATGCTCGGCCCTGAATGCCTGCTTCTCATGGAAACCGAATTGTGGCCTAACTTATTGACCGAGGCTAAACGGTTTCGCGTGCCGGTCGGTATTTTAAACGGACGCCTCTCTGAAAGATCCGCCCGCAGGTATGGCCGGGTGAAGCCTTTGCTGAAAGGCCTTTTTCATACTCTGGATTTTTTATTACTTCAGAGCCAAGCGGATGCAGAGCGTTTTATTCGTCTTGGGGTTCCCGCCCGCCGGACCCATGTCCTCGGGAACATGAAGTTTGATAATGTTTCAATCGATGGCGACGCCTGTCTTAAGGTTCCGCATATGAAAAACGAATGGGGTTTTAAAGACGATGATCTTGTTTTTGTTGCGGGAAGCACACATCGGGGGGAAGAATTGAAAATTGTACGCCAGTTTTTGATTTTACGCTCTGACCCGCGCTATCAGAACATTAAGCTTATTTTGGCCCCACGCCATATCGAAAGATCTAGAAAAATTGCTGAGATGTTAAAACGTAAAGAATTAAAAGTCCGTCAGGCCACGGATGCCAGTTCAAAAGAAAGTTTTGACGTTTTGCTGGTCAACTGCCTTGGAGTTCTTAAAAATCTTTATGCCATTGCAGATATTGTTTTTGTCGGCGGGAGTTTTATCAAACGGGGCGGGCAGAACCCGATTGAACCCGCGGCTTTTAAAAAGGCCGTCTTGCACGGTCCTCACGTTTTTAATTTTAAGTTGATCTATCAAAAATTGGATGCCGAGGGAGGCGCTATTTTTGTCCGGGATGAGGGACAACTTCTTTTTGCGATGAAACAGCTTTTGGCCAAACCGCTGGAAAGAAAAACGCTCGGAGAAAATGCGTTTCGGATTATCCATCAATTACAAGGTTCTTCCGAACATCATGTGAAATGGATTTCGAAATTTTTAAGTTCACAGACCAATACCGAAAGGATGAAGTATGCAAATGTCAGTTAAAAACTATTTTCGTTTGGCCGCTGAAGACCGGGGCGTAAAAGGAGCCGAGGTTGTTTCTCCTATTCTTGGTGCCGTAAGCGGGTTATATGGATCGGCCGTTCAATTGAACAGAAACCTGTATGACAAGGGTTTTCTGAAAAGGAAAAAACTTTCGATCCCTGTGATTAGCGTCGGAAACCTGACCTGGGGCGGTTCCGGGAAAACTCCCTTGGTCGAATATTTGGCCAGACGCGTTTGCGAACGGCATAAGACGCCGATGATTTTAAGCCGTGGATACGGTGCCGATGAGGTGAATCAATTACGTCACCAATTGCCTAAAGTGGTCGTCGCCGCGGGAAAGAACCGCTGGCGCAAAGGGCGTGAGACCATGGCGAAGCAGGCCGTCGATATCGCTATTCTTGATGACGGTCTTCAACACTGGCCCTTGGCCCGGGATGCGGAGATTATCGTTGTGAATGCCTTAAATCCTTTTGGTAATGGCAGGTTGATTCCCAGAGGAATTCTGCGGGAACCCATGAAGGTTCTGGCGAAGGCCACGGCGCTTGTGATTACCCATGTGAATCTGGTGCCTGCCAAGGAATTGATGGATTTGAAAGAGACGCTTAAAAGATATGCCCCTGAGGCACCCATTGTTGAGGCCTATCTTGAGCCCTTGTTCTTTTATCGTCCGGAGAAAAAGGTCCGCATTCCCATTCAAAAGCTTAAAAAACACCGAGTGACGACCGTTGCCGGTGTCGGGTTCCCCAAATCATTCCAGTTGTTGCTGCAGAGTAATCAGATTCGTCCGGCACGCAATTTTGAATTCATTGATCACCACCGCTTCTCATCGGATGAATTGCAGGAAATTAAACGCATCAGTGATACTGCGGCGGTGGATGAAATTATTACCACTGAAAAAGATTATTATCGTGCTCCCGAAATGATGGCGCAAATCCTTAATCCATTGATTCTGGCGACACGTCTGCGCATTGCCGCAGGTGAGGATGTGTTGATTAACGATCTGTCCCGGTTTCTGGGGGTTGGAAAATAATGCAATCTTTTTTGGACCAGGCGGCATATCGCCTTCTGTGCGGACTGCTGTATCTGGTGAGAAAAGTACCGGTTGGGGTATCGTTGTTTTTTGCCCGCTCGGCAGCCTGTGTTTTTTTTTATTTTTCGGGACGCCGGCGCGTAGCTTATGCGGATTTAAAGGCAGCCTTCGGGAAACGTTATGATGAACGGGCTCGCTGGAAGATCGTCAAAGACCATTTTGCGCATATTGCGCAAATGGGAATCGAAATTATGTATTTTTCCGCCCTGAATCCTCAGGAGTTTTCGCGAAAGGTCCGCTGGCATCACCTGGATCGCTTTGAAAAAACCATACAAAAAGGTAAAGGGGTTGTCCTTTTAACGGCCCATTTTGGTAATTGGGAGATTCTTCATTTTGCCGCCGTGCATTTTGCCGGTCCGGTCCATGTTTTAGAACGAAGTCAGAAACACAAGCGGTTAAATGATCTTTTAAACGATTTTAGGGGAGCTCACGGATCCGTGGCGACAAGCCGCGGCATGGGGGTACGTGAACTTCTGCGTGTCTTGAAGCAGAAAAAATATATTGCACTGCTCGGGGATGAGGACGCGGGCAAATCCGAAGGGCTGATTCTTCCTTTCCTGGGCCGGAAAACGACTGTTCTGACCGGTCCTTTTGAATTGGCCCGGCGCACCGGGGCATTGGTGTTACCCGGTTTTTCCGTTCGTAGTGAAAAAGATGAGCATGATTGTTATGTTGAGGAACCAATTACCCGTTTTGAAACCCCCGATGAGTTGAACGAAGCCGTTAAAACCTACTTAGCTTCACTGGAGCGTATGATCGAAAAATATCCGAGCCAGTGGTTTTGGGCGACTAAGCGCTGGAAGTACAGTTGGACGAAACGGCTTTTAATTCTTTCGGATGGAAAACCCGGCCATGTCAAACAGTCTCAAGCCGTGGCGGCTTCCTTTCAAAAGGTTCGTAGCCAGTTTGGCCGGGAAGGGATGGAATATCCGCTTGAAACGATTACCGTCAGGTACCGCAGCAAGTGGCATGAGCGGCTCTTTAAATCTCTGGCGTTCTTTTTTATTCCTTGGGCCCAGGGACGTTTGCACTGGCTAAAGTGTTTTTTTGAATCTGAAACGGCCGAAAGAATCAGGCATGCCGGAGCGGATTTTGTGATTTCCAGCGGATCGGCTTTAGTGCCGTTGAATCTTTGTTTGGCCAAAGAATCGCGCGCTAAAAGTATTGTCCTGATGAAACCGGGATTTCCGTTTAATTTTTTCAAATACGATTTGGCGCTTATTCCCGCCCATGATCAAGGCACAGTGCCTCGGGAATCCTTTCGTACTCTTTTGACCCCCAGTCTTGTCGATCCGGGGCAATGGCAAGATGCGAGAAGCCGGATTAGTGATGAAATGGAGGATCCATCGAAGGTAAAGATCGGTGTTTTTATTGGCGGCGTGACTCGCCATTACCGGATGGATATGGCCCCGGTAGAAAAATTAATCTCGATTTTAGAGAGAAATCGCGATTCTTTCGGGGATTATGTTGTGACCACGTCACGTAGAACTCCAAAGGATATCGAAGTTTTTTTAAAAAGTAGGAAACCGCATATGAAAGGATGCCAGATGATGGTGGTTGCATCCGAAGATTCGAGGTCTGAAGTGGTGCCGGGGATGATGGCCCTTGCGGAGATTTTAATCGTGACCGAAGACAGTATCTCAATGATTTCAGAAGCGGTGTCGGCCGCCAAAAAGGTGATTGTTTTAAGTCTGGATTCCGGCAGGCTGCCTGAAAAGCACAGGCGGTTTCAGGAACTATTGCGTGAAAAAAAAGCAGTGGTGGTGACCCGCATTGATGAAGTGGAAAAACATCTACCGTATCTTAAAACTTCTCAAGTGCCGGATCTTTTCAAAGATCAGGAATCCTCGCTGTGTGAAAGGCTGGAGGCTATGTTATGAGGACGCTGCAAATTCTTCCGTCTCTTGAAGTCGGAGGCGTTGAGCGCGGAGTGATCGATTTGGCCCGGGCCATGAAGATGCAGGGGCATAAAACCGTGGTGATTTCATCCGGTGGAGCTTTGGTCAAAGAGCTGCAGAAAATGGGTGTCAGCCATTACACCCTGGCGGTCCATAAAAAATCTTTGCTATCACTGGCACTGGTTCCTAAATTAGTCAAAATCCTGCGCCGTGAAAGGATTGATGTGGTGCATGCCCGGAGCCGTGTGCCCGCATGGCTGGCCTGGCTTGCCTGCCGGCAGACGGGAATTCCTTTTGTGACCACCTGCCATGGATATTATTCGACACATTTGTTAAGTCGTATCATGGGGTGGGGCAAAAGAGTGATTGTTATTTCCAATGTCGTCGGACGGCATATGATTGATCATTTTGCGGTATCCCCTGAAAGAATACGTCTCATCCACCGCGGATTGGATATTGAACAATTTCCGCATCGTTTTGAACGCTATGAGTCAAGACCCGAAACGCTCCGGATTATCAATGTCGGAAGGCTTTCTCCGATTAAAGGACAGGTTGAGTTTTTGCATGCGATTCATCAGCTCAGGCAGAAACTTCAGCGAATTGAGGTTTTGATCGTGGGTTCGGAGGGAAAGGGGAAAAATAAATATACGCATAAACTTCAAGAAACCGTCCGGCAGCTTGGTCTTGAATCCTGCGTCAAGATGTTGGGGACACGCAGGGATATTGCAGAACTTCTTACTGATTCGGATCTCTTGGTTTTAGGCACTCTGGTTCCCGAGGCTTTTGGCCGTGTGGTCATTGAAGCGGGGGCAGTCGGAACGGCGGTTTTAGCAACGCGTGTCGGCGGCGTCCTTGACATCATTGAAGACGGGAAAAACGGAGTGCTGGTTCCTCCCGGTGATGTGCCGGCGATGGCCGAGGCGATGTTTGATCTGCTTGTTGATCGTGCGAAAGCAGCGAGTCTGGCCGGAGCACTCTATCAAAAGGTCAAGTCTCAGTTTACTCTTGATCAAATGATTCATAAGACAATTGCCGTTTATGAAGAGGTTCACCGTGAGAAGAAGATTTTGTTAATTAAACTGGGTGCCATGGGTGACCTGATTCTTATTACCCCCAGTTTGAGGATGATCCGTAACCGTTATCCGAAAGCCCACATATCCCTGTTGGTGGACAAGGCATTAGCTCCGCTGATTTCTACCTCGCCTTATTTGAACGAAGTCATCATGATTGACAGGAAAAAACTTTCCAAAGTCGGTTATTTGTTGAAATGGGCCAAAAAACTTCGCCGGGAAAGTTTTGATCTTTCGGTTGATTTTCAGAATACCAAATGGACCCACTTATTGTCTGCGTTATCGGGAATCCCGGCCCGTTATGGTTTTGCCCGCGGAAAATTTGGTTTTCTGGTCAATCGTCCGGATAAAAACTTTGAAACCGTTGATGCCCCGGTTAAGCACCAATTTCGCATCTTAACAAAACTTGGAATCAGTAAATTGGATGATGAGCTTGAATTGCCGCTGGATGCCGAAGCGGAAGACCGGATAGAACAGCTGTTAACGCGTAAAAACGAAATGTCTCTGTCTCCGAGAGTCGGATTTGTGATGGAGTCCAGCGAGCATTGGCCGACTAAACGCTGGCCGTTTGAACATTTTCGGCAGTTGGCCGGTGAGCTTGTCCGTAAATGCGATTGCGATATTGTTTTAATCGGTTCAGGCCAGGAGCCCGAAAAGGCCGAAGAGTTGAGGGCGCTCCACCCGCATAAGATTTTAAACCTGTCCGGCAAAACCAATCTTAAGGATTTGGTTTCGTTGATTAAACGTTTGGATGTGATCGTTACCGGAGATACGGCTCCGTTGCATGTCGCTGCTGCGGTGGGTACGCGGATTGTCAGTTTTTTTGGCCCGACCGATCCCCGCCGGCATATGCCTCCGGCTGAGGATTCTATTGTGCTGACCCGGCATTTAGCCTGCCAACCGTGTTACAGCGGGGTCTGCCGTATGGAGGAACAACTGGCTTGCATGAAGAAGATTTCCGTGCAGGAAGTTTTTAATGCCGTTTTGAAACAACTGGCCGGGAAAAAAGTGAAAATTGAACGGGCACAGTCTGTGACCGGCGATACCGTTTAAAGCCTATTATGAATATTTTGATTTTTACAAAAAACTGGCTGGGGGACATCCTTTTTCAATTGCCCGCAATTGAAGCAATTAAAAGAAAATATCCTTCTGCTTTTATCGCCTGCATTGCCCCTTTGCGTTGTCATGATATTTTAAAAGCCCATCCGGACATAGATGAGGTTTATCTGTTTGATGAAAAAAACACACACCGCTCTCTACTGGCAAAAATTAATTTTATCCGGCAATTAAGAAAAAAAAACTGGGATGCGGGCTATTTGTTTCATCGTTCAATGACCAGAGCCTTGGTTTTATTTTTGGCCGGTGTTGAAACGCGTATTGGCTATCGGGCGAAACGCCGGGCATTTTTGACTTCTGCGGTCGAGGAGCCTTCAGGGAGGATGCATCAGGTCGATTATTTTTTACACCTGGCATATAAATCCGGTGTACCGGTCAATCCCGGGGCTGCTTACCATTTCTATTATTCATCGAAGGCCTCTGACTATATTGCACAGATCTTAATGGAACGAGGTTTGCAGCCCGGCCGTTTTGTCTGTTTTCATCTCGGGGCGAATTGGGAGCCTAAACAATGGCCGCCTGAACATTTTTCCGCTTTGGCGGATAAAATTCATGCTGCCTTTCAGTTTCCGGTGGTGATCACGGGTGCTGAGACCGATTGGCCGCTTGCCGAAAAATTCAGACGTCATGTGCAGACAGCCCCGTTTCTTATTTTGACCGGACAGACATCGCTTGAAGAGTTAGGTGCTCTTTTTGCCCAAAGCGCTTTTGTCGTAACCGGCGATTCCGGTCCGATGCATATTGCTGCAGGCTCCGGGGCGAAAGTTCTCGCGCTTTTCGGTCCTACAGATCCTGAATTAACCGGTCCGAGGGGAACGGGCCCCAAAAAAATCCTGCATTTTGTCCCTGACGGATTTAAAGTGCCCTGGTATTCGGACGATCTGCCCAAAGACGGCTGGCTTTCTAAAATTTCGCCCGAACAGGTGTTTGAAACCATTTTGCAGCAGGCATGGGTTCAAGTGCCGGGTTCCCAAAAATCCGGAATAGACTAAGTAACAGAACATAAGTTCTTGTGTATTTAAAAAAGAAAAATATTGTTACGAAACGCACCATGCGCTTTGGAAGCTTTCCCGCCGCGCATAGCGGTGCGAATTGTTTTTACACAGTATTTTTCTTTTTTAAAAATTTAAAGGACAAATATTAAAAGACTTTTGATCGATTGCTTAGCACTTCTTCAATTTTAAGATAACACGTGATGGATAAGAACCGGACAGTTCGTTCATGAAAAAAATCACATCGATATTATTTATCAGCCTCAGTAATATTGGCGATGCCATCCTGACGACGCCTGCGCTTATGGCATTGGTTCACCAATTCCCCGATGCCCGCCTGACCGTTGTGAGCGGGCCGAGAGCCAGGGGAGTCTTTGAACAAAGCCGCTTTGTCCATAAGCTGATCGTCTATGATAAGAAGAAATCTCTCCATGATAAGCTTGCCTTTATCTTTGAACTCCGTAAACAGAAATATGATCTTGTGATCGATCTGCGCAATTCAGCCATTCCGTTTATGGTGAGCGCCTCAAAGAGGAGCCCGGTCGTCAGAAATTTTAGTCAAACGAATATGCGTGAACGTCATCTTGAAGTCCTGGGAATGACGGGACTTGATACGGGCTGTCACACCGGGTTTGATTTCTTTCATGAAGCCGATCGCGTTTCGGTTTTGGAAAAGTTATCCGCAGCCGGAGTGACGCTTTCAAACGGATGGATTCTTATTGCCCCGGTCGCCGCCAGTGGTCTGAAAACATGGCCGCTTCAAGGATTCTCAAAGGTGATTGAAAACCTGCTTAAAAATTTCCCCCAAACCATTCTGATTGCCGGAGACCATCGTGAAAGAGAACTTTCGAAATCGTTGGTTGAAATGAATCCCGCCAGAATTGTTCAAATCGGAGGAATGACGAGTCTTCGAGAACTGGCCTTTCTTGTTTCCAAGGCCGGTTTATTGCTTTCGAATGATAGCGCCGTGATGCACATGGGGTTTGAGCTGGACGTGCCGGTTGTAGCTGTTTTCGGGCCCACCAATCATCATCGTTACGGGCATGAAGGTGAACGGTTTAAAATTGTCCGCGCCGGCTCTCCATGTTCTCCGTGTGAAAGTCCGCGCTGTTTGTATGAGCGCCGGCATTGTTTTGAGGACTTAGATGCTGAAAAAGTTTATGCTGCTTGCCGGAATCTGCTTGAAAGGCAAAAGGCTTGCCGGTGAGATTTTTACGATGAATGAAAAAATTAAAATCAAACCTAATGCGCGTATCCTGATTACCCGCAGTGACCGGATCGGTGACCTGGTTCTGTCGACTCCTGTTTTTGCGGTTCTGCGGCGCCATTTTCCGCAAGCCTGGATCGCCGGTTTAACCTTTCAGGAAAACCGCCAGATTCTGGAGGGAAATCCATATCTGAATGAAGTTATTCTTTATGATAAAAAAGGATCCGAAAAAGGCTGGTGGGGAAATTATTGTTTTGCCAGGCAATTGGCGAAAAAGAAATTTAATGTGGCCGTTCATTTACATGCAACCAACCGTATGCATGTGGTGAGCCGTCTCGCGGGCATCCCGATTCGTATCGGTTATGGACGTAAAGCGGCTTGGGCTCTGACGCATGTCGTTACGGATGATAAAAGCGGAGGTCTGCGGCATGAGGCGGAATATAATTTTAATGTGCTGGAGCCTTTGGGGACCGGGCGTCCCGCCCTGAATGAATTGGAATTGTACTTCCCGGTCTGTGAAAGGGATGAGAAATCTTTGAATGAGTTATTGGCGCAAAGGGGAGTTGTCAAAGACAAGCCCTGGCTTGTCCTTCATCCGTCAGCCAGTTGTCCGTCCAAAATTTGGCCTGCGGAATCTTTTGGCCGGTTATCCGCATGGATTCAAAAGGAATATGATGCGGAAATTTTTGTGGTCGGAATGCGTTGTGATCGTAAATTTCACAAAACAATCCAGCAGCAATCGCTTCAGACAGTCCATGATTTGTGCGGACGGCTTTCATTGGGAATGCTGGGGGCGTTGCTTAAAAAAAGCGATTTGTTGATTTCCAATGATTCGGGGCCTGTTCACATTGCCAATGCCGTAGGGACACCGGTGATTTCTATTTTTGGCAGAAACCAACCCGGCCTTTCTCCCAAAAGATGGGGGCCGTTATCTCCTGATTCGCAGGTGATTTGGAAGGATGTCGGATGTCATCCCTGTCTGGCACATGAATGTCAGATTAATTTTTTATGTCTTGAAGCCGTCGGGGTGAATGAGGTCATGGAGAGTGTCAAAAGCTATGCCTCAAAATTTTGCCGTCCGGCGGCGGGAGAAAGAAAATGACCCGCCCGTTTAAACGTGTCCTTCTTGTGCATCCTTTCGGGATTGGTGATTTTTTATTTATGACTCCTGTATTGCGCGCATTACGGCTTCAGCCGGGAGTTGAACGCGTTGATCTGCTTCTGGGTTCACGGACTGAATCAGTTGTCCGTAAAAATCCGCATGTGGATGACGTCTTTGTGATTGATAAAGACAGATTTCATCGCCAGACATTTCAACAGACGCTGGGTGAACTTTACCGCTTGGGAGCGGTGCTGAGAAAACGCCGTTATGATCTGATGATTGACTATTCTATGCGTGATGAATATGCCTTCTGGGCCCGGACATTGCTAGGGATTCCGTTAGTCGCGGGGTTTGCTTATAAAAAAAGAGGATTTTGGCTGACTCATCGGGTGGCTTTGCCAAAGGGGTTTAGCGGGAAGCATGCCAGTGCTTTTTACAGTGAGGTGGCTGAGAAAATCGGTGTACCGGTGGATGGCAAATGGATGGAATTCTACCTGGATGAAAAAGACCGGCTTGAAGCCCGGCAGCAACTTGAGATACAGGGTATCTCAGGACAGGCCTATCTAGCGATCAGTCCGGGAGGCGGAGAGTCCTGGGGCAAAGATGCCGGTTTTAAGCGTTGGCCCGTAGAATATTACGCGAGTTTGATTGAGCAGTTGTGCCGGAAAACCGCGGCCTTGAATGTGTTGTTGCTAGGCAGCGCCGGAGAAGAAAAACTATGCCGTGAATTGCAAAATCAATTAACCGTTAAAGCGGTGAATCTTGCCGGAAAAGCTCATTTGATTCAGGCGGCTGCCCTGATTGAAGGGGCCCGGCTTTTTGCGGGTAATGACGGTGGTTTGGTTCATGTGGCCCACGCACTCAGAGTTCCGGTGATTGCTTTTTACGGACCGGTGGATCCCGTTGTTTATGGCCCCGTTGCTCCTTTGATTTCACCCTCTACGGTCATTTGTAAAAAGGATTTAGAGTGCCGTCCGTGTTATCAGAATTTTAGATACCGGTCGGATTGTCTTACGCGTGAATGTCTTCAGCAACTGTCCCCGCAGGAGGCTATGGATCAGATTGACCAAAGCGGTTTTTGGGAAAAGCGGATAAAAAATCCGATCAAAAGTACCTTATGAAAAAAATAATCCATGTTGTTCTGTGTCTTATTTTGTTTTGTACAGGTTGGTGGCCGTCGGCATCGGCCGGTGAAACGCCGGTTTTTCCTATATCAGACCAGCCGTTTGAAAAGTTTTTTGTCGGTGAAGAACTGGTCTACACCATCAGTTATTTAGGGGTTAAGGTCGGAGAGGCGCATGCGAAGGTCGAAGGCATTGCCGAGATCCGGGGCCGGCAGGCTTATCATATTGTCGTCAAAGTCAGATCGCATCCCGTGATTGACTTAATTTATAAAGTCCGGGATGAGCATCACAGCTATGTGGATACGGAAAAACTGTATTCGCTGCAATATGAAAAAATCCTCAAAGAAGGACATTATACCGCAGATGAGATTATGACTTATGATCAGGATAATCATACAGCGCATTATTTTTCACGCCAGAACAAATCCGAAAAAGAAATGTTTATACCGGAAGCGGTGCAGGATCAGCTTTCCTGCGGATATTTTTTCAGGACACTGAATGTGAAACCCGAAACACAAGTGATTTTGCCGGTCAATGCGGATGAAAAAAACTGGCAGTTGGAAATAGACCTTAAAACAATCGGCGAGATGAAACTGAGGGGAATCGGTGTTTTTCAGGCGCTTGAGGCGGAGCCGAAGATTAAATTTCAGGGAATATTTGTCAAACGCGGTAAAATACGCGGATGGATCAGTATGGATGAGCGGCGCATCCCATTAAAGATGAAAGTCAAAGTTCCGATCCTGGGTAGTGTGGTCGCCAAACTGTCGCGCTACATTCCGGGAAAAGTCGAAGCATAGTATGAGGAAAAAATTTAAACCATTTTTGATAAGTGGACTGCTATTGGTTGCCGCAGCGGTGAGTGCCTTTGTTTTCCTACCGCTTCCGGGGCAGATTCCGGTGCTGATGTATCACTTTATCGATACTCCCGAGAGAGCTGCGTCTGAGAAAAATGTGGTGAGCCGGAAGTCATTTGCCCGTCAGATGGCGTTTTTACACCGGTTTGGATATCACGTGATTTCAATGGACGATTATTATGCGATTAAAACCGGAAGAAAAAAACCGCGCGGCCGGGAAATCATGATCACTTTTGATGATGGTAATTATACGTTTGCCGATCAGGCCTACCCTGAAATGGCGAAGTATCAATTCCCGGTAACGCTTTTTGTGATCAGCCAGAATATTAAAGACAAGTCCTACGGCAGCATGGATGAACAGACGCTTAAGAAACTCCATTCAAATTCATGGATTACGCTGGGTAGTCACAGCCGTACCCATCCTTTGTTATCACAGCTGTCTGATGATGCCGTGCGTCAAGAGCTGTTGGGGTCGAAGCGCGAATTGGAAGATCTGTTTAATACGCCCTTTTGGTACCTGGCCTATCCCAGCGGCAATATGGATGAGCGGGTTACCCGTATTGCCGAGGAAAGCGGTTATCGACTCGCATTTACCACATCGCTCAAGCATCTTAAAGATGTGCAGGAGAATTTTTATTCGATTCCCCGGGTTAAGATCTCCAGGACATCCGATTGCCCCATTGCTTTCTGGGGGCAAATATCGGGAATTTATCAGGCTTTTAAGCGTCTTAGCCATACCTTCTCCGGCAGATAAGCTCAAATCTACATAACTTATTTATTTGAAACGACTTACGCTCAATTTCAGGTAATTGACACTCCCTGGGAACGGTGATACTATATACAGTCTTTTTTAATTTTCGGAATGCCGAAATTTAAATCAGCAAGTCTTATTGTTTCTAACATAAACATTTTCAAAGGGTTAATGATAAAATCCGTTGACCCGTTTCTTTATTTTTTGGATTAAGAAGTAAGGACTTTTCAGAAGTGCTCAAGCGGCATTTCTGAGTGAGCCGGTATTGTGCTCCATCTTAAGCAAAACGGCTGCGATAAAATCTTTCCGAACAATAGAGTGACGATATTTGTGCGGATCCTATCTTGTCCCGCTTTTAGGATTTTCTATGCCTGCAGGCAAGGCGAAGAGAGTAAAAACTTCAGATAAGAAACGACTAAGTGAAATTGTCGACAACTTTAAGAAAGCACGCGTTCTTGTTGTCGGTGATTTTATTTTAGATCAGTTTGTCTGGGGTACTGTCAGCCGGATTTCTCCGGAAGCTCCCGTTCCTGTTGTGAATGTTGACCGGGAGTCCTATATGCCCGGTGGCTCTTTAAATGTTGCGAATAATATCCGCGCATTGAAAGCAACGGTTTATCCATGCGGTGTGATCGGCCGCGATTTGGCCGGGCGTGTTTTGCTTAAAGCGATGCGGCGCGAAGGGATTGATACGGGCGGGATTGTCTATGACCGCAACCGTCCGACGGCCTTGAAAACGCGTATTATTGCGCATTCGCAGCAAATGGTCCGGTTTGACCGTGAAAAGGTAGGGGATATTTCGCGCGAAGACATTCAAAGCATCGTCCGTTTTATTCAAAAACGGATTATGCAAACGGATATTGTCATTATCGAAGATTACGGCAAGGGCGTGATTCAACCGTCTCTTGTTCGTGAGGTTTTAAAGGTTTCCAAGAAACATAAAAAACCAGTGTTGGTGGACCCGAAAGAAAAACATTTTTCCTATTACAAAGGTGTGACGGGGTTGACCCCTAACCGCAAAGAGGCCTTTGAAGCCTATATGAACGGCCGTCGTGATGCTCACCAACCGACTTTAAACGAAGTTGGCAATGGGCTGTTGAAAAAGCTTCAATCGGATTCGTTATTAATTACATTGGGAGAAGACGGTATGGCCCTTTTTGAAAAAAGAGGGGGAGTCACCATGATTCCGACCGCAGCCCGTGAGGTTTATGATGTTTCGGGTGCCGGAGATACGGTGATTGCGGTTTTTGCCGCGGCATTGGCCTGTGGCGCGAAGATGAAGGAAGCCGCCATTTTATCGAACATGGCGGCAGGGATTGCCGTGGCCAAATTGGGTACGGCGACAGTTTCGGATCATGAATTAAGAGAGGCTGTTAAAAGCAGCTGAACCGGATAAAAATATGAAAATCATAGGGGTTATCCCGGCAAGACTTGATTCAACCCGTTTGGCGCAGAAGGTCATGCGTGAGATTGCCGGACTTCCGATGATTCAACATGTCTGGCAACGTGCATGCCAGGCTGAAAAACTGGATGAAGTGCTTGTGGCCTGTGATCACAAGGACATCTTTGATTGTGTTGTGGGGTTTGGTGGTAAAGCGGTGATGACGCGCACTGATCATCCGAACGGAACCGCAAGAATTGCCGAAGTCGCTGCGCTCAGTGATGCGAATATTTTTGTGAACATTCAAGGGGACGAACCTTTGGTTCACCCTTCGGTTATTGATCGGTTAGCATCGGTCTTTGATCACGATGAAGAATTGACGGTTGCGACATTGGCCGTTAAAAAGAAAGACCGTTTGGATTATGAAAACCCGAACGTGGTCAAAGCGGTTTGTGATGCTTTCGGCTATGCGCTTTATTTTTCACGTTCACCCGTCCCTTATTACCGGGGCGAGGAAGAATTTGAGTATTTGAAACATCTGGGCCTGTATGCCTACCGCAGGGAATTTCTTTTGAAATTTGTGCAATGGCCCCCGGCTAAATTAGAAGCCCGGGAAAAACTTGAGCAGTTAAGAATTCTTGAAAACGGATACAAAATACGGATTGTAGAAACCGAGCACGATTCTGTCGGGGTGGATACGCTGGAGGATTTAAACGCTGTTGAGGCGTTGATTCAAAAACAGCAATCCTCAAAATCTTAAAACACCGGAATCGCTTAACGGTCTGGGAGAGGATGTGAGAATATGCCAAAATATATTTTTGTGACAGGCGGTGTTGTTTCATCCCTGGGCAAAGGAATTGCGTCGGCATCCATTGCGCGTATTCTGGAGGCCAAGGGACTCAAAGTGACCATTCAGAAACTTGATCCCTATATCAACGTTGATCCCGGTACGATGAGTCCTTATCAACACGGCGAAGTCTATGTCACGGAAGACGGAGCGGAAACGGATCTGGACTTAGGCCACTATGAACGCTATACCCATGCGACGCTCGGCCGTCTTAATAACGTAACGACCGGTCAAATTTATCATGAGGTCATTGCGAAAGAACGGCGCGGAGAATTTCTGGGCGCAACGGTACAGGTCGTTCCTCATATTACGGATGCCATCAAGGCGAGGATTCGTGAGGTCTCCAAGGGGAAACGTTATGACGTGGTGATTTCAGAGATCGGCGGAACGGCCGGAGACATTGAATCATTACCTTTTCTTGAATCCGCCCGCCAATTCAGACACGATGTCGGCCGTGAGAATTGCATTTTTGTTCATCTGACACTCGTTCCTTTTATCAAGGCCGCCGGCGAACTTAAAACCAAACCGACGCAGCACAGCGTCGGCACTCTTCGTGAAATCGGTATTCAACCCGATATTTTAATCTGCCGCACAGAAAAGAAAATCAGTAAAAGCATGAAAGATAAAATCGCACTTTTCTGTAACGTTGAAGAGTCGGCTGTTATCGAGGCCCGTGATGTCCGGTCGATTTATGAAGTCCCGCTGATGTTTAAAGAACAAAAAATTGATGAAGTTATTTGCCGGTATTTGCGCATTGAATATAAATCGGGAAGCCTGCATGAGTGGGACAAGAATGTCGTGCAGAAGGCCCTTCATCCGACACGTACGGTCAAAATCGCTGTGATCGGAAAATATATTGAACTGCAGGATGCCTATAAGTCGATTTATGAAGCCTTGAAACATGGCGGAATTGCCAATGACAGTGAGGTTTTAATTAAACGCATTAATTCTGAAAAGATTACTAAGAGCAATTTGACCAATATGTTCAAAGATGTTTCAGGTGTTTTGGTGCCGGGCGGATTTGGTACACGCGGAATTGAGGGGAAAATCAAGGCTATTCAGTTTGCGCGTGAGAATAAAATTCCTTTTCTGGGGATTTGTCTGGGAATGCAATGCGCTGCGATTGAATTTGCACGCAACGTGGTCGGATGGAAAAATGCAAATTCGACAGAATTTAATAAAAAGACCGCGTATCCGGTGATCAGTCTTCTTGAAGAACAGGAAAAGGTTGAAGATCTCGGCGGAACGATGCGGCTGGGGGCCTTTGAATGCTGTCTTAAAAAAGAAACCAAGAGTTATAAAGCCTATAAGAGTGATACCGTGATGGAGCGTCACAGGCATCGTTATGAATTCAATAACAAATATCGTGATGATATGCGTAAAGCGGGACTTGAGTTCGCGGGACTCTCTCCCAACAGTAGACTGGTTGAAATCATTGAGGTTGTTGATCATCCATGGTTTGTCGCCAGTCAATTTCATCCTGAGTTCAAATCCAAACCGGATAAGGCACACCCTCTTTTTAGAGATTTTGTCAAACATGCCTTAGCCTATCGAGGCAGCAATTCAAAGGCCGGTTCTCAAGCAGCGGAAACTCGTCAACAACCTGTAATGGAAGGGGCTGTTTGATTTATGAATGTGAAACGAGTTCAAGCCGGTTCTGTTTGTTTCGGAGACACGGCCCATTTTGTGTTGATCGGCGGGCCTTGTGTGATTGAATCCGAAGAGGCTGTTTTGCGGCATGCCGAAAAAATTTCAAAGATCGCCCGTCAAATGGAAATCCCGTATGTTTTTAAGGCGAGTTATGACAAAGCGAATCGGTCCTCGTCAAAATCTTATCGCGGACCTGGCCTTGATGACGGTTTGAAAATCCTGGCCAAAGTCAAAAAAGAATTTGAGCTTCCGGTTTTAAGTGATATTCACAGTATTGAACAGGCGAAGCCGGCAGGGGAAGTCCTAGACATTATTCAGATTCCCGCTTTCTTGTGCCGTCAAACGGATCTGTTGATCGCGGCCGCAAAAACCGGCAAGATTGTCAATGTTAAGAAAGGCCAGTTTTTATCGCCTTGGGACATGAGAAACGTGGTCGACAAATTAGAAGAGGCCGATTGTCATCATATTCTTCTGACAGACCGGGGCACGACTTTTGGTTATCAGAATTTGGTCAGTGATTTTCGTGCTATTCCGGTCATGCAGGGATTCGGATATCCGGTGGTTTTTGATGCAACACATTCGGTTCAGCTGCCGGGAGGCCAGGGAAATGTTTCGGGCGGGGCGCCGCAGTTTATTCCGACATTATCCAAGTGTGCGATCGCCGCCGGAGCAGATGCTGTTTTTATGGAGATTCATGAAGATCCTTCCAAAGCCCTTTCAGACGGACCCAATAATTTGAAATTGAGTGATTTGAAAGCTCTGCTGGAAGTTTTAAAAGAACTTAAAGAGGTGATCTCAAAAGAAAAGGCGAGCGTATTATGAGTCAGACTCTTTTGAAAACGGCCAAACAGATTTTGGACCAGGAGGCCCGGACCATTAGTGCGATGAGGCGCCGTGTGGGTAAAGAATTTGAACGTGCGATTCAGGTTCTGAATAAATGCCAGGGGCGTATTATCGTTACGGGTATGGGAAAACCCGGATTTATTGCGCGTAAAATTGCGGCGACGCTTGCCTCGACCGGATCGCCCAGTTTTTTTCTGCATCCGGCTGAAGCGATCCATGGTGATTTGGGCATGGTTACGGCTAAAGACGTTATCCTTGCCATTTCTCACAGCGGTGAAACCGAAGAAGTCGTCCGTTTGTTGTCGACGATTAAGAAAATAGGTGTTTTTCTGGTGGCGATGACAAGTAACCGGCGTTCGACATTGGCGCGCTTTGCCGATATTGTTCTTGATTTGGGAGTCACCAAAGAAGCCTGCCCGCTCAATCTGGCACCTTCAGCCTCAACGACAGCTGCTCTTGCGATGGGAGATGCTTTGGCGCTTTGCCTGCACAAGAAAAAAGGCTTTAGGTCGGAAGATTTCGCGGTTTTGCATCCCGGAGGAAGCCTTGGCCGTCAGTTGCTTCGTGTGCGGGATATTATGCGCAAGGGGACAGCCTTTGCGACAGTTAAACAGAATACGAGTGTGCGTAGCGCGCTTCTGGCCATTACCCGTGCCAGGGCAGGCAGCTGTACAGTTGTTGACCGGCGCAAACAGGTTGTCGGGATTTTTACGGACGGTGATTTGCGGCGTCATCTGCGCAATGATGGCGAAGATGTTTTAAAAGATCCGGTGGAAAAAGTTGCGACGCTTAATCCGGTCACGATCGATCAGGATCGTCTGGCTGCTGAAGCGCTCAATATCATGAAGATGAAAAGTATCGACGAGATTCCGGTGGTTGATGAGAAAAAACGGGCCATCGGTTTGCTGGACGTTCAGGATCTTTTGCGTGTAGGATTTGTTTAGTGGCAAAGAAGAAGCCTTACCGTTATCCGCTTTACCTTTTAGCTCGCGGAGCGGCATTTTTGGTGTGGTGCCTGCCCCGGCCGTTTGCTTTATGGATAGCGCGGTGTTTGGGTTTTTTCGCGTTTGGCGTTGTTTTAAGGCAACGCAAAAAAACGCTTAAACATTTAGAATTTGCTTACGGCCGTGAAAAAAGCCCATATGAAATTAAAATCATCGGCCGTCAGGTTTTTGAAAATTTGGCACAAACGGCAGTTGAGATATTACGCTTTTCGAAATTGAATCATCAAAAAGTATCCTCGCTGGTTGATTATGGGGATGGCATCGAAAAGATTGCAAAACTGCTCGAAGAAAAGAAAGGCTTGATCATTGTAACCGCCCACATCGGTAACTGGGAATTGCTGGCAGGGGCTATGGCATTGGCGGGTTTTAGCGGAGCGGTAATCGCGCGTAAGATTTATTACGAACCTTATAACCGTTGGATTACGGGGCTTAGAAAGAGTGTCGGGGTTGATACCCTGTACCGGGATCAGGCGACCCGAAGCATCTTGAAAGTTTTATCGAATAATCAGATTATCGGTATTCTGCCTGATCAGGATGTGGATAGCGTACAGGGCATGCATGTTGATTTTTTTAATCATCCGGCGTATACCCCGGTGGCGCCTGTTCGATTGGCGTTTGTTTCCGGGGCGCCTATTTTGGCGTGTTTTATGATCCGTAAGGATGATGGCAAATATGAGCTCAAGACGGGTGAGCCTTTGAGACCCGTGATTAAGACCACCCGCCAGGAGGCGGTTGGTGAATACACGCAGCAGATCATGCGTGAATTTGAACGAGTGATTAGACAATATCCTGACCAGTGGGCATGGATGCATGACCGCTGGAAAACCCAGGAAAAGCAAGAAAGTTGAGATCATCGAATGTTAAAACGTTCTATATTACTATTTTTGTTTGTTACGGTGGCTTATACGGCATTCGTTAAGTTTCAGTTTTTTAAAGCATTACAGAATCAGAACGGAGCGAAAGCCGAGCAGGTGAAGGAACCTAATGCCCACAAAGTTTATTTCTTTTCCTTTACCAAATATACGGCCAGTGGAGAAAAAGAAATTGAAATTGAAGGTGATTCGGCGGATTTGCTGGCCAAAACAGTGGATCTTATGAATGTTGTGGCGAAGGCCTATGCCGAAGAAACCCCCGTGACGATTACTTCGGATGAAGGACAGTATGATAAGGCAAGTAATTTGGTCCATTTGCGTAATAATGTAGTGGCGACGACTGAGGATGGTACGCGTCTGTTGACTGAAAAACTGGATATCTATCCTTCTGATAAAACGATGCAGACGGATGTCCAGGCGGCGGTCAAAAAAGAGAATATTAATATTGATGGAACGGGCGCGGAAGGGGACTCGCAGCTTAAAAAGGTTAAATTTCAAAAGAATGTTACGGTGGTTATTCAGGATGCCGGTAAAGCCCAGGGAGTTAATGCAGATTCAAAGGGGCCGACGGTGATTACCTGTGACGGTCCGCTTGAGATTGATTATGACCACAACATTGCTTATTTTAACGATAATGTTGTGGCGACAGATCCCCGCGGTAAACTGACCGCCGATCACATGGATGTCTATTACAATAAAGATTCACGGAAAGTGAATAAAATTGTGGCGACCGGTAATGTGGTTATCCATAATCCCGATGGAAATAAGACGTATAGTGATAATGTTATTTATCTAGCCGAAGAAGGCCGCATTATTCTTGGTGGTGATACCGAAGCTCTTTATTTTGGAGGCGATGGAAACAACCTGAAAAAAGAAGGTTTGATATAACCTGTCAGTCAACGATAGGGGAAATGAAAATGTATCTACTTGAAGTTAAGCAGCTTAAAAAAACATATGGCGGAAGAACGGTGGTCAACGGCGTCAGTATCGGAATCGGCCGCGGGGAAATCGTAGGCCTTTTGGGGCCTAACGGAGCTGGCAAGACCACGACATTTTATATGACGGTCGGTGTCATCAAGCCCGATGCCGGGAAAATTTATTTTAGGGGTGAGGATATTACCTCGCTTCCGATGTATAAAAGGGCACGGTTGGGAATCGGATATCTATCGCAAGAACCGTCTATCTTCAGAAAACTATCGGTTGAAGATAATATTATGGCCATTCTTGAAACCCTTGATATTTCGCAGACGGAAAGAGACCGCAGACTTAAGAGTCTGCTCAACGAATTGGACATTGCCTATCTTGCCAAGAATAAGGCGATGACGCTTTCCGGCGGAGAGAGAAGGCGTTTGGAGATTACACGCGCGTTGGTGACAAACCCATCACTTATTCTGCTGGATGAACCCTTCAGCGGCGTTGATCCGATAGCGGTTTTTGAAGTTCAGAAAATTTTAAACAAATTAAAATCACAGGGCTTGAGCATCCTATTGACGGATCATAGCGTCAGGGAAACATTGGCCATTACGGACCGTTCCTATCTGGTTTGTGAAGGGAAAATTGAAGTTTCGGGAACGTCTCAGTTTTTGGCCTCGGATCCAAAAGCCCGAGAACTTTATTTGGGGGAAAAATTCTCCCTGGCATAAGAAGATTTCTAGGAGGAGGGATCTATGGATATTCGTTTTTTAGGCAAAAATATGACTGTAACAAAAGGGATGCGTGAACATTTTCAGGAAAAACTGGATAAACTGGATAAATATGCGCCGCGTATCGTTGAATCACATGTTATTTTGAAAAAGGAAAAATATGGGTACGTTGCGGAGATGACTCTGTTAAGTAAAAATTTCAGGGCTTTCGGTGAAGGTCAGGATAAAGAAAACATTTATACCGCGATTGATCTGGCTTATCACCGGATCCAAACCCAGTTGAAAAAGCATCGTGAGAAGGTTAAATCACACCATCGCGGGCATGGAGAGGAAGAAACGGTTCCCAAGATTCAGACCGCCAGAAAGATTAATCAACTTGACAGCGGAAAGAGTAAGAAAAAGATCAAAGTGATTCGACTTGAACAATCGGGTTTAAAGCCGATGTCCACGCACGAAGCCAGTTTGCAGCTTGAAGTGGATGATAAGGATTTTTTGGTTTTTCATAATGATGCAAGCGATGACGTGAACGTGATTTTTAGACTCAAGGATGGACATTTTGGGCTCATCGAGCCATGATCTTTGCGAAGAAAATACGAAATTTTTTTTAGTTATTCTTTTTAATGGATTCAATGAATCAAGAGGGGGTTTGAAGAAAATGAAAATAACGGAATTTTTGGACAAAAAGGCAATTAAAATCGATCTGGAATCTACCGAGAAAGAAGATGTTCTGAAGGAGCTGGTAGATGTCCTGGCCGAGGTGCAAGACATTGGCGATAGAAAAAATATCGTTAAGGCGCTTGTTGAACGTGAGAGTCTGGGATCTACCGGAATTGGACAAGGGATCGCCATTCCGCACGGTAAAACAGATCGTGTAAACGGAATCGTGTCTGTTTTGGGAGTGAGCCGCAAAGGTGTTAATTTTGAAGCGCTTGACGGCGAACTCGTTTACATTTTCTTTTTACTGGTTGCACCGAAAGAAAATGCAGGCCCACACTTAAAAGCGCTGGCTCAGATTTCAAGGCTTTTGCGTGATTCTTTCTTCTGTGAACTGATCAGACGGTGTAAAAGCGCAGAAGAGGTTTATGAGCTTATCCAAAAAGAAGAGGAAAAGGGCCAGTAAATCTTTAACGGAGGTCCTGAGCTGGCGGGTTGATAATCCGGCTTGTCAGGACAACCTGTTTTAAGATTCTGTGCTAACTCTTTTAAGGAAGCAACATGAACTTTTTCAAGTGGCTATATCCCGGTATAGGTATCAAGCGCTGGATCACTCTTTGTGTTTTAGGGCTGGGGTTTATCGTTTTTGTCGCTCTGGCAGCCGTTAAAACGATTTCTAAATCCAGTATTCTTTTAGCCGCCTTTGCAACAGCATCGCTTATTTTTGGCATATTTCTTGTCTATATGGCGATTAAAAACATGCTTCGGATTTTTGTCCGTGCGCTTATGCCGGCTTATCGGGATGATCAGCTGGTGGATATCGTTCATCAAAAAAAACAGAGTGATTCCCTTTCAAGGGGCCCCCGGGTCGTCGCTGTCGGCGGAGGAACCGGATTAAGTACGCTCCTTTCAGGCATTAAGCTGTATACCAGCAATATCACGGCTATTGTGACCGTAACGGATACGGGTGGAAGTTCCGGCCGGTTGCGTGATGAGATGGACATGCTGCCGCCAGGAGATATTCGTAACTGCCTTGTGGCTCTGGCCGACGCCGGTCCGCTTATTCGTGATTTATTTCAATACCGCTTTGAAGTGGGGGAAGGGCTGAAAGGCCATAGTTTTGGAAACCTTTTCATTACCGCGCTTTCAAAGGTCACCGGTGATTTTGAAAAAGCCATTGCGGAGTCCAGCCGTGTGTTGGCCATTCGTGGAAGGGTGATACCTTCCACTCTGGATAAGGTAACCCTGGTGGGTGAATTTATTGATGGTACTCAGGAAGAAGGGGAAACCCGTATTACTGAAACCGATAAGCCCTTGAAAAACATTCGTCTAAAACCGGATAATTGCCGGGCCAGGCCGGAGGCATTGGATGCCATTGAAAGTGCGGATCTGATTATTTTCGGACCCGGTAGTCTTTATACCAGTGTTTTGCCCAATCTTTTAATTCGGGATATCTGTGACGCTATTTTAAGATCGGATGCTTATAAGGTTTATATCCAGAATGTTATGACTCAGCCGGGCGAAACTAATAATTTGAGTGCATGGGATCATTTGCGTGTTCTGCTGGAACACACCGATCCCAGAATTTTAAATGCATGTTTTGTCAATTCTGCAGAAATTCCGGCCGAGATGCTTGAAAAATATAAAGAAAAAGAAGCTGAGCCGGTGGTGCTCGATTTGGATGAAATTCGCTCTAAAGGATATGAAGTGATCGAAGGTGAAATCTTAAAAGTAATAGAGGGGCAAGTCAGACATGATCCGGCTGTTTTGGCACAACTTATTTTTGAACACTATGACCGCGTAACCAAAGCCGTTAAGGTTTAAATCCAGGGATCAGATTTATGAGTTTTGAACCGATTGAAAAAAAAATGACGATCAAAAACAAACTGGGCCTGCACGCAAGGCCTGCGGCGCTTTTTGTTCAAACGGCCAATCAATTTGAGGCGGATATTCAGGTGATTCGGGGCCAGGAGTCTGTGAGCGGTAAGTCCATTATGGGGATTATGACTTTAGCGGTCGGTGTCGGCACTGAAATTACGGTGAAGGCAACCGGCCGGGACGCCAACGAGGCGCTTGAGGCGTTGGAGAGTCTTATTGCGAGTAATTTTGGGGAAGAGGAGTAACGATTAGGATGTTGACTATGGTTTTTAGACTCAATTCGAATAGGATCGGCCATGAAGACTGAAGAACTGAAAGGTATTCCGGTATCACCGGGAGTGACCATTGGTACCGCTTTTATTTTTCACCGCCAGGAATCTTTTACGATTCCCTATGTCAAAATCAAAAAAAGCGATATCCCGACCGAAATTGCTCATTTTGAAGATGCCATTACCCGGACAAGAGCCGAAATCCTGGGTATCCGCAAGAATCTTTCCGTGCAGATCGGAAGGGAACATTCAGATATTTTTAATGCGCATCTTTTGATCCTTGAAGACAGGACGCTCATTGAAGATGTGATTGCTCTGATTAAGACCAAAACAACGACTGCTGATCATGCCTTTTCACTGGTTGTTCAACGGTATTTTAGAGCTTTTTCGCAGATTAATGACGAGTACTTGAAAGAAAGAGTGGATGATATCAAAGATGTTTCGCGTCGACTTCTGCATAATCTGCATGGTGACAAGAAAAACCAGCTTGAAAACCTCAGTGAAAAAGTAGTTTTAATCGCACATGATCTGTCTCCGTCTGATACGGCGACCATGGATAAAGAGAAGGTTTTGGCTTTTGTGACGGAGGTCGGCGGACCGACCTCACATACGGCTATTTTAGGAAGATCTTTGGAAATACCGGCGATTGTCGGGATGGCCGGTGTCACCGGAAGAGTTAAAACCGGAGATCCTATTATCGTTGACGGGACGCACGGGGTACTGATCATTAATCCGGACCGTAAGTTGATCCAAGAGTACGAAAAACAGGAGGAACGTTATAGCGAACTTACGACCGAATTGCATAAGCTCAAAGATCTGCCTGCAGAGACGACCGATGGTAAGAAGATTACATTAGCGTCTAATATTGAATTTGATGACGAAATTTCGTCAGTGCTTTCGCATGGGTCTGAAGGGATTGGGTTATACCGTACGGAATATCTTTATATGAATAGGCAGGATTTGCCGACAGAAGAAGAACAGTATCGGGCATACAAAAATGCCGCCAAAAAAATTGCACCGCATCCGTTTATTATCCGCACATTGGACCTTGGGGGGGATAAATTTATTTCCTCACTGGATGTCCCTCGTGAAATGAATCCCTTTTTGGGATGGCGGGCAATTCGTTTTTGTTTGACCCAAGTAGACGTTTTTAAAGAGCAGCTCCGGGCCGTTTTAAGGGCCAGTACGCAAAAAAATCTCAAATTGATGTACCCGATGATTTCCAACGTTCATGAATTACGACATGCGAATGCCATTTTAGAGGAGTGTAAACTCGAGTTAAAATCTAAAAAACAACGTTTTAATCCTGACTTGGAAATCGGAGCAATGATTGAAATTCCGTCGGCTGCCGTTACCAGCGATATTCTGGCCAAAGAAGTCGATTTTTTTTCAATCGGCAGTAATGATTTGATTCAGTATGCCCTGGCGGTTGACCGTGTGAATGAAAAAATCGCTTATCTCTACGAGCCGACTCATCCGGCAATTTTAAGATTGATTCAGCAGGTGATCCAAAACGGACACAAACAGAAAATATGGATCGGATGCTGCGGTGAAATGGCTGCCGATCCGGCGATCGCCGTTTTACTTGTGGGACTGGGCGTTGATGAGTTGAGCATTAGTCCTTTTATATTGCCGAAAGCCAAGAAGGCTATTCGTTCTGTCAGTTATGAGTTTGCCCAAGAAATAGCCGGCGAAGCCCTTAAATTTGAAACGGGTAAAGAAGTTCGGGAATTCATAACTGCAAAAATGAAACGAGTATGTCCTGACTTAATTGAATGATTTTGACGAGTTTGAAACAAGAATAATAAGCGAAAGGTTTTTATGAAAGCTGTTTTACTATGTGCGGGTTATGCGACACGGTTATATCCTCTCACAGAAAACCAGCCCAAACCGCTTCTGCCGGTTGGCGGCCGGCCGATTTTAGAATATATCCTGGACCGGTTACGTGATATTGAAGAGATTAACGGTGTCTATATTGCCACCAATCATAAATTCGCGGGCCATTTTCAAAAATGGACCGAAACCCTCCAATATCCCTGGCCGGTTGTGACGGTTGACGATCAGACCCTCTCTAATGAGACCCGCCTGGGGGCCATAGGGGATTTGGCTTATGTGCTGAAAACACAAAACATCGGGGTTGAAGATATGATGGTGATTGCGGGAGACAACCTCTTTGATTTTGATCTGGTTCAGTTTGTTTCTTTTGCCCGGAGCAAACGTCCGCATCCTTTGATTGCAGTCTATGATGTTAAGGATTTGGAACTGGCAAAGCAATATGGGCTTGTGGTTTTGGATGAAGACAGAAAGGTCCTTGCCTTCTATGAAAAACCCCAGGAACCGCCTACAACACTGGCGTCTTGCGGACTGTACTGGCTGCCTGCCGAGACCCGCGTTTTGCTTGACAGATATATACGTGAAGGCCATAATGCTGACCAGCCCGGCCACTATATGAAGTGGCTTTCGCAAGTAGATACCCTTTATGCAGCCCCGCTTGAAGGCAGATGGTATGACATCGGTGATCTCAATTCTTATCAACAGGCCGATTTAATATTTCGTTCTTAAAATCTCTTAAAGATGCTTATTTTTTTAAAAATAAACTTAACATGATGCGAGGTTATGATATGAAGAAATGCCGCCAATTGTTTACTTCCGAATCTGTCAGCGAGGGCCATCCCGATAAAATGTGTGATCAGATCTCAGATGCCGTTTTGGATGCCTATTTAGCACAGGATCCGAAATCGCGCGTTGCTTGTGAAACG
>JACKFM010000011.1 GCA_020632475.1 Candidatus Omnitrophota bacterium | reverse complement strand
TCTGATGCGGGACTCAGTTAACTTGATGGCCTGGAGAAGTTCAGCTGACTTTCTTAAATGCTAAAGAAAGTATACTTGGGTCCCTGATTAAAATCAAATGCTCAAATGCGTTTTGAGGATTTTTGCATGTTTAAATTATATATTGATTTTCTTTGTTCTTATTTTTAATACTATAGAGCGGTAGAATCAAGAAATCATCGGGGAGGATGAAAGTGGGAGATTATAACAGCCCATCCCCATTTCGGATACGGCGGATAAGTTCCTTAAAGGTGCATTTTTCAACAGCTGCATCGATTTCACTCCAATGTTCACGGGTCATGGACATAAAAATTGCAACAATGTCCGGATCCAAATCGATCCCGGATGCCTGTTCAATCATTTTGCGGGTATCGTCAAATGAAAATGCCGGTTTATAGGGTCTTTCGGACATCAAGGCATCAAAAACATCGGCAACCGCAAAGAACCGGGCTCCCGTGCATATTTCCTTGCCTTTAAGCCCTTTAGGATAACCATTTCCGCTATATCGTTCCTGGTGGGCAAGGATGAGGTCTCGTCCATGTCCGACAAATTCAATATCTTTAACAATATTCCACCCTATTCCGGGATGTTTTTTCATTTCAACCCATTCATCCGTAGTCAATTTTCCGGGCTTGAGAAGAATTTGATCCGAGATTCCGATTTTCCCGATATCATGCAACAGAGATCCCATTGCAATCTCCTCCAGATCTTTCCCCTTCACCCCTCCTGCCTTGGCAAGCTCGGTCGTATAAAAAGCAACACGAAGGGAATGCTTGCCCGTTTCGTGTTCTCTGACATCCAATGCCATAATCAAAGCTTCAAGGGTCAGATAATAGGATTCGTCCAATTGACGGCTCTTTTCGCGAATCTGCAAAATGCGTTCGGCGACCCTCTGTTCCAGCGTCTGATTCCACGCTTCAACTTCATTCATCAGCGATTTAATCCGCAAATGCGCCCGTACCCTGGCTGTCAACTCGGCCTTATCAATGGGTTTACTTAAAAAATCCGAGGCTCCGGCATCCAGCCCTTTCACCTTGTCGGCGGTCTCCTGAAGCGCCGTCACCATGACCACCGGAGTCGTCTGCAGATGACGCTGCTTTTTAATTTCACGGCACACTTCAAAACCGTCTATGCCGGGCATCATAATATCCAGGAGCACTAAATCGAATTCCTGTTCAGAGATTTTATCCAGCGCTTCTTTGCCACCGGCAGCCGAGAACACTTCAATCCCTTGAGAGACAAGGTGGGACTCTAAAATCTTACGGTTCCATTCTTCATCATCAACAACGAGAACTTTGGGTTTTGAACTCATGCTTACGCCTTTCCTAATCACAAATTAATGGTCTGATGGTGTCATAATACGACAAAAATTCTTTTTTTCCAAATCAAGAGATCATACTCCGGTCAAAATACCGGATTAACCCTTTGGCTTTATGTGCGAATATAGCGTTCAATCGTTTCAAGTAAAATAGCCCTGGAAACCGGCTTGGTCAGGCGAAGGTCACAGCCCGCATCCAAAGCCTTCTGTTCTTCTTCTCTGAAGGCATTGGCCGTCAAGGCAATAACCGGTATACGGTCTTCAGGTTTTCTCTTCTGACTTTCTTCCCATTGACGTATCGCCCTGACTGCCGTATATCCGTCCATGACCGGCATTTGCAAATCCATTAAAATCAAATCATATTTTTTTTCTTTTACTTTTTCAACCCCCTGCGCACCATTATCAGCCGTATCGATTTCATAATTGCCTTCTTTCAGAAAAGACTTCACCAGAAACTGATTATCCGGATTATCTTCAACCACCAAAATGGACTTTTGCGGGATCCTCTTTCCCTGCGGAACAGATTCTGCCGGTTCTTTTTCCTGTTCCGGCATTGTGACCGATCGCATAGCCTGCATAATCGCCTCCCGCAAACTGGCCTGCTGAACCGGTTTGACCAGACAGGTCTCAATCCCCAGTTCTTTAGCCCGCGCGACATCACCTGCACGGCGGTCCGAGGTAATCATCATAAAAACAATGCCATCCGGACCAAATCTTTCTTTAATCCGCTCAGCAGCTTCAAAACCGTCCATCCCCGGCATAAGCCGGTCTAAAAGCAGCAAATGATAGCGGTGTCCTTTATCCGCGGCTTTCTGCAGAATTTCAAGAGCTTCTTGTCCGCTCCGGGCCTCGGTGACATCAAATCCCCATGACGATAAAGTTAAATGTAAAATTTGCCTATTCGTCTCATTATCATCAATAATCAAAACGCGAAAACCGCTAAAGTCCTCGGGCAAACTGGTCTGAATTTCTTTTTGAGATTCCATTCTGGGTTCCCCGGGGACACCCAGCTGAACGGTAAAAGAAAGAATGGTGCCGCTGCCCAATTCACTCTCAGCTGAAATCCTCCCCCCCATCAGCTCGACCAGTTTTCGCGAAATGGTCAACCCCAAGCCGGTCCCTCCGTATTTGCGGGTAGTCGATGAATCCACCTGAGTAAAACTTTCAAAAATAGCTTCGATTTTTTCAGATGGAATGCCAATACCGGTATCTTTGATTTGAAAAAGCAGTGCACCCGGCCTGCGGTTACCGGGATCCTGTTCCACGGATACAAGAACTTCTCCCTTCTCGGTAAACTTCACGGCATTTCCGATGAGATTGATTAAAACCTGTCTCAAACGGTAAGGATCACCGATAAAAATCACAGGCACATCCGAAGCCACCTGCGAAATCATTTCCAACCCTTTCTCGTGGGCCTTAATCGCCATAATTTCGGCTGTTTTTTCGATCAATTCCCGAAGGTTAAACTCTACGCTTTCAAGTTCCAGATAACCGGCCTCCACTTTAGACAGGTCGAGAATATCATTGATCAGATTCAGAAGCGTCGTTCCTGCATTACGGATAATTCTGACATAATCATGCTGCTCTACGGGAAGCTTTGCCTCCCACAATAATTCAGACATCCCCAAAATGGCATTCATGGGGGTTCTGATTTCATGACTCATGCTGGCAAGAAATTCACTTTTAAGCCTATTGGCAATCTCGGCTTCTTTTTTTGCTCTCAGCAACTCTTCTTCTGTTTTTTTACGTTCCTCCACTTCGGTAAGCAGGGCATCCCGTGAGACCGTGGTCTTTTTCAAATCGTGGGTCATGGTATTAAAAGCCTCGGCCAAACGCTCCATTTCATCACCGGTACTGATTCGAATGACCTCCGGGATACCCCCTTCACCGACCTTCTGTGTCGCCAAGAGCAGACGCTTGAGATGCCCGACAAAAAAAGTGACCATAAAAAAGATAAGGATCAATATCGCGAACATAAAGATACTAATCATTAAAAAAGTTTCGGATTGCCCCCGCTTAACCTCACCGCGTATTCTCTCGGTCGAAAAAACAATGGTGACGTATCCGATTTTCTGTTCAAGTTCTTCTCCGGTTTCTTCAAAGAGGCCTAATTCCTGAATATCGTTGGCAAAAACACTATAGATCGGATAACTGCGCACATGAACCTTCCCCCATTGTGAAAGCACTTCCTGTGAATACATCTTAGCGGATTGAATTCCTTCCCAGGCATGATCCTGAATATAGCTCAATGACCGCTGATCCTTATCCACCGCCTTACCGGAAAGCAACTGTCCGTCTGTGGTCACAACCAGACCGGCGAGAATGTCCTTTTCTTTGAAGATTCCTTCAACGATACCGTCCAGAAACTTTTCATCCCGTGTCAGCACACCATATTCGGCATTAACCGAAAAAGTCCGTCCGATCGTATCCATTCTTTCAAAGGCTTCGCGGGAAACAAGCCTTTCACTGTAATTGGTCAGATAAACACCACTGATCATGGCCAGAGTGGCCATCACCGCAAGGCTGAAAATAACCGATTTCGCTCTCAGCCCGATAAAAATTCGTTTAGATTGATTTTGCATATTCATTTTTCGATAAATTGATCGATCTCGCGTTTAGCCTCGGGACTCAATTCGATACCGAGAGTCTTAGCCACACTTAAATTCCATGTAATCTGCATATCGGCCGGCTCCTCGCTATGCGGAGCAACCATTTTAGCCTCAAGCAAATTCCAGGCAATTCTGGCAGCGTCCTGGCCATTATGTTCAAATAAAACAGAAAAAGACATCAACGCACCGGATTCCACGTAGGCCGGAGAAAATGAAATGACAGGATACCGATAACGGGCCGAAAAAAGAAATAATTCTTTAGCGGTCGCCTGGTTATAAATAGTCCGGTCTAACGTCATCAGCAGGGCATCCGAATATTTATAGGCATTTTCAATCATTTCCCGTAGATTAGCCAGGGATTCAATGGGCAGCGGCATGATCTCCAGACCATAAGCGGAAGCAATGACTGAGACATCTTCAATGAGTGATGGATTCAAAGCCGGCCGGTAAATAATGGCATAACGCTTCCATCCAGGCATATACTTTTTGAGCCAGCGGAAACGGGCCTCCCAGGAAATCTTCAGCGGTGCTCCATAAAACCGGTCAGGATCATGTCCTCTTAAAACACCCTCAGTTCCAAAAGGGTCATAAACCATTGCGGTTACCACCGGAAGCCCCGGATCTTTAGACAAAACAGCTTGAGCCGCCTCAGTACCGACCGGCATTAAGAGATTGGTATGAGACTGCACCAGCTCGCGGCTGATCTCTTCCCATTTGTGAAGATCTCCGTCAAGTTCATAAAAATCCACGGAGATCGAAGGATCTTTTCTGCTCAAAAAATCATTAATTCCGCGCGCGGCCTGGTCATAAGGGGCAAGGAGCCGGCTTTTAATCACAGCCACCCGATATCCATTTCCGGCACTGTCAGCAAAGGCACTGCTCTGCACCCAAAAAAAGCACAAAAACACCACTGCCGGTGCCATTTTCATTTGAAATAAGTCTTTAAAGCAAAATTTGATCATAGCAGGAATCGGTGCAAATCAGGTTTAAAGGCAGTTCGTGCCTAAAGTTATATTATCGGCTCTGCCGGGAACTCGCTTAAAAGCTCTGTTGGTGAGATTTAGCCGACAAATGATTGCGGATATGATAGGCCGCGATTCCAAAGGCAACGGTGACATTCAATGAATTCTTAAACCCTGACATCTCAATCTCAATCGCCTGTTCGCACAGCGGAAGCAATTCATCCCCCACGCCGCTGATTTCATTGCCCAAAACTAAAGCAATCGGCCGGTCGGCAGCGGGAATAAAAGACTGATAAGGCCGGCTCTTAAGCGTTTGCTCCAGAAAAACGATTGTATAGCCTGAGCTTTTAAGTTCCCTCAGCAAAGCACAGGGATCTTGACGGTATTCCCAAGGGACTTCTTTTTCTGCCCCGAGAGCTGTCTTTGAAATTTTATTTGATGGAGGAATTCCGGTAATACCGCAAAGCCACAATTTTTCAATCCCCACTCCATCGGCCGTTCGAAAAATGGATCCGACATTATGAAGACTTCGGATATTGTTTAAAACCGCGCAAAACGGCAGCTTGGATTTATTTTGATTTTTTTGCCGTTCAAGCAGTTCGTGATGAGTTAATTTGCGCATATCGTCTGCGGTTAAAGTAATTTCTTAATCCCCTGGCAGTAATCAAGGCTTTTCAGTGTTCGCCACCGAATCGGAAAATCACGGCATTGAACCGGCTTTGTCTCATGAATCAAACATCCGTCTGATTTTAGGAAAACACAGGATTCGTCAGCATATTTTTTTAAAACCAGCTTTTGACGTTCAATGACTTCACAGTATCGATCGGTAAAATCATAAACATCTAATCCTAAAAATTGTGCAATGCGTTCGGCCTCACCGGATTTCAGATAAACAAACCCCGGCTGTTTACAGCACTCCGTACAACGCAGGCACTGAAATTCTTTGATTTTTTCGTCTAAACCGTCAGGAGATCTGTCGTTTGGATTCATGGGATAGGAGATTTTATCACGTTCACCATGAAATTCACAAAGTTTAGGCGGCCGATTGGTGGATAATATCGATTTTCGAATGAATATATTCTTTTAACAAGCGGCGGTCTTCCTGTGACATTTCGAGGATAGAGGCCCCGGCATGAGATCCGGAACCGTTTGAGTTTGCTAAGGCCTGATTCCAGACAACTTTTAAGCGTATCGGGTGGGACCAGACGAGTTTGACCTTCATGGGAATCTGCTGATCAATCTGCCTGACATTCACAATGACGCGCAAAACGGTACTTGCAGGATATCTGCGTGTGTTTAAAAATTGAAAACCTGATTCTGAAATATCCACTAAATTCATGACATCCTGCGCGGGTTGACTATTCACGTTTAAAACCCGCATGAGATTATGCGTCTCCAGACGGGGATATCTTCTGCGGTCTTGAGAGGAAGGAATGCGTTTAGATCTACGGCGGCTTCGTTTTTTAAAAGAAAAACATTGGATAGTCCAGGATATAAAATTCTTTAATCGATTCAATCTGGGCACCAGATCCTCCGTTTAAACGAGCGTGTCTATCTCATTTATCTTTGGTAACCGGCTGACCTTGATGCCTTTCTTTTGAAGGTCCCTTGGCTTTGCCCTAAACCGTGCAATAGGTTTAGTGTTTTACTAGTGCCTCTTCAATTTTGAAATTGTGGGTTGCTGAGTTCAAAATTGTTAGAGGCACTTGTGCAGCGAATTCAGCTTTTTAAAGCTGCCGCGCTGTACTACCTCTCAGTAAAACGTCCCCGAATCGCTTCTTCATCCCGGTAAACTAATGGATGAACTCACTGTCTCTTCAGTGAAAGGTTTGCCTTTGTCAAAGAAACAAACTGATGCATTGAACTGCCAAATCGCTCAGTTTATTACCTGTAGGAAAGATACCCGGTAAATCGCTGATTTTCAAGAGTTTACAAAAATATTTATGGGGTTTTCCAGCCGGGGAAAAGACGATAAATATAGAAACGATGCAGCCTAACACCTTATTTTTGAGGCTTATCAGCACCCCAGATTTTTTTCAGATAGGGCTCACGGCCGGATCCAAAGCGGTACATTCCATAATGGGCAGGATTTTTCTTGGCATAGTTCTGGTGATAATCCTCAGCCGGATAAAACGTAACGGCGGGCAGAATCGGTGTGACAATCGGTTTATCGTAACGCCCTGATTTTCCCAGGCGGTCACGTGACTTTTCAGCCAGATCCTTCTGCTGTTCATCCATGTAAAAAATAGCGGTCTTATATTGTGATCCCCTGTCCGCAAATTGTCCGCCGGAATCGGTCGGATCAATCTCCTGCCAAAAGGCCTCAAGTAATCGATCATAAGTGACCTGATCGGGATCATAAGTGATTTCAATCGCCTCAACATGCCCCGTATCGCCACGCGAAACCTGTTCATAGGTCGGGTTCAATTTCTGCCCCCCCGTATAACCGGAAATAACTTTAATCACACCCGGAACCTTTTCCAGAGTCGATTCCACACACCAAAAACATCCGCCGGCAAATACAGCTTTTTTTTCTTTCATGACATCTTCCTTGGCAAATGACAGCATGGTCATCATACCGAATTGAAACAAAAATAAAATAAAAACGGTTTTTTTCAATTTAGAAGCCTGATTTTCGCAAAGACATGAAGTTTATTTTAACACAAAGCTCTATCGTACGAATTTGAACTTTCCCTTACAGCCATAACTCCTACTTGACAGATGGCCGAATTCTCTCTAATCTTTACACTCTTTTATGCTATCGGGATGTAGCACAGCTTGGCTAGTGCGCTCGGTTCGGGTCCGAGAGGTCGCAGGTTCGAATCCTGCCATCCCGATATTTTTCATTATACAGGATTCGAAGGGAACAAGCCTTGCCCGCTATTAGAGATGCGACTCAGGAGCATCGAATTCCTTCAAGGCTTGTGGGCGGTTACTGAAGCACCTTTAGGTTTTACCTTAGTAAAACCTGTTGTTAGGTGCGAAAGAACCGAATCCTGCCATCCCGATATCCCCCCATAGATTCTTTTCAAATTACTGAATGCTTAAATAATCAATCACTTCTACAGGCTTCCCTGGATTAGCTGCCTGATACCAGGCCAAAAAAGATTCGGCCGGGGATTTTGAAGAACGGATGATTTTTTCACGGATCGTTTGTAGAAAACGGCATTCATCACGTTTTTCATCACGGGTTGTCTGCCGGGCAAGACTTTGACAGGACAACTCCACCAATTCTTCGGCCAATGAGCGGATCGAAAGATGCCTGAGTCTTGCATTGAGTCCCTGTTTAGCGACCGCCTGATGCAATTCAAGCCGCTCGGCATCAGAAACAAACCCCACAAGTTCCCAGGCCGCATCGCGGGCCTCCTGGCAATAAAGCAATCCCTTCCAAAAAGCTGCGACCGAAGCGATCAATTCAGGAGGCTGGCAGTCAACCCCTCGGATCTCAAGGTATTGTTTAAGACGCGCTTCCGGAAAGGCACTACTGAGATGTAGTTCAAAATCCGCCAGTGTCGGCTGCAGCCCTTGATATCCGGCATGAAGAAATTGTCTAAAAGTCAGATTTTCAATTTTGATCCATTGTCCGTTACGCACCAGAAAAAGCATGGGCATATCCAAAAGATAGTTCAAATAGTCCTGAAAGCGTCGGCCTTCATGCGTGAACTCGATCAATAAGCCCGTCCGGGCGGGGTCAGTATGATTCCAGATATCAAGCCGTTTACTCAGAAAACCATTTGGCCGACCGTCTGAAAAACAGGAGTTGGAAAAGAGCGCTGAGACAATGGACGTCAGCCCCAAAACGACTTTCAGACTATCCATCGCATCTTCTTCATCCAGATAATCGACATTGACCTGATTGGTTGCAGTCCGCTTCATCATTTCATGCGACTGAGTTCCGCGGCATTTGAGATATTCGGCCATGAAGTGATACCGTTCTTTTGGGACCCATTCAATTTCATCAAGAGGACTAAAAGGCTGTATCCCCGTAGCAAGCCAGTCAATGGCTGGGTAAATCGCACGAATCTGCCGTAATTCATCTAAAAAACGGGTGACTTGTTCCTGGATTTCAAAAACATTAGTCGCCGGGGGCGCACTCAACTCAACCTGCCCTCCCGGTTCAAGGGTAATCGTACTGTCAAAGCGTCTTAGGGCAATAATATTTTCTTTTTCAAAAACCGGTTCATATTGAAATTTTTCGGCCAATGCCTTGAGAATGGTATGGACCCCCAATTCACCATGATAAGCTAAAGCCTTACCCGTTTCCCGTATGACCCCAAGAACTTCAACCTCCACGCCGACAGCCATGGCCTCACGGGGTTTGGCAAAAGCCTGAAAATAACCGGCAAGATCCTCTTCGGTTTTTAAGGGAATATTCGATTTGTCGCTTAAGAAAGTGCTCATGGCGAATCCTTTAGAGAGAAAAGTTTCTGTAGGATATCGTTTTTAGAAGAATAAAACAAGCATCCCCGTCTTTTTCTAAACGGGTTGTATTTGGGGGGGAATCTTTTTTTCCTCCAGAGGGAGATCCGGTGTTTGGGGAGTAAAGACCTCGGCATCCTCAGGAATATATCCGGTGGTATAGAGTGCCGATTCAACCGCTTCGCTAAAAACAGGGGCCGCCACAGTTCCTCCATAATAACTGGGTCTGGGATCGTCAAGCATCACGGCCATCACAATCTGAGGATCGTTCAAAGGTGCGAATCCGACGAAAGAGGACATAAAGGTATTGTGGGAGTACCCTTTTCCGTTGGGGAGAACTTTCTGAGCGGTTCCCGTCTTTCCGCCAACGGGAATTTTATCGATCTTGGCTCTTTTCCCGGTACCTTCTTCCACAACGCGGTGCATGAGCTCTCTCATAATCGCCGTCGTTTCAGACGATAGGGGACCAGCTTTAATGACCGGTTGATTTTGTTTAATAATCACGCCTGCATCATCCACGACTTTTTCTACGATATACGGTGTTACAAGATTACCTCCGTTGGCTAACATGGCAACGGCCCTGGCCATCTGGATAGAGGTCACCATCACTTCATGGCCCATGGGAATATTATAAGCCGAAGTCTTTGACCATTGATCCGGAGCACGGATAAAACCGGTTGCCTCACCGGCAAGGTCAATCCCCGTTGGGGATTTAAACCCAAACCCCAGGATATATTCGTAATATTTTTTAGGTTCTAAAAAGGCCGCGATTTTGACCGTACCGATATTACTGGATTTAATCAGGACTTCGGGAACATTCAGCAGCCCATAGGGGTGGGCATCGTGTAAAACATGTGAACCATAGCGGTATTCCCCATTTTCACAGTTAATCATCGTTTCCAGTGTCAGTTTTTTTTCATTCAGCACAGCACCAAACGCCACGATTTTAAAGACTGATCCGGGTTCATACATATCAGTAATGGCGCGGTTACGGCGCATATCCGCCGTCGATTCGCCGGGATGATTCGGATCATAAGTCGGCCGGTTGGCCAGAGCCAGAATGCGTCCTGTTTTGGCTTCCATCATCACGGCCGTGGCTCCTTTGGCCCGCCATTTCGTATACGCGGCATCCAACGCCCGCTCGGTAATATATTGAATATATTGGTTAATCGTCAGATAAATGCGTTTACCGTTAACCGCCGGAATAGCTTCAATTTCAAAAGCCTTAATTTCCCTTCCGAAGGCATCGCGTTTGGTATAGCGCCTTCCCGGCTGGCCGCTGAGTTCATAGTTATAAACCTGTTCAATGCCTTCAAGTCCTTCATTGTCAATATTCACAATTCCCAAAACATGTGCGGCTAAATCGCCGAGAGGATAAAAACGCTTATACTCTTCAAGAATACCCAATCCCGCATGTTCAAGCTTACGGATCTCTTCAGCCTCTTCAAACGAAACCCGCCGCTTAAGCCAGACAAATGATTTATCCCGCGACAGCCGTTCAAGGACACTCTTATAATCAAGCTTTAAGATATCACTGACTTTATGGGCCAGACTTTCGCGTTCAGGACTGGACAGAAGACGCGGAACACCGTAAATCGACGGTACCTTCAAACTCGTCGCCAGCTCTTTTCCTTCGCTATCGAGAATGCGGCCCCGTAAAGGGGGGATGGTAACACGCAGTTGATGCTGTCTCTCGGCCGCGTCTAAAAGCGTATTTCTCCGGATCACGGTAAGTTGAACGAGCTGATAGGCGATCAGAATAAAAAGAGAGACAACAAAAAAGGAAAGAATCCAAAGACGGCTTTTGGGAAAGGAATCTGCCATGAAGAAAATTAGACCACAAATTCAAATGATCGGGAAGATAAAAAATGAATTCAGGCTTCTATAAATTAGTTAATATGGGAAAATGAATTTTGAATAAAACCACAACAAAACCGGATCAACTCTCGGTTTTGGCTTGGGCGACATCAATCCACTTACCGAGGAAACCCATCATTTGCTCAGAGAAAGACTTCACCCCGGCCTGACGTCCACCCAAAGGCAGCGACGCCTCCCGATAGAAAGGAACTTTGACCACCTGAATATCATCAGGCAGTGTAAGATCCAGTTTCATCACCTTCATTTTTTCTTCAAGCGCTTTGGGGGCCTTTAACTGATCAACATCATATTTGAGGAATCGATATTCTTCGATCTTGCGGGTGTGGACCTTATTCTTGGCATCAATCTGATAAGAAACGCGGAACAGAGAAATTTGGGTGTGCACATAGAGGATAAGAAACGTTGCAACAACGGCGCTCACAACGATAATTTTTCCGCTTCCTTTCATAGGCTTTTCTCCATGACACGCAATTTTGCGCTTCGTGATCTTAAATTTTGTTTAACTTCTTCTTCTGTCGGGGTAACCGGTTTGGGTGTTAAAATGGTGCCTTCTCCCCCGGCTTTCCATTCACGGAATTGCCATTTCACAATTCTATCTTCAAGAGAATGAAAAGAAATCACCGCAATTTTCCCTCCCCGGCTGAGTAACGGCCATACCCCCTTAAGGGCATCCCGTAAAGCACCCAATTCATCATTCACAGCAATCCGCAAAGCCTGAAAAACCCTGGTCGCCGGATGAATTCGCTTAAAACCGGATTTTTTCTTTTTGGGAGACGGGCGAAAAGGTGTGCATTTTTGAATCAAACCGGCTAATTGAGCCGTTGTCTCGATTCGTGAAATCTCCCGCTCGCGGCAGATCGCCTGCGCATAACGACGAGACCATCTTTCCTCACCGTATTCCCTGAAAATTCTTTCCAACTCCCCTTGAGAAAGATCATGAATTAAATCGCAAGCCGTCAATGGGCTTTGAGGACTCATCCGCATATCAAGCGGTCCGTCCCGGTCAAAACTAAATCCCCGGCTGCTGTCTTCAAGCTGATCCGATGAAAAACCAACATCTAATATTACGGCATCAACATGCTTAAGATTAAGCCGGGCTAGGATTTCAGGGATATTCCTGAAATTCTCGACAACAAAATCAATTCTATTCTCGGTGGAAAATTTGCTGCGGCATCGATTCACCGCTTCCGGGTCCTGATCAACCGCAATCAACCGTCCGTCCGGTGAAATTCTTTCCAGAATCGCGGTGGAGTGGCCACCATCCCCAAGTGTCCCATCCACCGCCGTCATTCCGGGGCAAAGTTTAAGATAATTTATGACTTCATTTAGAAGAACTGCTTTATGCCCCAAAGCTGCGGATAGCCTCTTCCTCCGTCGGAAAAGACTCGATCAGGCCACTCAACCCAATCATCTGCAGAGTCTTTTGAACCTCGGGACGAATATTAAAAAGCTTGATATCACCGCGCTGCGCACGAATACTGCGAAGACGATCAACTAAAATCCCGACGCCTGCCAACTCAACATTCCGGGTACGGCTTAAATCAAGCAGCAGTTTTTTATGGTTTTTATTCAAAAGACGCGTCAGACGATTCTTCATTTTAATCATTTCACCGGCATTCAAGTCACCTTCAAATCGAAGAATATCCACTCCCATCTTTCCTCTTGATCGATAAGCCACAGCGCCCCCTTTCGTTACGGTTGAATAATAAGTTTTTCCGCCAAGCTTTCAAAACTGTCTTTATTGTCTTCAAAAAACTTCTTCCACATCTCTTTGGCCCAAATTTCAATACGGTCAGAAACACCGATAATCATGACATCCTGTTTAATCGAACCATAAGACTTCAAATATTCTGGGATTAAAACTCTGCCCTGTTTGTCACAAACCACTTCACTGGCGCCCGAGAAAAATAAACGGTTGAATTTACGCGATTCCTGATGCGTAAAAGAAAGATCCCGGAATTTCTTTTCCTGAGCCTTCCAGACATCTTCGGTAAAAACAAATAAGCACTGATCCAATCCGCGCGTGATGACAAATTTTTCCACATACCGCTCTTTAAATATTTCACGGAACTTGGCAGGGATGATCACCCTTCCCTTCGCATCTAGCGTGTGTTCGTGTTCCCCGTAAAACATTTAAGCTCCTTTGTGGAATCCACCACTTCCCACCACTTTCTACCACCTTTATTATCGGGTGAAGTATATTTTTTATTAACCCCGGTGTCAACACCTAATTTTGTAACTTTTATGATTTCAATAAGATACAACATTTAGCATGAACTAAAAAAAAGGCCCCAATGGGTTGTGGGGCTGAAAAGTCTATTCACAATTTATGGGATAACGATGCCAGGAAACACTGCCGGGGATGATGGGAATAATGCCAGAGGCTTAGAACATCAAGGGTTTCAGGCTATTTTCAGACTAAAGTCTACTTAATGTATAGCCGATTGGAGGTATTGGGAAAAACAGGCCGGAGGCTCTGAGGCAAAACAAATAGACTTAGCTGTCCAGGGGTGTAAAAATTCCAGTTTTGACGCATGTAAAAGCAGCCGGTGGGCTTTAATGATTTCAAGCATATCTTCCTGCCAGCCCTCATGGACATAGCGGTCAAACACCGACAGATCGATGTAGATCTTATCTCCGGCAATGGGATGCCCTAAAAAGGCCATATGGGCACGAATTTGATGCATACGCCCTGTATGCGGAACGATTTTAAGAAGTGCGGCGGCCCTATCCTTCTTCAAAATCTCATAATCCGTGATCGCCTTTTGTCCTTGCTCATCAGGTGCACTTAAGCGATGTGAACGATCGATTGTATCGCGGAGAGGAATTGAAACACTCCCCTTTTTTTCCTTTGGCACGCCTAATACGACCGCCTGATACTCTTTATTGATTTGTCTTTTCTCAAAAACAGTTCCCAGTTTTCCTGCAGAATCCGATGACTTGGCAATCAGCACAAGGCCGCTTGTTTCCGAATCAAGACGGTTCACGATGCGTAACCCGCCGCAAAGCGCAGGGAAATCTCTTTTCAAAAATGACAAAAGATTTTTTTCCTTAAAACGGCCACCCGCATGAACCGGTAAGGGCGCCGGTTTCTCAACTGCCATAAACCATTCATCGTCATAAACAATACGGTAATCGGTTTCGATGAGCAATTCTTCTTCGGGACGTTTGTAGACTCTCATCACTTTAAACGGTGCTGGATAAATTCGACGGGGTATTATTTCTTTCGATCAAAGAAGTGGCGGTTATGCTTATAAGGACATAAGCGGAGAGAAGGCCCAGGCCTGCGGCTAACAATCCGTCCGTCGGCCAGTGTTTATTGGCATAGACCCTTGAGAAAGCGGTACACAGAGGCAGAAGTGCCAGCATAAACTTAATGAGTTTATTTTCCACGGTATAAAAAAAATAGAAACAGATTCCCGCAACCACTGCGACGTCACCGGAAGTAAAACTCTGAAACTTTCGGGCGTCATGAAGCAAACCGGAAAAATTTAAAAAAGAGTAAGCCCCCATGTCTGCATAAGGACGTGCACGCAGGAATATAAATTTGCAGGCAAAACTTAAGACCGCACTTAAAACTGCCGCATCAAGCGCACCTAAAGCGTGATGGCGGACTATACGCTTATGCGTCACAATGCCCACTGCATATAAAATCACGACAAAAAACCAGGGGTGAAAATGGCGTCCTATAAAGCCGCCGAACTCGGCAATCGTTCCTGCCAGAGGATGTGTCGATTGGCGGATAAGATTCAACAAAACGGCATCCAGGGGCATCATCAAAAGGATGATCAATAAAACCCCTCCGGCAATACGTACCACGTGTATTTTTGAAAGCAACTCCGGACGGAGGGTCCTGCAATAACCGGATTTCAACTGATATAAAATAATTGCGGCAACAGAAAGAATGGTCAGAATCTTAGGGAGTGCACCGGTCAACCATTCCATCATACGGTCACCAGGGGCGTTTGCCGGGATAACACAAACGGGAGAGAGATCGGAAAGAAACGTTGACGACTTTGATCATCGCCAGAGTCCTTATGCATCCGCTTTTTTATCGGAATAGAGAAAACAATTACAATCACAAACGACAAGCGTTTCGCCGAGCAGCACTTCATTAATAATCTGCGCTCTTAATGTGATTTTGCAATTACCGCAGACATTACCCTCAACAGGAGCAAGGGCCCGCCCGCGATGCTTTTTAACAAAATTCTCATACATCGTGCGGACATCGGGACTCAACTGTTTTAAAATCTCTTCGCGCTGGGTTTTTAAGCGCTCAACGATTTCTTTAGCGGCCTTTTCGGTTTCATTCAGTTTCTGCCCTTTGGCCTGATGATCTTTTTCACACACCTTGATGCGTTCCTGCTCTTTTTGGACTTCTTCCTTGGCAGCTTCAATTTCATCCATGAAACGGATGATTTCTTCTTCCAAAACTGAATTATCCGCTTTTAAAGAAGCGATTTCCTGCTGCAGAGCCGAATATTCCTTATTCGTTTTCACCTGAGACAATTGGCCATCTAATTTTTTCACATTCGCTTCTTTCTGCGCCAACTGCCCTTCTTTTTCCTTTTGGGTGAGCTGCTTGGTTTTAAGTTCTGTTTCCAGCTCTTTCAGACGATTCTTTTCAGCCTCAAATTCGGCCTTAAGCACTTCACGCTGTTCGGGGATGTCTTCTAAATCTCCGATGGCCCGGTAGAGTTCAGCGTCCTGTTCCTGGGCTCGTTTAATAATTTCAAGGTCAGATTGGACCTGTGTCACGCGGGTTCCTCCTGGTGGTAAAAAATAAATCGATATTGAAATATTAGGACAACATGAGTCGCTTATTATAATCAAGTTTCATAAGTGCTTCAAGGCACAAAACAACGGCTTTTCAAGCCTTCAACTGAGCCTTTTTTACCCCATTAGGACTTTTATTCCTAGAGGGAACACGTCAATAGCTCTCCTTTCAGAAAAGAGCTGGCTTTCAAAACATCCCGCGAGCCTATTTTCCCGGAGGTATAAGTGATTGCGCCTGTCCCGGAAAGGCAGAGCGGGACATACGGCAATGGGGCTTGTGAGTTTTTTTTACAATCATAAAAAATAACCGCATGCGGTCTAAGCTGTTCACTCAGCCGGGTCTTTCCATCAAAGATCTCAAAATCATTTTGACGTGCCGGAACATAAAGGATCTCCAGATGACCCAGGCGTTCTTTGATTTTCCTCACCTGCTCAAAAACATCCAGGCTCAATCCCGGCAGAATTAAAAAATTGTGGTTTTTATGACGGATATTTAAAATCAATTCCCCGTTAACCCTACCGACCGCTTCAATTGAGGCAGCATCCTTTCCGGCAATTTGCCGCTCTCCAATGACCGGATGCATACCCGTTTTTCTAAAATCATCTGATGACAAACGGTTATTTTTTGATACCGGAAAAAATAACTGCTTAAATGACACATGCTCAGAAATCTCTTTGAGGCCTCCGATATGTTTTTTCTGAAGTCCGGATAAAACAATACCCGAGAACTGATTGACCCCTTGAGCTTTAAAAAAAGGGACAAGCAGCCATCGGGCCTGACGCCCCTGCGCTGCACTCCCTGTGTTGATTAACCATTTTTCATCCGGCGCAAACCGGACATAGGCCAGCGTATGGTTTCCTCCGGCAAAAAAAATTAATTCAAAACCGGATCCGGGGCCCGGGACAAAGATCAAAACCGCGGATATGATCCAGCCAGTCAGGAAGAAAAACTTCAAATAATCTTTGATGACGTCCTCTCGTTTCTGCATTCCTAAAAATATCAGCATAAATCCATAATAAAAGCTCAGTTTTAAAATCGAAGGGGGCTGCACATATAAAAAACTGTGCGAAATCGAAGCCATCCAAGTCACAACTCTGAGAGTGATGTTCAGAAGAAACGTGCAGAACAGCATCAACAAATCAGACGGAAATGGAAAAGGACTAAAAATCAGGGATAACAATCCGCTTAAAAGCACACCATGAAACAGCGGAATCACGGTCAGATTCGCCGGCAGGCTAATGAGAGAAAAGGTGTGAAAGTAATAAATAATCACCGGAAAGGTTCCCACAAGAATAACGGCGGTCGTATTGGTCAAAAGCCCGTAGCGGGAATTTTTAAAGGCCCCCAGCCTGGGCAAAAGCCAAATTAAAGAAAATACCGACAAAAATGACATCTGAAAAGATATGGACGTTAACCGGAGAGGATCCTGAATCAAAGTCATAAAGAGTGCAAAGAAAAAAAGATTCAACATGTGAATCTCTCGTTCCAGGATGATTCCCATAAAAATAACACCGGCCATTAAAAAGGCCCTTTGGATTGGGACCCCCCATCCGCAAAGAACCGCATAAAAGGCTGCGGTTAAAAAAGCTGCCGCTGCGGACAAACGTTGTCTGACATTAAGAAAAATGAGGAGATAATAAATCGATCCGGCGATCAGCGTTAAGTGCAGGCCGCTGATCGCAAGCAAATGGGTCCTGCCGACGGCTGCAGGGAAAAAAAGCTTTTCTCCTTGGGGGAAATACATGCATCTTTGGAAGGAATGGTGCACAAGATATCAATCAAACCATCGATATTAGCTATTATTCGCGTGTTTAAAAGATGCAAAAGTCTCTTTTTTGTTTCGTATGTAAACTTGTCAATGCCCTTTTTTACCTGTAGAACGTAATCTATTGACTCTTGGACATCGGTTGTATTTGTTGACGTTTGCAACATTACGATATCATCCTTCCTTTTTGAAAGACGACCGGATTCTTCTTTGATTTGTAGAACCTGATCTCGGAGCTGTTCCATCGAAATAATGTTTTGCCGATATGCTTCAAGCATACGTCGCTCCTCCTTTTGCAAAGCAGTCAAACGCAACCCTACCTTTACGGATTCTTTTTCCAGTTGCTCCCGACCGTCTAGTTCGTGATCTTTTTGGTATTCAACCGCTTTGCTAATCAGGTTGGGATTAGTAAAAATCTCTTCTATCTTCCCCCAGACTACATCTTCCAAAGATTTTGCAGGCATGTAGCGAAGGTTACAGTTTACTGTCTTCTTATATATATTTTTCACAAAATGCGTGCATCTATAATAAAGCTGCAGGTAGGGGCCATACCGCTTCCCGTTCACTACTCGATGCTGTTTATCAGCTGTCCCGGAGACAGAGCTGCTACAATCACCGCATTTAATAAGGCCTTGCAACAAATACTTATATTTGACGTTTTTAACCGTATAGTTTCTTCTCGCAATTAACCACTCCTGCGCTTTCTGAAAAACATCCTTCGAAATGATTACAGGAACGGGAACCTGAATCCAATCTTTTTTGGGTTTCAATTTCCCTTTTTGGGTATACCGGTTGGCAAACCAAATCCCTGTATAAATAGGGTCCCGGATAATGTCATGCACCGCATCCCCACGCCACGATGCTCCTGTCTTTGTCTTATAGCCATGCTCATTAAGATACTTGGCTATTTTCACCAAGGATGCCTCAGGCTGGCAATATTGATTAAAAATAATCTTCACGACTTCTGACTCAACAGGATGGTAGAAGAGTTTTCGTCTGTCCTCTGAGCACTGATATCCGAACTTCACAGGATTCGTACCTGAATAATAACCTTCCCGAGCCCGTCTCAGTCGCCCCATTTTGGATCGTTCCATAAATGTATCTCGTTCAAGTTGTGCCAAAGAGCCGAAAAGCGAAAGAATGAATTTCCCGAGATGGTTTGAGGTGTCAAATGGTTCAGTAAGTGATTTAATGCCTATATCAAACTGTTCAAGCTCTTCGCTCACAGTGAGCAAGGCCCGGTTATTCCGGAAAAAACGGTCTAGTCGATATACAAGAATAATCTGGAATTTTCTTTCTCGTGCATCATTTAGCATCCGCTGGAAAGCTGGGCGGTTTGAAGACGTCCCTGAGTATCCACCATCCACATATTCATCAATAACATGGTAACGATGTTCTTCTGCGTGCTTACGCAACAACTCTAATTGAGCCCCTAGAGAAAAATTCTCCGTCTGCTCTTCTGTTGAAACACGTGCATATATAGCAACTGAAGTCTTCTCGTCTAAGTTCACAACGGTCGCCTTGTGATTTTCTTGAGCTTATTAATATCTTGTTCTGAATAATAACGGTAGTTATTCATGGGATCCCTCTTTGCTTGAGGAATCTTCTTAGCGTTTTCCCAGTTCAAAAGCGTACGCGTACTAACACCAAGGATCTTCGCAACGTCTTTTATCGAATAGTGTTTTTTCATAGGTTTGATTTTACTATGTTTTCATAGGTTTTCCAATCTACTTTTTTGATACATTACTGCATCCTCATGACTTTTATCTGCTATTTCTAAGGCTAAGACAATTAGATATAAAATTTGGCTATAAAGCACCGCGTCATTCTTTTGTTCTATCGTTAATCTTGTCTTATAGTTATGGGTTCTAAGCAAAATATGCCTCCATGGGAGGCGTATTTACAATAAGGCCGTTCATATTCTGTGAACTTTTTTATAGATAAGATTCTTATTACGGTAAGTACTTATGAATGCAAGATTTCAGATATTAAGGGATTTTTTCCAACGGACAACATGCAAAAAAGACTCCGAAAGTCTTACTAGTTTTTAATCTGATAAAAGCCAGAAGGAAGGATAAGGTATTATCTTTTTTTTCACCATCTCGCAATTTAGGTGAAATGCGACATTCTGCAGACCTTTGGGTTATGCGTTGGAAATTTGTGGTTTGTGGATGATTGCAACTTTTACCTTATCTTTGCCAATGATAAGTAGTTACATGCTTTTATGATTATCTAATGATGACTCGTGTTAGCCCTTTTTGGCCACTAATACTTTACACTAACAGTGATGACCTATTGAATTTGGCTTTTAATTGACAGCTTGTATTTTTTGACCCGACCCCCAAAATAAAAGCCAATTGAAAGTTGAGACTCCGGGTGGTAAAACAACAAAATCAGGAGGCTCAAGATGCGAAAAAGACACACGGAAGAGCAGATCATCGGAATTCTAAAGGAGTCAGATGCCGGGATGAAAACCGGGGATCTATGCCGGAAATACGGCATCAGTCAGAATACCTATTACAAGTGGAAAGCCAAATTCGGGGGCATGGAAGTCTCGGATGCCAGGCGTTTGAGAGGCCTTGAAGATGAAAACCGGCGTCTGAAACAGATCGTGGCTGATCAAACACTGGATATCCAGGCTCTGAAAGCGATCTGCTCAAAAAACTTCTAAGGCCCAAGGCCAAAAAGATGGCAGCGGAGTTTGCCATGAAAAGCTTTGGGCTGTCGCAGCGTCGGGCTTGTGTGCTGGTGAGCGTTTCACGGACGGTGTTCAGTTACCGGCCGAGGTTTAGTGAGCTCAACGAAAGAATCCGGAAACGACTCAAAGAGCTGGCTTCACGGTACCGAAAGTACGGCGCTTGGAAATTTCATAAGATTATTCGCAGGGAAGGCGTGTTGGTTAATCACAAGCGCGTAGAGAGGATTTACCGGCAGGAAGGCTTATCCTTGCGGGTGAAGAAGCGAAAGAAGCTGAAAGCCGCAGTGAGAGTGCCGTTGGAAAGACCTGTACGAGCAAACCAACAGTGGTCGATGGATTTTATTCATGACAAACTCTGGGAAGGCCGAAAGTTCCGGTCGCTTTCAATCGTCGATACGTTTACGCATGAGTGTCTGGCGCTTGAGGTCGATACGTCGCTTGGCGGTGAAAGAGTGAAGCGGGTACTTGAGAAGCTTGCTTTACGGCGTGGATTACCTGTGGCGATCACCGTGGATAACGGACCGGAGTTTATCAGCAAAGTGTTGGACGAGTGGGCTTATCGCAATGGCGTGAAACTGGATTTCATTCGGCCCGGAAAACCGACGGATAATCCCTTCGTCGAAAGCTTTCACGACAAGTTCCGTGACGAATGTCTGGACGAGCATTATTTTTCGACGCTGTTTGAAGCAAGAGAGATTATCGAGGACTGGCGGATTGAATTTAATACCTTCCGGCCGCACAGAACTCTTAACGGCTTAACACCGGAAGAATTTTTAAGACAACAACCCCAACCCGGAAACAACAACTTACAACCGGCTTAAAAATGGGGTCGGGTCAATTCGAATCAACTCACTAACCTTGACGGCAGCGATTATGTTAGTTTGGAATAGAAGCAAGGTCTTATTCTCCGATGGTAGGTTCTATATTGATATTGATAAACCATCATTGAAAAATGGATTAGAAAAAACTTTGGGACGAGAATTAGCCCTCGATGAAACTAGCTATGGTAAGTATCTTCAAAGTGAGAAATAACTGCTAATCTTGTTTAAACATCACCAATCAGCAAAAGCTCCTTTTCTTGCTCCTGCTGTTTCTTTTTTGTCTTAAGTCGCTCTTCCGCTATGCTGACGTATTTCTTATTAAGCTCAAACCCGATATAACTTCTGCCATTTAATGCAGCGCTAACACATTCACTACCAGAGCCTGCGAACGGAACCAGAATCAAACCATTCTCAGGGCAAAAGTATTTAGTAATCTTTTCACATAATTGGAGCGGCTTCTGGGTAGGATGTGCAACCTTTTCATCCGCAAACCTTCTACCTGCCAATGTGGGAACTTTCCAAACATCACCAGATATTTTTCCGTTAGGGTTGGGCTGCCATGTTTTACCGTTCTTCGTTATCTTGTATTTTAATCTCTCCTTACTCTTGTAAGGTTCTCGCATTTCTTTATAATAATATTTTTTCGTTTTGTAAAACCATAAGATGGGCTCATAAGTAGCTGCGGGAGAGCGCGTATATTTAGACCATCCGTTCTCATAATGCCATATAAACTGACGCCCGTAATGCATGCCCGTTTCATACAAATAACACTGAATGTAACAAATATAATGATGTATTCCGTAGACAAATATTGAACCTGAATCTTTCAAAACACGCTCAGATTCATTCAACCATTTCTTAGACCAGTCTAACCAACTTTGAACATCGCCCCATACATCGCTCTCATTACCAAAGTCCTTGCCTAAGTTATACGGTGGGTCAATAACAACCAAATCAACACTTCCGTCTGGTATCTGCGGAAAGAGCTCTAAACAATCGCCAATATAAATTTTATTCTTCTTTAGCATTTTGCAATATCAGTATGTATTGGTGGTGAATATTTGGAACATACGAATAAGGATAACCGTACGGAAATACTTTTTTATGTCGCTGGTACAATATCGTAATTCCTTTTAATGCATAGTTTCCAGCTTCAAGCTTCATTGCTAAATCTGAATGAAACATATGAAACTTACTTTTATCTCGAAAATCACTTACGATAACGCAAAGATACTTTTTAGGCTTGAGAACTCTGCTACAATTGTTAAAAAATCCCGATAAAGTTGAAACAAATTCATCGTAGCTTTTAATGTTGCCCAAATCCTTAGTGTCTTCGCTATACTTCGTATCAAGCTTCTTCGCTTGTCTTTCTTGCCTAACCTTATGATCTTGCTTATGAAGAATGTTCCAGTAGGGTGGGCTAGTAACAATCAAATCGAAAAAATCATCTTCAAATTTATCGATAGCTTTTAATGCATCACCGCGAATTACTTTTTGATCTATGTTTCTCAATAAGTCAGAATCAACTTCTTCCTTCAACCTTTTTTTGGTTAAGTCATAGTAACGCTTTGAAAGCTCAATGCCATAACCATTACGTCCCAAAATGGCGCATGCTTTAAGCGTTGATCCTACACCACTAAATGGATCTAGGACTACACCACCACTTTTAGTAAAAAAAGAAACTAATCTTCCAACATCTTGAAATGAGAAGGGTGCAGGATGCTCTCGTTCTATACGCGCATCCTCATGACCTGCCCCCAACCCTTTTTGAACATATACCGAAATCGTTTCCTTGATCCAGTCAGCCGCCTGTAAATCATTCAGGTTATTAACCATAACCCGTTTCTTTTTAGGAGGTTCGGCGGTCTTTGCTTTATCTTTTTTGACTAATTTTTCAGACATAATATCTTCCGCTTCTTGTTATTAAGTTGCGTATTTTAGCACATTATTGGAGATAGCCCCACCACTCTTCGGCTTAGGGTTTGCAATATCCCATCAAATATGGTCGCATCAAGCAGCCACCCCGCCTCCGCCCCCTTAAGTGGTAGAAGGTGTCCATGTCGGTTCAAATGTCGTTGTATATGACTCCGTGAAATAGCGTGTTCCTTGTCTTTTCATTTTAATCCTCCAGGGGTACAGGATCACGGACTCTTTCGATAAAAAATACAACTCGGTTCGTGATCGTGTACCTTTTAGCCAAAAAAAATACGTTCATTTTCGAGCCAAATATTTTCGCAGTTCCGATTTGGGTATCAATAAAGCTGTGTCAACTTTTTCCGCTTTGATGCGGCCTTCCCTGATCGCTTTAAAGATTGCTTCTTTTGTTACGCCTGCATTTTTAGCAAACTGCCTTACGCTCAGGCAATGTTTCGTGTCAGTCATGCCAAGATACTATAAAAATAGTTTGTGATCGTCAACCAGTAATTTTGAGATTCTTTCGCAAATGTTGCATTCCGACGAGATAGCGAAATTGACCATTATCTGTTGGTTCATTCAGTTCTCTGGATGGCTCCTTTTTTCTGCCAAGGCAATCTCGCGATGCATCTCTGGAATTAAATCGCGAAATGCCTGTTCTGCTACGTTCAAATCTATTTTACTTGGTTCGCGATCATTGGGCAGAGGCAGGTCTAGTAATTTCCAAATTAATGTTTCAGCTAAAACAGGCCCCTCAACAAATCGATAGCGATGCACCTCCCAATCTTCCCATATATTTCCTTCATTCCATTGTTCTAATGAGTGATACGTCAATCCGATTTTAATAACCCCTGGCTTATCATGATTTATCAACAGACAAAGGTAGCCCAGTTTTGCCGCCTGCCAAATTTCTTCTAGATTCCTGTCACCGACCCCACACTCAGGACAACCTTCGCCATCAGCTATATAAGCGGCTCTCGTCCGCCATTCATGGCCATTGCTACATTGGAAGGTAGCATTTCCAGAAACCATACTTTTGACATGTCCTACAAGGGTTATGTCACGGCCTTCCAGTCGTTTGTTCATCCATTTTGTATATGCATAAACCCAGTCTGGCAATGGTTTCAAGGGTGGGCGCACACCCGCTTTTTTTGCTGCGACTAAACCCGCCTGTACCCATTCCCATTCCATTTTTTCGACTTCAATTCCTTGTCGAAACGGGATATCTGCTAAAGGCGTTGCTCCCCAGAAAACCCTTTCGGCCCAAGACGGATCAGGAACGGCAATGTATGTCTTAAGCTCCCATTTCTGACCAGTCTTTTTGACAATCTGACCCGTGTATTCTTCATACCTGCTATTGTGCTGGGCCAATCGTTCTTCGGGTGTAAGGGTGGTTATTCCGATTTTTACAAGGTTCGGATCTGACGGGTGTACCAATACATACAGATAACCTGACTTCATCGCATTCCTCCACGCCCACCGAATATTAGCCCAAATAGCAGTTCTAAATCCATTGCCCCCTAATTAAGCATTCATGTCGTGATGCATATAATACGCTAAAATCCAAAGGGTCAGAATAGATTACTTATCCCCGGATATTTAAACTTCAGGATGATTGTTTGGAGGGCCGGATCGTGGAGGTATTGTTTAAGGGTATCTTTGGTCAGGTATTCAAGAAAGGACTCCAATAGATCATCGGAAATTCGGGCAGGAGGCTCCCTTACATCGTGAGAGCTTACAGCTTTTTTATAAATGACCTTTCCTGAATTATCATAAGCGGCCAGTGAAAGGGTTAATTTCACTTCGGTTATCCCGCCATTTGGTGCTGAAATAATTAAAAGGTCAGGAATCCAGATCACAACCATTCCATCCGACTTTTGAGGCAATGCAATCACATGTACTGGAAATGCTTCATCTTCGACAACACCTGCTATTTTAAGTCCTGCTTTATCCCGGATGCATCCAATCACATACTTCAGAACTATCGTCTTTGCCCAGCTGTTAAAACCTTCATCAATACTATTTCCGGACGAATTTTCTATTAGGTTTTCAGCAGGCAGACTTACCGCAACGGCTGGTGCCGGAATCCCCACACAACCTTCAAGCAAAACAGCACTCCAAATACCGATCAATATGAACCACTTACGCAATAGATACATTTTCAAAATTCCTTTTTGCACCTTCATAAGCTTGGATGGTTCCGATGTCATGCCATGTCCCGTGGAAATCCACGCCAAAGACCGGGTCCTTGCGTATCAGCCATGCCATAAAATCGCCGATACGATCAGGGTTTCTTTTCTCGATTTCAAGATACTCATAGAGTCTCAGTCTCACCGGAGCCGGGAAGAAATAAACTCCAACGCTTATTCTTGTTGAGGCGGGATCTTTCGGTTTCTCTTCAAATCCAACGATTTGACCATGCCGGTCAGTTTTCACGACACCGCATTGCGCTGCTATTAAACGATCTCTAACATCGTAAAGTCCTGCAAAAGAGACCTGTGAATGGCCTAAACACGGCAAGAGAAAATACCCGAGTGAGAACTCAAAGTAATTGTCCCCGCAGAGAATAAGAAAGGTTTCCGGCGTTCCGCGAAATGGCTCTAGCGCGAGTTGCAAGTCACGGACTGCACCAAGTCGTTTATCCGGATCAAAGACATCATTTGACACAATACTTATGGGAGTCTGATAGGCCGTGCTCTTTCGCCATTTCAGAAAGTCCGCATAAAACCGTGCATTGCTGACGATGATGATTCCATCAATTACCGGCAAGCGGTCCAGTTTTGAAACAAGATGATCCAAAATCGTCTTGTCTCCGAGTTTAAGAAGTGCCTTTGGAATATTCCGTGTGAGCGGATAGAGTCTGGTTCCAAAACCAGCAGCGAGAATAATGGCTTTCATAAGATACTTTGACCCTCCTGTATTTCTGATAAGACCGGAAACCACCAGTACATCCGAACGCTAAGCGCTTTTACAAAGAGATCTGGGTCATAAATCCTTCTCCCTCCACACATATTAAAAAGCAACCCATTAAGTGCTTCCTCATGCGGCCGGTTTTCACAGACCTCAATCCGGTCAGGTTGATTAATTAGTTCAACTGTCATTTCTTTTATCTCTCCTTCCTTTCGTTTTGATCCTTACAGATGCCCGCATACCGTATCTGACCTCTGTGGGCAGCTCGCGTAGCTTTATTTCACAAGCGACAACATACCGGACGTTAAAAACCTTCTCGATCTCATCCGTAATTCTGGGAGAAATCCTGACAACTTCACCATCGTATGCTGCCCATGGAAACGCATGAAACCGCGCCTTTACCGAATCCCCCGGCTTGATTTTGTGAATTTGTTTTTCAGGGATCAGAACCTCAAGGAGATAACTTTCCGGATCTGCGAACTCCAGAACAAACTCACCCTCCTTGAAGGAGTTCCCCATTGAAGGGCTTGGATCAGTAAGTAAGACACCATCAAACGGGGCTTTTATTTCAAGCGACTCGATGCGGGATTTCATATAAGCCAGTTCGTTTTCAGCGGATTCGATCTCTTTGGTTTTGGTTTCAAGTCGCCTGTTGACTTCATCAAGCTCATGAACTGTTTGATCAAGCTCCGCGCGGCCGATCACACCGTTTTCAAAAAGGATTTGAGCACGCATTTTTTCCTGACTGCGAAACTCTACTGATTTCACCAGCTGATCTTTCTCAAGCTTGAGGATCTCAAGGCCAAGTTCCTTCTCTCTGAATTTTCTTTTGAGTTCCTCGTTCTGGAAACGGACAATGACCTCACCCTTTTTCACATGTTCCCCTTTTTCATGCAAAAGATCTGTCAGCACCCCGCTACTTGTAAGACCGATCCGGGCAAAACGCTCAGCTTGAAGCACCGCATCACCCTGGATTTGCCCTTTAGGCCAAAAGACAAATGCCATGGCTAGAACCAGAAAAACAAACAGCGTTTTTCCCTTCTTTTTACGAGACGGGGCCGGCTTTTCCTCAAAGAGCGAGGGTTCTTCTTCATACGGTTGAGCTTCATGGGCTGTCTTTTCTTTCATCTTTTCACTTCTCTCCTTAAGTTAATTAAATCCACCGGCGAAATCGTTCCGGCATCGGCTGGGCCGTCAGATAAACCATTGGGATTGAGACAATCAGGCATACAAGGATAGGAGTTGCCTGCCATATGAAATAAGGCGTTTCAAACACACAAAAATGGAGTCCGAACAGGCCAAATGCGGTTCCAAGCCATAGTTTTTTGGCTGTATTCCAAAAGCAAACCTTCGCAAAAGGGTCTTTAGCCATAGGAATCCATGAGATTTTTTTCAGAGGAAGACTCAAGAGATTAAGAGGTGCATAGATGAAGTTATTAAGCGTGAGGAATGTCGAAGCGAAAAGCTCGTAAAGATATTCCCGGAAATCCTTAAAATTCCTCAGAATAGAGAATTTGTGACAGAAAACAACGGCGACACTAAAAACAAGAATCCATTTCAGGAGACTGTTTGTAAATAATCCCAGCCAAATGGAATCAATCTGAAAATGAATCAACTCACCGGCCACCGCAGAATGAGCCATCACCCCCATGATCGCCCAGAAAAAGAAAACAATGTCGGCTAAATAAAGATAGATTCCATAAAAAGCCAGAAACCTTGAAGCTAGCGTAATCCCGTGCATAAAGATAAGCGGAATCCCCTGAAGGGTGCCTTGGGCCCAACGCTGTGAACGAGCCCTGGCTTCAAGGTAACTTGCCGGGGCCTCGTCAAAAGCATAGACATCCGGACAAAACGCAACCCGGTAGCCCATCTGATCCAAAATCGCAGTGTCCCAGTTATCATGCGAAAGAAGACCCTTCGGCAGTTCTATTTTGGCAAGCAGGCTTGCACGAGCCAGATGATGATGCCCGAAGGAAATACTCCGGCTAAAAATCGCCTGATAGGCGGTGAAATTAAGGCGTTGAGCAAAACGGGTTCCGATTCTTTCAAACCGTGCGTACCAGGTCTTGGCATGAGCAATTCGGATACTTGATTGGAAAATTGCAATGTCCTGGTTCTCAGGGTGCTCTGCTTTGCGTAGCAGCTTCAGGAGCATTCTTTTCGGCACCATGCCGTCTGCATCGCAGATATAAAGATAAGTGTATTGCGGGTGTGCGCCCAAAAACTCAGCAATATTCCCCTGTTTTCGCTCTGAAGGGTTCTTTCTTCTTCGATAAAAAACGTGTCCGCTGTGATATTGTTCTAACCGCCTCACTAATTCTTTTTCATAAGGTTCAAACTCCTCTGAAGAATCCGAAAGTATCCATAGATCCGTTTGAGGCAGTTTGTTCCCTGAAAAAGAATAATGAATTCGTTCAAATAACCCGTGTGTTTCATTACGGATCGGATAGACCATTGCCGTTTTTGGATAATTTTTGACATACGCTTCTTCCAGTACGGGATTTTTAAGAAACGGATGGA
>JACKFM010000010.1 GCA_020632475.1 Candidatus Omnitrophota bacterium | reverse complement strand
CGACCGGAACTCTTATTAATTCTTACGAATGGATGAATGAGTAAGAATTAGATTGTAAGAGTGGAGGCGCCAAGTCCCTCTAGCCGCACCAAACTTTATAGTTTGGTACGAACCCGCGCAGCCAAGGAAGCTGCGTCGGGTTCAGCATCAAACTAATGTTTGAATACGAACAAGCGGGATTAATGCTGTATAAGGCACGGCTTCATTAGCCGTGCTTATACGTACCATCCCAAGGGGGATGGTAAAGCCCTGTCTTATTTGTTTTTTTATTACAATAAAATTCTCTCTTCGCTTGTCGCCTTGTCACCCCGTCCTGTTTTCCTCGTTGATCTTAGTTTGAATCCAAGTTACCATGCATCTCATGAGCGACTCTATGAACCCTACAATTCTTAACCGTAAGGCAAAGTTTGACTACTTTCTGCTTGAAAAGCTGGAGGCGGGGATTAGTCTGCTCGGTCATGAAGTGAAGTCAATCCGTGAGGGTAAAGTAAACCTGAAAGACAGCTTTGTCCGCATTGTCGGAGCAGAAGCCTTTTTGCTCAATTGCCATATTTCCCCTTATTCGAATATTCAGGGGCACGTGCTGGTGGATCCTACGCGTACACGCAAATTGCTTTTGAAGAAAAATGAAATTTTGTCGATGCAAGTTAAAACAAGGGGGAAGGGAATTGCGATTATTCCGACCCAGATGTATTTTAAGCGGGGTAAGGTTAAAGTCGAAATTGCACTGGGACAGGGTAAAAAAGCCCATGATAAACGAGAATCGATTAAACGGCGTATTCATGATAAAGAAACAAAACAGGCAATAAGCCGGCATTCAAAACGGGCACGGTAAAGCGGAAGCGAGGCTTAAATGGCAAGAGCAACGATCATCAAAGAATTACACGTCAAAGCTGAAAATGAAACAGGTCTTTTGGGCCGTATTGTTCTGGCATTGGCTGAAGAAGGTGTTGAGATTATTCATCTTTGTGCCTATTCGGAAGAGGGGCAAGGAGGTCACCTTCAAATGATTGTTAAAGATACGGATAAAGCTCAAAAGGCGTTGGGACATTTTGTTTCCAAAGTTGAAGAGCGTGATGCTCTTATGGTGGAATTTGAAAATAAAGTGGGGACGCTTGCCCCGGTCGCAAAGCTTTTAGGCAATCATGGAATTTTTATCAATTATGTCTACGGGACGAGCAGTGATGGATTTAAAATTGTCGGAGTCTTTTCGACTCAGGATAATCAAAAGGCAGCCGACCTGATTAACGCGGACTCCGCTGCCCGTTTTTAGGAAATATGACCCGCCCTGAAAATTTGCATTAGCGAACATTCTAGAGCTTTTCCTGTTATTTTTTCTATCCTTAAATCAATTCCCAGTGTTTCCGACACGGCTTTTTGTTAAAAAAACACCCCGGTTTTTTTGACAAAAAGAGCTTCGTAAGTTACCTTTTATCAAATACTTACGCACATTAAAGCCCTGTAGGAATTTGACCCCGTGCGTCTGTGGTTTTGAAGAAGGTGCCATGAATTTTTCAAAAACAAAAAAACTCATCGCGATGAGTGTCGCTATTTGTGTTTTCTTTTCAGAAATCACTTATGCTGCGCCCGGAATCAGTCTGAATGAGGCAAGTTTAAAAACGGAGATTACGCAGCAAACCGTTTCCGCTTCTAACCTTAAACTTCCCGCCGACTTAGGAACCCTCGAGAGGATTTTTATTCCGAAGACAGCCGACCAATCCCGCCAGCCTTTTATTTTTCATATCCAGGCCATTCACTCCGACTATGAGACCGCAACCAAAATTCGTGAGATTATTCAGTGTCTTCAGGAACAATACGGGGTTAAAACTATTTTTGCCGAAGGGGCCGGAGAAGCCCTGCGTCCTGAATTTTTAGAGTTTTCAAAGCAGCCGGAATCGAATGCGAAAATCATTGAGGCATTGGCAAAAAAAGGTGAATTGACCGGAGTCGATCTGGCGTTGGCCTCGTCGAAGCCAGCGCTTAAAGTGCTGGGGATTGAAGATATTTACCTTTATCGTAAAGCATTTCGGCTCTTTCGCAAGGTGGCTGAGAATCTTGAGCGGAGTACTCAGGAGGTGGATGCCCAAAAGCTTGCGATTGATAAAAAAGCATCCGCTTATCTGAACCCGGAGTTAAAAAAACTGATCCGGAATTGGTTTCGATTTCAGAGACATCAGCAGGATTTGATGACCAGTTTGATTTATCTACGGTCAAAGGCACGAGAGGATCTGAATCTTGATTTTGAAAACCCCTATTCGCAATTTGAATGGCCGCAATTGACACGCCTTGTGGTGCTGCAGGAGGCTGAAAAAAGATTTGAAGAGGGAAAGTTGGAAGAACAGATTAAGTTGCTTAAGGTCTGGCTTGAACAACATAAGCTTTCGACAGGATTTATTGACTGGTTGAAAAGTGAAGGGGGAATTTCCTCTGATCTGCCGAGAACTGTGATTGAGGCGTTTCTAAGACAAAGCATTCCACAAGGATTTCAATTCCGTGATTACCCTCAGATTATTTATAAAGCCGTTCAGCGTGTTCTTGAATCTGAGCTGGATGCCAGACTTTTATTTTTGGAGCTGAATCATCTTTATGAACAGTTGCTTGAGAAAAACACACATGCGCAGGACGAGCGGGGAATTATAGACGAATATAAACAGCTGCTTCTGTTGCAAAAGCTGCTCTCTCTGGAATTGAGCCCGGAAGAGTGGGCTGAGATTAAGACCGCAGACTGGGCGAGCGGGCGAGAGGGCGAAGGGGAGCTTAATACTTTGCAGAGTGCAATACGGTTTTACCGCCTGATGGAGCAGCGTGAATCGGCCTTCTTTCAGAAAATTCAGAACACAATGAACCCAGCTTCCAACTCAATCAGTCGAGAGTTCAGTCCTCGAACCTCAGTCCTCAGTCCTTTTTTGAATCACGAGCCACTCGTTCCCATTGTCCTCGTCACGGGTGGTTTTCATGCTGCGGGAATGAGCCGGTACTTTCATGATCATCAGATGGGCTATGCCGTTATTAGTCCGCACCTGAGCGGGGATGTGGATCAGTCGGTCTACCGCAAGATCATGCTGCGCGGGGCAGGTATGGAAAAGCCGCTTCTGGCACAACCCCAATCGGAACTCCGGGCTTTGTTGGGTTCTGAAGCTTCCGGGTATTTATCTGCTGAACTTGAGGACGTCCGGCAGGCGATTCTGGATGCGGGATTTCGGGTTGATCGTCATGCTCCTTTTTTTCAGGATCGCAGATCCTATCTAAACCCGGATGGTTTAGAAGCTCCGCGAGATCATGACGATCCTTCCGCCACGGCGGACAAGCGCTCCGATCAAAACCCTAATGGTTTTGAAGCTCCGCGGGATCATGACGATCCTTCCGCCACGGCGGACAAGCGCTCCGATCAAAACCCTGATGGTTTTGAAGCTCCGCGGGATCATGACGATCCTCGCTCCGAATTACGGACAGAGCAAAATACTGCAAGTGATGCCGCGGGTGATCCTCTTTCGGCCTTGTTTAAAAAATACCATGATCTGTTTGCTCCGCCGGTACAAAGGCTTTTCTCTCAGGATTTATTGGTCGACTGGATTCGGACTGCGCAGACCAGTGCGCCGGAACTTGAACAGAAAATTAATGTTTTTTTTGAACAAGCCGGTACAAAGATTCTTTTTGGAGAAGCAGAACTTAAGGCGCATCTGGAACAGCTTAAGGCGGAAATTCTGCAATTTGTTCAAAACGAGGCTGTGCTTCCACCGCAAACGGTCAGTGAGAGTGCCGAAGAACCGGAGACCGCGTTTCTGAGAGCGGCGGCTGCAGCCGGACTGAAGACCGGGAACCGGTATGAATCGACCAAGGCTGAGGGTGAATTTTTTGTGGTACGAAACCCGGTAAAAAATACCCAGCATGGATGGGTTTTGCCTTTGCGGGTTGAGACGCCAGGCAGGAAATCTGAGGAACTTCTACTGCAACCCCAGTATTTCGGCATTTTCGTCCATTCGGTTACTCCGGTATCAATCGAGAATATTCAGAGAACCGTTTTTGAAAATCATGATCAGCCTTTTGAACTTATGACTTCGCGGCAGCCGGGGTATCTGATCGAAAGGTCCGTACAAACGGTCATGGAAGATACCGTGAGTGCCAAAGCCATTGAATACCAGGTTAATGAGACTGGGGTGGTCGGTGATGAAATTTTTACCATCCGCATTCTGAATGAAGCTTCGGACGAGAGTGCCGGTGAAATCGGAATTCTCCGGGGGAATATCTCGGATGAGGGGATTAGCGAATTTGATATTTCAACGAATAAGGATTGGCGTGAACGCGGTTTAATGAGCGAAGCGTTTGCACGTGCCCTTAAACCGTTGATTGAACCCGGAAGGGCTGTTGACGGCGTTTTGGGTGAAGGCAATACCATTTTGAAGCTGGCGGATATGATGATGGATGACCCCGTGTTTTTAAAAAAGCTGGGTACTCAACGCCTCCGTGAACTTGCCGCTGCCCGGACACGCAATCGTGCGAATAAGGTGATGGCGCAGATTCTGCTGACAGGTGCTGTGAAAGATTTTGGTTACAAGTTCAGCTCTGAGATGATTGAACAGACGGTGATGGGTAAGTTGTATAAAAAGGCCGGACTGGAAAACCTGGAAATTTATACGGTGACCTTGTCCCAAGGCGAGGTTGAACTACATTTGCGCGGAACCGCACCGGTTTACTCGCCGCTGATTGCGGCAAAACCTGAAGACGAGGGGTTGCTTCGTAAGCACCTGACCGGTGAGCGTGAGGCTGATTTGACTGTGGATGAGGATCTCTGGAATGAACTTCCCGCAGAGGTGCATGAAAAAATTGAGCGTGTTATTGCGGAATACCGTGACAAGTGGCAGGCCGGAGATATTGAGCGGGAGGACGGTTTTTCAGAGGAAAAACGTGCGGTCAAAATTGCGTGGGAAGGTCTTGTCGGTGATGAGGAGATGGATGGCGTAATTGTTTCGGGTGTTTTATTTGACCGTGACAATATCGGCGAGGATTTTAAAGGGCTGCAGTGGGGAAGCAGCGGACAGAGTGTTGATGAGGTCGATGAGGCGCTTTTAAAAGAACAGGCGATTAACCCGGAGGTTTTACCTGATGGACGGCCTAATTTACTCCCGGCCGAATATGCCCAGGCCGGTGGTCATGGCGGCGAAACGGCTGTGCGGAAAGCCCGTAATGCCCGGACGATTTTGCCGGCAAGGGGTTTGAGGACGCCAGTGGCCGTGGGGTATGCCCTCTATACGCCGGAACATATTCAAAAAAATGGAAAACCGCTTGGGGTTTTTATCTCTTTTCGAAGAAAAAAGGAAAAACGCTTTAGTCATTATCAGCATAAAGCGGTTAGGGGGATTCTGAGCGGATATGACCAGGCTTTGCATGAGACTGAGCAGCAGGCCTTAGCAACGATGAGGGAGACTGTCTTTGACCCCACTGAAGTGATTCCTGAACTGGTCAAAAAATACGACATTAATCATCTGTCCGAAGTCTACGGCCGGGAGCTGCGCAAGGTGATTGATGCGGGCCTTTATCCGCACTCGCCGCACTTTGCGAATTTCGAGGCTGATCCTTTGGGGCGATGGCAGACGATCTGGCATGATCTTGGCGGATGGAAGATTCGCGAAGAACTGACTCCTGAACAGGCTTTTGGCTATGCCTACATGACACTTTCCTATGCCATCCTCACGTTACAGATTCGTTTCGATCATGCCCTCCCGGGTTATTACGAAGCCGGATACATTGATCCCTATGCGTCATTTCTTAAAGGTTTTTTTCATGATCAGCTCCAAAATCCTGATTTTGATCTCGGGCAATTTGCTTTTTCCGATAACGGAAACAACAGTCTTTCGATCGTAGCCCATGATGTGACCTACCGTGATGACCCGATGAGTCTGCCGCCGCTTTATCAGCGTTTGGATGCTCCGTTTGTAAAGGTTTTACGGACGGTGATGGGAATGCCGGTAAGTGATGAGGAATTGGCGAATTTTCGTCCGAGTCAATCCGGCCCCGTAGTTCATAAACGGACTCTTGCGCCGGGTGTTGACGAAGAGGAATGGCCGAAGCCGAAAGGAATAAACGCCCACCGGACCTATCGGGAGATGCGAAGTCAAACCGGATTGGATGCCGTCGGTCCGTTGATTGCAAATGAATTCATCGTTCCACAGTTGAAACAGATCGTAGAACAGGGGAGCTTAGAGGATGTGGTCGAATACGGTGCCGGTGCGGGCACGCTCTGGGACTGGGCTCATGACGGCTTTAAGGATTGGTTTGGCCGTGGTGTTGAGGATCTTTCCTGGCTTCAGACGGATGCAAATTTGGATGCCCTGCGGATGGTTTCAAGATATCCAAAACGAGTGATGCCGATTGATTTAAAAATGGCACCGATTCCGTTAAGCGAACAGAGTGCAGCCTTAAGCTGGGCCGGACTGGATATTTTGCCTGTTCCGGAATTACCTGCGGTTGTACGGGACATTGCCGCAACGTTAAAGCCGGGCGGGAAGCTGATCGTGGGGCTGGATATGGGCGCCAGTATAGAGATTGAAGCTTATGAAGCACAGAGAAACGGCTGGGTCGCTTTTCCGTATTTTACGCAAATCAGTTTTAGTGAAAATCGTCCTTCGGGCATGATCTACGTAGACTGGGAAACTCTTAAGAAGAAATATAAACCGGGGACAGCGTTGGCAAAAAAGGTTTGGGAATCTCTCATGCCTTATATGGATATGTATAGCCGAAGTGCTCATTCTGCTGGAATTATTGTTCAGCAAGCTGAGGCGACAGAGGCGTCAGAGAAGCAGCTTATGATTATTGCCGGGGAATTTCTTAAAATAGCCCGTCAAACCGGTACGTTAAAGCATATTGCGCCTTCCAGGCCGGCCCTGCATATCGAACGCATCAAGCTTGCGGCAGAAGCGGCGGGATTTACCGTGGATGCGCATGGAGAGATTTCAAGGTCCTATACCGTAAACCGTTCGGATATTCCGGGTCTTAACCTCTCGGTCAATCAAATTATTGATTCGGACGGAATGGTCGCTCAACGCAGAAATCCAAAAGTTCGAGCAGGAATGGTTCAAGTGGATATTAAATTTCATTTATTGAGTGCAACCAAAACCGGCGAAGTGCAGAAGGAATGGGCCTATCAACCCCTTGGTATTTCGCAGTTAAACGGAGGGCGTTTAGATAAAAGCCAAGAGCCTGTTTATGAAATGCCGCGCCGCATTTCAGGTCCTGTCAGGATGGACAGCGCAGAGCGGCAAAAAAGAATTCTTTCGGTTCTACGTGAGGAGTTAAATAAGAACGAAGTGAATAAGCCTAAAAAGAAGTTTGATTTAGAAACGACGTTGCAGCAATTGGCTAAGGAATTATCAGAACATCAGGGATCTTTCGATGAAGCGCTGGTTAATCGTTTTTTTGGTAAAAACCGCCTGAGCTTTTCAAAGCCCGGATATGGCGCTCTTATCGCATCCCGGTTGAATGAGGCGTTGAGGCAGTTCGGTCGAAACGCTAATCGTTTCGACACTCCGCGGGATCATGACGATCCACGCTCCGAACTTCGGATGTTTGGTGACGAGACTGAGCCTGAGGATGAAAATCCGGCAGACAATTTTTTAAGTGCGCATCCGGAATACCCGAGAAATCCGGATGCGTTTGATCTGCTTGTGTGGGTGAGTGAACAAAGTGATGGTTTCCTGATTTTAGAATCTCTGGATGAGCTTTTTCGAGAGGAGCTGATCGTCGGCGAGGATGCGGTTTTAATGATCAGGATGATTAAACCGGACGGACCGACGTTAGAAGATGCTTCCTGGGGAATGGGTTCTCTTGCGGCCATGCTTTCCGGCGAGTATTTGCGTTCGGATGATTTGCACCAGTTGGAATCCCGGTTATCTGGAATTGATGAGACGCGCAATTTTGCGCTCATGGGTTTTCAGGAGGCACTTGAAAGCGGATTGGGGCTCGCTGACGTCTTGAGCCTGTTTGATGAGTTCATCAATGTGGGTACTCCGCGAGCCGGACTGATGTTGTCGAGTCTGGGGACTCTTTTAAAGCAAAACCTATTGACCCGTGATGAGATTTTAGAACATCTCCTGCCGCTTTATGCACGCTATCCGGCTATCGAAGAATCGGAATTCTTAGAGGCCTTAACGAGACTACTGGTTAATCCCGTTGTCGGGAAAGAACGCTTTGTTGGGTTCTTGGAGCCTTTTTTGCGTGTAAGTGCTAATGCCGTTGAACAAACTGAGAGTGTTGCCCGCCTTGTGGCTGAAGGGAATTGGACTCCGGAAGAGGTGCATCAGTATATTCTGCCGGTGAGTCAGGCGACCCGGGGCAGAAGTATCTTTTTAATTAACATGCTGGCGGCCGCTGTTCGCGACGGTCTCTTAACCCGGGAAGAGATCCTTCGTTTTGTAGTCCCTCTCGCCCAGGCCTTCGGAAACCTGACGGACCACATCATCTTTAATGATCAACCGGATCCTGAAAATGTTGCCGTGGACGAATCTTCCGGAAATGTCGCCGTGAGGATTATGAGTACGGATGAATTTAATGCCTTTATCCATAGAGGGCTGTTTGCGGACTTTGTGGCCAAATATCGTGATCAGGAGTTTACGTCAAAACAATTTTTAACTGAATTGCTTATTCCCTTGGCACGCAAAAAATATGAAGCGTTGGGTGGGCAAGCCGGGCCTGTTGCGTATGAGAGTGGACATGATTTAAGAGTAGAACTGCACAATAAGTTAGCGGCATTTATCAACCAATCGATGGAGCATGCGGAAATTGTCTTAGAGCAGATTAAACAACTGTACCGTGAAGAAGATGTCCAAAGGCGCTATGTTTTGATTCTGGCGATATCCCAGGCAAAACTGCAAATGGGGAGGCGAGCCCTGGAGGCTTTCTTCTTTTCAGAAACCAATGTGATGCTGCAGAAAACTGTTTTACAGGGAATCGGCGAAATGGGGTTTGCGGAGTCTCTGCCCTTTCTTGAAGAGCTTCAGCAAAATACTTCGTATGAGGCAGAGATTCAAGCCTTAGCGCAGCAGGTGCATCAACAAATAGAAGCTCCGCGGGATCATGACGATCCTTCCGCCTCGGCGGACAGGCGCTCCGGTCGAAACGCTAATCGTTTCGACACTCCGCGGGATCATGACGATCCTCGCTCCGATCTAAACCCTGATGGTTTAGAAGCTCCGCGGGATCATGACGATCCTCGCTCCGAACTGCGGACAACGGATACGGATAAAACGCCGATGGCGGGTGAACCTGATTTTTTTCAGAAGCAAGTTGGTGAAACGAATCCGGCGATTCGGGAAATCCAGTGGCTTGATCCTGAGCCTGGGCCTGTCGGTAAAATTGAGCTCACACGTCCGGATGGGACTAAGACGATCTATTTACAGATTGCTTCAGGTGGATCGGGGGCTGTTTTCCAGGCGCGTCAACCGGATCCGGTGACCGGCCGCAGAGATATTTTGAAAATGGCGGTAGGGACTGAGAATAAATTAGTGGTGACTACTCAGCAGCTTAGTGAGGAAAAGCGGCTTTCCGATGAAATCACCCGGCGCAGTGCTGAAGCCGGGATTAGCAGGCCTTCTGCAAGCCGGATTTTAAACGGGGGAATGGTTTCAATGAGAATGCCGTCGGGAACACCGGTGGATCGATATATGCTTGAAATTGAAGAAGCCCCTGGACAAATCGTCTTAAAGGAACTTTTAGCACAGGGAAAACTGACGGCCGCCGAAAAGCTGGATATTCTTACTTCGGTAATCAGGGAGGCACTTTCGCTTATTGCGCTTGAGATTATTCCGCGGGATTTTAAACCCTCGAATATTCTTGTTTCCGAAACCCCGGATGTTTGGGGTAAACGTTCAATCACACTGATTGATGCCGGATTGTATTTTGATTTGAACAGTACTAAAGCTCAGAAAAAGAAAACACTCCCCAAAGCGGCATCCACAACGGGATACATGCCGCGGCTTTCAAGTGCTAATCGTCTGTCAGATGGAATTGTGAACTTTAGGCATGGAGATGATTTGACCAAAGAAGATTTTATTAATTATTTGGGATGGGCCGCACTGCATGAATTGGAGGGAGTCCTGATTGCGGATGTTTTGGGGGATGATGCGGAGCGTTCATCCGGTGCATCGGAGCATCCCTTTGCTGGTCAAAATGTTAATCAGACCTTCCTGGCTAAATATAAACCGGATGACGCTGAACTTCGTCGACGTGTTTATGAGTTGAAAGACCGCAAAGAGACGACCGAAGTCGAAGCTTATATCACGGCATTAAAATCGGGACACAATGAGCCTCTCATTCTTGACCGCTATCAGCTGTTTATTGAACGTGTTGAATCTCTGGCAGCCTATTTGAGAAAGCGTTATGAGGGCGTGGGAATAAGTGAAAACCATGCTGCGAATATCATTGGTCAGTGGAAAGATCAAGAAATCAAAATCCGGTTTAAAGATGGTGGTGAGCGCATCGGAATATTACACACCATCGGAACGGTTTGGCCGTTACAGGTCATTTTCTTAAAAGGGGGGTTGTTTCCATATCATTTTTATATGATCGCCTCGGTTGAAAATATTCGAACCGGCGAAACGGTTTTCCTGAAGCGCAAGCCGGGGGCCCGAATTAATTTGTACACCGGCCGCAGTGACAAGCGGTATATCGGGTGGGTTAACCGGTTTATCGGGAATGAAGAGCATTCTCTTTTACTTGAAGGGGATTATCCGGCAGAGGAAGTTGAACGCGTTTTGAGAAGCCGGAAAAGAGTCCAGCTTTATACCTTGAGAGCCCTTGAAGAACCAGAGGATTCGGAATTTGGAATATATATCGACCGGCCCGTAACTGAGGAGCATGTGATTCAGGAAACGCTTGAGGGATTTAAAGACGGATCAATTGCCTACGATCCGGTCACACAACGGTTTTATATGGTGGTGGATAATGCCATGGGACTTGTTTATCAGGACCACATGCGGTGGGCTGTTTTTGATCGGGAAGGGCAAAAGCTTTTAGGGCTTATTCCTTTTAAAATTTTAAAATCACTCTGGCAGGAAGGTGAGATGAGTCTTGTCAATGGACTTGATCGTTTTGACGGAACAGAGGATGAGTTTTACGAGGCGCTGGATCAGGAACTTCGTGCTGAAGGGTTGATCCAGATTCGTGACGTTGATGATGAGCATTTGAGAAGATATGCGGATCATCCGGTTTTGATTGACTCCTTGCTTCGGCTAAAGGCTTTGGGATTGTGGTCTTTTGAATCGCATTTTGGCGGAGAATCTCATAGCAGGTCTCTTCCGGCGGATCAAACCGGAATTATTGTAACCAATTTAAACCGGACTAATCGTGAAATTTTATCCGAACATGGTTTTCTTCTGCCTGAACCCGAATATGCCGGTTTTGAAGGGATGAGAAAAAAATTACAGGCCTGGGACCCACGCCGTCATGCTTACATCGGATTTGCGCGTAATGAAAAAGATTCACCGGAGGAAACCGGGCGGATTGAAAAACAATGGGATGAAATTATTGGTCTGCTGACCTCTCAGGTTCGCCAGGGAATCAGGGGGGGGCGATTGGCGTCTGTTCGAAGTGAACATAAGTCAGAGTTGCGAACGGATGATTTTGATTTCCCCTGGCTGCCTGAATGGCCGCAGCATATTCCGCAGCGCGACCATGAATTGGACCGGCAAATGTTTCATTATGTTACCCGGTTTAATCAATCGTTGCGTCCGTTACTTGAGTGGGATGAAGCTTCGACTCGATTGTCGGCGGATACGGTTTTTGAGCTGGTTCAATCCTGGAGAGGCCTTTTTAATGAGATGATGCCTGAAGAGGTGATGCAGCGTTTTCCCAGACCTCAGTCCTTTGAAAAACTTTTAAGTCTTGTTGAGACCGCCAGAGGACGTACCGGACAATGGCGGGCCATGGTCTGGCTAAGTTTTCTGCGCAGTTTACTCAGTGAGATCAATCAGAACCGGCTGCTCGGGCGGGGATGGATGCTGCAACTTGTCCAGAGGGGTGAGATTGGCAGTCAAAAAGTCAGCATCACTGCAGTCCGGGTAAAATCTTATGACGTCGGTACCGGAGACGCCACTCCTGTCGTGATTGCTGCGGTTGAAGATCCGTCTGCTGAAGTGATTCCGGAGTACGCGCATGCGATGACTGTTGCCGGATTACCGATTCTGCAAGTCCCTTTTTATATTCTTATCAATGATTTGAAAAACGAGAGAATTCAAAATACGTACAGATATTTTAAAGACCTGCACGCACTTTTTTCAGGGGTAACGGATACATCCTCGCCCTACATCAATCGTTTCTTATCGGAACTGCTTAAAACGCCGGAAGCGGATTTTGTCCGGTTAATGCGGCAGCTTCTTTTGCATGAAGAATGGACGCATGTTCACGACTTCTCCCGTGCGTTAAAAAACAAAGCGGGACGTTGGGCCTTAGACGAGCAGTTTCGGTTTACTTTTGGTGAGGAGAAATCTGTGAGCGAATTGCCGACGATCATGAGCATCGTTGCCAATTTAAAAGGGCTTTTCGGGATTGAAACGGATTTTGAAATTAATGAGATCGCCCGTGAGGCACATGCCTATCTCAAACAATGGATTGCAGCGAAAACAAGAGAACAGAAACTCGTCGTTGTTGCGAGACTCTTAAGACTGTCGGGAATTCTGCATCACAATGACGGAACGCTTCGGGAAGTTCATCATCTGCCCTCGCCGGATAATGTCCACCGCTTGTCTGCGCAGGCTGTGCTTGCGGCCATTGCGATTGAATCCGTTCCGTATAGACCGAAGCCCAAATCTCCCTGGCAGGAAATCGACACCTTAATACCTCTCTTTCTTAATCATCTGTCCGGCCATGCAGAGCTGCGTACGGATTTAGATGGAAACCAGACGATTCCGGGCCGTATGCATGAGCGCACAAATGTGACTGTGGAACTGCTTCAGAATGATGCGGAGTATCCGATTGCGATTTCGCACCGGTCAATTTATTTCCAGGCAAGAAAAGTGATTAAGGCTGGGTTGAACCGCGGGCTGCCGATTGTCATTTTGAATTTTGATCCGCACCACGATGCCTATGAAGACGCCTGGGATACGGCCGCGCGCTGGAAACTGGATATGGAAAGGGAAGGAATCGGAAAAGTTCTGACAGTCTTGCCGGTGGATGTTGCCAATCGCAGCGGCGGATTAGCCCAAGGCGGCCAATTCAGGGTGCCTCGGGGAACCTGGGAGAAAAAAGATTATCGCATGATCCGAGAGTCCGGGCGCCGTGAATTTCCTGAGCTTAAAGACGTTGAAATTGTATTGGATGATGGGAGAACGTATTCACTTCAAAATTATCCCGGTCTGATCTGGCTGAGTCTGGATTATGACTTCTTTTCATTAGAGGATGATTATCATGTTGAACCGGATGAGGCAGGACGGCAGCTTGCGTTACTGGCTGATTATCTTGAGCGAAATCATATTCAAATGGATGAAGCAACGGCTTATCAGTCCTGGGACTATGTCGGGCCTGCGGCCAGAGCAGAGGATAACCACTGGATGTCGTTGTTGAGGCCTCATTTTCTTTCCTTCCGCAACCGGATTTTGACGGCGGATCAGCCTTCTGTCGAGTCAAAAGCGCTTAAAGATGACAATCAAAATCCCGCATTATCTTCAGAATCCATCGCATCCCGCTTTTTCCGTTATCGATGGTCAATAGCTGCATTTATTGCCTTTGCCGTCCTTTTTCAGCACCATGTGTTTATCTGGTTTTTTTCGCATTTTTCTGCCTGGCTGGCTGTGCAAAGCGGTTTGGCATTAAAAGTTTTATATTTAAGCCTGGCTGCGCAGCTCGGGTCCATGTTTCTGGGATTCTTTCCGTTTGCCCGGCTGGTCTATCCGGTCTTGAGTTACGAAAGGGCCGAGCGTGAAGCGCAAAAAATTTATGATGACGTGCTGGCGCAGGCTCGTGAACGCGGTGATTTGGATCTTGAGAAGGCATTGCTGCAAATCAACGGGTTTACGGTTTTGCCGACGTCTCTGGCACACCCGCTTCAATCGTTTGCAAATTACGGGAAGGTTTTATTCGGCGGAAAAGATCGCGCCAGCCGTAAAATTCTGCTGACCCGTGAGCTTTTGCTGCCTTTGCCATTTTTGAGTCAGCCGGCACGGTATATTTTTATCCGGCGTGCATTAGGATTTGACTACGATATCCGGGGCGAAAATTTCATGGCAGGATTACAGGACCAGGACCAAAAAACAGCGGCATTTTCAGTTAAAAATGCCTTGTGGTGGATTTATGGAGATTTTCAATTATTGCGGCGTTTCCGTTATTTTCCGGTCCTTCTTCCTTATTTAATTTTCCATCCTGCCATATTTGTCAATGTCGGTTATCTGGCGGGACTTTTTATTGTTCCTTTTATGTTTTCAAAAGAGAAGCGCAGAGCCGTGATAGAAATGCTGGCCTTGTATCTGACACCGGAAAATGACACTGTGTCCGCGGAACGCGGAACAATTAAAGGTGGAAAACACCCCGTTAAGGCGCGGGCCGATGAGCTTCAGGAGCTGATTGCGCTTGTGGATGAACATGGAACCCGTACAAGACAGTCCAAGTCTAAATCGGAAGTCCATCGGGACGGGGACTGGCATTTGACTGCCCAAATTATGCTGGTCGATCCGATGGGTAACATGATTTTTCAAAAAAGAAGTTCCGACCGGAAAATTTCAGCCGGGAAATTGCAGATGGGGGTCAGCGGCCATGTGGATGACGGTGACACCGATGTGGCCGCAGCTGCATTGCGTGAAGCCGGAGAAGAACTGGGGATCCATCTTAATAAAAGCCGTCTGCTGCGTGTTGGTAATGAAAATTCAATCAAACGCAGTTATCGCTCCGGTGATGTGATTAATAACGAGTTTACTACGCTTTATGTTTATCAGCTGACAGAATCAGAAATGGATCAAATGCAGGAAAATTATAATCTGGATGAGATTGAACAGTTTGAGATTCTTCCTGTAGCCTTTTTTGAGCAAATGATCCGGAATCAGCCGAAACTCTTTTCAAACAGTGTGAGGCACCTGGTTTTGAATGAGCCGGGACTTTATGCACAAGTGAAGCAGAGGCTTCGCTCTGATCGAAATGTTGATCATTTCGAATCTCCGCGGGATCATGACGATCCTCACTCCGATCGAAATGTTGATCATTTCGAATCTCCGCGGAATCATGACGATTCTCGCTCCGAACTTCGAATGGATGAAGCTGATGTTCCCACACCGCCGTTTGCGAACCGGGAAGAGTTTTTGGTGGCCTTTGGGATTGCGCGTGAAAAACTGGGTGACGGCTATACGCCTCAGCAGATGGCTGCGGAAATCGGATGGGGACATCGCAAGACCCTTTACCGTATGCTCAGGCGTTACGGATTTGAAGACGCTCAGCAGTTTCTTAAAGATCACGGAGCTAAAGTCAGGGTTTCAAAAAGACCTCAAACACGTGGATTCGGTGACGGAGATCTTGAGCAGTTTCTTATCGCCTATGATGAGGCCCGGGTGGACCTTGGAGACGGGTATACACCGACTCAAATGGCCAAAGAGCTTGGATATGCCGGAGCCTCATCCTTGCGTAACCGGATCACCCGGTACGGCTTTGATGCCCGTGTTTTTATGCGTGAGCGCGGGGCCAAAATTCAGCGAACCTGGGAAGAGTTTGAACGCGATTATGGGGATGCTCGTCAAAAACTGGGTGACGGATACAGTCCGGATGAAATAGCTCAGGCCATGGGGTACAAGAATGAATCGGCGTTGAGAAGACAGATGAGTGATGCGGGTTTGAATCCTCGGGAGTATATGGAAGAGCGCGGTGCAAATCTGCGCAAAAAACCGCACGAAGGCGGGCGACTGGCTTTTGTTCGGCAGATGGACAAGCTGTATAAAGTTCTTGGACCTGATGCCTTGATGGAAGAATACGCTGCCAGAATGGGCTATGACAACATTAATTCATTTAATTCTTCACTGCAGCGTTACGGCATTACATTCCGTGACTATATTCGTTCTAAAGGCGATCTGGATGTTCCTCTGGCAACCTCAGAGCTCGGTGAAAAATATGCAGGTTCTGAAAATCTTTTGCGCCATATTGACCGGGTTCTAGCCGAACTGCCGCGTGAGCCCGGATTTAAAACGGTTTCAGACCGGTTGGGGTATGCCCATCCCAATAGCCTGCGGCCGCGATTGCGTCAAATGGGGTATCCCAAGACCGGTGAGTTTATGGCCGAGCGGTCTCGCCGGATTCATGACCGCCTTGATTTTGAGCGAAAGCTGCAGGCTGCAGTATCGCTGCTGCGTCCGGATTATGGCCGCTCGAGTGCGTCACGCTGGTTTGAACGGTTGACGTCGGCCATGGGCTTTCAGCAGCCCTATGAGTTTTTTAGTGAGGCCTATCGCCTGCAGGCGGATCTAACCACCGCCGGATTTTCATCGGCGCTAAACCGTAAGGCCGGTATCCTTGCCGGTCTTGTGACACATCATCCTCATACCGAAGAACAAAGAGCAATATGGATTCGTACGCTCTTGCGTTTGGAGCGCACAGGTGTTCTTTCATCCAAGGCGGTTTATGCCTTGATTTATGTCAGCAAACAAAATCAGCCGTTTTTGTCCAAAGGAACACTAAACGAAATTGAAAACTATTTTCATATTGATCTTGAGGATTTATTAGGTGCCCGTTTATTTGAACCGGAAGGAACCTTTTCGGACGCGCTCGATTTTTTGGTTTCTGTCGGAAATCAAAAAAGAGAACTGGAACTGAATACCGGCCGGGCGAATCCGAAACCGATCCTGCAAATCATCGAGAAACATATGCCGGCTTATTTTGAAATGACCGGACTCCATGATGAAGTACCGTTTAATACCCCGCTAAGCCGTGATTTCCTTTTATGGCTGCGTCATGGACATGTTCTACAGACGGAAAGTTCTGAAAACCCAGATTATCCGGATGCCGCCCGGTTAGCAAATTTACTGCTTTTTCGAAGCAATGAGATTCCTCCTATTGCCGGAGATTATCCCGAAAGTATTTCGGCCCGGCAGGCCTATGTCAGAAATTATTTTCTGGGGAAAGCCATCAATGATCCGGCGATCGCCGCCTGGCTGGAGGAGAAGCCGGGTCCGCTTGAAATTCTGGCCGAGGCTTTAGCCCATCCGCAGGTTTCTGACAAAATCGAAGATCCAGACTTTTCATTACAGGTCCAGGCCCAGAAAATAGCGGCTGCGCGTTTTAACATGGATGATCTTTTGCAGCGTTACGGAACAACGTCAGGAGCTGAACCTGCCAAAGCATTCTGGGACCACCTGGAAGCACTCAGTATTAGTCATAATCTTTCTGATTTGACTACGCTTGTACGTGATCTCAGAAAACAACTCCCCACACCTGAAATGCTGCAGGCGGCCGGATATGGTCCTCTGCGTATGACTGTGGGTTGGTTTGAGCACCTGCAGGTTTCGGGACCGGATGATGTTGCTTCACAAATGCTCAACACGATGGCTTTGGCAGCCGCTGAATTTGAACGGCTTATGCCTACCGGCCATTTTGACGAATTTTTCCTCAGATTGATTCGGGAATGGAAGAAAAGAGCTCAAAGTTCCGCAAAGGCCCGTTTTTTACTCAATGCCTGGCTGTTTCGCTTTGCCGAATTGGCTCAGACAAGGCTTTCGGATGAACCCCTTCAGCAGCTTTATGATCAAGTGATTATGCTGGTTTTTGACGGAATCCAGATCGCTCGGTCGAATCGTTCAGTGCGGGCCTCTTTTACCCGAAAGAAAAGGCTTGTCCTGCAGGAACAGAAATTTGACATCCTTTGGATTAATCGGCGGCATGAAGAACATTTGCGCAGACTTTCGCAGCAACGCGAGATTATGCTGCAGATACGAGGTGAAAATCAAACGCAGACGGATGAGTGGGATGCGTATGTTAAACAGTTTATCATTAAAAACTACTCAGGTTTCTTTAAATCGGGTGTGACTGACGAGGAGCTCCATCAGGCTTCACTGACGGCACTGGCCAGGATGGCCTATGATTACGGATATGAAGGTAATATTTTCGAGTATTTGATTGAAGCGCTGAAGCCTGAAACAAATCCTGTCAAAAACGATGAAATCCAACATAGGACTTCAGAAAGAATTACGGTGATTGACGCGGATATCGAAAAATACAAAAAGCATCTGGAGACCCAGAAGCTGTCGGATAAAGAAAAACTTCGATATGAAAGTCGTATCGCTAAACGGGAGGCCGAACGCAAACTGGCTGAATCGGCACTTGAAATGCAAGGTTTGGCTCGTGACCAAAAACCTTTCGCTGAAGCGGGGGCCCGTATTGGGGATTTACAGCGAGAGTTTGACCGCTTGGCGCGTGAACAGGGATTTATCGTGTATTTAAAATGGGAATTGGCCAGGCTCTGGAAGCAGCACAAGAAAATGCTGAATCTGGATAAAGCGGTCAGGACTGAGAGCCTTGATGCGGGTGCGGAGGGAAGTGTGCTTTATCGGCTGCTGGAAGACTCTGCTGCGGATGGTGACTTTGCAGACTGGATAGAAGGTGATGAGTCTCTTCCAAGACAACTTTATGAGGAGTTGGTGCCCGAGGTGCTGGATGATCTCGAAAGCAGAATTTTTCATCTGTACCACCGTGTTGATCCGGTCTATACCTATGCGGACATTGCCTATCAGCTTGGGTTCGAAGGTGTGACTGAGACGGTTCTGAGTCGTGAACGTATTCATCAGCTCTTTGAGCGTGCGCAGACCAAAATTAAAAACGCAGCCTATACGCGTGCGCTTAAGTCGTGGAATGAATTTATCGAACGCCTGGGAGCTCGCCAGAATCCTGATCCCCGGCCTTTGCCGCTCAAATGGCCTGAGAAACCGGGCTCTTATGTGTTGATCGGTGATTTTCTGCCGTTGGTTTCGGTACCGTCTTTTTCAGATAAAGATTTTATTCTACGCCTTGAAAGCTCGGAAACGCAGCTGATGAGAGACAAGCATTTTGATGAAATCCGTCAGGGAATCCACAAGGACGCAGCATTACAGGCGCAGCTTGATGAGATGCCTATGCCGGATTCTGAAGCGGAGCGTCCTGAACTGGTCACTGTCCGAATGCGGGATGGAACGACCCGGCAGTTGAATTTGGCTGAAATCGAATGGGAAGATGACCGGAGTCGGACCTATTTGCACAGCTTGACTGTTTCGATTCGCTCGATGAACGGAAAAGTGGTCGATGTTCAGGAGATTGAACTGATCACCAAACCCGACGGCAGCATCCATCCGCTTTATGTAACCTCGTTGCGGGATGAACCGGTGCGCTCTGTAAGTTCCCGCACTTTAGAATCTCCGCGGGATCATGACGATCCTTCCGCCGCGGCGGACAGGCACTCCGGTCGAAACGCTAATCGTTTCGACACTCCGTGGGATCATGACGATCCTCACTCCGATCGAAATGTTGATCATTTCGAATCTCCGTGGGATCATGACGATCCTCACTCCGAATTACGGTCATTTGAGGCGATTGATGAAAAATTTGGCATTCGCCTGGCTCATTCCGTTTACGTTTTGAGTGATGAGGTTATTCGACGCCTGGGGCGTGACTATGCCTATCTCGCCGATCCGGGAATTTTTCAGTATATGAGTTCCGGGGGGGATGCGGTTCATTTTCTGAGCCGGTTAAAGTCTCTCGGATATCATTTTATTCCTGACGATTTGGGGCCCCGATTGATTGTTGGTTCTCTCGGCGGAATACGCAAATCCAATGATTTGCAACGAAAAAGCACGGTTTTTCTCATGGCTTTTCATGAGGCTCTGAATTTTCTTGAGCATGAAGAGGACCGGTTGAGTTTGATTTTATTGATGCGATTAGTTGTTCCGCTTGTCAGCATTGGAACCACTTTGCCGTCAATGGGATTTGACGCCACAATTGAAACGATCCAGGAAGTCGTGGGTAAGATCCTGACTCATTCTACCCCTCAATTGTCGAAGAATGCCGGGGAACATGGGTTTGATTTACCGGGTTTTGTAGACCATTGGAAGAATCTGTATGAGTCCTTTGATGCGATGATTACAGCCGCGCTTCAAGTTCCTTTCACAGCGGCGGATCAGGTGATTGCGGAAAATATTTTTAATGCGTTCATCGAAGCTGAAAGAATGCTGGGGCCAGTTCGTTTCTCAGCGGATGACATTGAAAGGGCTTTGCAGAGTCAGGGAGAACAGGCCTTAACGATTCAGGCTATTCTTCATCAGTTTCTTTTTTGGACCCCGGGAGACCCTGTCCGGCCCCGTGCCCGCGCCGTTTTAGACCGAGTCAAACAGAAACTGGATGAGCGCTCGGAGCTGCGGAACGAAATCTATGAGACTGATTTTCCCGGGACATTGACCGGTAAGCAGATGGTCCTGTATGGGGAAGGCGGCGCAGCTCAATCCTATCGCATTCTTCTGGCGTGGGATAAGGGTAATAACAAACGTTACAGGTTTTTAGCCCTTGCCCCTATGGATGGTGAAGAGCAAAACAATGTTTTTATTTTAAAGATTTTTGCCTCGGAAGAAGAGCTTAAAAGAGTTCCGGTCTTTTCAGGTGAGTATCTTGTAAGTTACGTCAAAGTTCATGATGCAGAAGGGCGCCAGATGGTTTTGAGTCCATGGCAAAAACCTCCTGTCCGTTTTCTTCCGGCCGATTCACCTTCGGAGGACGCGGATTATGTGACAAACGGTAGAGAGCTCAGCTTTTCGCTGGATCGTGGTATGGAAATGCTGGGGCTTCTCTATGACCATCATCCGGAAGAGTACGCGGAGATTTGGTCATGGCTTGTTTATAGTGTTTTTGAGGCGTTGCGTGAATTAAGTCAACATGGATTCTTTTATTATGATGATATCCGGCCCAATCTATGGGTGACTGAAGATAATCAAGGGCATGTCATCGCCCGCTTGGGTGATTTCGAAGGTCCTGAACCTTTGAAGAATTTGAGGAAGTTCATTACCGGCGATGTCGACCTTGTCCGGAAAGAAATCGCAAAGATTATCGAGGTTTTCCTTCAATATTCTAAACACAGTACGCCGCAGTCCACTCTTCTTGAAAATGTTTTGCGGCAGGTCGATCCCTATTCATTTAAAAACGGCACCGAGTTCAAACGCTGGATCAGTGATCTTGTTTCTCAGATTGAGGAAGTAGGCGGTTTTAAATCCGAGCTGCGTACCAGTGCTAATGCTCAGGCACCTCGCGAGGAAATCGCGTCTGTTCCAACTTCACACTTGCCCGCCGGAGTAATACCGAAGGAGGGATTCACTTTTCACAGTTTTTCCGCTCTCGATCTGCCGCTTATGGCGGGTGATGGCGCGGCGCTTATGCAGACCGCATTGGCTTTTCAAACACCGGCAGTTCCGGCAATGGGCCTCGTGGGCGGTCTTTTTACAGCCGGAATCGGTCCGCAAGTTCCGGTTTATAGACCCTTTTTGGACCGGGTGGTTTCTGATCAAATGCGGGGTGGTAAGACCACAGATGAAATGGCTGTAATCCAAACGGCAATAAACGATCCGTCATTAGATGGGGCTGGAATCAATACGCCGGTTAAAGAAACCGCCAAAGGCAATACGGTTCTGTTTCAGGTGATGCTGAAAGCTGTGCGCGGTGCAGACCGCAGTACACTGCAAGCCCGGCTGAAGGACTTGCAGGCCGGAAGTGTTGTGATTGCCTATGATGACCGGCTGAACCCTTCGGGGTTGGATTTGGGACGGATGCTGCCTGCCGGAGTGCGGTATGTTCGCACGGTGTATGAAAATGCCCTTGATCTTGAAAAAGTAAAATCGGACCGGTCGGCACAGACCAAACAGGATGAAACTTTGAATCAGCATGCCGTTTTTCTTTTTAGTGACTTTGATGATTTGCGTTTTGGTGATGCCTCGCTCAAAGAGGATGCTTTGGAATCTCTTGGTTTTGTCATCCGTCTGCAACCTGAGGAGTTAAAGCGTCAGCCTCGTGCGATTCGTGATCAAGTCGTTTCGGCGATTGCCGGAGAAGCTCTGGAATACGCCAAGCTGGACCGTGAAATTCGCGATGAATGGCTGGCTCAGAATAGCGGACGCGGACTTTTAGGACTGAACGGGGGAGCTTATTCCGTTGTTTTCAGCTCATGGCTCGATGCACGTACTGATCAGGCAGTCTCAGCGGCTGCGTAATACGCGGCTACACTAGCCGCGATTACGCGTACCCAAGCATTGGCTTGGGTGCTGCGTAGAGGAGTGGGTGAATACGCGGCTACACTAGCCGCGATTACGCGTACCCAAGCATTGGCTTGGGTGCTGCGTAGAGGAGTGGGTGAATACGCGGCTACACTAGCCGCGATTACGCGTACCCAAGCATTGGCTTGGGTGCTGCGTAGAGGAGTGGGTGAATACGCGGCTACACTAGCCGCGATTACGCGTACCCAAGCATTGGCTTGGGTGCTGCGTAGAGGAGTGGGTGAATACGCGGCTACACTAGCCGCGATTACGCGTACCCAAGCATCGGCTGGGGTGCCGCATAACCGGACTTGAGGCGGATTGGGCAGAGATGCTATAATCTTTACAGCTTATCGAACAGGGACAGGCTTAAAAGCCTGTCCCTGTTGTTCTTTGATTTTTTGGGGGTGACCAGGTTCGACAGGAGAGCTCGTGGTAGAGGAAGCATGCAGAGGTTGTCAGGAGGCCTCTCAAACACCTGACAAAACATAAATGCTGACAACATCAGCTGGAGTGAAAGGGCTGCAGGACCCATCGCTGGGCCTGTTCCTTTTGCTCTTCCTATCGCTGCTTAATTGACAGCGACGTCATGGAGCCAATGTCTGCTAGGCTTTTATGGCGACACTCAGCAGGCTGCTCTGTCTGTGCTGCCGCTGCATAGAGAGATAAGACTTTAAACGGCTGGTCCCGCGTGATTTTGTTCATGGAAGCGCGCGGGATGACTTTAAAACATGAACTGAGCATGGAGATGCTTTTACGACAGATTTCTTGGACGAGGGTGCAATTCCCTCCACCTCCACATTTTCGGGGCAAACCCCCGCCACAAAGCTTGGCGGAGGCTGACGATGAATTCGAAATAGAGTCCTACCTCTACGTCGGCGGTGAATTGACCCCAATACTTTAAAGCCCTTATTCAGATACTTGGTCTGAATAAGGGCTTTTTTAATGAAAAATAAGCGTTCCAAAATATACATTTTGGTGTATACTTCAATAGGAGGTGAAATATGATACACACCATCACATTGAAAGCACTAAGACCAGATTTGCCGAAGGTCGTCGAAGATATCGGCAAGAAATGGGAGAGGTATATTGTGACAAAACATGGTAAACCCTCCGTCGTGATGATCAGTGTCGAGGATTATGAATCTCTGATGGAGACACTGGATATTCTTGCCGATCCGGAGGCGGTCAAGGGGCTGAAGAAAGGCGAAGAAGAATTGCGGAAAGGCAAAACCCGAAGCTGGCAGGAGATCAAAAACCGCCTTGAAAAAATATAAGCTTGAACTGACCCGCCAGGCGGAAGCCTCACTGGAAAAGATTGCGCGTTCCGATACGCGGCTCTATAAACGTGTCGTCCAAATATTCGAATCGCTTCAGCAGGATCCTTTTCAAGGAAAGCCTCTTAAGGGACGCTTGAAGGGGCGATATTCCTATCGTGTGGGCACCTATCGCATCATTTATGCAGTTTTTCGCAACCAACTGCTTATCACCGTTATCGATATTGGGCACCGGCGTGACATTTATCGCTAAATGGGCTCAAAGGGCTGATAAAGGGATCACAAACGGCTCATTTTGTTGACATCAACAAAACGATCGCCATCTTTCCGCGAGTTTACCGCTGCAATTACAGCAGTTTATCGGCACTTGAGACATACCGGGATCGAGATACGCTCTTAATTTCTCCAGAACTTACACGCCTAGAACTTACCTTCCAGCCGGCTCTTACGGCTAAAATTTAACAATTTCGATAGATCGACTTTCTGACGAAATTTTTTTACGTCCTTACTTCCCAAGAACTTAACCGGGAATTATTTGAAAGGCTCTTAATTAGGGGAATTCCTCACTCTGTTCAAGTGAGGTTTCTTTATTGTCTTTAGCGAGTTCCTTTTTCAGTGAATCGCTAATGTGCCCGTCGATCCGTTTCCAGATGTACGAGGCGAAATTTACGGGCTTGGGACGTCCGCGATTAATCCTTCAGCAGCCCCGTACGGCATGACTCTGGCGAAATTCGGCCAGTTTGCGTCCAAGGAAATGAATGAGGATTGGGCTTTAACCGACATCGACCAATACACGATTAAATCAATATCAAATAAATGTTTGCAACTAAAATATAATGTGATATAGTTCGTATTACGAAATATTCGTAAAACAAATTATATGGGAGATTTATGAAATTGCTTACCCTGGAAGCTTTTGGAGACCGGATGATTGAGCTTTTCCCGAAGCTGATGCGGGAGATCTCGCAGTATGAGTCCAATTATCTGACCGAAGGAGTCATTACGGTTCCGCAAGTCTGGGTCTTGGATTTTCTGAAAGACGAAAAGTCTGCTCAGATGAACGAAATCGCCACGTACATGAAACTCAAGTTTTCGTCCGCGACAGGCCTTATTGATCGCATGGTCAAGCACCAGCTTGTAAAGCGCGTCCGGAGCGAAACCGACCGGCGGGTGGTGTTCATATCTATCACTTCCAAAGGAAAGAAAATTTTGCAGGAAATATACAAACAAAAGCGCAAGGGAATTATGCGATTATTCGGCCGGTTAGGCACCGAAGACCGCATGCAGTATATGGAACTTATCGAAAAACTTGTAAAAGATCTTTCTTCCGTTCCTCAGGAAAGCTGTTATGCCAACCGTCATTATTGAAGGTCCTCAATTAAATTTGGAAAATAAAAAAGAACTAGTTCAGCAACTGACGCCGATCGTGGCTTATGTTTACGATTGGAAAGTTGAAGATGTAATCATCATTATCCGTGAGAATACGAATGAAAATGTGGCTCGCGGAGGTATTTTGTTATCGGAACGAAATGGACGCGCAAGCGGCCAATCATGAGAAATGCAATGATAGATAAGCAAATGAAATCTATTTGGAAAAACTGTCTGAAAAGGCTGAGTCGAATTTTTTTAGCCTTGCTATGCCTGAGTATTGGCAGCATTTTTTCAGGGAGCGAAGTTTTTGCTCAAAATGCCGCTTTGCCTGCACCGGTAAGCGAAAATATGAAGACAACCCAAACTGTTGAAAACGAGAGTCCGTCCTTAACGCTTGAAGAGTCTTTTCAGCTTGCTCTCAAAAATCATGAAGAGATTCAAATCGCCGTCTTTAGCGAAAAGGAGCAGGGGCTTCTGCCGTGGCGCGCTTTTTCTGCAATTCTTCCCAGCGTGACCGGAAGCGCGGGCATCACCTATCCAAAAGAACAAATTGCGTTTGCAGAATCCGTTATTGTTGCGGACCCTCTGAAGGAGGCTGCCATTACCGTTAGGCAGCCGTTATTTAACGGGCAGACGCTGCCGGCCTACATGAGCGCAAGAAACCTTTCGGAAGCCTCATCCGAAAGCAAATATTTCGAAATCCGCCGCGTTTTGTTCAATGTGGCACAGGCCTATTTTGCGCTTCTGCAAAATCAAAAGCTTGTTGACGTTGCCGAGGAATCTCTGAGGCTGGCACAGGAGCAGCTTAGGATTTTATCCGAACGTTACGAGGCAGGACAGGCACCCAAAAATGATTTTCTGCGTGCCCAGCTTGAAGTGAGCCGCGCCGAGAGGACTTTGATGGAAAGCCGTAATAATCGGGAACTTGCGGGCAGTACTCTGGCCAGCTTCATTGGTATGCCGGCCCCGGAAATTAAAGAAGCCCGTTTGATTGAACCTGAATCTGACCCAACCGTCAGACTCGAAAAAAATGATGAGCTTCAAAAATATATCGAAATTGCCGGAGAGCACCGCAATGACCTCAGGAGTTTAAAAGAACAAGTAGATGCCAAAAAATGGGAAGTCAGGCAGAAATGGGCTGCGTTTCTTCCCAGTGCCGACTTGATCTTTGAACAATCCTGGCTCGAACCGGAAAGCTTTTCACGGCAAAATAATTTCTGGACAGCCGGATTTCAGTTTACATTTCCTTTTTTTGACAAAGGAGAGCGAGTACTAAATGTGAGCGAACAAAGATACGAACTTAAACAGCTTCGGTTGCGGCTCGAAAGGCTTCGAAAAGACATTGCGCTTCAGGTCGAAGAAGTTTGGCGGGCGACACAGACCGCCAAGGTTAATCTGGCTGCCGTTCTCAAAGAAAGAGAGCTTTCCCAGGAAAATTACGATGTGATTCTCAGCCGTTATGAATCCGGACAAGCCTCCAGCCTTGATGTGATTGATGCTTTTGCGGAGCTCACCAATGCAAAAACCAGCGCCGTAACAGAACAATATGCTTATCAGCTTTCTCTTCTTAACCTTTTGAAGCAGGCCGGACTGTTTGGGCAATCTTACGTAGAGTCGCAAATAAAATGAGGAGTCTTTTTGTGAAAAGAAAGTTTAAAAATCAAACAAATGTTTTTATTTTAATTTTTCCATTGCTGTGTTTAGTTTGGGCTTCCGGATGCAGTAAACACAATGGGGAAAACAATGGAAAAAGGCCGCCAAGTGTGCCTGTCGATGCGATTGAAGTGCAGCCGGAAAAGCTGGAACATATTTTAAAAGTTGTGGGCAATATCAAGGCGCAGGATGAAGCAACTTTGTATTCTAAGGTAGCCGGAAAGCTGATCAAGTATACGGTGAAAGAAGGGCAGGCGGTAAAAAAAGACGATACTGTCGCTTTGCTCGACCGTGATGAAGTCGGATTCAAATACCAGGAGGCTCCAGTAAAAACGACACTTGATGGGGTCGTGGGACGCACTTATTTGGATGCGGGTGCGGATATCCAGATGAATACGCCTTTAGCGCTTGTTGTGGATATGCGTCAAATGCGCGTTTTGATACAGGTGCCCGAACAAGATTTGCCCGATGTGAAGGAAGACCAAACTGCACATGTTTATGTGGATGCTTTTCCAAAAGATATATTCGAAGGAAAAGTCATTAAAGTGAGTCCTATTGTGGATCTTCAAACTCGCACAGCGCCCGTTGAAATCGAAGTTCCTAACCCCGAATACCGGTTGAAGCCCGGAATGTTTGCACGGGTCGAACTCGTCACGCGAGTTTCCGAGAATGCCGTGATGATTCCCGAACAGGCCATTGCTTACGAGAGCGGCACGTCCTTTATTTTTGTTGTCAAAGACGGTAAAGTGCAAAGGCGGAGTATTGAGACCGGGATGCGAAAAATCGGAAGAGTTCAAATTATCAAAGGGCTCGAGGGCGGCGAAGTTGTGGTGACAGCCGGTCATCTGAAGATTCGCGACGGCTCCGAAGTTACTATTGCTAAGGAACAAACTAACGCTGCGTAGTTTAAAGCTTATTTTTGTAAACAACGCCATAGGTAAATTAAGGGAAATACATGTTATCAAAATTCTTTCTTGATCGACCGGTTTTCGCTTGGGTGATCGCGATCATCTTGATGGTTCTTGGATTGCTCGCAATCTATCAACTGCCCATATCGCAATACCCGCCTATCGCTCCCCCGACCATTGCTATTGACAGTTTCTATCCGGGCGCTTCGGCTGAAACGGTGGAAAATACCGTCACTCAGATCATTGAGCAAAAAATGACCGGTTTTGAGGATATGCTTTATCTGTCGGCGACCAGCGATTCAGCCGGTGCCTCCCGTATCGAATTGACGTTTAAGCCCGGCACAGACCCAGATATGGCCTGGGCAAAGGTGCAGAATAAACTTCAGCTTGCAATGGCAAGCCTTCCCGACATCGTGCAGCGTGCGGGGGTGGTGGTGAGCAAATCCACGAGAAACTATTTGATTATCATAGGTCTTGTTTCAGAAGACGGAAGCATGGACGACAATGCTCTGAGGGATTACGCCCAATCGAATCTTGAAAAGGTGTTGGCACGTGTACCGGGAGTCGGCGAAGTTCAGAATTTCGGAACGCAATACGCAATGCGGGTCTGGCTGAACCCTGAGAAACTGACAGAGTTTGGTCTTACCGTCACCGACATCGTCCAAGCTTTAGATGCTTACAATGTCGAAGTCTCTGCCGGTCAGTTTGGCGGGCTTCCGGCAGTGAAAGGCCAGCAGCTGAATACTTCGATTATTGTTCAGAACCTTTTACAGACCCCGGAAGAGTTTGCATCCATCCCGGTCAGAACTAACCCGGATGGTTCGATCATCCGCATCAAAGATGTCGGACGGACCGAACTTGGTACCGAGTCCTACGATATTATTAATGCACATAACGGCAAACCCGCTGCCGCGATGGCTGTTCGCCAGGCTCCGGGCGCTAATGCGGTTGATACCGCGCAAGCGGTCAGGGCAAAACTCGAAGAAATGAGCCGTTATTTCCCGCAGGGGATGAAGGTGGTTTATCCCTATGACACGACTCCGTTTGTCGAGGTGGCCATTCACGAAGTGACTAAAACTCTGATTGAAGCCATCGTGCTCGTTTTCTTAATCATGTATCTGTTCATGGGAAATATACGGGCTACATTGATTCCGACCATTGCGGTGCCAGTCGTTCTTTTGGGAACTTTTGCGGTATTGGGATTTTTCGGTTTTTCCATCAATATGCTGACAATGTTCGCCATGGTCTTGGCAATCGGGCTCCTTGTGGATGATGCGATCGTGGTGGTTGAGAACGTGGAACGTATTATGTCTGAGGAGGGCCTGTCTCCCCGGGAGGCCACCTCCAAATCGATGGATCAGATTACCAGCGCTCTGATCGGAATCGGTTTGGTGCTTTCTGCGGTTTTTGGGCCCATGGCTTTTTTCCCGGGCTCAACCGGTGTCATCTATCGCCAATTTTCCGTAACCATCATTGCCTCCATGATGCTTTCTGTTGTGGTTGCTTTAATTCTAACGCCTGTTCTTTGTGCGTCTTTATTAAAACCTGTACCGAAAGGGCATGAACCGGCGGAAAACGCAGTTTGGTTTTTGCGGTCATTTTTCAGAAAATTCGATCACTATTTCTTCTGGGTGCGTGACCGTTACACGCAGCTTGTAGGTCACTCACTTGCGCATAAAACTCGTTACCTGATGATGTATGCTGGAATCTTATGCATGATCATGTTTCTTTTTGTCCGTTTGCCCACAGGTTTTTTACCTGATGAGGACCAGGGAATTCTCTTCGCTCAAATTATTATGCCGACCGGCGCGACATTGGAACAGACGCAAGGAGTTGCAGAACAAATTCAAAAGCATTTTGCAGAAAACGAAAAAGAAGCCGTGGAATCTTCCCTGACAATCGTAGGAGTCGGCTTTTCGGGCAGAGCTCAAAACAACGGGATGGTCTTTGTGAAGCTCAGAGAATGGAAAGAGCGCGGGCGCAAGGATTTAAGCGCAAAGGCGGTTGCGGCAAGAGCGATGGGCGCATTCTCGGCGATTCGGGAGGCGATTGTTTTCGTTTTTCCACCGCCTGCTGTTCTTGAACTCGGTAATGCCCGGGGAATTGACTTTCATCTGATGGATCGGAGCGGCTTGGGACATGATGCTTTGATGAACGCCCGGAATCAACTGCTCGGTATGGCGGCCAAAGATCCTCGACTTGCGAAGGTTCGTCCGAACGGTATGGAGGATGTGCCTCAATTCCGGATCGATGTCGATTGGGAAAAAGCGGGAACGTTAGGAGTTCCCATCAGTGCGATCCATGGCACACTCTCAGCAATGTTTGGCGGTACGTATGTGAATGATTTTGTTCAAAACGGCCGGATCAAACGTGTCTATATTCAAGCAGCGGCTCCCTATCGCATGCTGCCCGAGGACCTTGAAAAACTTTATGTGCGTAATGTTTCAGGAAAGATGGTTCCCTTTGCATCCTTTGCATCCACGCAGTGGACATCCGGTTCTCCAAGACTCGAACGATTTAATGGTTTTTCGTCCCGCAATATTTGGGGCGAACCGGCGCCCGGGCAAAGCTCCGGCGAGGCCATGAAGGCTATGGAGGAAATCGCGAACGAGCTGCCGAAAGGCTTCGGTTACGCTTGGGCGGGTATTTCTTTTCAGGAAAGGATGGCGACTTCCCAAGGCCCCATTCTTTATGCGTTTTCTATTCTTGTGATCTTCCTTTGCGTCGCGGCCTTGTATGAAAGCTGGACGATTCCGTTTGTCAACCTGTTGATGCTGCCGCTGGGCGTGTTAGGGGCTTTGCTCGCAACATTCCTGAGGGGTTTTCCAAACGATGTCTATTTTCAGATCGGATTTCTAACCACCATGGGGCTTTCGACGAAAAATGCTATTTTGATTATTCAATTCATCAAAGAGCAGATGCAGCAAGGGCTCGGACTTGAGGAGGCGACACTAGCCGCTGTGAAGATCCGGTTTCGGCCTGTTATTATGACCTCGCTTGCCTTTTTCTTCGGGACGCTACCGCTCGCGCTTGCTTCTGGGGCCGGCGCAGGCGCAATGAACGCAATTGGGACTGCCGTGACAGGGGGCATGATCTCGGCGACATTTATTGATCTGGTGTTTATTCCGCTATTTTTTGTCTTGATATCCCGTTTTTTTGGCAATAAAACAAAAAATATTAAGACCGCTGGCGAAAAATAACCTTCCATCAGTTACTGGTCCACCCGTTAACTGAGTTTCTTGGGGGAAGGTCAAGGAAAGCATGACAAAATAAGTCTACGACTCAAATTCGATGAACAAAACCTCAGACAATCGGTCCAAATCCAACAGCTTCGCTTTCATGGTGCGGGCTTTACATTACCGTAATTACCGCTTGTTTTTCGGCGGCCAGATCATCTCCCTGGTAGGAACCTGGATGACGAATATTGCGACGAGCTGGCTGGTCTACCGGCTTACGGGATCGACGCTTCTTTTAGGGATCGTGGGATTTTCTGGACAGCTCCCCAGCTTTCTTTTGCTGCCGTTCGCCGGACTTGTGGTCGATCGCTGCGACCGGCACAAGCTTCTGATCGCCACTCAAGCGCTTTCAATGGTCCAATCTTTTGCGCTCGCGGTCCTGACGTTTAGCCATCAGATCACCATTCCCTGGCTTTTGGTTTTAAGCGCTTTCCAGGGCCTGGTCAATGCCTTTGACATGCCTTGTCGTCAGGCCTTTGTTGTGGATATAGTAGAAAAAAAGGAAGATCTATGCAACGCCATCGCTTTGAATTCTTCGATGTTCAATGCCGCGAGGATCGTGGGCCCGGCGATCGGAGGAATTCTCATCGCGGCGGTCGGAGAAGGGGGCTGTTTTTTAGCGGACGGCGTAAGCTATTTGGCCGTGATCGTGGCGCTCATGCTGATGGTCATCAAAATAAAAGAGCCATTGAAACCTGCGACGGCGGGCAAAATGAGTCAATTCAAAGAAGGCTTGAAATATTCGATTCAATCCCGTCCGATCCGCTCTCTGATAGGGCTCATCGCGCTGGTCAGCCTGATGGGTATCCCTTACATGGTTTTGATGCCGGCTTTTGCCGGGACGGTGTTGAAAGGCGGGCCACACACGCTCGGGTTTTTGATGACCGCCGCGGGGGCCGGTGCCTTGGTCGGGGCGCTGTGGCTGGCGTCCCGAAGATCGGTGCTGGGACTTGGCCGGGTTATCCCATTGGCCGCAGCCGCGTTCGGAATGGGTTTGATTGCTTTTTCGTTTTCGCGGTCTCTTTGGCTGTGCCTTGTGGTTCTCGTGATCGCCGGCTGCGGATTCATGGTTCAAATGGCGGCCAGTAATACCATTTTGCAAACGATCGTGGATGACGACAAACGGGGACGCGTGATGAGCCTTTTTGTCATGGCGTTCATGGGCGCCACCCCTTTAGGCAGTCTATTGGCGGGCGGATTGTCCCAGAAAATAGGCGTGCCGCACACTTTGTTGATTTCTGGCGTATGTTGTTTAGCGGGAGCCTATTGGTTTTATAAGCAACTTCCTGAAATTAGAGAAGCGATACGGCCTATTTACAAGACCCTCGGGATCATCCCTGAGGTGACGGCCGGGATTGAAATGGTCGCCGAACTTTCTTTGCCGCCGGAAGAGTAAATACTTCGTTGAAGTATGGCGCTATGGATAAGGAATCTACCGCGTTATAATTAAGCGAAGCCGCCTTTATAAAATTACGAAACCGAAAGAAAAAAAGTGCCTGTAAAAAAGACTCGATTAAATTTGGAAAATAAAAAAGAACTCGTTCAGAGACTGACGCCGATCACGGCTTATGTTTACGGTTGGAAAGTTGAAGATGTAATCATAATTATCCGTGAGAATGCGAATGAAAATGTGGCTCGCGGAGGTATTTTGTTATCAGAGCGAAAGGGCGCGCAAGCGGCCAATCATGAAAGATGCAATGATGGATAACCACATGAAAGCCAGATCTCCCAATCAGCATGATTTTCAGGTATTGGAAGAAAACTTGACCTTCTTCATGCGTGATTTGTTGGGGCACGGGTTGAGAATTCTGGCGAGCCATAAAATAAACCTTGCCCAGTATTTTATTCTTTTTCAATTGAATCATGGTAGCGCATTGCCCATGTCCTCCTTTGCTAAACATTATCCTCTTTCTAAACCTTCGTTCACAAATAATATTGACCGGCTTATTTCACGGAAGCTTGTGACACGTATGCGAGGCACGGAAGATAGACGGACGATTTTGGTTTCCATTACGACTCATGGAAAAAAGCTTATGGGTAGCCTCCAAAGAACACGGCTCAAATTCTTGCAAAGCTACTTTAATCGTTTGCCGTCGGCCAAGAGGCATGCTTTGGCTGAAATTTTAACGGCTCTCCGACCGGTTCATGAAGAATCATGCGTCGGAGAAGGCATTAAGAATATTCTGAAAAAATAAAACTCAAGGAAAAAAGGTGTGGCTTTTTTGAGTTTTTGAATGCAGCTATAAAAAGCGCTAAGAATTATGATTACATGGATCGGTCTTTGTGCGGGTGAAATCTGGCATTGTCTTGATAGACATCAGGGTGAAGCTTCACTCCAATCACTCTTTGCTGAAATTGATGCTCCCAAGGAAACGATTTTGATGGCCGTTGGATGGTTAGTCCGCGAAGGATATGTCCTGTTCAATGGGAGTCTTCAGGACTTCACGGTCCAACTTAATTCAAAACTGCCGCCATAATGTTTTACAAACGATGAACCCCATACTGCTCCAAATGAGGTACATTGGAAGGTTATGAATCAAAAAGACCATTGGGAGAAGGTCTATCAAAGCAAAAGGCCGGAGGAAGTGAGCTGGTATAAACCGAACCTGAATGTGTCGCTGGATTTGATTTTGAAATTCGCAGCATCGGAGAATGCGAAAATTATTGATGTGGGCGGCGGCACATCCACGCTCGTGGATGATCTTCTGGCCAAAAACCGAACCAACGTCACCGTGCTAGATTTGTCCGGGCAGGCCTTAAAAACATCCAAAGAACGGCTGGGGAAGCTGGCGGATAAAGCGATTTGGATAGAGGGCGATATCACGAATGTCCAACCGCAGGAACATTCTTATGATCTTTGGCATGACCGGGCTGTGTTTCATTTTCTTGCGAGACCGGAAGACCGTAAAAGATACATGCAGAATCTCAATCACACTCTTAAAGCGGAAGGAGTAGTGATCATTTCCACGTTTTCCTTAAAAGGCTCCGACCGATGCAGCGGGCTGGATGTTGTCAAATACAGCCCTGAGACCCTACAGACGGAGCTTGGCAATCATTACCGTCTCATCCGAAAGCGGCGAAGAGTCCCATCAAACCCCTTTTGGCACTAAGCAGGAGTTTGTTTACTGCGTATTCAAGAGGTTCTTTGACTGACTGAAATTTCCGCATGCGTGCGGAAATTTCGCCTCCACCTACCAAAAGACAGTTTCTCACCGCTACATGTGCTTTCCGAGATTTCCATTTTCCCGATATACCGGGTATCTTTTAGTTATGGGTATGCAAGATTTTCTTTTTATAGCATTAGATAGCCTAAAGGGTTGACATAAAAAATATTTTCAAATTATTTTTAGTGTTATATCTATCTGTTAAATAATGAGTTATATCAATCAGGATATGGGAATACCTTGATAAACACCGCAAAAAGCGCATAAAACGGCCATATGTATGAGGGGAATTTTTGATGGTGCTGACAAAAAAAAGAATGTGTCATAGAAGGAGAAAATGCTGAATAAATGAAAATTTCGTGGCGCGGCCATAAGCGACTTGAAGGGGTGGATTATGAGATCCTGAGGTTTGTGCATGAGGAGTCGCTTGGAGCCGTGGAGCATTTCAGAATGCTTGCCGAGCAGGAAGAGACCGGAGAAACCGTGAGCGGGAACATTTACCAGCTTACCGGTTACCGGTACCTGGTTGAACATTTCTGGAAGGAGCAGGAGATTTACTACTTCACGCTCGGCTGGAAAGGCATGAAGGCGCTTCGCTCTAAACGTAAAGATGCCGCTTTCTGGCATCAGTGGATCCGGAACTACAGGCCCCCTGAGAGCCTGAACCTGCAGATTGGCCCGAGGCTCAAAAATGGCCTTGTGCGGCTAACTCTCCGCGGGCTTGGTTTGAGATACTGGACAAGCGGCCGGGTGCTGAGAGAGCGTGACCGGCGGAATTATCCGCTTCCGGCGGGCGAACTTCTTGCCTCTGGGCACAAGATCGCGGTCTTTGTCGAAGAATACCGCAGGTTCCCGATCCGAGATTACGAGAAGCTTTTTAGGGCGTGCAAGGAATCGGGATATGACGAGATCTGGGTGATCGCGGAATGGGATATTCATAATTTCATTCGCGAGACCTGGAAAAGCTTCAGGACGATTTGGCCTGAGGTATGGTTTGCGGATTATGACGAGTTGGTCGAGAAACGCGGTAAGACCCGGTTCATCAATCATCAGAACGAAGAATTTATAATCGGGAATTTCGGATCAGATGTCCGGAAGGAGGAAGAAGCGCTTGAAAAAGCAAAGCAAGAGGAAGAAGACGAAGCTGAGGATTACTGACCGCGACATTGAAATCCTCTCATTTTGTCATGAGCAGAGATTTGTGACGATTCTTCAGATCGCAAGGAAATTTTATAAAGTGAAGAATCCGTACAAATGCCCGCTCAGGCGCATCAACCGCATGATGGAATGGGGTCTGATTCGTACCTTGAAACAGGGCATCGGAAAAACCACGCTTTACGTTTTGGGCTTGAAGGGTATACGTGAATTGGAAAAGCGAGGTCTTTTAAAGGGCCTCGGATACGTGCAGGGCGTGGACTGGAAGCGTCATGAGCAGACGCTTTGGCTCACAGATACGAGGATTATTTTCGAGATGTTCGGATTCATATGGATGTCCGGTAAAGCTCTGGATGCGCTCGAACACACGAGGATGCATTTGGCTGATGCCGTCGTGAAGAAGGATGAACACCTGATCCATGTTGTGATTGACCGGGAGCATTGGGAGCTTGACGGGTATAAGCTCATTTTTGGCAAAAAGGATAAAGCCGGCACCCAAGGCATCCTGGTGTATGTGGTCCGGGATGAGAAGCGAAAGATCTGGATTTTGAGAAATGCCAAATACGGCGAACGGATTTATGTGATAAGTATTGATGAATTAAGAGCCCGTGCAGAGAGGGCGATTTTCACCAACTCCAGCGATGGAGAGTTGGTTTTAGAGGATTTGATTGACCCACGCAAGACCCCTGAAAGAGATAAACGGCTAGAGATTTTCCGCAAGGCCGACCGCGTATATTCAGGGCTATATTCCAGAAGAGAGCGAGAGAAAGCTGCTTAAGGATTCAGGTAAGTAAGGAGTCATTTGCCTGAGTCTATTTGCGTGAACACGTGCACCGTCTGCGTGCGTATGTTGCGCGGGAATGCTGTGCGCGTTTTTAAAAATCAAAGGAGGAAATTTTAGAAATGAAAATTAAAAAATTTAACGCTTTTTGGCTGCTGGGGTACGGAAAGTATGGGCACCGACCCGTACGGAAAGTAACCCCGGAAAGTGGTCTATCCGGGGCTCGTTGTCCTAAGTCCTTGCGCCGCTTGCCTTCGCCCAGAGAAACCGCTCCCGACTCCACTCCCTCGACATCAAGAGTTATCTCGGGACTGGAGTCGGGAGCGGGCAGGGCTTCGGCAAGCGGCAGAGAAGGAGGTCATCGTGGTCATTACAAAGCGGGATAATCGGATAATGAATACCTGTCAGGAGCAGTGGTTTATGACGCTGGTTCAGATTGCGATGATGTTTTTTGAAAAGAGCGAAAATGTCTTTCAGGTTCCGATGAAAGGAGTGCGGAAGCTCGTGAATGGGGGATATCTGAGAGCCGTACAGCTTCGGATTGGAGAAAAGCGGCTCTATGTGACAACCCCACAGGGAGTCCGGTACCTTCGCAAAAAGAAGCTTCCCGGCGGCTCGTTGAGATTGCCCAGGAAGAAAAAGATGGTCAACGACAAGACTTGGGAGCATGACGAAGAGGTAACGAATGCAAGGATTGCGTTTCAGACACTCCTTGGCTTCGAGGAATGGACACCGGAACGGGTGCTTAAGAAAAAGGCCGGCCGCGGGAAGGTGCCGGATGGGATCGCAAGCGACGGCGAAAGCCGGTTCGCGGTTGAGGTCGAGACAAACCTTAAGAATAAGACCTATTACAAGCGTGTGTTTCAAGACCTTTACATTCAGTACCACGGTCTGGATGCCATTCTCTACGTCATGAAGAACGAGACCGACATGAAGTGGCTGATGAAGCAAGCAAAAAGGTGGGATCACATCTACTTTGCGCTGCTTAAGGATCTGATGGAAATGCGCGATGGCGTGACATTCCACAATGCGGACGGCAGGCCGCTTTATCTGGAGCGGGCTTACCGGGGAAGCGTGCTTTTCCCGGGTTTTAAATGGGAAGGGGTTGATCTTCGTGATATTCCCGAGGAGGAGTTGGATGAATTCCAGAAGGGGCAGCTTGAATGCGAGCAGTTCGCCCGGCAAGAGGAGGAAGAACGCACGAAAAAGAGGCGCGATCAAGGAGACAACAAAAATGCAGCATAAATTGTTCAGACGGTGTCTGAACAATCTCCAGACACTGTCTGGAGAATTCAAAAAGGCTACGCGTTGCGTAGCCAATTCAACCAAAGGAGGTCCCGAAGCCTTTGCAAAAAGTCAACCAAAGGCGAGCGACGAGAGATGCCAAAATTATACAGGTTAAACACCACGAAATAGATGAGCGAATGGATGAATCTGTCATCACGGAGCTGGAAAGGGCCGTTGCGAGCATGCTGTTTCGAATGTGGTTAAAACAAAGAGCTGTCAGTGAAAATGCCCGCAAAGCAGCATAAAAAAGTTGAAAGATTTAAACCTTAGGAGTATGATATGCATCGAAATGAAAAACATCGAGGGATATCTTACAATTAAGGTCTTTGCGGAAACGGTCGGGAAGAGCGTTCAGGCTGTCCATAAAGCGATAAAAGCGAAAAGGATACTGAAATATACACGGATTGGATACATGTATTTAATCCACAAAAGTGAAGCAAAAAAATTCAAATCAGGAAGGTAAACATGAAAGCTGTTGCATATATTCGCAAGTCAACTTTTGGGACTGATGACAACGGCCAAATGCGGCAAGAGGGCTCGTTTGACCGTCAGAGGTCTGCGATTTTGGATTATGCGAAACGCAGTAACCTCCAAATTATTAAATGGTACGAAGAGCCGGTATCGGGCAAGTCGGTGCGCAAGCGGAAAGTTTTTCTGCAAATGGTCAAGGATGCCAAGTCACCTGCAAGGGATTTTGATCATATTATCTTCGGAGAATATGACCGGTTTATGAGACACGTCAAAGAGGCGATGCGGCACGAGGTGGAATTGGACGATGCGGGTGTCAACCTTCATTTCACGAATCTTAAAAATGACGGCAGCACGGCAGACCAGATTTATAAATCTGTTGTCCGGGAAATGGCGGCTGAATATTCAAGAGAGTTGGCGCGAAAAGTCATCCAGGGAATGTATCGAAAAGCTCAAATGGGAAGTTGGCTTGGCGGCGTTGCTCCCTTTGGATACAAGAGAGTTCGCGAACTGGATTCCAAGGTTACTCTTGCAATCGTTGAAGAACAAGCGGAAACGGTTAGGAAGATATTCAATATGGCCTTGAGTGGTTTGGGACACAAGAGAATCGCGCGTCACCTCAATGAGCAGGGGATTTTGTCAACCGAGTGTGCCCGAAAAAGAAGAAGCCTGCTTAATAAAAACCCGGATGGAAAATGGTCGGGCGATACTGTGCGGTACCTTTTGAGAAATCCTATTTATAAGGGAGCTTTACGGTGGAATAAACAAGCCCGTGTGGATTGTTTCGACTGGAATATCCAAGGGCGAGGCACCGTTGAAATAGGAAAACTTCGGACGGAGACAAAACAGTTCCGCAAGGACAATGGGAGTTTTGACCGGGAAAATGCGAAATTCTATATTGACCGCACAAAATCAAAAGAAGAATGGGTGACGGTGGAAAATGCAGTGCCGGCCATTGTTTCCCCGGAAATATTTGACAAGGTTCAAAAACGCTTTGCGTCGTATCGAAGCTCCAAATGGCAAAGGAAAAATGACACCAAGTATTTAATGTCCAATGCCTTGCGTTGCGGTTCTTGCGGAAACAGCATTACCGGCCACAGATACAGCAAGGTTGTCAAGACAACAGGAAAAAAGACTTTCTATTATTATTACCGCTGTCAGGGTGATATTAAAAAAGGAACCCATGCGGGATCGAACCGCCCGATGATTAGGCAGGAGGCTGTGGATAAAATTGCTCTTGAAGGGATGAAACAGCGGATTGCCCGGTTAATTGATCCCGGCAAAGTTGCTGAGCTTTTCAAAAAGCAAATGGAAAATTATGTGAATTCGCAGCCGGATCGCCTTGGAAAAATAGAAAAAGAAATTGCTCAAATTGAAAAAGAAATAAAGCGGATGATTTTTGCTTACACAAAATTTGAGGCCGTAATACCGGATGAGGAAGTCAATGAATTGAAAGCCAAAAAGCAAGCATTGGAGGCCGAAAAGGAATCCCTGATCGCTTCCGAGGCAAAACACGCCCGGTTTGACTTGGATAAGGAAGTCAAAGAATTCCTGGGCGGCATTAAAGATGCGGAACAAATGCTGAATGAAGGAAGCTCGGAGGATAGAATTCGATTGCGTGAAGCTTTCTTGCCTAAAACCGAGGTTCGTTGGTATACTGACGACCGGCCCGCAAGAGTAGATTTTTATTGGAGGCGGATTCCTCAAGTTTGCCGGGAGCGGGCCGTGGGTCCACCTCCACTTATAGCTCTTAGTAACAGTCGTTTTGTTACTTAGAGATATAAGTCCCGTGCTTGCGTAATACCAACGCCAATGCGCTGGTACAGCCAAGCACAGCTAAAGAAGCTGTGTCATGGCTAGGCAATACACAAGGCACAGTTCTTAGCAATGGCACATAGCTCTTAATGATGGTCGTTTTCATCATTTAGAGATATGGGTCCTATGGTTGCGAAGCAACGCATAGGATCGTTTCACCGCTATCAACAAAAGGTTAAACGGGGACAGGCCAGGCTCGCCACGGCGAGCAAGCCTGTCCCCATTTTAAATATGGCCAAAGAAAATTATTATAGTGTTTTAGGTGTGTCTGAAAGCGCGAGTGCGGAGGAAATTAAAAAAGCTTACCGCAAGCTGGCGGTCAAATACCATCCGGATAAAAATCCCGGAAATAAAGAAGCCGAAGCCCGCTTTAAAAGTATTTCTGAGGCCTACTATGTCTTGAGCGATACCAAAAGACGGAATGAATATGACCAATCGCGGCGTTTTGGAGGCGGAGCCCATTTTACAGGAGCGCAGGGGTTTGATTTTGATGAGTTTCTGCATATGTTTACGGGCGGTGGAAGGGGAGCCTCTCCTTTCGGAGGTTTTTCTCAAAGATCAGGCCATGGCGGCCGATACTCTAACTTTGAAGATATTTTCTCGTCTTTTTCTTCGGGGCGTCATGAACAAGCATCAGCCTATCAGCAGCCGAGAACGACCGTGCAGGCGGATGTGAAAATTGATGTTCGCATCAGTAAAGAAAAGGCTGAAAAAGGCGGAACCGTTAAAATCAAGACGCCGGAAGGAAAGATGATCGAAGTCAACATCCCTAAAAATATACGCAGTCAGCAAAAATTGCGTGTGACACGTCAGGGAAGACAATGCCCCACCTGTCATCATAACGGGGATATGATTTTAAATATTATGATTAAGGAGTCGTAATGTCGGGACCCAAGAAAAGCCGGTATCATACCGGGCGCAAACATGTGGATGATTTGATTCATAAACTGATTACCGCTTCAGGTTTATCTGAAGACGATTATCTTTTAAAAGAATTGCTGGTCACGGTTTTAAAGCTTAAAGAAGATGAAACAGAAACGGCCGATGTGAAGATGATGAATTCGGCTATGAAAGAACTGTGGTATTCCTTGAAGGTCTTTTCTCCTTTCCGGCATGTGCGTAAAGTGACCGTGTTTGGTTCGGCCAGAACCCCTCATTCTTCACCCGATTATAAACAGGCCAAGGCCTTTTCACGGGAAATCGTCAAAAACGGATGGATGGTCATCACCGGAGCCTCTTCCGGAATTATGAGTGCAGGTAATGAGGGGGCCGGACGTAATAATAGTTTTGGTTTGAGTATCCGCCTTCCGTTTGAAACCGATGCAAACCCTGCCATTAAAGGGGATTCGAAGCTGGTCAATTTTAAATACTTTTTTACACGAAAATTGATGTTTATCCGGGAATCGGATGCTACGGTTCTTTGTCCCGGTGGTTTTGGAACCCATGACGAAGGCTTTGAAACATTGACTTTGGTTCAAACCGGAAAGGCTCCTCCAAGACCGATTGTCTGCCTGGATCCCGAAGGGAGTGAATATTGGAAGGGGTGGAAGCGGTTTTGTGTTCAACAATTGCAAAAAGGCCAAATGATCGATAAGGATGATTTGAACCTGATTCATTTTACCCATGATCACAAAGATGCTGCCAAGGTGATCACTCATTTTTACAGCAATTATCATTCCCTGCGTTATATTCGTGATACTCTGGTTATTCGCGTTAAGCAGGCGCTAACTCAGAAACAGATGCAATCGATCAACCGGCGTTTTAAAGATATGCTGGCGTCAGGAAAAATCGAGCAGAGACTGGAGCCGTTTGAAGAAGAAATGAATGAGCCGCATACCTTGGAATATCCACGTGTCTTTCTGCATTTTAACCGCAGACATCATGTGCGCATTAAATGTCTTGTCGATGCCCTTAATGATGGATAAAATGTCATTTTTTTCGGGCGATTAGCTTCCTGCCTCCGCCAAGGCGGAAGGCGGACAAGAACTTCTAACAATTTGCATCACTGAACAATACAAATTGAAGAGTTCTATGCAGTTGGTTCCTCAATGTTTTGAGGAGCTTTAGCAGAAACTACGATATTATTGAATTTTCGGGCGATTAGCTCAGTTGGTTAGAGCATCTGCTTTACACGCAGAGGGTCAGAGGTTCGAGTCCTCTATCGCCCATATAGTTCTTGGCAATGGTCGTTTTCATTGCCAAGAAATATACGTCCTGAGCGAAGCGAAGGGCATCAAATCACTAGCCTTTTGGCAATGAGCATTTTCATTGCCAAGTTCTATATTTTCTACTTGAGAAATTTCTCAAGTCTGAATACAATGTTGTCTCTTTTGGCGAGCGGATGTAGCTCAATTGGTTAGAGTACCGGACTGTCGATCCGGGTGTTGCGGGTTCAAGTCCCGTCATCCGCGCCACTTCCCAAAATTATTCCCTTGTCATTTATCTTCTCACGGTCTAAAAATACAATTGCTCATAGGGACTTGAAGGGAGCCGCTGCTCTTTATTTAATGCAAATGCGCTCTTACGCAAGTATCCAAAAGGGATTTTTTATTTTTAGATTGCCATATCCCGCAAAAGCTTTTATGATGCGTCCAATGTGTTTATCGGACCTATCTTAAAAGGTCCATCTAATTAACGCGTCGCCGTGCTACATCCTTTTAATTTTTGGGGCTCAGCGCACAGTATCATTCCTCAAATGACGCATCTTAGCTTTGTCAAGTTCACACCCATAGTGAAGTTGTAAGTGTTTTGGAGGTGCCTGTATGGGTTCTAATCAAACTGAAAATACACGGGAAGCCGTTATCCGTGATTTTATCAAGACCAATTTCAAACATTTTAATGCTGCCGTTGTGGTGGATGCTGCCGAGGCCTGGTGTGAGTTAAGTGACCGGGGCGGGAAAATGTTTCTGGCCATGGCTGGGGCCATGAGCACGGGAGAGTTGGGGATTTCACTGGCTGAAATGATTCGCCAGGACAAGATTCATGCCATTAGCACAACCGGAGCGAATATTGAAGAGGATATTTTTAATCTTGTGGCGCATTCCTATTATAAGCGAGTTCCGGGATACCGTTATTTTACTGCAGAAGATGAAAGGCAGCTTCGCGATCACGGTTATAATCGTGTGACCGACACCTGTATTCCCGAAGAAGAAGCCATGAGGCGTATTGAACGTAAAATTTTGAAGCTGTGGCAGAAAGCGGAAAAAGCCGGTGAACGTTATTTTCATTATGAGTTTTTTTACGAATTAATCCGTTCCGGCGAACTCGAAGAACTTTATGACACGGATCCCCGCAATTCATGGGTGCTTGCCGCTTGCGAAAAAAATATTCCGATCTTCACTCCGGGGATGGAAGATTCCACAATCGGAAATTTTTATGTTGCCAATGCCTTGCGGGGCAATGTTGACAGTTTTCATATTATCCGCAATGGAATGGAACAGATGGCTCATTTGATTGATTGGTACCGCCAAAATTCAAGTGAGAGCCATGTTGGTTTTTTTCAGATCGGCGGAGGAATCGCGGGTGATTTTTCAATCTGTGTTGTCCCTTTGCTGATTCAGGATTTGCGCGAGAAAGAAACGCCTTTGTGGAGTTATTTTGCCCAGGTCAGTGATAGTACCACGTCCTATGGGTCCTACAGTGGTGCTGTGCCCAATGAAAAAATCACCTGGTTTAAGCTGGATGAAAATACGCCGAAGTTTGTGATCGAGTCAGATGCAACGATTGTTGCTCCGCTGATTTTTAATTATGTGCTGGCAGGAAAAGAATGACAGGCCATAGACCATAGTCTACGGTCCATAGTTCACGATTTTAATTGAAGTATCAGTATGATTAAGGCCAGGATAAATCCTGCGCCCATGATCATATTGATGGGGCGTGAAACAGCCGGTATCTGCTGCTTGGGCAATGAACTGATCGTTTGAGAGCATTTCTGCAAAAGACCGGTCAAAGCATTTTGAATCGTTTCATGAATTCTTCCTGCCGGCCGGCAAAGTCCTTCAATGAAAAGACGGCTTCCTTTACGGTAAATCCAATCCACATCTAAGGTCAAAACGGCTTTGATATGCAGCTTGGGCAGGATGATCAAAAATCCCAGCCATGTGCCTGCCAGAAGTTCAAGCGTGTGAATCAAATGTTCCAATCCGAAAATATGACTATGGGCATGATAGGGTAAAAATTCATAGAGAAATTGCGGATAAACCCCGATTAAAAGACATAGGGATGAAAGTCCGGCCATTCCCATGATCATGTTGACCGGCAGCGGAGCGTGAATCTCATAAGGCTGTTCGGGTTTAGCCCAGAACGCAAAATAAGCCAGCTTTAAGGGAATGGAAAGAAAAGTTCCTGCAGCGACAAGTGTGAGTGTCAATTCCAGCCAACCTAGATGAGCTTGTCCTGCTGCATCAAACAGCATGGCTTTGGTGACATAACCGTTCAATAGGGGAACGCCCGAAATCGCAAAGGCCCCGATCATATAGAAGATTAAAATAATTTTTGATTTTGCCGCAAAACCGCCCAGTTCGCTTAGTTTGTAACGCCCGGTCTGATAAATGATGGCACCCGTTGCCATAAACAGAAGTCCCTTGAAAAGGATATTGCCCACCGCATGTCCGGCTCCGGCATTAATCCCGAGCTCGGAGCCAAGCCCGAATCCACAGAGGATATAACCCACCTGGCAGATAATGTGATAGGACAAAAGTTTTCGCATGTCATTTTCCATGAGCGCAAAAATAACACCATAAACCGCGCTTATGGCACCCAGCCAGATGAGAATCTCCTGTCCCGCAAAACAGCGCGCCAGCACATAGACCGCAACCTTGGTGGTGTATGCGCTCATGTAGACGCTGCCTGAAGGAGTTCCTTCAGGATAAGCGTCGGGCAGCCATGCATGCAGGGGAACTACCCCGGCATTAATACAGAAACCGATTAACATGAGCCAGCCTGAGGTGTCCAACGCAATGGACTTGACCTGCAAAGCGTCATGGGAGACGAGTTTCAGCATCAGGCCGGAAAAGAAAAGAAGCCCTCCGGTGAGATGAAATAACAGGTAGCGGAACAGAGCACCTGCAGAGCCGGGCCGGTTCTTATTAAAAATCAAAATGGCGGAAGTCACGGCCATGATTTCCCAGAAGATAAAAAGGGTAATCATGTCGCCGGCCAGGGCTGCGCCGACCGAACTGGCGATATAGAAATTCGAGGCGAAACGGATTTTACGGTCTTCATTGTGCAGGGAATAAAGATGTGCGAAAAATCCGAAAATCAAAAACGTGTACACGAAGAGCCTCGAAAGGCTATCGAACCGGATCAGGATACTGGTGTAACCAAAGAATTTAACGCTCTGGATAATGCCCTCATGGTCAAAAGGAATTTGGATCAGCATGGCTAAAACAAACAGCGGTCCGGCCAGTTGCAGGGCGCGCTGCCGTTTTGCGGGGAGAACGAGTGCCAGCAGCCCGACGATAAATAATGGAATGGACGGATGGATGATCATTTTGAGTTGTCCTCACCGGCTTTGGTGTAATAGTCTTCACTGCGATAAAGAAAAAATCTCCCTAGTGATTTGGCGAAAATCATTAAAAGAATGCCTCCGGCCAAGCCGAGCAGAACCGGAAAGCCTTTGATTTTCTGCCAGAAAAATTCAGGGTGGTGCGGTTTGATCAAAAAGATCTCGATCAGTACCAGAAGAACTAAGAAGACAATTAATATATTTTTTTTATTCATCATTTCCTCATCCGCCGAAAATGCTCACCGAGGCCATGCCTGCCAGATTGACCTGGCGGCTGATCAGCCACGGTAAGCAGCCCATTAAGATGACAAAAACCGCTGTGATATAAAGCGGTGCCGTCAGGGCATAGGGTTTCTCATCACGTGTCACGGAAGATTCGCCGGTTTTCGTAAAAGCGACAAAAACGACCGGCAATAAATAAGCGGCATTCAAAAGGGCACTTGAAAGATAAACGGCTAAAACCCCCCAGTGCCCGCCTTCAAGAGCCCCTTTGCATAAATACCATTTACTGATAAAACCCGAAAAGGGAGGGAAACCCGAAAGACTCAAGGTTGCCAGTGTGAAAGCAATAAAGGTCAGGGGCATTTGATATCCGAGACCTTTCATATCCTGGATTTTTTCTTTATGAGCCTTGGCGTAAATCGCACCGGCGCAGAAAAAGAGTGTGATTTTCATAAAAGCATGGTTGGCCATGTGCAGCATGCTGCCGAGATAGGCGTTCACATTTAAAAGGGATGCACCGAGGATAATATAGGCCAACTGGCTGATCGTTGAATAGGCAAGCCGTCTTTTAAGATTGTCCTGAGCAAGCGCCATGACCGATGCCCCTAAAATTGTAAATGAAGCGACGCAGGTTAGCCAGTGATAATGGCCGGCTCTTTCAAGGGCTGCGGGCCCTGCAACATATCCGATTACGCGTAAAACCCCGAACACACCGGCTTTGACCACGGCAACCGCATGCAGCAGTGCGCTGACGGGGGTAGGGGCGACCATGGCTGAAGGCAGCCATGCATGCAGCGGAAAAAGAGCACCTTTAACCGCACACCCGTAGATAAACAGGACAAATAGAATCATGATGGTTTTTGTGCTTTCAATCGATCCGAGAAAACCGCCGGGAGTGAACGTGAGTGTGCGGGTTTCATAATAGGACCAGGCGATAGCGCCCAGAAGCACTGCACCGGCCGAAAGCGAGTAGACCAAATATTTGCGTCCGGCTTGAATCGCCTCCGGTGTTTCTTTATGGACAACCAGCGGATAGGTGGCAATGGTCAGCATTTCATAAAAGATAAAAAATGTCAGCAGATCCCCTGAAAAAGCGATCCCCATGGTTGCGCTGAGACTCAGTGCGAAGGATGCAAAATAGCGGGTCTGATGCTTTTCTTCAAGCGTACGCATGTATCCGACTGAATAGACTGAGGTAATGATCCATAAAAAGGATGAGAGTAGAGCAAAATAAAAACCAAGCGGGTCGATCCGTAGAGACGTGGTTACTCCTGGTAAAACATCAAAAAATCTGAACACGATAATTTTGCCGGACGTGATGGCGGGATAGAGCGACAAGACAATGCCAAACTTAAGAATGGCGGCCAGAAAGGTCCATGTCTCACGCAGGTTTTTTGATTTATTGCTAAAAAGAATCAGGATGCATGCAACGCTTGAAACCAGAATCGCCAGTAACGGTTTTATGGATTGAATTTCGTTCATACAAATACCACCGGTACGATATGCTGCATGCCCCAGGCATAAATTGCCGGCGCGTAGAAGCCTAAGAGCAGAAGTCCGATTGAAAGGGTGAACGGCCAGGCTACAAGCGCCAGGGGTGCTTCGGCCAGTTTGCGTTCACCGCTATCCTTCTGAAAAAAGATCTGCTCCAGCATTTTAAAGAAATAAAGGGCGGTTAAAAGACCTGAAAGCAGGACAATGATCACAAAAAGCGGTTTGCCGGACTGAAAGGCTCCGGTAAGGATGTACCATTTACTGAAAAAGCCGGCCAGAGGCGGAATGCCGATCATGGAAAGTGAGGCGATGCAAACCGCTGTTAATGTAAAAGGCATACGTCCGCGTATCGTTCGAAGATCCTGCAGGTGTGTCACGCCGTGAGTGTGGGCAGCACCAGCGACGGCTAAGAATAAAACGGCTTTCATGACGGCATGATTCAAAATATGAAGGATGGCTCCCATCCACGCTGCAGGGTCATTCAGACTGAGTGCAAGCATGATTAACCCGATATGGCTGATGCTTGAATAAGCCAGCATGCGTTTGAGATCGGACTGCAAAAAGGCCATAACCGAGCCGCCGATAATCGCGATGGCCGAAAAGGCAAGAAGGACCGGCAAAATATGAAAATGGCTTAAGACCGTACGGTCAAAAATGCCTCCGAAGATGCGGATAAAAACATAGATCGAAACCTTGGTCATAAGCGGTGCAATCAATGCGGTGGCTGAATTGGAGGCGTAGGTATAAGCATCAGGCAGCCAGCCATGGAAAGGGAAAAGTCCCATTTTGATTAAAAGCCCCAACAGGACAAAGACTACACCGAGAAAAACGGAACGTGATTGAATTACCGCGTGAATGCGTATGCCCATGTCGCCCATGTTTAAGGTTCCTGTGGCGGCATAGAGATAACCGATGCCGAGCAGGTAAAAGGAAGCACCGATGGTTCCGATGAGCAGGTATTTGAAGCTGGCGACATTGCCGCGCCGTGAATCCCCTGAAGCAATCAGGGCGTAGCCGGTCAGGCTGGCGACTTCAAGGAAGACGAAGAGGTTGAATAGGTCATGGGTCAGGGCCATGCCGAGCAGGCCGGTCAGATGCAATAGAACCAGAACATAGTAAGTCGTATAGGAACGGGGTATTTCTTTTTTAACCGAAGGCCCGGTTGCCAGAATCACCACCAATGCAATGGTGGAGATTAAAAAACACATCAGGGCATTGAGACAATCAAGCCGCCATTCAATTCCATAGGGAGGCGCCCAGCCGCCTAAAGCGTATTCAATAGGTCCTGAATGAGAAACCACGCATAAGGCCTTAAGGCTGCAGAATGAGCTGAAGGCAAGCGCGGTAGCCGTCAAAAGTTGTGTTGCTGAGCGGCTTTTACGTAAAAAGGGTACGATGAAGGCGCTCAAAAATGGTGCGATGAAGATGAAAACCGGCAAATGACGTTCCATTAGGGAGTGTTTCCTTGTTTAATTGTTTTTTTATCGGTTGCCGGCATGGCCTTTAAAATCTCATCTTCTTCAATGGTTTGAAAGCTACGATAGATTGAAATGACAAGAACCAGTGCAACCCCAAGTGTGCTGACGCCGACGACAATCGCGGTCAGCATGAGGGCCTGAGGCAGAGGATTCTGATAGAGGTCCGGATTAATGTGCCCATGGCTGCCGATGATCGGAATGACGGCATTTCTTTTGACCGCAACCGAGATATAAAACAGGATGACTCCGGTTTGTAAGACGGTCATACCGATGATTTTGCGGATTAAATTTGTGCGTGCAATCATAATATAAATGCCGAAGAGAATCATAAAAAGCGCGGCGATATAATTGAAAAGACCGACCAGATTATGACTCATGGCTGTCATCCTCAAATTGAGTAATGGCCAGGGCATGAAAAATGACCACCAGCGTCATGGAGACGGTCAGGGTGACACCGGTTTCGGCCAGCAGAATAGCCCAATAACGGCGTTCGACCGTGTGAGCCCCAAGCCATGTGACAAATCCGTAATCAAAGAAGTCCCCGCCTTGAAATAAGGGGGCGGCACCGGCAATCAAATAAATTACAACTCCGAGACCGGCAAGAATAAACTCATTGGTGATGGAATAGCTCTGGCGCTCTTCCTGACTTCCGACCAGTAGTTTGAGGATAATACTGCCTCCGATGAGGACACCGGCCTGGAAGCCTCCGCCCGGACTGTAATGCCCGTGGGTCAGAACATAGAGTGCGAAAAGCTGGATCAGGGGGATTAAAAGCCGGGTGATCGACTGCACAATGATACTGTCGTGTCTTTGAATCATATTTTTGTCCTCATGATAAAAAGACAGGCCAGCCCGGCGGTGAAA
>JACKFM010000001.1 GCA_020632475.1 Candidatus Omnitrophota bacterium | reverse complement strand
AATGGTGCTTATCGGACTGAGTGCATAAATCTTTTGAATCAAAGCCCAGGACGCGGCCGCCATTAAAATACTGGCGCTATCGCTTTTAGTTTTAGAAGAAACAAAACTCAATATTAGAAAATAAAATGCGAACACTGGGGCTACAAACAGAAAGGCCAGGATATAGATCTTCGGGTCAAATAAAAGCAGCCAATAAAGGCCCACTCCATAAAAAATGCCACCCGCACATAAGGCAGACAAAACAAGATACCTCGCCTTACCGACAGGTCGATATAAAAGTAAAAAGAGGGGTAATGGCGCAAACCATGAAAGAAGTGATAATTTAAATGGTGGAAGCCCAAGTAAAAACAAGGACGATGAAATACTTGCTAAGAGCCAGTGCTTCTTTTTCATGGTTTTGATCATATTCATGACACGAAAGTTTGATTTTGCCTTTTCCGGAATCGGGGATGATTCCAGAACAAGCACTCCCGCTCACGCTAGGTCGGATAAATAAAAAATGCTGCTAGAACCTCTTCGATTTTGTAGTTGTGCCTTGATGTTTCAAAATTGTTAGAGGTTCTTGTGCCGTGCTCTGCTAGTTTTTAAAACGACACGGCCCAGCATTTTTTAATTCAGAGAACGAACATATCTAGTTAAGCATTGAAAGAATTTAAAGTCAATGGGAGAACAGCACAAATTTTTATTTCTTTGAAGTTGATTTGACAGGACACGACAAAAACTAGCGATAGCATACACTCGTTTATCTAAAAATCTATCACTAAAACTTTTGAAAAACTTTTATTTGCCTATTTGATTTTATGGCTCTCGGCATAAGTGTCCGTAACAATACCTTCGGTATTGACGGGCACTAGCTATTTGCACCTAAAGTACCAGCCTCGGTGGCCAGAACTTTAATTTGTTCAACTAATGTGGGAAGATCAAAAGGTTTGGTCAGCAGCTTTTTACCGTCAAAGCCAACTGAATTAAGCCGATTTTTCATCTCGTCAACATATTTGGCGGTCACTGGAATAAATTTGATTTTGGAATTAATTTTTAGTCCTTCGGCAATGACCTCATGCCCCAAAAGGCCGGGTATTTCCATGTCAATGATACCAATGTGGCAGTCTCCGTTGTTTTCCTTGAGGTAATTGATCGCATCTTGGCCATTCTTAAATGTCGCAACCTGATACTCTCGTTCCCGCAACACTTCGGCCAATATTTCAGTGATTTCCTCTTCGTCATCAACAATGATCATCTTCGTGTTATTGTCATAATAAATTTCATCCTCATAATCGCTGCCGACTTCACCCGGTGAAACCACCTTACTAAGTTCACGATTGATACTGGTTTCAATAACACTAAAATCGCGGAATGGCTTCTCAATGACATGATCGCGCGTGATCCCAACTTCTTTCAATCTTGATTCTTCGTCTTTAAAATATGCCGTGATAATCAAAACGGGTATGTTAACCCCTTTATCCCGCAAGCCTTTTAAAACTTGATATCCGTCAAGCCTTTCCATCCGCAGATCCAACAGAATCAAATGGACCTCAAAATTCTCTAATGTTTGCTGAACAATGGTGGGATTGGCAGTCGCAATGGGTTCGTAATTTCTCCTGCGGAAATGAGTCACCAACTGTTCAATAACCGTCTTGTCGTCATCTACAATTAGAATCGTGCTTGGCTTATTATCACTGGTGCCCATTATTTACTCCTTATCTTCTCACTTATGTTTAACATGTATTTGTATCACAATTTCATCAAGGCAGAAAAACTGTTACCCCACAGCATTTTTCAAAATAGTTAACAAAGTATTCGGAATTAAATCAGCAGGTTTTTCCAGAATGCGATCAACAAATTTAAGGACACCCTCGTCTTCAAGCATCGCAGAAAGCTGATTCCGGGGAGCACCTGAAACCACCATAATTTTCGGCCTTTTTTCAAACTTGGCACATTCCTTAATGACGTCGACTCCAGACATTCCGCCGGGCAATTGCATATCCGTCATCATGACGTGATATTCCCCTGCCATAAGGGCAGCGAGTGCTTTCTGACCGTCTTCTGCAATATCGACTTGGTAGTCATCAGCCATTTCGATTGTTTCTTTCATGATATCCGTCACATCGACTTCATCATCCACGATCAGAATCTTTTTCATATTATACCTCAGCTGTTTTCACGATCTAACATCAGAGTATGTCGTTTAACTTTTCAGTCTTAATTCCCCGTCCTTTGATTGCGCTTTGTTTTACAGCTTCAATAAGCGTTGGCAGATGGAGTGGTTTAGTAAACTTTGAATCTAAGACAAATCCAATTTCTGCCAAGATAGTTTTTAACTCACCGGCATAATCACTGGCGAGTGGGATAAACCGCACCCGGTTATTGCACCCCAAATACTTTTGTAATAAATCGTATCCCAGCAATCCCGGCATCTCCATATCCAAAAGACAGACACAGCAAAAGTTATTGAATCGTTCAATAAAGCCCGTCAAATCATCACGACTTTCAAAGATATTAATGGCGTATTGGCGTGGTTCAAAAGCTTGTATGATTGCATCCCTCAGCATATCATCATGCGTGACTACAGCGAGGACTGTTTCGTTTGTATAATAGCGTTCATCCCGAATTTCTGTTTCGCCTGTTGCGGGAATTGGGTTACGTCCGTATATCAAATGCTGGCAATAATATCCCAAATGATGGGAGAAATTCGCTATCGACTTCGGAAGAACCGCCATGACCATCCGTTGCGTCTTGTCAAAATGCGTTAAGGGTTCTTTGTCATATTGAGTGGTAAGAAATAAAATAGGTTTATTTATGCCCCGTTCATGAAGTGATTTTTGCATTTTTAAGCCGAATTCAAAATCTAGATGATTATTTCTATCCGTCATCTCCATGGCAAGAACCACCAAATCAACATCAAACATTTGTAGAGCATAAAAAAAAGCGGCTTCCTTTTGGACGACAACCACTTCATAATTGTAAAGACCCTGCACATATGGAACTAAGCCATCAGTTACGCTAGGAACGTCAAAAAATAAAATAGTTTTTCGTTCAACTGGGGCAATCATCGGCCCACGCCTTCAGCTTGTGAATCATTCTTAAAAGGGATCCAGAAAATAAATTTTGATCCTCCCGTTTCGCTTTTTTCCAACCAAATTTTCCCGCTATGAAATTCTTCGACGGTTTTTCTACAAATATAAAGGCCCTGCCCGTGGCCAGACTCCAAAGAAGTTGACGATTGCGGTTTTGGTTTAGTTGAGAAATCTTGAAGAAAAACCTTGTCAAAAAGAGCTTCCTGCACACCCGGCCCTGTATCGCTGTATTCGAACCATGTGGCCTTTTCGCCGTCAATATCCCGATAACTGCCTTTGAGAGTTATGAGGCCATCCTTACCCTCTTTTAATGCATCACGAGAATTACTCAGGAGGTTTTCAAAAACACGTTCGATCAAACAGACATTTCCATATAATTTAAAGGGTTCGTCGATTTCGACCAAAAATCGATAATTCCGATCCATTTCCAAATTTCTTTTTGCCGTTTCCCAAGTAAGCCTAAAGTCAAAGATAGTATATGACATTTCATCGCCACGCAAACCGTCGACCATTGTGTCGATCATTAAAATAACCCGTTCTGCATTTCGGGCAATAGTGGCACAACTTTTCGTAACGATTTGAAGAAGCTTCTCATGGATGTTGAGTTCGGGCTCGGTTAATTTCTCGTGAACTCTTTCATAGAATCTCGTATGCGCAATTTTAAAACTGCTTTCCATTGTGAATGCTGCATTTAAAACGCCAACCATTTTATTACCGCCCTCGTGTTTTAAACTACGTGTATAGTTGACGCGTTCCGCAATCACTTGAATCCTTTTTTTATCCGTCTGTTCTTTAACAATCTGATCAAGAAGTTGAGAATTTGAAATCGCAACCGCCACCTGAGCGGCAAGCGCTGGGAAAGCTTCGATTTCATCTTTAGTGTAGTCTTGGTCGGATTTCTTTTTACCGAGAGTGAGGATGCCTATAAGCTGTCCCTGGTGAAAAAGCGGTACGGCAAGAGCTGCTTTAATGGCAGCGGCCTGAGCGCGAACTTCGGGCGGGGTTTGCTTTATCACGGTTTCATCTTCCAGATGAAGGATTTTATCGAAACTTGAAAAATAATGAAGAAATGCAGAATCCCCAGATGGCGGGGCCAGCACGGATTCAAAACCAAAAACGTGTTCATAGCGATAACCTTCGGACTCGTTTGTTTTGATAAGAAGTGTTGCATTTTCAGCCCGGAAAGCAGTTTCAATCGTACGCATTAGTCGGTCACCGATCTCGCGCTTATCTAACACGCTAATGATTTCCTCCGCAAGTCGATTAAGAATAACGCGGATATCCTCTTTTTTCTGAAAAAGAAAACGGTCAGTTATTCGAATCAGAAAATTCCGGGTTGGGGTATAAAAAATCAGAATAGTGATTCCGGTGATCATCAGTGAAACTTTCGGAGAGAGTGCTAATTTCTCTCCAATATAACTCTGCGTAAGAGAAGCTACTGTGGTAGCTATCAAATTCACCATTGCAAAAAGCCCGGTAAATATCAGGGTCTTTTTGATGATGACTTCAATGTCTAAAAATCGGTACTTGAGTATTAAATAGGCAACCGCTAGTCCATAAATTAAAATTGCATAATTAGCAATTGATGTAAAGACTGGAACTTCAATCCCATAAACCAATAAAAAATTAGCCCCACCCCCAGTATAGCCTAATAAGCTAAACAAAAATAATAGCTTGAGTTGTGTTCTTAGCGAATTTGAGATTTGTGGATTTCTCATTTCCTTATATAGAAATGAAATCCCAATCGTGGAAGATATGGAGAAATATAAAACAAACATGGTGTATATATAATTAGGAACAGTGTAATAATGAAACACATACGCTGGCTTAACTCCAGAAAATAAAACACCATTTGCATTAGCTAAACCAAACATAACTGAGCATAAATAAGAACCTATTATCAATCTCTTATATTTGTCCGATTTTCGAAGATACACCAAAACAAAATGCAAGAAAGTAGAAGGTATGAATATAGATCCAAACAAACAAAGTTGATCATACAGGTGGGCTGTTTTTTGACTATTTCCAACAATCATTGGGATCGTAAAAATACTCCACCATGCTATGCTCAAAGAGTAAAAAGCAAATATAATATTAACTGTCTTTTTCGCATGTCGAACTAGGATAAAAAATGACAGCGCCAACAAAATCACACCTAATGACGCGAAAGCTATCACATAGTTCAGGAGCATTTTATTCTCCCACATAAGAATCCCTACTTGTGAGGAAGCCACGATTCATAAAAGATTCCCTGACATCTTCATCCAGAACTGACATTTCACCGGTTTTTAAATCTCCGGCTGTGACACCGACGCTTTCACAATATTTCAACAAATTAAAAAAATTGGCCATATCAACTTCGGCCAAGGTTGGTTTCAAATCTTTAAGGTGATTACATGCCAGCAAAAATGCCTCCCCTAGGCAACCGAACACGTTATCATCATCACCAAACCCATAGTTGTAATTAATACCCGCTTCTTTGATTTTCAACAATCCACCTTCCAAAATAATTTTCTCTTTCTTGGGGTCACGAGGTAATGCTTCAGGTCTTGAATCATCAATAGCTATAAAGTGGGGTGGTAAATCTTTCAACTTAAGTATATTTCTATAGCTTGATGTGGCACATACCCCCACATGACAATCTTGAAGCGCCCCTTTAAGATCTCCTTTATTGTTAACTTCCAACAAAAAGCATTCTACCAATGTCTCAGTTGGTGCATCACGCAAACAATCTTCCGCCTTTGTTATCTGAGTTTGATTTATATCTATCAAAATAAGTTTCTTGACTCGACCGTTAAATGCTCTAACAACATTTGTCCCCATTTTCCCGACACCGATAACAGCAATACAGGCATCAGCTAAATTCATTCCCGCAATCCTCATTAATCGTTCCGTGGTCAAATATATCGACGCTAATGTCCCACAATGTCCATTAGTCACAATAACACCTAACTTTGTAGCATATGGCTTCAATTTCGCACCTCTTTTTGTCACCATAGGGAACCACCCACCCAAACCCACGACAGCATTTGTTTCACAAATCTTTGACACGAGGCGGATACACATCTCTAACTTTTGCAATGTCGCTTTACGTTGATCAAACATTACTTCCGGCACTGTTAATTGCCCAATAACGCACCCATTAATTTTTTGTTTGGTTATTACAGTATTCAAAACAAAGGGTGTAGCTCTTGAAAAAAAACGATATCCTTTTTCTCGACGAAAAAGAAATTTGAATGGCTTAAAAGCAGGCATTGAGATAAATATATCGTGGTAAGCACGAGGATGCACCAAAAACGCAAATTGGAAGTTTTCGCCATACAAAACCCTTACTAACCAACTTGGTAGCCGTCTAAATGGTAATATTAAAACCAACCAATCCCTAATATAGCAAACTAAGGCTGAAACGGCATTGCGCTGCCATTTTTTTTTATAGATTTGAACCATGGTTTTCTTTCATTATTTGAATTTTGGCCAAAATCCTTCTACCTATTTCCGCCATATCCTCTCGAGGTAGTTCAGAGAACTTTCTAACACCTCTCCGTTTAAAAAAGATATCTTTAAATTCCAGCGCTCTTGGGCTTACTGATATTTTCTTTCCAACAAAAATATCACGTTTAGCTATTTTGTTACTCTGTCGCGTGAGGCTCTTTTTCATCACAATCGGCATGATTGGAACGCTTGCCTTCATAGCAATTCGCACAATCAATGATAGATCGACATTAATTCCATCTGCATATTTTTTGGCCGCTTCATTTGAAATAACAACGCTTCGGTTAAAATCCCTCAAGCTCCGCAAAATGGAACGTAGAAACGAGAAGTTGTTCTTTTGATAATCAAACGGTAGCACATGGTTCATAGCTTTTAATTCTTTTATCCACTTTTCATCAGGCAATTCTGTTGTGGTCAAAAAACATAGGTTTTTATCTTTGCACAAATATGACAATATTAAAAAATCATTCAATTCTTCAAAATTACATATAATAATGGCCGGGGTTGGCAGCAGAAAGTTTTCAATGGATTCGTATTTAACATCTCCCAGATAGCGTTTTGCCTTCCGCAACATAAACGTTTTCCATATGCGGAACATAACTTTCCGAAAAAGCCTTGTCCTTAAATGAATCGAATTGCCTCGTTTCATTTAAAATCCCTCTGAATTAGCATTTCAACTAATGTTTTTTTCTACGCTTGCTAATACTTCTTCCATGTCAAATGGCTTTAGCAAATAATCCTTAACTCCCAATTTAATCGCATCAATAGGAGCCTCTTCATGCGCATAACCTGTTATAAACATAAACGGAATTTCCTTTTGAAGCTCCTTTTGCATTATTTCCTTTATAGCCTTCATCAAAGCAATACCATCTTCATTTGGCATGCGTATATCACATATGATCAAATTCAAATCCTTTTCCCTAACAAACTTTCTTGCCGCAGCCCCATCTTTTGCACATATAACTTCATAGTTTTTCCTCGACAGCAGTCCACTGATTGTTTTCAAGACTAAAGCATCATCATCGATAAGAAGTATTTGTTTGCTCATTCCCGTACCCCTTTATTTATAAAATTTCATTCCACAGAAAATTCATTATCGATCCATTTATTTTGATAAAAATAGTCCATATACACACTTTTCGCGTGTCGTTTGCTTATTATTAACGGCTAAATGCGGCTGATTATTGACCGGTTATGTGGACAGAAATATGCTTAAGTCTTTATATAGTATAAGGATAGGGTAAAAGATCCATTATGGGCCAAAGGAGCTTCAGAGTAATTGATATGGCCCGAATCTATAAAGCAGGGCCAGTCCCAAAAGGCACAAACAGATTAAAGTCGATAAAAGAATTATTATCTTCTTAGAGATTTTTAGCTTACCAGCCCCAGACCGATTCTCTTTGAGCAAAACATAATCGCTTATAAAAAAACCGGCAATGAATATCATTGGAATGAATGCATACTTTCGCGGGTACATCATGAGCACTAAAACTAAAAAAATGCAGGACAAAATTGTCATCACACGGGCAAATAATCTTTCAATAGACATCGTAGATCTCCTTGAATATAAGGCTTTTATCGACAATTTAAAGCACGATCCCAACTCCTTAATTTCAAGCCAAATTGTACCGCTTTTGGACATTAAGTGAAGCTGTTTATGGCACGTACCTCTCCACGGCCTCACGAATCAACTCAGACATGCTTCTTCCTGTCTGGTCTGCCAACTTCCGCAATGCCTGGTCCTGCTCTAGGCTTAAGGTGCGGGGTTTAACTTTTCGAGCATTAGGGGAGGTTTTCTGGAGGGGCTGGTGTTTATGCCTTATTTTTCGATTCTGCCCGAGGTACCAGGCAATAATCTGTCTCAGAACGGCTGATTCTGTCACACCCCGGTCTGAAGCCAGTTTTTGAAGCTTGAGAGCTTCTTTCTGGCTTAATCCTACATAGCATGTTATCATCTGCCTGGTGCCGTAATTCTTCTTGATTAAAGGCTTCCTAGAGGGTAATTCCGCCTGTAACCGCAGGGTAAGCCCTTTTCCCATCGGCCCACGGCAGGATATGCGCCGTGCCTGTTCTGGCAAAGGCTTCACGCAGTTCATAAGGCACTCCGTCTCTCATGCCGGCAATGACCGAAATCAGGATTTTCCCCTCTAAACCGGAATAGCGCTGCTCAATCAGATTGCGCAACCGCATCCTCATCCGTCCAATGACGGCTCGAACCGATTTTTTATCCGAACGTAAAACCTGAAACGAATCATCACCGTAACATTCAAGAATAGAATCAATTCCCTGTTCATACAGAAACCGGCGGTAATCAAATTGCCCGGGATTTAAGGCCTGCCCGGGACGCTTGAGCCGCCCACGCAACCGGATAAAATCGCCGGGTAAAATTTCCTTTTCAGGCTGATAAATAAACACCTGTATTTTTTCTCGGTTTAACTGAAAGGCGGGAGTGTTTTCAGCGGCCGGGATGATTTTCTCGGCACTCAGAATGAGTTGGATCTTTTTTTTACGCCCCTGCTGTTTAATCACAGGAACGCCGCTCACAATGCCTTCGGCCTGTGTCCAAAGACTACTGTGATCATTCAAGCGGGTGGTTACCCATTGATCCCAATCCGATTGGGCTGGATGGATGCAGGCATGGGTGTAAAAACAACTTACTGCCGCAACCGTCGTCATCACCGCCAGTAATCGTACCCTATGGCTTTTAAGGCTCAGGCAGACGCATATGGCAGCGGTCACACTAAGAAAAATAGGGCCATAAACCTCCTGGAATTGTACAGCCAGGATACCGGCCATCAGACCGATTGAAAGCCAAAGGAAAGGAATTTGCATAATTTTCATATTATACAATTAAAATATGAAAATTATATAAAATTTAAGCTGCAGAAATCCTGCTGAACAGCTTCACGACACAGCCGCTTAAGCTTTTTTCAGCTCAAACACTTTGCCGTTTTTTCGGGGGATTTCGACCGTGAAGGGATGCGGGTTGGGAAAGGAAAATTTTTCGCGCTCATCGGTATCGAGGTTGCGGAAAATCATTTTACCCCGGTATTTATCAAGGGCCGGAATGCGGATATTGGCACTTTTATCTTCATCACCGTTATTGACGATGACCAGGTAATGGGTCTGGTTGCGTTTAAATAAAGCGGTCTTGATATCACGGGTCGGTGAATAGGAGGCTACAGGGATATTAAAATACCGGATAATTTCAAGCACGATCTCACGCGAGGGCTCAATCCCAAGATGCATGATTTTCCCTTTACCGATATTTTTAATATAGCCGATCGTATGGCGCCCGTATGAACCGAAATCCGCGGTGATTTTCTTTCCCTTCACCTTATCAAATGAGAAAATCGAACTCACAGCCGTCAGCTTGGGCCGTCCGGCATCGATCTGAAAGGTAAAGGGTTTTTTAAATTCAAAAAGTGTCCGGTCAGGGTCTTCAAAGCCGATTATTGAACAGGGATTAAATTTGTCGTCTTTACGCGGATAATTTCTAAAGGCCACAAGCGTTCCGCCCTGTTCAATATATTTTCTCAGGTTTTTGTGTGAAACCGTATCAATCCACTGATTTCCTGAATAAAACAGGATTTCCTTATCACATAGGGGTGTCCGTGGATCGTATAACTCATAGTCCACGTCTGAATCATATAAAGACACCAGAATCGGACTGTTATGCGTAAGGGTCCGGGCCGCATGTTGAATCGGATTGAATGTCACGGCAATATGATTGAGCTTTTGAAGCGTGGGAGGATGCATCTTATTAAAGATGGTCACCATCTCCTTGAAGACCTGGAATAATTCTCCCCGCACACGGCCCCATTCATTAATCGGGGACATATACCAGTTATCGCGGTTGACCAGCATGTACCAATTCCATCCGCAGATCCCGCCCAGAATTGAGCTGAGAACAAGCAGGCGGTAATGGTTCGGCGTCAGAACTCCGGTTTCGTAATGCCGCTGATGCCATACACCCGAGGCAAATTCGGCGACAAAGGGCAGGGTTGAAACCGTTTTCAGATAGCGGACTTTATCAATGATTTTGCGCTGTTCGTATTGATCCTCGGACAATTCGGCAAGCGGATACATATCGACACCGACGACGTCACAGACCGACTGCATTTCAATCCAATCGTGAGCATAGAAGAAGGGATAAAGGTTGAGATAGATCGGCACATCGACGCCAAGCTTGCGGTAACTGTCAACCATCCATTTGGCGTAACGTTTGGCGTAATAGTATTTGAATTTAAAATAATCGATATTGCGCTGCAGTTCTTTATCGCCTTTAAGCGGATACCCGGGTTCGGACTGCAGCATGGTGGCAATAAAAGCCCCAGTTTCACGAAAGGACTGGTAATCGGTTCCCCAACACTCATTAAGGTGATTCAGATCATTCTGATACAAGTCACGGATAAATTCCTGAAACAAGCCTGGTTTCCCATTTAGGCCGTACTGCTGCCCGAACACATCCGGCCAGGCATCAATTTCATTATCCGCCTGAAAAAGAACAATGTGTCCCCCTTTACGGGTTGCAAGGTATGGCAACAATACCTTGGTGACTTTTTGCATATAAACGGATGCATATTCCAGAAATTTAGGGTGCAGCCGGTGATATTTATACGCATAGGCTGGGGCACCTTCATTGGGCCATTCGCTGTAGATATACGGACCGGGACGAATAATCACCCAGAAACCTTCTTTACGGGTGAGTTCAAGAAAAGCTTTTAGGTTACGGCAGGGATCGGTCTTACCGGTAAAATCAAGTTTGCCCCGCTGATATTCATGAAAATCCCAGGGAATATAGGTAGAAATCATCTCAAGGCCCATTTCACGGACCCGTTTGAGTACTTCGCGCCAATAATTGGGGTTCAGGCGCCAGTAATGAACTTCGCCGGAGAGGACTGAAACCTTCTGGTTTCCGACATAGATTTGATTTTTATGAATGCGTACTTTTTTAGGCACTCGATCTTCCCCTGCGATGTCCTGCGGACTGTGGGGTTATTTCCCGGGGACAATATTGATAATACGCCCGGGAACGACAATGACCTGCTTGATGGGCTTTCCTTCAATCCACTTGGTGACTTCAGGGATTCCCAACGCGAGTTTTTCAAGCTCGTCCTTGCCGGCTTCTTTGGAGACAAGCATTTTGTGACGAACCTTACCTCCTATTAATACGGCTATTTCAATTTCTTCTTCAATTAAATATTTTTCGTCGTATTCGGGCCATTTTTCATAAGTCAATGTTTCGCCATGTCCCAAATGGGCCCAAAGCTCTTCGGCCATATGCGGTGCAAAGGGGGCCAGCAGCAAGACAAAGGCTTCCAGAATCGGCTTGGAGTGGTCGCTTTCCTTAAGTGTTTCGTTGAGGAAAATCATTAGGGCGGAGATGGCCGTATTCAGACGGATATTCTCAATATCTTCGGAGACTTTTTTAATCGCGCGATGCAGACTTTTCAATTCGGCAGGCGTCGGCTCGCGATCCATAATATTAGAAGCTAATTTTCCGTCCTGAATAAAAAGTTTCCAGACACGCGCCAAAAACCGATAAACTCCGTCGACGGCCTTCGTGGACCAGGGCTTGGTCATTTCAAGCGGCCCCATAAACATTTCATAAAGCCGGATGCTGTCAGCTCCGTAACGCTCGATAATCTCGTCGGGATTGACTACGTTTCCGCGTGACTTGGACATCTTCTGATTGTCCTCGCCTAAAATCATTCCCTGATTAATCAATCTCTGAAAAGGCTCCGGCGTCGAAACCACGCCCAAATCAAAAAGGACTTTATGCCAGAACCTGGCATACAGAAGATGCAGCACCGTGTGCTCGGCACCGCCGACATAAAGATCGACATTCATCCAATATTTTTCTTTTTGAGCATCAATCAATGCTTTGTCATTTTTGGGATCAATATAACGCAGGTAATACCAGCACGATCCGGCCCACTGCGGCATGGTATTGGTTTCTCGCAGGGCTTCTTTACCGGTTTCAGGATCTTTGGTATGGACCCATTCATTAATGGCACCCAACGGCCCTTCGCCCGAGCCCGTCGGGTGATACCGCTCAACTTCCGGTAATAAAACAGGAAGCTCTGATTCTGGAAGTAATTTTGGTTTTCCCTCAACGTGAATAATCGGAAACGGCTCTCCCCAATAACGCTGGCGGCTGAAAAGCCAGTCGCGTAATTTGTACTGCACAGATTTTTGTCCCAGCCCCTTTTCTTCAAGCCAGGCGGTGATTTTTTCTTTGGCTTCATCACTCGGCATCCCGTCAATCGAAAAGGATTTGTCGGGTGTGGTGGAGTTGCAGCAGGTGCCGATACCAGTAAAGGCTGCTTGAATGGTACCGGGTACATTGTGGCTGGGTGTACCCGGTACCGTTACAACCTCAATCACATCCAATCCAAATTTCGTTGCAAATTCAAAATCGCGCTCATCATGCGCAGGCACCGCCATAATCGCACCGGTTCCATAGCTGACTAAAACGTAATCGGCAATCCAAATCGGAATTTTCTTTTGATTGACGGGATTAATGGCATAGGCACCGGTAAACACCCCTGTTTTTTCCTTGGCCAGTTCGGTACGGTCCAGGTCGGATTTGCGTGATGCATCCTGCACATATTGTCCGACTTCTATAAATTTTTCATCCCCTACCTTAAGTAATCGTCTTATTAAAGGGTGTTCAGGTGCAACAACCATATAGGTCGCCCCAAATAAGGTATCAGGCCTTGTGGTATAAACCCGGATTTTTTCGCCTTCGTGGCCGTCTACCTGAAAATCCACTTCAGCGCCGGTGGACTTACCAATCCAGTTACGCTGCATTTCCTTAACCGGTTCAGGCCAATCCAGAAGTTCCAGGTCATCAATCAGCCGTTCGGCATAGGCCGTGATTTTAAGCACCCACTGCCGCATGGGTTTGCGAATGACCGGATGTCCCCCACGCTCACTTTTGCCATCGATGATTTCTTCATTGGCCAGTACCGTCCCCAGTGCCGGACACCAGTTCACAGGAACATTGGCTTCATAGGCCAGACCTTTTTCATTTTCATAGAGTTTGCTGAAAATCCACTGCGTCCAGCGGTAATAATCGGGATGCGTCGTATTGATTTCGCGCGACCAGTCATAGCTGAAACCCAGTTGCTGGATCTGCCGCTTAAAATTCTGGGTGTTGCGTTCGGTGGTAATACGGGGATGGGTTCCGGTTTCAATCGCGTGCTGTTCGGCAGGAAGACCAAAAGCATCCCAGCCCATGGGATGCAGCACATTAAACCCCTTCATTCTTTTATAGCGGGCAATAATATCGGTGGCGGTATAGCCTTCCAGATGCCCCACATGCAGGCCGGACCCCGAAGGATAAGGGAACATGTCCAGAATATAAAACTTGGGTTTGTCGCTGCCCTGCTGGCCGGGATCAGGCGCACGAAAAGTCTCATGCTCCTGCCAGTAGGCCTGCCATCTGGCTTCCATCTCGTCATAAGGAAATGCTTTGATTCCGCTGGCCATAATAAGAGTATTGGAATTGTATATGTATGGTACTGAGGGAGGGAGTCGGCGCCTTCAGCCTCATAAGATGAATTTTTACTTCACTACGTCCTGTAAAAATTATTCGGCTTCCGGTCGGCCACCCGCTGCTTCGAAAGATGTCGGCGCTCCGCCTTGTCGCGCCTCCGTAAATCAAAGGGCTCAACAGCTCCCTTCGACTCCCTCTTTTGGGCGGAATGATATAAAATCTTTTTACTTTTAATGAAATATACTGAGGGAGGGAGTCGAACCCTCACGGCCTTGCGGCCACCGGATTTTGAGTCCGGCGCGTCTGCCAGTTCCGCCACCCCAGCGTGAAGGCATTACTGTTAATTTTTTATTCTTCGAAAATGCTTCTGGACCCATTTATCTAAGCTTGTAAACGACACAAGCTAAGGGATCATGCTTGGTGCCCTTCGCGTTTTTTCAAAACGCTTCAGGACCCATTTATCTAAGCTTGTAAACGACACAAGCTAAGATAAATGTGGACCGAAGGGGGATCGAACCCCTGACCTCCACAATGCCATTGTGGCGCTCTCCCAGCTGAGCTATCGGCCCATAAAAAAGTTATAAGTGATAAGTTTTAAGCGATAAGCGCTCAATCAAGAGAGCAAAAGCTTTTGGGTCAATTGAGTTTTAAAACTTACAACTTAGGACTTAGAACTATGTCCAACAGAGCTATGTATAATAATGAAAAAGGCTCTACAAAACAACCTTCAAATTTTCGGCTTTAAAAAAAGGCTTTAGTGCTTGGAACGTGTCATTTCGGCTGACAGCACATCAGCCTAAACAGCGGTATATTGCGATTCTCTATCTCCGCTAAAAAGACCTTCGTAGTTCACTCTTTTAAAAACATCCAGTGAGCCCCCTGCCCCGGCGTTATAGATCTTGCGCCCGTGTTGTTCAAAATAATCTTTAACGGTTTGATAACTTTTGGGGAGAATTCCTGTCTGGTTATACTGCTCAGGAGAGTTTTTTTGTTCCTGAAGACGCCTGCGGTCATCTTCAGGCAGTTTATCGATGGAGTAAAAATAACTTTGCGAAAAATCATCCGCACGATCCAGCCTGTAATCGCAATCGCATCCGAGCAAATAAATATTTTTAAACCCCATATAAAAGGCTGCCGGGAGACATATATCCACGACCGTCGACCAGCCCCAGCAAAGTTCACGTGTAATATCGCTTTGAAATTGCCCTGCCCAAACCGAGCGGTTTGTATTAATCCACACATAATGAACCGGATGCCGTAATCGGTCTTTTTCGGCAGCCGGACAAAGGGTGTGGTCAAAAAGACAGATCAATCCGGGATGCGCCTGAAGTCTTTCGCTAATTCCGGGGAGAAGGCCCGAGGGCGTCCAAAACCGTTTATCCCCCATACAAAAAAATAATTTCCGCATAGAATTAAATTCAGGATGCAGAACAAACCAATTCATTGCAAAAACGTATTCGTTTCTCAAAAAAGATAAATCCTGGCGGCGCAGCGAAGCTCCGTTGGCGACAATAAAGCAACGTGCTCCGGCATAAAGATTGTGTTTTTCCTTTAAGGCCTCGCGATCGATCCGTTGATAAGCCATCCATCCCGGAACAGATCGGTATCGAGTATAAATTTCTCTTAAAAATTTTTTTCCGTAAAAATTTCTCATCGCCTTCTCTTTTGTTTTTTCGATTTTGAAAGCGTTAACAGCGCTTCGGCGGCCTCAAAATCTTCGGCCGTATCAATGTCAAGACCTTCGACAAGGCCTGTCTTTTGAAAAAAGATTTTCCTTCCCGCACGTCTTTTCTGACTTTCCATTAAATCACGTTTGAACATATAAAAACCGCTGGTCTCGATTAAAATTTCTTCCAGATTCTGTGTTCTCGGAACGTCATTTAAGCGATAATTCAACGGTTTGTTTTTAAACCAGGCAAAGGTCTTTAACGAACGGACGCTCATGGCCGAATCATACTTACCCGACATGACTTTTCTTAATGACCGTTCAATCGTCTGAGCCCGCAAAAACGGAGATGTTACGTGGGCAAGCACGTAAATATCCGCAGGCACTTTACGGATAAAAGACCGGTAAATCGCATCCCCTTTAACATTTGCCGCGTCAAAACATTTGTCGCGTTCTAAATGAATAATCCCTTTGGGTAAATACGGTTTGATCCATGCTCCGTTTGAAAAGGCATAGATCTGATCGATACCCCGGACCTGTTTCAGCGTTTCAAACAAATACGTGCATAACGCTTTCCCGCATAATTTTCGACTATTTTTATTTTTAAGCCGGCTGCTTTCCTTTTTAAGCGGAACCAATGCAACGACTCTCTTAGACATTTTCAATCAAAGACTCCTTCGCCTTGTGAGCAAAAAACATATGCAAAGAATCCTTCCAACCCTTAACGGCTAACCATTCGGCAAATAAATCTTTTGATGTTTTTTCTGTCAAAGGTTTATTCGGCAAAACCGCTTCATCCTCTTTTAAGTTCATAATTTTCGACTGGATGAGTTCTGCATTCCAGGTTTCCGCTTCGGTTAAAACACTGCCATTTGTCATTTCTAAAATGCGAATCAAGCCGTCCTGTTTAATCCAGGAATAATGGTTTCCGCACATCCCGACAAACGGGACACCACACGAGGCCGAAAAAACAATGAAGTGATAACGGCCGCCGACAGCAAAAGCGCACCTGGAAATCATTTTTTTGAGCTGAGCGGCACGCCACCGGCGGGTATCGGGCAAAAGGACTTTTTCTTTCAAATCAGGGTTTATCTTCGAATAAATATCCTGCAGACACTCATAGTCGATCGGCGCATGGCTGACCAGCACTACCTGCATTTTTTTCTGCCGGATAATGAATTCACATAAATCCGCCATAAAGCGGTGTTTCTTCAGCGTACGGGCGGTATATTCAGTCACATTAACGGCTGCGGTCGGACCTGATGCCAAAAAAAATTCAACTTCCGGGGGAAGAACAGTTCCTGCATACGGCAGATCATAGGCATCATCCATGACTTCATGATAAGCCTTCGGTGAAACACCCAATTTTTCAATATACCGGCGCGAATAACTGTTATCGCGAGCCGTAAGAACTTCGGCTCTCCGGATAATTTCATAAGCCATGACATCATGTTTCTTACAGATTCCAAGCGGCCCAATTGTTTGTCCGCTGATAAAAACCGGGATGTTACGGCGGTAAAAAAAACCTGTCAATTCATACATGCGCCGGATACTTTCCCCCCAACGCTCGGTCCGGGTATTGAGGGTTCCCCCACCGGTGACAAGCAAGGCATCACAATTAGCCGCCGCTTGAAGCGTTTCACATTCTAGATTCCAATGATCTCGACCGGCACCCAACAAACGGAACAATTGCTTAATCTTCCTTTTAAACAGTGCTAGAGAATAATTTGAAGCACGCAAGATCTCGCTTGAAAAACAATTTTCCTGAGGATGGTGATGGTACCAGGATGTATAAGCCGGATTATCACTAAAAAGGAAAATATTTTTACGGTCAAATCCCAAATTTCCGGTCAAAAAATCAAGATAGGCAGTCAGCATAGCCTCATCGCCGATATCCTGATACCCGAAACTTCCTGTAACGGCAAGCTTCATAGTGCAACAACCTCCCGCGCGGGGTTTCCAACGGCCGTCATGCCTAGAGCAACATCATCTAAGACAACCGCGTTGGCACCGATCACCGCATAATCTCCGATATGCACACCGCCAAGAACCTTGGCACCGCTGCAGATCACAACATGATCTCCGATCACAGGATGCGGTTTTTCGCCCGGTCTTCGGCTGCCCAGCACAACACTGGAATACAAACGCACCCCAGTTCCGATCTTAGAACGCGATCCGATAATCACCGCCTGCGAATGAATAATCTCAAGGCCCGGGCCGATATCGGCCTTATAGTGAATTTCACAACCATTCAAAAAAGCATTAAGGCGGTAAAAAAGAAACGGCATCAGGGGTATTTTACGGAGATAAAACCATCGCGAGAGATAGTAAAGACCGGAAGCCGAATAATTCGGTGAGAGAGAAAAAATTTTTCGAAGTGAGTCGAAGCCGTCGCGTATTTTTTTCACGTCCTGTCCTGTTCAAGGTTGACAGCTTTTACGCAGATCTGAAAATCTGCTGAATATTCTGCAAGTTTGTTGAAACCCACGCAATCGTCGTCTCATTCATGAAAAACCCGCCCTGACTGTGCGGCGTCAGGCCGAAAGCAATACGGGCATCACGCGACAAGAGCGATGCTCCAAGCAAATAAGCGGCCGCATAGCCCGGTTCCCTGCGCAAACGTTCAGGCTGCATACGCAAATAGTACGTCCTTGCATCCGCTGCAAAAGAAGGTAGTCTGCGTTGAGTATCGGGGACAATAAAAGTCAATTTACCGATCGCAGCTCCGAAGAAGCGGCGCGCCGATTGTTCAAGGTTCGAAAGCTCAGCCTGCCCTTCGGCCGTCTGGTCATTCATCTCTTCAAATCCCACAGTGCTTTGAATAATTCTAAAACCATAAATTCGCATGTCATCCTGATGACGTTGAAGGGCATCACGGTATATTTGAGGAGAAGAGGTCACCAAAAGCACTCCGGTTTGAAGCGGCATTTCCTTTAAAAGAGCGACGATCGATTCATCATACTGCATAACGGCAACCGGAGCAACTTCCTGCGGCCGGACCAAAGATTTAATGGCACTCACGCGGGGATTACCGGGGGCTGCCGTTTCGGGAGCATAACGTAACTCTGATTTTGGTTTCGCTGCAGGAAATTTAAATTCAACCGAAGGATCCAGACCGGAAATCTGTGGGGCTCCTTCTACCGTTTGAATGCGGTCAAATGAGATGCGTCCGCTTGATTTACTTCCGCTTTCAAAAGCGACGGGGATGACTGTACTGCCGTCCGGCAAAGGATTCGTGACAAATTGACGTTCTCTCGGAGTCGTTGTTTGGTTATGGTAGTTATAAACGGCTTCGGTTTCGACCGGTTTACCATTAATCAGGGTGATGGCCGTTTCCCCATCAAATTCGAGTGTTTTACCGTTAAACGTCATAGTCGTTCCCGCTGCGGGTTTAATGAAATCAATTTTAATCCAGGCCCCGATATTTTCGTCGAGTTTAAAATCAACGACACGCAAGGTCTGACCGCCGACATTGACGAAAATTTCCTGATCCACACCGTTCGTATGATCCGTAAAATCAACCTCATGCGGCGGGGTATCATAAATAGCACTGTTACGTCCGTAGACTTTCAGCACTGCGTAACCTTTGGTCGTGGCATTCCACAAACCGACATGCACGGTGTTATCCAGAACTTGTTGCCGCTGGTCATCAATGTAGTGAATCTGCGCCCAGGTTTCCATGGCCAGGGTTGTGTTTTTCGATGCCAGAACCGGGACATTCAGAAAAGCCCGCTGACGTCCGTAGGCTGCCGTATCACGGGGAGCTTCCCGCTTAAGAAAATCATGTTTGCCGATACGGTCATAGTCCGCCTGATAATTAACGCGAACCTGATCAGGAGCCACCAGGCGTAAACGCCCGGTTCCATCTTCATCCGCCACCATAAAATCATCCAGGCTCCCTTTCCAGGAAAAATCCGTCAATCGGCGAATCGGCCGCTCAGCCTGATCGCGCCAGGGGATGTCGGAGCCAAGCCCCCAGTCAAAGCTGCCGACGATATTCGGGTCTTTGATATCCAGCGTAATCGACGCGTTATACGTTTTCTCGCCGTCCGGTGTGAGTTTGTATTCAACCGCGACACTTCTATGAATGCCGGGTTTTTTATCCTTAATCAGATCCGTCACCGGAATAGTCACGGTTTGAGGTTCATTATTGACCAGCACTTCGAGATCAATGGTCTCCTGCCCGGGAGCGACCTCATAAGTGGTTCGTGCCACCTGCACCGTAACATCAACCTCAACCACTTCGCGCACAATTTTGGTTTCCTCTTTCAGCAGACCGAGATCCATCCACAACTGTTTCCAGGGAATACGCGAAGTCAATGCGTGATTCAAAAGGGGTACAGACGCAGCCGCGGCACCAAAGCCGGCGAGTGAAAGAGTCCCAAGAACGCGGCGTCTTCCTTTAAAGACCTCCTCATGATCATAGACACTGTAGCGGTCATCATCCAAAAAAGTTTGAAAGCGTTTCAGCGGATTAACTTTTTCCGGCAGCCACCAGTAGCTGCTGACAAAGATAATCGCGGCAGCTGATACCGCGAGCAAAATTACCGGCAGGCTGTAGACCGCACCCAGGATCGTCAGAGGAACAAGTGTTGCAATCGATACCCATCGGGTCAATCTCAAGAGGCGGCCGAGCACAGTCAGCGGGGTTTCGGGTGCCGTCGGCAACGGCTTGTTTTCTTTCAGGGCTTGAGCGGTTTTCTTCGCCTGTTCCAGGGTCAAAGGCTGAAACTCTTTGCCCAACGCATTTTGGCGAAAATGTTCAGGGCTTAACGCGCGTTCCGAGGTCATGAGCTGAACCGTCAAAAAATTCAATCTATTCGAAATCCGGGCATTAATTTTTTGAGGTGTTTCATAAACTCCGGCAGCGGCACGATACACAACCTTCCCAATCGTTCTGTCGTTATAGGGCGGCCGACCGGTCAAAAGGGTATAGAGCGTTGTTCCAATCTCAAAAAGATCAATCGACGGTTGATGCATGGCATCAACTTCCCCTGTCGCTAATTCGGGGGCAAGAAAGGACGGGGTGCCAAGGACACCTCCAGCCGTGTTAAACTCTCTGACCGTATTTCCTCCATCCGGCATTGAAACCATGATCCGGCTCATACTGGCCGCCGCCAAGGATTCCACCTCATCCATTTCATCCTCTGTCGCATCGCCTGCATTTGCAGCCACTTCTACATCAAGTGTCGAAGCACCTGCAGCAGCTACGGTCTGTTGATGCTGATCATCAGAGTTTCTTAAATCGTTCGGCAAATACGCCAATCCGAAATCCATGATTTTAATATGCGGATTTCCTTCTTCGTCATAGCGAAACATAATATTCGCCGGTTTAATGTCACGATGAACAATACCGATCTTGGCCATAATTCTCTGGGCCCGGATTAATTCCGCGGCAATAAATTCAATTTCTTTTTCTGTAAACACATGCCCCTCATCCTGCCAGTCTTTGAGGTCCTTTCCGTCGACAAATTCGACAATCTGAGCGCCGCTGCCGTCTTCAAGCATCACCAACTTACTCGCACCCAGTTTTAAAAAAATGTCGTCTGAATGAGATTGCGTTTGCAAATGATAAAGGGCCAGCATTTCACGTTTAATGCGTGCCCGGGTCGATTTATCTTCCAGAGCCCGGCGGGGATAAATTTTAACAGCATAAATCATCTTCTCGGATTCTCTATCATGCGCTAAATAGACATACGCCTGCCCCCCCTGCCCTAGATAACGTATGATTTCATAACCGGGAACAACAGGAATATGCGGAGGCTGGGAGGCCGCGGGTAATCCGGGCACTCGAAACGTCGAGTCCCGGTCGGATTGCTGGCCCAGCATATGGACAACATGCGGATCTACAGTGATTTCAAACCGGTCATCAAACCTGCTCCCTGCCGGTGCTCGTGAGACTGTCACATCTGTGGCGTTTGCAGCGGCAGAATCGGAAAAGGCCTGCTGAATGACATCTTCATCAAGATTGGAGATAGAGGTTGAAAACCCGCTACTGCTTTTTGAGGCCTTACTGTCAAAATGATATTGGTCTTTAAGATATTCGCGTATTTTGTGAAAAGCCTCAAAAGAGGTTTCCCCCTCAGGAGTCTTAGCGGCATTCACAGGCCGGTACCCCTCTTTTCCGTTTAACGCCATTAGAACACTGCCGACATAACGCGCGTCGCGTTTGGACGCCTCGGCTTTGGTCAACTTTCCGTTGAGATCTAAAATCGTGGATTGGCTTAGAACTTTCTCAACAAAATAGGCCCGGAATCCCCACAGATAAATCAGCATGGGCATAAAGGGGCTGTCCTGTTCCTCCAGGCCTTTCAAAAGACCCGTGTCGACCGCAAAAACGATTCTTTGGTTTTCTTCAATCAATTCAAAAGGCGCTTCAAAATTTCCGAACCTAAAGACAAGGTTATCCTCGCCCATAACGGCCTGCAGGAGATCTCCGAAGTCATCCGGGTTAATGCCGTTAACGGCTTTGGACCACAATAGACCGGTTAGTTTCGCCGACAAAGTACTCACAGGGAAAATCTTCTCTCCGTCATCCTCCGCAATCCCTAAATGCTCCCAATCAATTTTCTGCTGCAGGACTTCGTTAATCTTTAAACCGAAAAATTCAATGGCCGAAATCGTTCCCTGTTCCTCGCCGATTGTCCGGCGGATCTCGGCAAAGTTAATCGGAGGAGTCTCCAAAATTCCTGCCCGTGAAGTATCCGAGTCACCCGCCCCGACAAGTACCGGATTCGGTTGAGTACGAAGTTCACTATGAACACTCGGTGCTTCCCAGAGCACCAGCCCTTGAGACGATGTTGAAAGACGATTGCGAAATACCGGTGAATAACCAGCCTGCGGAGGAGCTGGATCCTCGCCACTTGGTGAAACAGTCACAAAATAACGCCTTGCGATGACCGGCGCAGAAACCCCGATAAGCGGAAGCGGTTTGGGCAGTTTGGCATGAGCCGGTAAAACCGTAAGACTGATCGGACGGTTTTCAGCACCCATCAGACGCCAGTAATTTTCCTGACCGCGCATTTCAGTAATCTTGGGCGTTAAAATCACGTACGGAATTTGATTTTCGCCAAAATGGCGAACAAGTTCCTGACGGTGAAATCCACCCGCGATCAAAAATAATTTGGAGGAAGGGGCACGTTCCAATAACTTTTTTAAATGATCCGCTAGCGGCTGATTTCTCTTGTGCGCCGCTTCATAGAAAGGCAGGACAACATCCCGGGCATTTTTTAAAACGTCATAATCGGCAGGCTGCGGACGACTTTCAAATCGTCTTAACAGGAAGTGATACCTTTTGATTTTCCCGGCCAATAATGACAGCTCAAAATTTTGGGCGTCACTGACAAACTCGTCATATTCCTCCGCTGAGAGTTCAAAATGCAAAAGTTTGCGATAAAAACGAACCGTCCGGTCAAGTGCATAAATGTCACGCGCTTCCTGAAAATCGAGCAGGGAATCCCATAGTGATGAAACCACAGTCTGAATTTCGGCCAGAATTTCTCCGCTTTCAAGATTCGCAAGACCCAAGCCTGCCGAGTCCTTATTCCAATGACGTTTTAAATTTTCAGGCAGGACTGCGCCGAATAGTTTTTCCAGATGGGGATATGCGGAAATGGCCAGATTCTGCTGGCGCATCAGGTAATAAATTTCAACGAGATATTTATGGAACTCACTTCGGTTGGCCTCAAAATTGGAAACGAGTTTGTCAAAAGCCAGCAGATCACGGGAATAAATGCTGTTTTTAAGTTTTTCGGTTGTGCGGATCAGACGGACGAGTGCGGTTTCGGCCTTGGTAGAAAGTTTCTGATAATCACGATAACTGCGTCTGTTTTGTTCAACAAGTTCAGGAGCATCAATCCCGAAATGACGGGCCTTGGGATTATAAATGGCCGTATAGAGATCCGCACCGTCAAACTCTCCCTGTTCAACAAAATATTCGACCACCTGCTTACGGATTTCGCCGGATTGAATCTGTGAATAAGTGCTGTGATCAATCTCCCCCGGTGCGGTTCCTTCAAGCGCGATCCAGGGTTCTTCCAGTCCGGCTGTCTCGCTCATGATGCGAATGGCTTCAGCCGTATTTTTCTGGGCTGAAATGTTTCCGTGCGCATCTTCAATGTAAATGAGCAAATGCTGAGCGGGATTTTCAAGCACCGTCTCAAGGTCCATCCCTTCCGGCAATGAAAAGTCACTAATTCCGGCATACGGCGAAAGCGCCTGAATAAATTCCGAAACATTGGGAACCGATGGAGACGATGGGCCGGAAATATTCGGAAGAGGAGATGCTGCATAAAGACTCTGCTGTGCCGCCAGAAAAAAACAAAGTCCCAGACTGGTCATTTTACGAATTAGTTTTTGGACTGAAGAGTGATTAGACATAAATCGATTGAATATTTTTTTAATATACTCCCTCAAGACAAAAAAATTTTCATTTAAACCGCGCATCAAACTGCTTGTTTAAAATACCCGTAAAAATTCTCGTTAACTTCTTATAGACGAAAAGGTTAGCACATGCCTGGCGAATCATCAAATGGAGGGAAAAACCGGAATGACAATCGGATAAGAACACTAACAATTATTAGCATCTAATAATGCTTTTAACAGCACGGGGACAGGCCTGAAGACCTGTCCCCGTGAGTAACTTAATCAACCGATTCAAAACGAGTGCAGCATTTCAGCGGCACAAAAACCATCACGAAGCGATTCAGCGATACCCTGAAATTTCCACTTACCGTAACGTCCGGCCGTAAAAATATTTTTTTCTCGTAATCTTTCTGTCGCAGTCTCTACCCATTGAGAGCCCGGAAGACGCCAGGTATAGGCCACCTCAATCCAGGTGGGGTCAGCCACTTCAACCTCTTTGAGATATCCCCACTGTTTTAATTCTTTAATGACCTCTGCGCAATAAGCCTCCACTTCTGCCTGAGCAGGCCGGGCACCTCCGGCAAAAGACTTCTCCACATAAAAGCAGGCATGATTGCCTGCATGACGGTATGAACCGGGAAGAAAGGAACTGTCTACGGCGCTGTAGATTCCGATACGGTGAAAACCGGAACGGCTCTGCGGAACATAGACCCAATGTTGATCCGGACAATGTTCCCCCTTAAGTCCACCGAGATTTAAAACCAGAACCGAAGTATAGGGATCTTCTTTTTCAATGTTTAAACCGGCAAGCCGCACCGTCTGATTTAAAGGCAGAGTCGATAAAAGAAAATCATAAGGGACATTCGTTCCGTCTTTAAAGGAAATTAATTTCTTTTCTGCATCAATCTGTGATACGCATTTTTCATAATGCAGATTACAGACCTTGGCCATATTACGAGCCATCACATCCAATCCGTACTCAGGATAAACGAAGTTCACGTTATAACCGGCCGCAGGGGCCTTGCCTGAAGCCCCCTGCCGGACTGCCTGAAGATCCAAAGGCGATTTATAAGCATCCTGGGGCGCGACCATTTTCCAGAGTCCATGCGTATAGAGTTCATGAAAAGGGCCGAAGAAAAGATTCGTCAGGGTCGATCCAAATCGATTTTCAATCCACCCGGCCATCGTTACAGGCTCAACGGCTGCGGCCGAACAGATTTCTTCAAGAGCCTTACCGGAAACCTCTTGATTCAAATGCCCTAAATGATTCTGAATGGGAAACGGAACATAGCAATTTTGTTGAGGAAAAAAAACGGCTGAACGCCGTTGATATTTCTTAAGCGGTGAAAATCGTTCTATCCATTGGCAAAGCTCCGTATCTGCCCCGAAAATCCAATGCCCTCCCCCAAGTTCAAAATGATAGGCTTCCTGATCTTCGGGACATTGATTGAGACGCTGCGTGGTATGTGGAGCGATGTAGTAGGAACTGCAGATGCCGCCTGCTTCAGGCCGGGCTTCATAGACCGGAAACCCGCCGGAAATTCCGGCTGCCAAACCCGTCATTCCACCGCCTAGAATTATCGTCTTGCTCATAGCTCCTCCGGAAACAAAAAATGCCAAGTTCTCTTACAAAAACCTGGCACTTTTTGCTTTTTCAATTTTGAAGTTTTTGTGCTGCCCGGACTCAGTCCGCAGCCCTCTCTAAGCCGGTTTACCCCAAAGATATCCCTGACCGCATTTAATTCCGAAATCCTGAACGATTCGCAGGTCCTCTTCGGTTTCAATCCCTTCGGCTACCGTTTCCACTTCAAGGTTATTGAGAACCTTGACCAATCTTTCCAATGAGCGCTGCCGGGCGGCATCCTGTCCGATTCCGATAATGCAGCGTTTGTCGATTTTAACCACATCCGGGTTAAGAATAATCAAACTTTCCAGACTGCTCTTTCCAAAACCGATATCATCCATTCCGATCAAAACTCCGGAGTTACGAAAGACTTCAATAGACTTGGAAAGAAGCGAAGGATCGCCGATAATCTGCTGCTCACTAATCTCAATACAGGCCGATCCTTTCTGATAGGTTTCCGGAAGATCTTCTAAAAGATTATAGGCGTCAATATCCATTAAGGTTGCCGGAAAGATATTGAAATGATAGCGCAGGCTTTGAGGCATGTCCTCCCAGGCATGGATACAATTCATAAAACAATAATGATCCACAAGGGCCAGCATATTGTTTTCCATGCACATCCGGAAGAAATCATCGGGATTTTCAAAATCTTTCATTTTGAAACGGCTCAAAAATTCATATCCGACCGTTTGGCCGTCATAAATGCTTTTGATCGGCTGCTTGACAACATGGAAGGATTCACGGTCTTTGAGCATGTCCAGTACATCCGCCAGCAAAAATTCTTTTTTGGGGCCCTCAACAAAAGGACTGGTGCTGTAGATGACTTTATCGCCCGAATGCCGGCTTTTGCGCAAAGCCACATAAGTTTTGGCCAAAAGCTCGTCAATGGACGGCGTTTCGGGACACACGCTGGCAAGCCCTGAACTAATCGTAATCTTAATTGTGGCACCCGAAATCACCAGCGGAAATTGAGAAACGGCCTTGCGCAGTTTCTCACTGACAAGCAACGCCTCGGCAATACGTGTTTGAGGCAGAAGGATCATAAACTCATCACTGCCGAGCCGGGCCAGAAAATCCGTCACACGCAAATTCGTTTTCAACCGTGCGGATACTTCTTTAAGCACGACATCCCCGACGGCATGTCCGAGGGTATCATTAATTTTGGTAAATTCATCAATATCAATCAAAACGGCAACCGTTTCAACACCGCGGCGGGCCCAGGCAACCTGGGTACTTAAAACCTGCTGCAATCCGCGCCGGTTTAAAAGCTCGGTCAAAGGATCGGTGTTTGCGATTTCATCCAGGCTTTTTCGGAATTGATTGCGCTCCATCGCATAAGTCATCGAGCGGGTCAAAAGCTCATGATTAAATGTTCCTTTGATCAGAAAATCCTGCGCTCCGCGGCGTACAATTTGAAGGCCGAGTTCTTCATCCTCAAGCCCGATCAGAATAACCACAGGGACATCAGGTACCTGCGACTGAACACGGATAAAGGCCTCACTTCCTTCACAGTCAGGCAGGGTCAGATCAAGCAAAACCAGATCAATGCCGCCTTCGGATAAACGCTGCAGCCCATCCTTCATGCTGCGGCTGGACTCAAGTTCAAAACCTGAGTTCTCCATTTTGAAAAACATCTCACCGATGGATTGAATTTCTTTAGGCTGGTCTTCAATTAGCAGGATTTTCATAAATTCCTTTAGCGATTACTTAATATAAAAACGGCATCATAACGGAATGTTCCGAAACACTCAAGCCGGACCTGGTGGCAGGAACATTACTGCTTAAGCATGCTTCAAAATACATGCCTTTGCTTAACAGGCTGAATACACAACAGTTGCCTTTAAGAACGGCTTTTGAGGAAGTTTTCTTGACCCTTTTTCAAAGGACTGCGTAAAAAAGAAAGGTCGCTTGGAGCTTAGAGAACCTGGTGTTTTTTTGTGCAACAGAAAACTCATCCCTCAGTCCTTAGTCCTTAGTCCTTATCCCTGATGATATTCCCACGCGCTTAAATATCCGCCGATGGACTCGACATATTTAATGAAGTCATCGTAAAAAGGAAGGGTTGAAATCGTTGCACTGTCTCCGATCACCAGCAATTTCTTTTTGGCCCGCGTAATGGCAACGTTCATACGGCGTGTGTCGGCCAAAAAACCGATCTCCCCGTTCAAATTGGATCTGACCAAAGAGACCATCACGATCTCCTTTTCACGGCCCTGAAAAGAATCGATACTGTTGATTTCCGGGCCCAACCCTTTTTCCATTTCTTCTTCACTTAAAATCCTGCCGCGTAAAAGCTTCACTTGAGCACTATAGGGGCTGATCACAGCAATTTCTTCGCGTTTGACTCCGGCTTTGACCAGTTTTTCGATTTCTTTTTCAACCAATACACCTTCTTCTTCATTAAAACGGCTGCCCGTCCCCGGATCAATTTTTTCTTCATAACCAAGCCCGGCCGTATCCAGAAAAGCCATCGGGATTGCCGTCGCATCATTCTTTTGAACTCCGGAGTTATCCGAAAGCAAATGGCTCTGAACTGAATCATGGGCCTCAAGAACACCCTCGTAAAACTCTTTGGAAGAAAAGTTCATAATGTTCTCATGCATGCGGTACTGCGTTTTTAACCGGATTTTAGATTCTTCGGGCAACACTTCAGAGAACCGCTCAAATAGCGTGTATTTCAAACTCGATTTGCCTTCTTTAGGCGAATGTACGGTCGGAGGCAGTTGTTTGTGGTCACCCGCTAAAATCAGTTTTCCGCAGCGCAGAAGAGCAATCCATGTACCGGGCTCTGTTCCTTGAGTTGCCTCATCGATAATCACCCAGTCAAATTCCTTGGCTTTAATCAGCGGATCCGCACAGCCGTGCAGAGTGGCCACAACGATATCGGATTCGTTCCAGACCGCATGAAAAATCTGTTTACGTAAATCGCGAATATCTTCTTTGAGCCGGTTAATTTCTTCGCGCGCATTTTTTTCGTCTTCATAGGAATGAGCACCCCGCTCACGGCGGCGCTCACGCTGTTTAAAAATCAGCTCCAGCCCGGCCTGATTTTCATCAATCATTTTTGCAAATGGATGCCGCGCAAGCTTAAAGCTCAGGGTATGATCGCGAACTTCAGGACTCATCCGGGCGGGATGGCCAAGGCGGGTCACCGATTCTCCCGCCCGAACCAGAGACTCGACCAAATGGTCACAGGCCGCATTACTTGGGGCTGTGACCAAAACCGTTTCTTCCGAAAGATGGGCCTGCCGGATAATTTCAATCAACACACTGGTCTTTCCCGTCCCCGGGGGGCCATGCAGCAGAAACACCTCTTCGGCCTCAGCCGCCATGCACACGGCCCGTTTTTGTTCGTCATTGAGATCGGGATTGAAAAAATTGACTTCTTCGGGTTTAACCGGATCGCCGATCCAGGGCCTGCGAAAACCCAAAACAATATTGCGCAAATGAGATGCACGCGTATGACGCGCCTTGCCGGCTTCCTTAACCGCATCATACATGCGCTGATAGGTTGTCGTGTTTTCGGCAGCGTTCAAATGATATTTTTCCTCCCGGCCGATCCAGGCAGGCAGGCGTCCGTTAAAGGCCACGGTGATTTCTTTACGGGTTTTTTCATAGACGGTTCCGGTGGGTTTTTCATGTCCGGGTGTTTTAAACCCCGAAAGGCATACCACATCGCCCGTATCCAGCGTATACCGGGGCAAAGGCCGTCCGTTGCTGTAGCTAAAACTTAAAAGAATTTGTCCCGACGGATTGTAGTGCCGGCCGCTTAATTCCAGAAATAACAGCGCCTTGCCGCTTTTCTCACGATCCTGCGGATCTTTGTCATCGACCTCGGATTTAAAACGCTCCTGCTCGGCCTTTTCTTCGTCACGGATCAAATGGACCAGGCGTGAAAAATGTTTATCAATCAACTCTTCCTGACTGATCGAGTAGCGGTCTTCATCTTTAATTTTTCGGCGGTAGCGTTTGAAAGCCATGAATTAGTCCATAGTCGATAGAGATCATAAAGATTAAAAGGTTTACGATAATAGCATATTTGAGAAATGGCCGCATGACTTAGAAGCGGTTTTATAAGTCTTCGTAAGTTGTCTATTCGTCATTGCGATCCGCCACACTTTTTGGCGGAGAAGCAATCCTGCTTTTCTCTATAGATTGCTTCGACCTCAGTTGAGTATTGTCTCGCAATGACGGCGTTTCAATAAACGCCGCCTGAGGTTCCGGCATGATTCCAGAACCGGAACTCGCAATGACTTGTAAAAATTAGACTTAGAAACACTTATGAAACCAGCTCTTAGAGATTTTGAGTCATTAAGAACTATCGACAATCGCTCATGGACTGTGAATATTAATGCATTACGCAGTCCCGAGACTCATGTCTCGGAACGTATAACCACCGTTTAGACACGGTGTGTTATACAGCTTGGACGCTGAACAAAACGCAGTCCCGTGGCTGATGCCCCGGGGCTAACAATGCTGCCCCGGAACCAATGTTCCGGGACGCATAACCACAGCTTGGACGCTGTGTGTTATGCTGCCCTTCGGATTTCGTTACGAACCTGCTCCTGCTGGGCAAGTTGATTCAGTTCAAACATCACGGCACGAAAAACATTCAGAGAAAATTCAGGCAGTCCTTCTTCAAGACCGCTTTCGGCTTCAACCAGCCGCTGAATTTCTTCAATCTCACGGGCTAGCAGCACCGCAGTTAAAAATTCAGGGCCGACCAGTTCAGACTGCAGGAAAAGATTTCTGGAAACTCGAAATCCCTGATCCTTGTCCGCTGTAAACTCAACCGGAATCCCTTTTTCAACCACCACGAAAGGATTTGCACGAAGACCTCGCAGCTGTGCGTAACCTTCCCCCGGCTTTCTTGAAAGCGGAATAATGCCCGGCATTCTCAAAATCCTGGCCAAAACGGAATTGCGTGTTTCATCTCCCCTCAGGTAGAAGACACCCGTCCGGTCAAAGGATTGTATGACCGCCGATAACCCGGCATACGAATCTTCATCCGCAAACATGCCGTCAAAGGCAAATTGCCGGACTTGATGAAATTGCAAATCATGGCCGTACTGTCTTTTAAACGCTGCAGCCAAAATGTCATAGTGGGCCGGGTTGAGCAAAAATTTAATGGCGGGTATGTTTTCAGGCTGAACTCCCAGCCCGTCGATCAACTTAACATCTTCAGTGCCAAAGCCGATTAAAAATCGCTGCAATGCCGCGGTTTGAATACCGTCCAGGAGCTCCTCGACATCCAACTCCTGTACTCCGTCACCTAATCTGCGGCTTAAGGCTTCAATGCTAAAAAAGTTTTGATCCTGTAATTTGGCGATCACCGCCTCGGCATTGGGAAGTCCCTGCAATTCATTGATTACGGCATTCTGTAAAATGACGGCAAGCGTCCGCTCAAAGGCTGCACGCTTCTGTTCGGCCTGCGGTGTCCAAATCGTCACTCGTGCCGCATCAACACCCACATTTTCCGTGTCCGCAAATACCTGTTCCGCGCCTGGAAGCCAATTTGTCTGCGGCACACGTTCGGCGTCAAGAATACTGTGTTCGGGCAGAGTCCGCAATTCGGGACGATCTTGCTTCGCTAAATTTTCAAGGGCCAGGTTAAACGTTGTTTGATTCTCTGTATTTTCTTTAGTTATCAGTTTGTCTCTGAGAATATCTTTCCAATCTCTTTCGGAAAGAATACGGTCAAGATATTCCAGCTGCTCCTCGATTTTCCCGCCATCCAGCAACAAAAGAGCGTGCAACACCTCTTGAGCATAAATCCTCGGCATTAAATCAAAATCGGTAAGATCGGGTGCTGGTTCATCAAGAGTAGCAGATTGATCAAAAATAAGACGGAAAAAATGGGGGGCTGATCGGAGATAATTTTCCAATTCATCCACACTCATCGCCAAAACCTCCGCTATTTCAAGCTCTCGTCCGGCGAGTATATTCCGCACTAATTGCGGGTGCTGTTTCAAATGATTCGCAAGAGTATTTCTGTTGCGACGGCTATCCGTAACAATGCTCCACGCCTCTATTTTAGACCAATGTTGAACGATAAACTCTTCGACCTTTGATTTGTCCCGATCACTTTTCAATGCGGCCAAAATATCCATGATCGCCATCCCCCAGATTCTGGCATTGGGATAATGCTCGGCGACCTGATCAACGTAGCCATGATTGGGATCTGTTGCATAAATTTGATCAAGCAACTCTCGGCCTTTACCTTGGTGCCAATCAAGTATCCGGGGATCATCATAGGGAAAATAGAATTGGGGGAAAGGATCATAGGAGAATAATGCTCCGAATGCATCTTCCCGTCGCGCTAATCTTGAAGCAGTTGTTGTGTCATAAATCATACGGCCCAAATCAAAATCCGGAACGGCATGATCGACAAAAGAGGCTAAGTAATCTGCGTCACTTATTAATTTAGCGAATTTATCACTACGGAAAAAACCACTCCCGATTGCTACAAATTTATGGAACAGTTGTATCTCGGAACTTTCCAGATAAATCATCTGCTCTCCAAGACGAATACGCAAAAACTGTCCGATACCCGGAGAATACTCGCCGGGATCACCCGGCAAAAAATCCAATTCATACTTAAAAAGCTTTCGCACTTTAGCCTTTTGGTTTTCGTCCACGGGTAAACTTGAAATCGCGGCCAAATTCGCACCGCCTTTGGTCAAGTTGTTTAATCCCGGGAGGGTATGCTGAACGCCTGTCAGAGTACCGTCTAAATCGCCAATCTGACGAATAAAACCGGAAGCATCCCCTAATGCCTGATCGCTGATTTGAACGAAATTACCTGTCTGCATACCAGAAAAATTGTCAGGTTCAAGCACTTCCATCTGTTGATTATCCGCCAAAAAGAGGGCCAGAAATGCCAATGATCCTGACAGATACCACACAATGTCACCGTCGGCTTTGCCATCCTGGGTTTGAGGATATTTTGAGACTAACTCCTTTAAATAAATCTCTGCAGCTTCGAGAAATTCCTGTTTTTCCGGCGTAATCCCGACCCTAGTCCAAACCTCCTGCTTAGAACGCAATTCGGACGGCCGGTTTTCGTCAGGAATCGTGCCGTCAAAACCCGGATGGACCATGTTGATTATTTCGATAAGTTTATTTCCCGCATGACGCTGCAATGCCTGGGGGTTAATATGCGGCAAGGCTAAAAACAAAGCCGTTGAATATCCTTCTTCATTACGGACGGCTGCCCCCCGGTGTATCTCCTCAGGGATATCCTCCGGATTATCAGAAAGAGTTCCGGGGGCATGTTCTTCAAAAAGCGACGGTAAAAAGTCACCCAGGATATAATCCCGGGCCTGGGCATGCGGAATGGATCCTTCTCCGGTTCTCGTAAAGCCTTGCCTTAAGATGTCATAAAACCGGATCCACATCAGTTTCGGAAAAGCCGCAATTTCAATCAGATAGGTCGGTATTTCTTCCGGCGTCACAGGGACAAACAAATGAAAAGATTCGTGAATCAGTATCTGAAGTTCATAGGATTGATAATATTGTTGTGCAAAAGCTTGAGGGTCATCGATGAACCGGGCAAAAATCTCATCCGGCCATATGTTTTTAAGCACCTGGATCATTGCCTGATTAATCACATCGTTATTTGATCTTAAAGACTCGGGGATATTTCCATTCACTGCAATCTCACGTCGAATCTGATAATAAAAAAGCAATTGATTAAGAATATTCTGCTTTTTCATCACAATGGGCGTAATCCCGTCAACTGAAAGCCCAAAGTGCGGATAGGCCAAAACGCCGGAACCGTTTCCTCTCGAGGTAATAAAATCATCCACCACGGGATCCTGAATGAAGATTCCCAAAAATTTCAGATTGTGATTGCCGAATGTAAAATTAACCGGAAGTTCCCCCTGAATCGGATGAACTGCAAGCAGCGGAATATCATCGATATTTTTATTTTGATAGCGGACCGCACGAATCCCGAAGACCAACATTTGGCCCTGATCATAAAAAATCCGGGCCAGATGTCTCATCACGACACCTTGCGAAAAATCACCGGCATTCAAATCCGCCAAAAGGGCGTCAAATTCCTCTACCCCGGCTCCCGCCTCGGCGATCTCTTTAAAAAGCGCCTGATAAAACGAATGAATTTCGGGCATGATTGAATGAGTTTCACCTTCGGATAAAGATTGAATATGGTTTTCAATAAAATCATTGATTTCAGGAATTCTTGCCTGCAAAACGGCGATGGCACGCTCAACCGCCTCGGCTGCCGGACCTCGGTTTTCCGAACGCATTTCCGGCCTTTTCTCGATACTGAATGAAGGCAGCAAAGAACCATGCGGCGATGTCTCCTCGCTCCGCAGTTCGGCCTGCTGTTTAAGTCCTTCCCTCAGAGCTCTGTACCAGTCATCAGGCAGACCTTCAACTTCAAGTGTTGCTTCCCATTGCTGTGGATATTCATAGAGTTCATTAAGCACGATTTTATTTAATTCAGGATTTTCATGAATCGCATTGATTAACCAGCTAAAACGCTCGGGAGTAAACTCAGCATACCTGTCGTCCTCCTCGGTTACGTAAGGAAGAACAACGGCGGGTTCTACGTTATAATCACCGCTTATTTCCAGCATAAACTCCGCTTCATTTTCCAAAGTAACCCAGAGTTCGAGATGACGGAAATGGGCCGTTTCAAAGCCATAAAGCCACGGGTCCACAGCTTCAGGAGGAGATTGAACCGGACGAATGGAAAGACTACGGACCTTTGCATCACCGTAATCAAAATTACCGGATAATCTGGCTCTGACCCCGTCTGTAAAGGCCTCCGAAAACTCATCAGGAATATCACCTGTCCCAAAAAGATTTTCAAGTTTGTTACTCACCAAGCCATAGTGCTCAAGTGCTTCTCTGCTGACTTCATCTGAAACAGTATCACCCGGATAAAAACCGGTTTCACGGATAAACTGCCTTTGATCGGCCGTAATTTCGGGCAGGACCATACGCAGAGCACTTTCAAGCGACTGAGGGGTAAACCGATTCCGTGGGATTTTCTGATCACGAATGATTTGACGGATATGATCCGGCAAGAGATCAATCAATTCTTTCCAATAAGGGCTATAATCTTTAAGCTCGATTCTAAACGGTGCAAAAACAGATAAGGCCTCAAAAAGCGGCATGGCCATGGCTAAATGGCGGGTGTTGGTCTCCAATAAATACTCATTTTGGTCTAAGACCTCCTGATTGATATCCGAATGATTGTCCTGATCGCTTGATGCATCCAGCCACGAAACATGAAGAACCCAGCCTTTATCCAAATGCTTCTCAAGAAAACCGGAACCCTTATGACCGTCCTGTTCAAAGCCAAAAAACAGTGTGCGCCATTGAGACTGAAGCTTGGAAACGCCTTTAGGAACCGGTGCCGGGGCGAGTGATTGGGAGACCACCGACGTAATCAGATAATCCGCTCTTGCCTCGGAGCGCTGGGACCGAAGTTCAGCTCTTTTTTGCGCAATGGCATCACGGATCTGAGGATTTTCAAAACTTTCTTCTCCGGCAAAACCGGTTCTGATCCCCTCAATAGCCTCCTGCAGTTGCCTTTGATTTTGAGCACCGTAAATCTTTTCCAGATCCTCGGTCTGCACAAAGTTCAGCAGTCCATTGGCTTCAAGGCGGTGATTAAAGGCCTGCTGATCCTGAACAAAAGTAATCTGTCCGGCTTCGGGATGGATAATCTGATCCAGCTTTAAGGCGAAATCCACGGGGAGATCGTCCATATTCTCAACATTCGACTTGATGATCCAGCCGTATCCACCGAGGAATCCTTCACTCTGACGCCAGGTATGCACAATGCCGCCTTTGCCGTCACGCGTTGCGGTCGTATGCGATCTGGAGACATATAAAAAGAATCTCCGTCCCTTCCAGCGGGCAAAAAGAATTTTTTCAGGCTGCAAACGGGTGACTCTGACTTTACGTTTCTGCGGCCCCAAGTCAATCTTTTCTTCCTCTTCAACTTCAACTTTCCGGCCTTGACCCAATTGAAAGCCCTGGGGTTCAATCACAAACGTTTCTGCCCCAAAATCTTGGGGTCTATCTGAAACCGCAAATTGAACATCTGCCGCCTTTTCACGATGTAAAATCGCAGGTTTACTAAAAGGCCTGTCACGGCGTGCAAATTGGGCATATTTACGCCCAAGCTCCTGCTCATTTGTTTCCGCCCCGAGAGAACTCACATCGGCAATGCCCAAATGCTGAATCATATCCAGAAAATAAGCATAGACCGTTTCTCTCAGAGAGTCGGTTTTATCCTCGTGCAACACGTGCTGAATGACATAAAAGAAATGCGCAATCGCATCATTATCAAGAATCCCGTTCAAAGCTTTTAGATTACGGGTATAGGTTTCGCTAAAATCACGGTCGGGCAATAATTCTTTGAGTAATGTCTGAATTTGAGGCATACTCAAAACCGCCTGCACGGCTTTAAACACTTCATTCATGGGACTGCTCTTTCCGTCAATATCCGTCCACCCTCCGTATTGAGGATTATAAAAATCCGGATTTCTGCGACCATAACGGTTGGGCAGAATAAAAATCGCAGGGTCATCAATATTCACTTCCACATTTTCAAGCTCGTCGAAATCAACTTCTGCCAGAGTTTGCTCTACGGCTCCAAAGCCATCTAAATTCGTCCCGCTAAAGGCCTCTTCCATGGCCGCTCCGGCCTGTGCTAACACCTGCCTGCGCTGATAACTCTGTTGTCTGATCACAAAATCATTTACTTGCCGTCGAATCTGCAAACGCTCGGGATTGACGAATGATTTAAAATCGGAAATCGTTGTTCCGCGGCCGTACAACCAGGCAAAAGACCCTATCCCCACTGAAATATTCATCGCTAAAAACATGACCGTGATGAAATAATTAAAAAACTGATTGGGATCAGGCATCGAAAAAAAAGTATAACTGACCACAAAACTCAGTCCGAGGCCCAAAAGATTAAGACCGGTGACCATTCCCAGGAGAGGCCAATTAATTCGATTTGAAAGGATAATGTTTTGTTGTAAAAAATGAATCATAAAATCAAGCTCAGGGTCCGTTGAACTGACTTCAAATGAATAGGTACCCGCTTCGGGATTCTCAACACTCTTGTCTACGGCTTCGGGAACGGTCACAGTCACAATCACTTGCCCGGCACGATCCGACGGGGTCACTTGCAAATCATATCCGGGTAAAATCTTCTGTAGTCTTTTTCTCAATGGGCTAGTCCATGAACGGATCTGTTCGTTCACAACAGACTCAGACGGTCTCGGCGTCTGAACAGCTGGAGGCACAGAATCCCGGGGAGTTGCTTTGGATGCTGCTTTTGCCGAATAACGAGTGGTCCCGGCTTTGGAATGATCATCCAAAAGTTGTAACCTGCCGTCTGAGGATTGTCTCAAAATCTGCGCATGATTTCTTGTGACCGCACCGGAGTTGAGAATGAGTTCGGATTGAGCGGAACGCCCGATCGTAATGGATGAGTACTCCTGACTTTCGGTCTTATCCCAGGGGATAAAACGAAAACCACTTGCCGGAGAAGTCTGGGTCGAACTGTTCTCAATAAAAACGCTGATCCCATCTTCATCAGCACTTAAAATTTTAAGTCGGTAATTGGCAATACCAATCACATCCCCAACCTCCAGAGATGTCTGAATCAGATCCTGATTCTCACCCAGCTGCGCCCGATTTCTGCGTTCAACGACCGGCGCAACCTCTTTACTCTGCATCTTATGAGTCTGAATTTGACGGCTGGTTTCAAAATCTTCGTTCTTAACCTTGATCACCTCAACAGATTCAGGATGGTTTTTGTTAGTCAAAACAAGCAAATTGTTCCTGAATGAAAGTTTCAGGCCTGATCCCAACTCCGTAAGTTCAACGCCTTCGCCAAGCCGTGCCGGCGAATATCCGATAACATGCCCGTTTTCTGTGTCTCGTGATCCGCTATAGAGAACAACCCCGCCGTCTTTAGAAACAGCGAGCACCTGATGATATGAATTGTTGATGCGTATAATATCCCCGGCCTTAAGCTTCAAACTCTGATTACGGCCCGGGGTGAGCACCCGCTCGCTGCCGTTTTCTAAACGCGTTTTTTCTTCCAGCTTAATCATTTCATCCGTCAAAAAGCCCATCTCCCCGGTCCGCATCTCCGGACGCTGTGCTTTAGCGGGTTCCTGCGATTCAACCCCGGTGCTTTTTGCGACCCCCAGGGTATCACCGGTCAAAGCGACATAAACAACCCGGCGGGCCTGTTCTTCAGACAAGCCGGTTTCCCGCATCACGCGGTTAATCAACTCTGTCTGAAATTTTTCGACAAATTTCGCGGAAGGTTCCCCACGCCGAAGTTCGGCCGTATTCAGCAGCGCAGTCTGCTCTGTCAGCGAATCCATTTCTGATTGAATAATGGTTTGAGCCTGAATCACGGCTGAGCGCACGTTTTCCGGACGAACAAATCCTTCGGAAAGTGAATCAATCAATTTCTGCCGTAAACTTCCGGAATCCACAAATTCAACCGGGGATGACAAGACTGCCGGACTGACCGGAAAGGCGTTTGTTTCCCCTCGCGCAAACCGCGTCACCGGAGAACCTGCGGGAATCGTAGGATCCAAAGGCTGAATCCATGAAAGGGCCGTCGGATTCATCTGCACCGGATTTTCCAGAAGGTTTCTGACCTTTTCAAGATTCAAATCCCCCTGCTCAATCAGACTTTTTAATCCCTGGCTTAAGCTGTCCAGCTTTGTTTGAAAATGATTCCAGAGATCTCCGGTCGTTTGATCGCGAAATTGATCCAATTCTTTTTCAACGGCCGAGATAATTTCTTCCGGACTGACGGTTGTGCTTTTTCTATCGCTGAAGCGTTCGTGATAAATCTTGATTAACCGGTCAATGTAACGGGTGTAGCGTGAAGCCTCGGTTAAACGGTTTTCACCGGCAAGCTTACGAATCACTTCATCGCGCCACAGTTTCAAATTTTTTCTGAAATCATCGGCATTCATTCCGCTCACAAGTTCAACAGCGGCATGGCGCATAAAACCGTCATAGAAAGTGGTTTTTAAATAATCCTGATACGAAGTCCTCGCATGCATGACTTCGCCATAAAATTCACGTCCCTCGAGAGAATCGATTTTTGGAACCACCACCGCGTAGGAAAACCCGGCCTCTTTCAAACTCTCTTCAAACCCTTCGGCATGAAAACCGCCTGTGACCACCACCGCAGCCCCGGCTTTTTTCCTTTCGATCAGCGTGGCCAGATTTTTATGAAAAGCCTGGTCGCGTTTAAGGGCAAAATCATAAAACTGCAGTGCGGGTAAAACCTCATCCCGGTGTTCGCCCAGAGTTTCCAGATAGCCTTCGGCATCCTGCTGATACTCGGTGAGTTCGGGTCTGGAAAGCTCCAGCCTGGCCAGGTCTTTGAGGATACGGATTTTCTTAAAGCGCTCGATGATTTCCATTTCTTCGGATGAGGGCATTGAGATCTTATGATCCACATGGCCGATCAGGCATTCCAATTCCTCAAAAAGCGCCGTTCCCTTGATTGTTGCCAGTGAATCCGTACGCCCGATTAGGGCCTTTAACGCAGGCGTCAGTTTCGGGCGCAGTCCTATACGCTCACCGGTCTGGACTAAAAACTTCAGGAATTCTCCCTGTCCCAATTCACCGGTCACATAGGCCTGGTGCTTTTGCGTAAATTCAAAGGCAACTGTCGGGTCAAGACGATCAAAATATTTTTTTCGGAAATCTACCGCAAGCTTCCTGATAAACATATCGGGATCCTCGTTTTCACTCTTCCCGTCAAGTATCAGGGAATCAAAGAAAACAGACAACTGCGGATATTGATTGGGAAAAACAGATCTGAACTGAACCTTCAGCGCATCTGAAGCTTGAGACCTTTTTTGAATCCTGTCACATTTTTCATATTTGGGATTACATTCACGTTTGATCATATTCGGAAGGAGCGTCTGAATATATTTTAAAAACTCGAGAAGATTTTCGGTTTCATTGTAAAAAGCATGTATATGCCGGTAGAATTCGTAACGTTCGGGTTTGAAAATTTCCAGGCTCTGACGATCCAGATCATTTTCAATCTGTTCAATGGCAGACAAGAGCGGCGCCATTTTTTCCGAGGCCTGAAGATAAGCCGTGTAATTTTGCTCATAGAGCGGCCAATCCTCAATCCCATGATAAACACTCTGAGTCTCGTTGAGAATCGATGCCGCGGCCGCTCCGCCCAGTTCCCCCCTCTCAACATAGTTCAAGACGGCATTCTTTTTTGCAAAACTATCGGGAAAAGTTCTCAAAAGAGTCGAATCCAGTTCCCCTTTTCCGCCTTCGAGTGCAATTAAATTAATTCCATACTCGTTCTGGAAATACTCGATCAGTTTTTGAATCTTCTGCTGAGCATCACTTAAAGCATGGGCATCCTGAATATAAATCACAAAAGGACTGTCCGAAGAGACACGGAAAGAACGCTCCACACTGCCCAATTCCGCCGGGATGGTGAGTGCTGCGGGGATATGCACCTGAGGTGCAACCTCAACGGCGTTCACAACCGAAAACGGAGCCGCATATCCGATCGATGAAATCATAAAAATCAACGCAGTGAATATTGCGGCTAATCTGTAATATTTTGGCTTCTGAAAACTAACCATCGCTTTTTCCTATATATAGGACCTTGTGGTTAAGAGCACAGCAGTACTTTTTTAGGATCCGAGCCGCGACGACTTTCCTTAACTATTTATGAAGTCGCGGCATAAGGACCTCTAACAATTTAAAATTGAAGAGGCACTAAATAAAATATCGCATATGAAATGATTGGAATCAATTGTAGGAAGGCTTTTTTTTGATCAAATGATTATTTTTATTATAAATTGATATAATTTTTGGGCAAAATCCCTCTGTAGAGCCAGTTGTCGGTGGTCGCGGTCCGCGGTCTGTTGTCTATGCTTGCCGGAAACAAATATTGCCACTGTGCCAAAATTTGAGGACGGAGTGAAAGTTGTTGGGCATGTATTACTTTAGTTGCCCGAAGTCGTTTTAGGAGCAATCTCTGCCTGCCCGGTCCAACCCAAACGTCAATAAATTTCTCAAGTTGTCGTTAAAGGAGCTATGAAAAACAGCGTCATCTTAAAAATCAAAACCTATCCGGCTTTCCGAAAAGCGCTGAGTGAATCGGGCTGCAATGCCTGTACGCTTTCAAAGTCACGCAGCTCCATCGTTGTCGACCGGGGAAATCCTCAAAGCCGAATTGTCCTGATCGGTGAAGCCCCGGGCCGTGAAGAAGATCTAAAAGGTTATTCTTTTGTGGGGCGTTCAGGACGGTTGCTGGATTCTGTTCTTGAAGAGCTGGGCTATGTCACCAACGACGACTGCCTGCTGATGAGCATTGCCAAATGCCGTCCTCCGGAAAACCGGGTTCCCACGCAACAGGAAGCTGAAACCTGTCTGCCCTATTTAAAAAAACAGCTTCATCTGGCTAGACCGAAAGTGATTGGTCTGCTCGGTGCCACAGCCTTTAAATATATGCTTCCCGAAAGAAAAAAGGAGCCGGTCACAAGTGTTGTCGGCAAACTTTTCAAAGATGCTCACTATCCCGAAACCCGCTTAATGGTGCTGTTTCATCCCGCCTATATCCTGAGAAATCCGTCTAAACGATCTGTGATGAAAGCCCATCTAAAAAAACTCATGACCGCCATCTAGAAATGAATTCCGGTTTTATTTTCCGAAAAGCGAGTAGTATAATTGAGATTTATTCGACGGGGATGACTACTCTTAACCTATTATTCAATCAACGGAGGTCTTTTAAGATGACTCAACACAAACCGGGTTTGAAGCTTCGTTCTTTTCAATTTGTTTTAATCTTTTGTGCTGTTTTTTGTTTAATGATTCAGTCCCCTGTAGATCTTTTCGCTAAAGCAAGAGACCGCGACAATAATCCCCCGGGCCCGCGCGGCGGAGCCGGAACCAACTGGGAAAACAAGCCCGGACCGCAGGGCGGCCCCGGGACAAGCCCTGACCGGCGCATGAGTCCTGAACGCAGACAGCAATGGGCTGAAAATCACCCTCAGGCCGCCGAGCATCTTGACCGTAATGATGACGGAAAAGTCGGGCCGCGCGAAATGCGCATGGGTAAACAGGAACAATGGATGAAAAACCATCCTGAGATGGCTGAGAAAATAGATGCCAATGGTGACGGCAAAATCGGGCCGGTTGAGAGAAAAGCAGCCAGAGAGGAGTGGCGTGAGAATCATCCCAGGATGAATCAAAATCTGGACAGCAACGGCGATGGTCAGGTCGATCAGGCCGAACGCGAAGCTGTCCGCGCGCAGTGGCTTGAAAACCATCCTATGGCTGCTGAAAAAATGGATAAAAACGGTGACGGGGTTGTGGACGAGGCCGAAAGAAAGCACAGCATGGAAATGATGCACAAGCACCACCACGAAAAGATGCAGGAATCCGGTACGGATCAAACCGAAGAGTAATTGCGGGACACTTGAATATTTCACCAGTCCCCAAAGATTCTCCGGCGCTCAAACATCCTCGTCCCTTACGGTCCTGCGGAACTCGCGCCAAGAGAACTTTCGTCCTGTTGAAATATTCGTCATTTTTTAACTGCTTCGGGTTCTTTAAAAAAACAAAAGGCGGCCGGGATATTTATCCCCGCCGCCTTTTTTGTTACCACTCGGTACGCTGAACGAGCTAGGTCGTCTCGATACCGTGACGAATTTCTTTGCCCTGTTTTAAATAGATCACTTCTTCGGCAATATTACTCGAAAGATCCGCAATTCTTTCAAGATTATGGCTGACCATCATCAGGTTCATTCCGATCGTAATGGTCCTTTCGTCTTCTTCCATAATTTTACGCAGCCGCAAGAAATTATCGACATTTAACTGGTCAACCTCATCATCACACAATAAAACCTGGCGGGCAAGAACCGCGTCTTCTTTAAGGAAAGAGTCTAACGCATCACGAAACATCTTTTGAACTTTCCCGACCATTTCACTCATGGATGTCCGGTCTTTAATTTTTGGTTCCCCCATGACATAGAGTCCTTTTTCGGCAATATTGACCGCATGGTCGCCGATTCTCTCAAGGTCGGTATTCATTTTTAAAATCATCATCACTTTGCGCAAATCGGCAGCCATAGGCTGGCCTAAAGCAAAAAGGCTGTGGCCTTTATCGTCGATCTCAATTTCAAACCGGTCGACCTGCTTGTCTCCTTCAATCACCTCGCGAGCCAATTGGTCGTTACGTTCAAATAGGGCTTCACAGGCATGATTCAGAGCCTCTTCAACCCGAAAACTCATCTGAAGCAGTTTATTACGCAGCTGTTCTAACTCTTGGTGAAAATGTCTTTCCATTTTTCATACCTCGTTGTTCGTGGATCGTGCTGGCCATGCCGTGACTTCAGTAGTCACCCTTGGCCGTACCAACGCACTAGCGTTGGTGATTCGAGCTTGGTTACACTATGGATTCCTGCTTGTCCGCCGAATGGCGTGACTTTCGCAGGAATGACAAAAATTTTCAACTTTCGGACCTTCAGACTCAATCGCCCCGTCACCAAGTCTCCCGGTCTTCGGTCTGTTTTTATCCGAAACGCCCGGTAATATATTCTTCGGTCTGCTTCTTCTCCGGACTCATAAACATCTTTTTGGTTTCACCAAATTCCACCAGATTCCCCATATAGAAAAAGGCCGTCATATCGCTGACACGGGCGGCCTGCTGCATATTGTGGGTAACGATCACAATGGTAAAATCCTTTTTAAGCTCATAAATCAATTCTTCGATTTTGGCCGTAGCGATCGGGTCAAGCGCCGAACAGGGTTCATCCATCAGAAGAATCTCGGGCCGGTTGGCAATCGCACGAGCAATACAAAGCCTCTGCATCTGCCCGCCGGAAAGGCTCATGGCACTCTGGTGCAGACGGTCTTTAACCTCATCCCATAAAGCGGATGCCTTCAGACTCATCTCACAAACTTCATCCAGAATTGATTTCCGGTTCTGTCCTGATACACGCAGACTATAAATGACATTTTCATAAATTGATTTCGGAAACGGATTGCTCTTCTGAAAAACCATTCCGATTCTTTTTCTCAGCTCGGTCACTTCCAGCTGAGGATCATAAATGCTTTGTGAATAGATTCGAATATCTCCGGTATGGGATACACCGTCCACCAATTCATTCATACGGTTGATATTACGGATTAATGTGGACTTTCCGCATCCGGACGGACCAATAATCGCGGTCACCTGTTTTTCGGGCATGACGAAATGCGCATCATAAATAGCCTGCGTCTTGCCGTAAAAAAAGTCATAATGATCGACGGTGATACAGGCTCGAACATCACTTTTGGATTGATCGTGCTTCTCATAGGTTTCTTGCCCGACGGTTACCGGCGGTGTCTTGGGTTCGGTTTTTTTTAAGTCATCAGTCATCGTATTCATCCTTCGTTCCTCGTTATGACGATGCGGGTTCAAAAAGTCCCCACAACATATTTTTTACGCAAACGTTCACGGATCCAGATAGCACTCAAATTTAAAAGAACTACTAGGGAAATAAGCAAAAGCGTCGTGGCAAACACCATCGGCTTTGCGGCTTCGGAATCCGGCGATTGGAAGCCTAGATCATAAATATGAAAACCCAAATGCATGAATTTACGGTCAAAATGCATGAATGGAAAAATGTTATCGATCGGCAGATTCGGCGCAAGCTTCACCACACCGACCAGCATCAGCGGTGCCACTTCGCTGGCCCCGCGGGCCATGGCCAGAATAAAACCGGTTAAAATTCCGGGTGCCGCGGCAGGAAGCACCACTCTTTGTATGGTCTGCCATTTTGAAGCCCCGCAGGCCAGTGATCCCTCACGCATCCCATTGGGAACCGAGGCTAGGGATTCCTCGGAGGCCACAATCACCACAGGCACGGTCAAAAGCGCAAGTGTCAACGAAGCCCATAAAATGCCCCCTGTTCCATAAGTCGGGGTCGGAAGCCGGTCGGCAAAGAAAAGCTGATCGATGGATCCTCCGACAAAATAGACAAAAAAGCCGACACCGAACACACCGAAAACAATCGAAGGAACTCCGGCCAGATTATTCACGGCAATGCGGACAATCTGAACAAGAACCCCCTGCTTTGCATACTCTCGCAGATAGATCGCCGCCATCACACCAAAAGGCGTCACAAAGAGACTCATCATCACCGTCATGACAAAGGTTCCAAAGATGGCAGGGAAAACACCGCCTTCGGTATTGGCCTCACGCGGTTCATCCGCCAGAAAATGAAAAATCCTATGGCAGAATCGCTGAAACCTCTCGATCCGGTTGAGCTGATTGGGAAAATAAAAATCAACCATCTTTTCGGCCGGAAGATTTTTTTCCTGCCCCGAAGAAATTTTATACACAAGAACATATCCGGCACTCTGATCCCGTAACTGTCTGGCTTTGGCGGCCAGGATTTCATAGCGGGCAAATAAGTCCTTAAGTTCGGCGTTTATTTTTTCGGCTTCGGCCGTACCGGCTTTTTGCTTACGCTCAAGGCCCTTAAGCTTGATCTTTTTATCTTCGATCGCATAATTAATTTTTCCGATTTGTTTTTTCTCGATCGTCTTTATCTCTTTTCGCACACGAGTTGCCTGTTTAACGGCCTTGGCAAGCTCACCTGAAAAAGCAGGATCTCCGGCATCAATCATTCCGCCATCGGGGGTTTTAAGCGAAACCGGAAAACCGAAGGCATCACCGTATTCCAGACGCTCCACCCTAATTAAATTGAGGGGATATTCGACTTTTTGAATATCCGTGTAGTCGACAAATTTATAGCTCAATCCGAGAACTTCTTTATTGCCCTGAAAGATCTGCCATTCAATCTGCTTTTCCGAACCTTCTTCATAGTGTCCGGCTTTTTCCTGCTCTTTGGTAATCACCCCGGCCATGGTCTGCGTTGAACCTGATTCGGACTGCAATTGGAGAACCACAGCTCTCTGGGGCCAGAAAACTTTGAGGCCTCGAAATCCGATTAAAGACAAAAGACCGATGACCATGGCCACGCCGATCGTCAACCCCATGGCGGTAAACCATACCCAAGCCTCACCGGCCACTCCCCGACGGTTTTGCACAAATATTTTCTGTTCTGCGTTCTCTTGTGTCTCTGCCATTACAATACCCTGTACTTGGTTCTAAGTTTCTGACGGATGACTTCTGCGATCGTATTCAGCACAAAGGTCATCATGAAAAGAATCGTTGCCCCGAGGAAAAGTGCCCGGTAAAGCGTTCCCAAATAAGGCGCTTCGGGGAGTTCGACGGCAATGTTGGCCGACAACGTGCGCATTCCCGAAAAAATATTAAAATCCATGACGGGGGTGTTTCCGGTCGCCATGACGACAATCATGGTCTCCCCGATTGCACGGCCCAAACCGACCATCAGTGCCGAAAAAATACCCGGGAAAGCGGTCGGGATCACAACCCGTATGGCCGTCTGCCAGCGGCTTGCGCCCAGCGCCAACGAAGCGGATGTCAGGCTTTTAGGGACATTGGAAAGTGCATCTTCGGCAATGGTAAAAATAATCGGAATCACGGCAAAGCCCATCATAAATCCGACCACCAGTGAATTTCTCTGTTCAAAAGGCATTCCAGTCACGGTGGCCCACCAAAGCCTGAAATCAGCACTTCTCAGATTTGTTTCCGAATCATAAACCGTACAGAATATTTTTTCGATCGCGGGGCCAAGATTCCAGCTTATCCAGATTCCTGCGGCAATAATCGGAAGGACCAACAGCCATTCATACCCCGGTTTCACATGCATACGCACCGATGCCGGCAGTCGGCTGTAGACCTGTCCGAAAATCAGAACAAACAGAGGGATCAGCGTCACCGCCATTAAAAAAGAAGGCACCTTGTCTTCAATCAAAGGGGCCAGCCATAAGGCCGCAAGAAAACCAAGCACCACCGAAGGCAGCGAAGCCATAATTTCCATGACCGGTTTGATGGTCCTTTTAAACGACGGGCGTGCAAATTGAGACGTATAAAGCGCGGCCAATAATGACAGGGGTAAGGCAAACATCATGGCATAAAGAGTTCCCTTGAGTGTTCCGAGAATTAAGGGAACAAACGAAAGTTTCGGTTCAAAGTCATCGGTACCGCCTGTTGACTGCCAGATATAATCCGGTTTCGAGTAACCTTCGTACCAGACTTTTCCCATAAAGGCCTGCCATCCCGCTTCCGGATGAGGATCCGTCAGATCATAAAGATGAAGACGATTTTCTGAATCGAGTAAAAAAATCCGGTCGTATTTCGCACCCAAAATTGCGGATTTAATTTGACTGTCCAGGCGGCCCTTTGCACGAATGGTTGCGGTTGTCCCATAACGTAGAGAAAATGAAGAACCATGCCCGATCAGAAAAGCTTTATTGCGTAAACTGGGTGCATAGAATTCTGCCCCGCCGTCTAATGGGGGCAATGTCTTGGTGTAGTAGTACATTCTAAGCGGCTGGCCTTCGGCCACAAACAGGCTGTAAAGCTTATTGACGCCCGATGCATTGGTCAAAACAAGCGTGACATCGCCGTTCAGATAATCCATGGATACAACCTGATGATCTTGCGTATCTTTAAACGGGGTAAAAATCTGTCTAAGAATAGGGGCTTCATCCGTATACACAAAATAAAAGATCTTTCCCTCTTCGTTTAAAACCACAAACTCATCGCCCGCGCCATTGACCAGAATTTTTTGAATCTTCCCTTCAATTTCACCGGTCAAATCATGGATTTCTTCCATGCTTTCTTCACCGGGGCCAAAAAGAGCCACAGTACGTATCAGCCGTGTGACGACAAAACGGTTTCCTTCCGGCGCAGCCAGGATGGCCGCAATCAGTTTCTGATCTCCGGTTCCGGCACCGGCAATTAAACGAACCGGATAAGGTTTATCACTCAAGGCGTAGAGTTCTCCCGGATTAAGTTCACGATGAATTTCACGGCTATCCTTGGTAAAAACCGGAATGTACTTAAGATCCACGGCGGCAAAACGTCCGTCTTCTGTCCCGGTATAAAACGTCTGATTGCCGGGCCGGCGATGACGAAAAACACTGCTGATTTTGGCCTCTAATAATTTTGAAAGATCATCCTGTGAAACGGTTTTTCCGTCCGCGGATGAGATAAAGTGGATGAGTCCTTGTGATTCAAGGACATAAGGAAGTTCGCCCCACTCATCCGCACCGATCAGCAAAGGCTGAATGGACGGATCAAGCTGAATCGTGTTCCGGGGATGAATCTTAGCCCTGCCAAATAAAGGAAGACTTTGCATAAAGATAAAAACAAAAATTGCAAGAACCGTCAGGATGACAGCCAGTCCGCCGCCTTTGATGGTGCGGTTCATCATACGGTCTGTCCAAAGCGTCAAAGGTGCTGTCTTGAACCGGGATGGGTTGAGATTCATCCCCGTGGAAGGGCTTCCCGTGGTCTCGGTCGCTGTCGCTGATTTATGGGAAAGACTTGAATTCATAGGGCCTCTATAAAAACAGAGAAAGGCATGGGAGGAAATATCCCCTCCCATGCCGTTCTTTAAAAACTCTGATTAACTAAGCTTTGCAAGTTCCTGATTAATCACATCCGCAGGTAATGGGAAATAACCGTCCTTAACGACAGTTTCCTGCCCTTGCTTTGACAGTACCATCTTCAAGAATTCACGTTGCAGGCTGTCAAGAGGTTCACCCGGCTTTTTATTGACATAGATATAAAGATAGCGGCCGAGAGGATATTTGCCTTTCAGACAGTTTTCATAAGTCGGCTCAACGGTATTCAGTTTAAGCGCTTTGACTTCTGAGGTGACGTATCCGATACCCGAGTATCCGATTCCGCCCAAATCACTACCGACACCCTGAACCACCGCAGACGAACCGGGTTGTTCCTTCACGGTCGATTTGTAGTCACCCTTCTTCATGGCTTTTTCTTTGAAATACCCATAGGTTCCGGACGCACTGTTACGGCCGTATAGCGTAATCGGCTTGTTTGTCCAGCCCGGCTTAGGTCCAAGAACGGCACCCCAGGTACGGATATCCGCGCCGCCCTGTTTAAACGTGCTTGAGAAAATCCCATCCACATCTTTAAGATTCAAATTTTTAATCGGATTGTCTTTGTGGACAAAAACTGCCAGGGCATCAATCGCCACACGAATGGGAGTGGGTTTATAGCCATAGGCTTTTTCAAAAGCATCCGCTTCTTCGGCCTTCATCTCACGGCTCATTGGACCGAGCTGTGAAGTGCCCTGAGTTAAAGCAGGAGGAGCCGTCGAAGACCCTTTTCCTTCAACCTGAATATTCACATTCGGATAAAGCGTCTTGTAGTCTTCCGACCAATAAGCCATGAGGTTATTGAGCGTATCGGAACCAACACTGTTGAGATTTCCGGAAACGCCGCCGGTTTTTTCATAAGCCGGAGTCGCCGGATCAACGGTCACCACTTCGGCCAACACAACTGTCCCTGACAGAAACTGCGCAACTAAGCCGATCATCAGTCCGGTCAAAATATTCTTAGGTTTAAGATTTAACATACATCATGCTCCTGCTTCGTTCTACTGAGTTTTCAATAGTAAGTTAGTTGGGTAAACGGCTGCCGGCCATGTCGGCCGGCAGCGTTACCGTGGTTAAACTAGATCTTCCAGACCAAATCAACCTGGAAAAGACTTCTTTTGGTATCTACGGTTAAATCATGCTCAGACGAAATCGGTCTGGTGAAAAATGCTGCTGCACCGAGCTGTAAATTATCCGTCAATGCATAAGCACCCTTGAACACGCTTCCACGGCGGTCGGCATGTCCGAAGTCACTGTCAGCAAATACACCGGGAACAGCGTTGGCTTCAATGTTGTAGTATTCATAGCTAAGCTGCCAGGTACCTTTTTTCTTGGCTTTTCCGAGTTTATAACCCAGTCCCCAAGAAGTATTGTACCCGCCACCCTGTGCATCATTAGCATTCTCGGCCACGTTTTTAGCCCAATCAAAAAAGATCGTCGATTTAGGCAAAGGACCGGCCTGAAAAGAAAGCTCGTTATAGATTTCAAATACTGCAAATGCAGAGGCCAACCGGGTAGATTGATTACCGGTTCCGGTAAAGTTACCGTTTGTTGCGGCAAAGTTACCCGGTAAGTTAAAATCCATATAATCATAGAAGGATGCAAGGTTCTTCATTTCAACCGGATTAGACATTCCAGGCACATACATGGTTGTTTCAAAACCACCCTGGTAAGCAAATAATTCGGCATCATCATGATCAGAACCGCTTCCTTCTTCAAGCACCATTTGACCAGCTAAAAAGCTAAGATCAACATCAACACCCTCGGTCTTGAGCAATTTAAGCTGAATCTTTTCATAGATACCTTCAGGTGTCACATCGCCATCCCAAATCATCATGGATGAACCTTCGGTAAACGGATTAGCAAACTTACCGCCGGTAATTTCAAGCTGATTGATAATGCCGACCTTGGCCCAATTCGGGACATAGGTGGCATAGGCTAAATCGGTGACAATCGATTTATAACCGAAATTGGAGTCAAAGGTCTGGTTCGTGGAGGTGATCCCAGCCAAATCGCCGGAAGCAAGGCGCCAACCCACTTTAAATTCCTCGCTAAAGGTCTTTTCAAATCCAAAACGCAGACGATAGCGGAAACGGTTGCGGTCATTGGTGCTATTCTGAGATTTACCCGATTCGCTCTGACCTTCATAACGAAGACGGTAATCACCTTTAAAATTCAGGCCTTTAAGCCATTTGCTGGCATCGCCAAGGCTTTCTTTAAGGTTATTATCAAAGTCAGCATGGTCAATCTTCATGCCTTCTTCAGAACCGGATTTTTCGGCACCGCCGCGGCTTTCCAGAGTGCGGATTTTCTTGTTCTGATCGTCAATCGTCCGTTGCATGCTGGACATCTGCTTCTCAAGCTTTTCGACCATCGAAATCAGCTTGGCTTCGTCCGCGTGAACAGTCGGATTGAGCAGCATCAGAAATACTGCAAATCCTCCGAGAGCTTTAGTGATGGGATGTTTTCTCATTCTTTTCTTCCTCCTGCTAGGATTGCCTCACGGCAATGTTTTGTTGTTAAGTTAATGCTTTTTTAAAATTTGAATAAAAAACCATTTTTTCTATTCAAAACTTATTTAACCGGCTCAAATTATATTTTTTGGCTTATGATCCATATGAGCGTCGTGTAAATTCTATGTAAAGCGAATCTCGAAATCCTCAATAAGCCTTTGCTATAAAATGAGTTAGGCTAATTTTTCAAGTTCTTCTTCAATGACTCCGGCCGGCAACGGGAAATAGCCGTCTTTGACCACGATTTCCTGCCCCTTCTTAGAAAGAACCAGCTTTAAGAATTCCAGGGTCAGTTTGTCGAGGGGTTCATTGGGTTTCTTGTTCACATTAATATAAAGAAAGCGGGCAAGCGGATAATTGCCGCTGACGCTGTTTTCAAGATTTGCGTCATACATCACGCCGTCATCTCCGGCAATGGCAAGCGCCTTCACACCGGAGGTGACATACCCAATCCCGGAATAGCCGACACCGCCCAGATCCGTTGAAACCCCCTGCACCACGGCCGATGAGCCGGGCTGTTCTTTGACGCTGACTTTATAGTCCCCTTTTTTCATCGCATGTTCCTTAAAAAAGGCATAGGTTCCGGAAGCACTATTTCTTCCATAAAGCGAAACCGGCATGTTTGCCCAGGGGCCGCCGAGTCCCACTTGTCCCCATGTTGAAATGTCTGCACCACCACGCGCATAGGTGTTGGAGAAAATACTGTCAACCTGCTGCATGGTCAGACCGTGAACCGGATTGTCTTTATGGGCAAAAACCGCCAAGGCATCAATGGCCACACGAATCGTCGTCGGTTTATAGCCGTATTTTGCTTCAAAGGCATCCTGTTCCGCGGATTTCATCGGACGGCTCATCGGTCCAAGCTGCGAGGTTCCTTCAATCAGAGCCGGGGGTGCCGTTGAAGAGCCTTTACCTTCAATTTGAACATTCACGCTCGGATAGATGCCCTGATAAGCTTCAGCCCAGTAAGTCATGAGGTTATTCAGGGTATCCGAACCCACGCTGTTCATATTTCCGGAAACGCTGCCTGCAGATTGATATTCGGGGATATTGGGATCCACCTCGACTGCGGCCTTGACCGAGGAGGGAACGGCACTCACAAGGGCCACTGCGACAATCCACCATTTAATTCCATGATTCTTCTTTGACTTCATTACTAACCTCCTCTTAGGTTTTGTTGGGTTGAGCACCGCGTCAGCGATCAAAAAAACGGGTTCGCGGCACAAGTGTCCGTAACAATGCCCCAATCCGGCATTGACGGAGCACTAGTTCTATAAATAAGGGGGGAGAGCCGGCTCTTACAAAGAGACCAAGGGAGGTGTCCTCTTTGATTTGCGGTTGTGAGCCGGCTCTATGAGAAATTTCAATTCTTTGATTATTCAAAATTTTTTGTCTCCGTACGAAATCCGATTTCTTTCAGTAAATTTTCAGTAGCAACCCGTTGAAGCGCCTTGAGGTCTTTTTCCACTTTTTTCGTGGCATCCTCATAAAGCTCATGCAGATCTTCATCAAATTGATTTTCTTTTTCGAGTTTCTGCATCAAGTTGACCAACACCGACTGCTGTTTTCTGATCTTTGCAAAATAATAATCCGTATCCATCATCCATCCCTCCCCGTAAAACTATTGGTGATAAACTAAATCCCCCGCCTCAAATCCGTATGATGTTCAGATAAAATCCGTGTAAAGTCCGCTCCGGTTCATGGCCATACGGGACTGCGGAACATCCCCGCTTCGAAGAAAATTCTCATAAAGATCCCGGGGAACTTCGCCAACACTTTTTTCAGAACCATCAAAGCTATAAAAAACCGGATTTTGCAGGACAAGCTCAACACGCTTTAAAACTTTCTTCTGCTCATCTAAAACAGGATTCTGTGTTTTCATCACATCGTCTCCTTTTTGTGTTGTTTAACGCATTAGAAGTTGTCTGTGATCGGCGATATCTTTTTTATGGATCTCTCTTAGTTTTTTCAGATTTTTAGCGACACGCGAGGTGCGTTCAAAACAAAACAGACAGTCTTCAAGCTCAAGCGGTGATTTCCATTGAATCCCCGTAATCAATTCATCCAGTAATTGATATTGTCTCTTAAGTCCTGCCAGCACGAGTTGTCTTCGATACATAAGATTCTCCTGTTTTTGATCAATACTTTAGGCAAGGACTGTCAGGGAGGAATGACGAAGAGGTAAAAAGAAGGTAAAGAGGCACTATCCTTTAGAGGCTGATCCGGGTCTGAATTCGACGAGATAAACGTTACTTTACAGATTCACGTCCAAGGAAGAGATAGCTGGAAGGGTCTTCGGGCATTCGTTTGAGGTAGAGTTTGAATTTTTCGGGACGGGGCGAATCCCACATTCGTACCGGGATTAAAAATAATATCTCCGGATCCCGGACAGCTATACTCAACCATTCTTTTTGAATGATTTCGTCCGGGTCTTTAAAATCAAGGGTCAACACCTTCAGAATTTCTTTTTGTTTAATGGCCTGCAAAGCCTGCTGAGTCACGGAGGCCCCGCCCGTCTTGACTTTGGTAAAATCACCTTTTAAGACCCGTTCAATTCTAAAAAGCACGACCGCTTGTGCCAGGCCGATCTCTTCGGGCGATCCCTCAATGGCGTCAATGGTTTGTCCGACCCGGATAGCGGTGACCTTGATCGGTTCTGCGGTAAGGATCACATCTGAGGACTTACGGTAATTTTCACGCTCATCGCTCGTCAGGGTCGCCGACGGCACTGTGCTGCATGAATTTAATCCAAACAGCATGACTCCAAGAACCAGGTATAAGACGTTTGTTTTTTTCAATTCAAAAACCTCAAACAGGCGCAACCTTAAGCGTAAAAGAGAACGTCGAGCCTTTCCCTACTTCGCTCTCACAGCTCACGGCCCCTCCATGCGCTTCAATAATATGTTTCACAATCGACAACCCTAAACCGGTTCCGCCCAATTCACGGGATCGCGCTTTATCCACACGAAAAAAACGTTCAAAGATGCGTTCGCGGTCTTCTTTGGGAATGCCCATTCCCGTATCCTGAACCGAAACTCTCACGCGATCTTTCAATAAAACGGCACTAACCATCAAGTGCCCGCTCTGGCGGTTAAATTTGACCGCATTATCCAGCAGGTTAATAATCACTTGTTCAAGCTTATCGCGGTCCCCCATCACACTCGGAATTTGTCCGCTTAAAATCTGATTTACACAAAATATTTGTTTTTTCTCGATGCCGGGACGCATGCGGTTAATCACGCGGTCAAACTCAAGGCCAATATTAAGCGGTGCCAGATTAAGCGGTATTTCCTTGGATTCGATCTTGGAAAGTTCTAAAAGATCGTCGATCAACCTTGTCAGACGATCGGTATCGGTCTCCATCATCGTTAAAAAACTTTTTGCCTTTTCACCGTCACGCAAGGCCCCGCTTAAAAGTGTTTCAATAAAACCCTTAAGTGTCGTCAGCGGCGTCTTAAGCTCATGGGAGACATTCGCCACAAATTCGGTCCTTAATTTTTCCAGTTTACGGATCTTGGTCATATCATGCAAAACCAGAATCCCGGCCACCTGTTTATTTTTACTCCCGATACCGACCGCATTGGCATTAAGCACCTTTCCCTCAGGATGCAGGAGCTCAATTTCCTGTGAAGCAATGGTCCGGCCGGCTACGGCCTGCTCCATCATCAGATCAATTTTGGGATTGCGGATGGTTTCAATCAGACTGCGGCCGATCATTTCGCTGCGTGAAATGCCGAACATTTTCTCGACGCTGGTATTAATCATCAAAATATGGCGCTCATGATCAACGGCAATCATTCCTTCGGCCATATTTTCAAGAATCGCGGCTAGTTTTGTTTTTTCAGCCTCAATCTCCTCAATCCGCTGCTGAAGCGAAATGGCCATATAATTCATGGAATCGGCCAAGATACGAATTTCATCTTTGGCATCAATAAAAATCTTTTTCTTTAAATCTCCCTTAGCATAACGCTCAGCCGCTTTCGTGATCTCTCCGATCCGTTTGGTCTGATAACGCGCCACCCAAAAACTCATCACAAGAACCAAAAATGCACCTAACCAAAGACCGATTTGAATCGGTTTCTCCGCTGCCGCCAGCACATGCTCAACTTTTCTAAGCGGCAAAGCCGCACGGATCACTCCCGACACCTTTCCGTCGCGCATCAACGGTGCCGCGGCGTATAACATTTTTTCCCCTACCGTGGTGCTGTAGCGGGCACTGGTACCGACTCCACCTTCAAAGGCGATTCTGATTTCAGGACGGTTACGATGATTATCCATCTGACGGACTTCATCCGGCGTTCTTTGCGAGTCTGCAAGAACTACTCCGTCATCATGAATAATGGTGATACGAGTGCCCAAATCCCTGCCGAGCACTGTGATTTTCTGCTGCATCTCAAGGGGATCACTATTCTCATCCAGCATAGGGCGGACGATGGGATCAAGCAGGCGGATTTCAGAAGTCAAAGAAGAAGTTAAATTGGAGAGCGCTTCATGCTTTAGGCTTCTAACAATAAAAAAGCCCATGCTTAAAAAAACGGTGAAGAAAATGGCCAGGTAAGAGAAGGTCAGACGGCGGCTGAAACTCTTTTCAAAATAAGCGAACATTGATTCCTCGCGGATCATTCATCGATTTCAAAACGGTATCCGACATTTTTAACCGTCACAATCCGTTCAGCCTCGTTTTTGAGTTTTTTACGCAGCTGTCCGATATGCATGTCCACCGTACGGGTTTCAATATTGAGCGACTGATCATACCCCCAGACATGATCTAAAAGATGTTCACGGGTGACGACCCGGCCTTTCACTTCCATCAGGGCCTTAAGCAAATCGTATTCTTTGGCCGTCAGTTCCACGACCTTGTTTTTCAGCTTAACCACATGCCGCGAATCATCGACTTCCAGAGTTCCCGCTTTTAGCACCGTATCGGTCTGACGCTCCTGACCCCGGCGTAAAACGGCTTTGATCCTGGCCACCAGCTCACGAGGGCTAAAGGGTTTGGTCATGTAATCATCCGCGCCGATTTCAAGTCCCAGAACCTTATCGAGCTCTTCGCTTTTGGCCGTCAGCATAATCACGGGAACATGCGAAGTCTTTTCATTATTTTTTAGGGTCTTGCAGATATCAATACCGTTCATGCCCGGAAGCATTAAATCCAAAAGAATTAAATCGGGGATTTCTTTAATCGCACGCTGAAGCCCCTGATCACCGCGCATTTCCGCGGCAACCGAATACCCCTGTTCTTCAAGGTTATATTTGACGAGTTCGACGATGTTTTTCTCGTCTTCAATCATGAGTATTTTTTCTTTGGCCATGGATGGGGTGATCTCCCTTGAATAAAGGCGTATTATAACATGCTTAAGAAACGCAATGTAAAAGACGTGTAAATTCTACAAAGAAGCGAGGCCACGCAAATCCACTGAACAATTAGGATAAACTCCAATACGGTTTTAAATGGTCAATCAGGGCATGGAGCCTGAAATCAAACTCTTCTGTGACCTGCATGGAAGAATCCGTGGGCTGTTCCTTGTAGGCCATAGGCAGGTTGTTGACCCCGCAAAGAAAGTTATCAACACAATGAGGAAATAGTTCGACATTATAACCGCCTTCAAGAGTCGCAAAAAAGCAGTCAAAATTTTTACGCAGCCATTGACCGAGCTTGTAAAAAATGCCGGCACTCAAGCGTAAATCCAATAACAAATCAAACTGATGGGCATCAAATCCGGCAGAAACCGCCACAACGTCAGGTGCAAACTGTTTGGCAATGGGCGTCAAGGCCTCGATCGCTTTCCAGAATAAATCATCGCCGGTTGCCGGAGGTAACGGCATGTTCAGCGTATATCCCTTCCCTGCTCCCTCACCGATCTGATGTTCATCACCCCAGTAGGGAAACGCCGGAGATTGATGCAGCGACCAATATAAAACTTGATCTGATTCATAAAAAATTTTTTCCGTTCCGTCGCCAAGATGACCGTCAAAGTCAAAGATCAGAACCCGTTTATTTTCATTGACCAGCTTTTGAACCGCGATGGCAATATTATTGAAGATACAAAAACCACTCGCTTTGTCAGGGTGAGCATGATGGCCGGGAGGACGCACCAATGCAAAGTTCTGCGTCCGGGAAGCCAGCACGGTGGCGGCAGCGGCCAGAACAGCCGATTCATAACTCCGGCCTGAGACAACGGTATCGGCATCCAAATGTCCACCACCGGCAAGGCAGAGATCCCGGACACTACGGATGTAAGACTCGGTGTGAATTAACCCGGGCAGCGATTCATCGTAGGGAATTTCCGCACACGGACTTTGGGCCCAGGTTTCCAGCCGTTTTTTATTTTCGGGATGCATTCCCGTATCATGCAGGAGAAATTCGGGGCGGAAGATAATATCCATATTCAAAAGTTGCGGGTAAACTCAAGAGGTCGCTTTAACGGTTCCGGCTTCGCTTTCTTTTTCAGTCGCAGATAAATCCAGCGACAAATAAAGTCCGTCGATTTGTTTACTCTTCTTGGATTCAAAACCGTACTGTTCAAAAATTCTGAGCATGACTTTATTATTGTAAGCCACATAGGCGGTCAGTTTTTTAATCCCATGAGTACGCGCGGCACTGATTAATGTTTCACAGAGAAAATGGCCGATGCCGATCCCCTGATAATCTTCCTTAACGATCAGACCGATTTCCGCCGTATCACCGGCTTTACTGCGGATATAACGGCCGATGCAAATCATATTGGCATAGGGCAGCCAACTGTCAAAACCGGCAATCGCCATGTCTTTATTGTAGTCCACGCTTACACGCTCACTGGCCTCGACAATCGGCATGGCATCGACATTGGTCAGGTAGCGCTGATAAATCGTCTCCGGGCGATGGCTATAAAAGAAATCCTGAATGGACTTCTGATCATAGGGCCTGAGGGGCCGGAAAAAGATGGTACGCCCCTCAAACTCAAGGCTGTGCGGAATAAGTTTTTTAACCTCGCTGTCATCATCCTGCAAAATCTTTTGTTCGTAATAAACATAATGACGATTCTTCAGGCAGTCCAGGAGATCCTGACGGAACGAAGGGTGTGCAATCTGAATCAATGCAAGCGCCCGTTCGCGCACATTTTTTCCGTGAAGATAAGCCACACCATATTCAGTGGCCACATATTGAACATCGGCCCGTGATGTCACAACCCCTGCTCCCGGTGAAAGCTGCGGGACAATCCTGGAAATACTGCCGCCTTTGGCCGAAGAAGGCAGGGCAATAAAAGTCCGCCCCAACCGTGACCGTTTAGCGCCCCGGACAAAATCAACCTGCCCTCCGAAACAGCTATAAAACTTATCACCGATACTGTCTGCACAGACCTGGCCGGTTAAATCAATTTGAATAGCGGAGTTAACCGACACCATCGCGTTATTCTGGCAGATGACAAACGGATCATTGGTATATTCGGAAGGATAAAAAGCAAAATCGGGATTCTGGTGGATTAAATCATAAATACGTTTCGTCCCCAGAACAAAACTGACAATCGATTTCCCCGGATTAATGCCCTTCTTGGCATTCGTAATATTACCGTTCCGATAAAGATCGACAATCCCGTCGGAAACCATTTCCGAATGAATCCCCAGATCATTTTTATCCTGCAGATTCTGTAAAATCGCGTTAGGAATACTTCCGATTCCAAGTTGCAGTGTGTCCCCGTCCTGGATATACCGGGCAAGGTGTTTTCCGATTTGCTGACTCACCTCATCGGGATCTCCCTGGGGAAATTCAATCAGAGGTTCATCGACTTCAACCAGATAATCAATCGCACTGACCGGAATTTCTGCGGCGCCGTAAGTCTCGGGCATATTGCGGTTGACCTGCGCAATCACAAAATCTGCAGAGGCAATCGCAGCGGGTAAAATATCCACGCTGACGCCCAGAGAAACGGTTTGACGCGGACTCACCGGTGAGACCTGAACCAGCACGGCGTGAATCGGCATTTGACGGGATTTAAATAACTGCGGCACTTCGGATAGAAAAATGGGCATATAGTCCGAGTGTCCCTGTTGAACGGATGCCCGAATATTATGGCCGATGAAAAATGCATTATGACGAAAATTTCTTAAGAACTCAGGATCGGCATAAGGGGCGATACCGACGGTCAGAATATGAACGACTTCATTATCACGAAAGCACGAGGCATTGCGCACAAGGCACTGAACCAAATGCTGAGGTTCCGCGCAACCCGATCCGATTAAAATTCTTTTGCCCTTTTGGATTTTACGGATGGCGCTGTCAGCATCAATCCAGACAGGCTGTTTTTTCTTGTAGGAGTAAGGTTGGTATAAAGTATTCATAAAAACGCTCTCTTTAAATAATTTAAAATTAAACCGGCCTCTCACAAGGGATCTTTCCTTAGGCGGGAATAACGGCTTATGATTGTAGGGGGTATTATAAAACCTTTTTATACTTTTTCGACTGAAATAAAAATGGCTTGATGGCAGGCAAGAAAAAACTCTTCGGACAGGATTTTTAGAGAATAGGTAAAACTGCTGTTTGAAACCGGTTAACGCCCCTAATTAATCGATCAAAAATCTTTCAATCTTTGTTCTTTAGATTCTCTAAAAAGAAAAATATTATTTCGAAATGCACCATGCGCTTTGGGAGCTTTCCCGCCTGTCAGGCGGGACGATCTCCCGCCGCTCATAGCGGTGCGGATTTTTTCTACACAATATTTTTCTTTTTAATGCATAAGTTTCTGAATATTTCACAGTAGTGCTCAGTTTAAAATTGAACAGGCTCTATGCCGACTCGCGGATCATTAATTGGGGTTCGAATTTAATCTGAACCGGTTTTCTATCTTTCCCGGAGATGAGCTTAATCAGGGTCTCAATCGCAGCCTTCCCCATTTCCTCGGTCGGCTGGCGCACCGTCGTAAGCTGCGGATGAGTCCATTCGCTGCGGGGGGCATCATCATAACCGACAATTCCGATCTGTTCGGGAATACGGACTTTTATTTTCTGCAGAAAACGCATGGCCCCCCAGGCCAAATCGTCATTGGCACAAACGATTACCTGAGGCAGATCACCCCGTTCATACCAGCGTTCCATCGCATGGAATCCGCTTTGTTCATCAAACCTTTCGCACTTTTCGGTATATTTCTCGTGAAAACCGATTTTATGCTGTTTCAATCCGGCTTTAAAGGCCTCGTAGCGTTCATGGGCATCGGGTGAAACATTCTCAGGACCTCTGAGCATTCCGATCTTAGAATAATTTTTCGCAGCCAAAAAGGCACAAATCTGTTTCATTCCCGGTTTATTATCACAATAGACAATACTGGAACGAATGTGCGCATCATAATCGTTAATCAATACGGCCGGTAAATGAGTGCGTTTTTCAATCTCTTTGACGAGCTCAGCCATCAGACGCCAGGCCAGAAAAACCATCCCATCAACAGCATGCCTCTGCATCAGATCATTGAGTTTTAATCCGCCCGCCTCATCGTCACGGACCATAATCCATTTGATATCATAGGAGAGAGGTTTAATGCCCTCGATAATACCGGCAATCAGTCCTTCAAAATAAGGGCTGCGCACAATCTCAGGAGAAAAAGGCGTGACCATCCCGATCGTATGGGTTGAATGTTTACTGAGTGCCTGCGCCGAACGATTAGGCACAAAATGATACTTTTGAATCACTTTCTCAACCTTGGCGCGGGTCTTGGGACTGACCAACCCCTTCTTGCCGGGATCCATAATACGTGAAACCGTCGCCACTGAAACCTTCGCTTTAAGTGCTATATCTCGGATATTCATTAAAACCACCTTCTTCCTTAATTTTTGTAAGCGCTTACATGTAACCGCTTACAAAAACCCTACCATATCACCGGAGAATGTCAAGACATGAAGAGATTGATTAGTGTTTAACTATATACAATGTAATAATTTATGATACTTTTAAATTCTTACTATCACTTAGAGAGAAAGATAAAAATAGTGTGAAGAAACGAATCAGCGCCGTTTATACGTGGCGGGAGATCGTCCTGCCATGCCTTGGCGGGCTTGCCCGCCGAACGGCAGGTAAACCGGCAGGCGGGAAAGCTCCCAGAACGTATGGCGCGTTTCGTAGCACTATTTTTATCAATTAGTAGAGAGCCGAGCGACCTCGCGTTATCCCCTCAAACACTCCGTGTTTTGAGGGATAAGTGGCTGTAATCGATTTGAATGCAATACTCTGTTTCAAATCAAACAGCCACTAAGCAGCCTGTCTGACTTCGGCGCGGGCACGCATATCCTGGACAATGGCATTCATCAGGACATTGCCCATGATGCTGATCAGGCCTCCTCTTTGCGCACTAAAGGCGTCGCCGGAAGCCGGGTAACCGGCTTCACCGATTGCACGAATCAACTCGGCTTTTAAGAAGTCTGCCCTGTTGGAAATTTTGGCATTTTTATTCTGTGCAGAAATTATGGCCAATTTAATCAGAACCGCGGCATATAAAATCTGCCCGGCTAAGCGAATGTCCGGATCATCGATATTCATTCCTTCTTCATTTAAAAAAAGCCCCTGAAAAAGGGTATCCAGCGAAGTCGCCGATTCCGCTTTGTCGAGTGCCGTAATCACTCCCAACCCTTCTTCACTCACCACGGTCCCCTGTTTTAAATCGTGAGTGGACAATTTTTTCAGCCGGATGAATTGCCTCAACGCCTGGGTTATTTTCCGGGATAAGGCACTGTGGGTATCTTCATCCGATAAAATCTCGGCCGAAACCGTGGCTTCACCGATTTCCCGGATCAACTGTTCCAGAAAAGAGGTAACTTCCGGATACGACCTAAAATCAACGGCAAAAGAAATACTTTCCGGAAAGCGTTCGCCTGCGGCCGGAGTTAGAAGCTGTTTGGCCAAATCTATAGCCCCGCGTAGTGCCAGCGTTCCGTCACTCTCAACAAGTCCTTGTGCCTGAAGTTTTGCGATTCTTTGTTCCAGAGCAGTCTCAATGGCTTGGATCAATCCTTCCAAGTCGGTTGTGGCAAGGGTATAAATCTGAGCGGCCTTTTCGGAACTGACCGGCTCGCCGGTATATTTCGGTGATAATACCCGGACCACTTCGGGGGCAATCGTTTGCAATTCGAGCGCGGGGGTAAAATCTCTGGCGATCTGGAGTATTCCGGTTTCTAGAGGGAATGAATAAGAAAGAGACAAAGATGCCCCGGCATCCCTCTGCTGTTCTATAAATGCACCCATGGCCTGCGAAACAACGCGCCAAGCCGTTTCTCTATTTGAGAACTGTGAAACCCAGATTTCCCGATGACCAAAATCGTTAATCACCACTTGCTGAAGCTCCCCGGCATCAAACCACCGGTGCAGTGGGCCCTCAATCCAGTGTTCCACCCCCGCCATGGTCGTAAAGGTGCCGCTGAATTCTTCGGTCTGCATGCGCTGTTCAGAACGCCTCAAAGCAATATGCAGACTTTCCGGTTGAGGCTCTCTGGGATCAGGATAACCCCTGGGTATCATCTGTTGATCAACCAAAAAAACCTGAAATCCATCCTGAGTCAAATTCTGAAAAGCAGGATGCACCTGCCCCGGCTTATCTGCCGAATCGAATCGTAACGTGATAAGGCTTTGACCAGGATCAATGATTTGTTCGAGTTCCTTCATATATTTATGAAAATTCCTCCGGTAAGGGGCATTCATCATCACCCATTGAACCTGCCCGGCAAGGGAAGGCGGTAATTGCACCCCTGTCTCCGATGGAAGAAATTGCTCAGCAAGACGTTGCAGATCAATATTAAAAAAATTATGAAGGACGGTGGGATGCCGAAAGTTACGTGAAAAAAACGTACGAGCCACAATCTTGTTTCCCTGGACTTCTAATCGGGTCATTCCCGCCGTATCCACCGCATAAGCTTCCTTAATCGGAAACTTCTGACCGATGTTAGCGATCAAAATCTCCAGCTCGCGGGTCTGCGCTTCAGGTCTTCCGGCACCCAGATCCACGATCGTAAAAGGCTGCGTATTGCCAAAAACTCTGAGAAGATAATCATCAAGCGATTCTTTCCACTGCGGCCTGAAATCCTCCTGCCCTTGTGTCCGCAACTCGTCACGCTGACCGAAACGCCGGGGTTCGTTATAAGGCATAAATAGCGTCCCTTCAATCTCATCCGCAATTGTAAACCGAATCACATCGTGATCCCACTTTTGATCTTTGGCTTTTGAAAAATTAATTTTACGCCCGTCAATGAGATCCGAACCGGGACCCTGAGCGATGCGGCGGATCTCCGGCTCGCCCGTTTGGTCAAAAAATCTTCTCAGGTTAATTTCAACGGTATCCAATGCCTCTATTCCTATCTTGCCGTCCGCAAAGGAAGCATTGTCCTTTAAGATTCTGAAATGAACATCATATTGATCGTTCCATTTAAAAACCCTCACCCGGACTTCCGGACGTTGGGGAGAGGTTTCAAGCTGAGTTTTATAATCAGCAATCACCTGGGCCTCTCTAAAAAACATACGCAGTGAACTATAAAATTGGCGCACGGCAAATAATGCAAAAATCACAACCGCTAAACCGGCCGAGCCATACAACCACATTGCAAAATTCTGCTGTTGAGTTGACAATCTTGAAAATTCAGTCTGTGCAATATTATAGAAAACAAACGAAGCCGTTATCGCCAATAACGGGAGGTAGGCAAAACCATAGAGCAAGTTGCTCCAAAGCAATCCCCCTGTGGTCAAATTCATGATATCACTTTCTTTTTCTAAAGCCTTAAGATAGGCCCATTGATCGGCTGTCCAATTTGCTCCCTTTCCCGGATAAAAAGGCATTATATCGGTCATGAGAATGGCCTTAATTTTTTGAGCGGCCTCTGAAGAATTTGGGGTAATCCTTTTAAGTAAACGCCCGGCTTGTTCCTTGAATTGATCGCGATTAGTGTCACGATGCAAAAAACGTCGATCCGTCAGAAGACTGATCACCTCAGCAATCGCGTGGACTTCTTTTGGTTTCATTGCCGCTTCCCGGGACGGGATTTTCAAGACAGCACTTTGGGTATTCTGACTCACAAGCCTAAAAAGTTCCCGGCGCCGGACTTCCGGGTCTCTTATGCCTGTAAACTCGACTGCATCCCAGCCTTCACTACTCTCGGAAGTCTCGGTCGGAGATTCATATGGGTTTTCATCCGCAGAACGCATTTCCGTATGCCTTTCAATACGAACGGCGCGGATCCAATTGAGAATTTCATCCCGCTCCTGCGGAGCACGGTACTGCGTTCTGGAAACATCCGTAAACCAGACAAGATTCATGATCTCATGAATGGCGTCCGAGACCCCGTTTTCCGGACCGGAGTCATAAAGCATCCCCATCGCATAACCATCTTTCGCACTGTCAAAAATGCCGTCTTTAATCATTTCCTGACGGAAAAAGGGATCATCGATATTGGCCTGCAGCCGGGAAGGTTCAAACCCTTCGATTTCAACATTCAGGATGGATGCCACTTCAACCAAGTCTTCCACTTCGCTATCAATAACAGCCTCGGCAATACGCCCCAACGCATCTTTAAGGCGCGCAAGCTCCTCTTCTGAGAGTGGTGGATTATCCTCCGGAAATAGAATTTTTTGACGCAGTTCACCGCGCTGTGGAGTTGTGCTGACACGCAGTAACGCTAAGGCATCGTATAAATCATCCATAGCCTCCGAAGAAATCTTTTCCTGCCGGGCCAGGGCTTCAAAAATAGGCTTCACATCCTGAAATCGCGAATACTGGTTTAAAACAAAATTATGCAGATGCCCTTCTTCAATCTGAGCGGTATCAAATTCAATAAAGATCTCATAAATATCATTTAATAAATCATAAACCGGGTGCCCCCCTTCAAAACCAAAATCTTCCATCTGCTCTCTCAGAATCAATGCCGCATCAACCACCTGAGACAGATTCGGATCATTGTCAATCTCCACCCGCAGCTCCGGTTTCGCAGCAGGCGTTTCAATCACAGATCCTCCGGTGTCTATCCCCAATCCGGGGATTAAATCGGCGCGCAGTTCAGTCTTGGCCGCAAGGCCTGCGTAGGTCGGAGCGTCGCCGATCGTTGCACTGGGCAGAAGACCAGCAATATTCTGCTCGCTCAACTGATGAGTGCTTTGGAGTTGGCGCAGGCCGGTAATAAATTTTTCAACATTGGCCCGCCACTGGGCAATCACCGGATTAGTGTTTTCATGGTCCGGATTGCGTGACACAAGTTCATCGATAAAACGCGTATAGTCTTTCGCTTGATCGAGACGGTTTTCTTCGGCCAGGTCGCGGATAATCTGATCCCGCCAGGATTTAAGCGTTAAGCGGTCAGCAATAAGTGGTAAATGTTCTTTTTCACTGAACGCTTTACGCTTATCGCTTATCCCTAGAAGTCGGTCTCTCGTACCGCGCACAAAGGCGTCATAGAGATTCACTTTTCCGGCACGCACTTGAAAATAATCACCCCACGTCACTTCGCCGCGCATATGGTCATGATAATGATTTTCATCCGGAAGACTTTTAATTGCAGGCATCATCAGAACATAAGAAATGCCCGCAGCCCGCAACAATTCGGTCACTCCCTCGGCATGAAAACCGCCCGCAACCAGAGTCAACGCCCGGGTTTGATGGTCCTTAAAAAGCTTTTGCGCTTTTTGAATAAAAACATGATCGCGTTTTTCCGCATTGCGATAAAACTCGATATGCGATTGCATTTGCCGCAAAAGCCGGGCGATATCGCCGCGCCTGTCGAGTCCGTCCTGGGCCAGGTCCCAGGCATCCATCTTAATCAGTAAATTTTTAATCTCCGCCCAATCTTTCCGGCTGAGTTTAAGCGCAGCCAGGCGTTCGAGCAGCTCAAGGACATGATTCTTAAAATCAAGGTTCCTTTCTTCACGGCTTCGAAACAACGATTCTTTGACTTGTCCGGCATAATTTTCGAATTCATCAAAAAAACGCGTTCCTTCGATGTCCCTCATCCGCTTCTGATGCCCGGTCCGGACATTCAATTTCTCAGAGACACGAACGCGGATACGATCTTTAAGGGATAATTCTTTTAAAAAAAGAGCCAAGGCATCTGCACTGATTTGTGAGGTTTGAAACTCCTGAAGTTTTCCGTTTAATCCCTTCAAATCCTCAGCGAACTCAGATGAATTTTGACGCTGCACTAACGCGGTTTTGATCTGTGAGGCGATTTGCCTGACCTCGGTTTCAATTGCGGCATTGTTTTCCTTGGAATGTCCTGCTTCCGCAAGCAAAAGGGCCAATTCAGAATCTTTTTGAGGCGGTTCAATCATCGCCAGCTTCTCAAGGATGACCACCAGATCCGAGGCGTTTTGATGAAAGGCTCTCAAGGCCTGGTCAACCTGAAACAACTCTTCAGAGTAGGTCTTGTGTTTTTCGCCCTGCAGCTCTGAAAACATCTCCGTCAGCTGAGATGCCGCCTCCTTTTCCATTTGCATGGCAGCCTGAAAATATCCCAGGCCTTCCTGGTACAAATCCCAATTTTCTATCCCATAATACTTGGCCGGAGTTTGACTAAAAATAGCGGCGGCGGCCGTTCCGGTCAATTCACCACGTTCGGCATAGTCTCTAAAAACTTTTTTCAGAATGCGTTTATCGGGAAAACTTTTAAAAATCTGCGAATCTAAACCGGAGGCAGCGCCTTCTAACGCGACCATGTCGATACCGTATTCTTTCTCGGAAAACTCGATCAGTTTTTCGATGCTGTGTTGGGCTTCGGGGACCGCATGAGCATCTTGAATGATAAAAACAACCTTCCCCTCCGGCCCTTCAAATTTCTCTTTGATATTGCCTATTTCCTGAGGAATTTGAACATTAAAAAGTGAAATTTCTCCATGTGCGGTTTCAGATAAGTCAGGCTGTCCGCTGGCACAAACCACAGGACTGTATCCGGCAAAACACATCGCCACAGCCAGACCGCCGGCCACTACTTTTTTAAGCCCAATAGTAATTTGACGGATTCTTTGCTTGTCCATAGAAATCGCCTTCATTAAAAAAACGTATCAGAGCGTACTTTATCCCTGCTTTATAAAGTATGCCCGATATATGAAGTTATTTCAAAGTCTATATAAATTATTTTTGATATAAATAGATCAATATTATTATATATAAATATAATTTGATCTATTTTCAAGGGGTGAAAGGAATAAGCTTTGGAGCGTCTACAAAGACCGTCCAATGGCCTGGGCAATTTTGCGCAGATCGGTCATCAATGTCTCGAACATATCCGGCAAAAGCGCCTGGGGACCGTCGCACACAGCCTCTTCGGGATTGTCATGGACTTCAACAATAATCCCGTCAGCACCGGCAGCAATACCCGCCTTCGCCAAGGCGGCAACATACTTACGCTTTCCTGCCGGATGCGAGGGGTCAATGACCACGGGGAGATGCGTTTCAGACTTAAGCACCGGAACCGAACCGATATCCAGACTGAAACGCGTGGAGGTTTCAAACGTACGAATGCCGCGCTCGCAGAGGATGACACTGTGATTACCCTGCGAATAAATATATTCGGCGGCCATTAAAAAATCTTTGATCGTATTCGCCATTCCGCGTTTGAGCAGAACCGGTTTTTTACTCTTACCGACTTCTTTAAGTAAATTATAATTCTGCATATTGCGTGCACCGATCTGAATGATGTCGGCATATTTTTCAAAAAGCGGCAGATCTCGCACATCCATCATTTCGGTCACAACGAGAAGTCCGGTTTCTTTCTTGGCCGCTTTTAAATATTTAAGGCCTGTCTCGCCCAACCCCTGAAAATCATAAGGGGAGGTACGTGGTTTGAAGGCGCCACCGCGTAAAACGGTTGCGCCGCTTTCTTTCACACTGTGGGCCAGGCTCAAAAGACGTTTTTTGTTTTCAACCGTACAGGGACCGGCCATCACCACAATCTCCTTGCCGCCGATCGTCAAATTTTTACCGAGTTTGATTTCACTGGTCTGCCGGTGATCTTCACGCGAAACCATTTTAAACGGCGTCTGAACATCGATCACCCTCTCGACCCCCGCAAATACTTCAAGCGGTTTGGTTCGCAGCTTGGCCTCGTCCCCGATGACTCCGATCACGGTTTTTTCCACCCCTTTGGAGACAACGGGTTTGAGTTTAAGCTTTTTGATTTCAGCCAGGATATGATCAGCTTGTTTTTTAGTCGCTGTTTTCTTTAAAACAATAAGCATTGAGAGCACCCCTTGGTTTTAAATTATGATTTACGTAAATGTTTGATGAGGGCCGCATATTGACTGCATACCGGAAATTGAGGAAATTGCTTGGCAATGGATGCCGGCGGCCGGAACAAAATACCCCGGTCAGCGGTTTTCAGCATACTGATATCGTTATAGGAATCACCCGATGCAATGACACCGAATCCAAGTTTTTTAAAAGCCAATACCGCTTTACGTTTGCTATCGCGGGCTCTCAATTGATACCCCGTAATAAAACCGGCCTTATTGACTTTCAGCCAGTGACAGAAAAGCGTTGGATTGCCGATTTTTTTCATCAGGGGCGTGGCAAACTCATAGAATGTATCCGATAAAATAATGACGGGATGGATTTGGCGTAAATGCTTAATAAAAGCAGCTGCACCGGGTAAGGGTTTCATCCCGGCGATCACTTTCTGAATATCTTTAAGCCGGATTCCCTCTTTTTTAAGAATCCTGAGCCGATACTTCATGAGTTCATCATAATCGGGAATATCCCGTGTCGTCAGACGCAGTTCCTTGACCTTAAACCGGTCGGCCACATTAATCCAGATTTCCGGCAGTAAGACCCCTTCTAAATCAAGACAACATAAATGCATACATCCTCCTTGCAGGCCGTATTATCAACGCGATTGGGTGTATCGTCAATAGGTCTCTCCGGGCTATGGCTGGGGCGTGTACCGTCAATACGGAATCGAGACTTCTACTCTTGCTCCTGGGCTTCTTTGGAGAGACCAAAAATGCGGTGGTCGTGGAAGATAATTTTGAATCCGTATTTACGGGCGATTTCTTCCTGAAGACGTTCAATCTCATCACAGTGAAATTCAATAATCCTGCCCGTTTTAATGCAGATCATATGATCATGATGGCCCTTGCTGGAAATACGCTCAAAATATTCCCGTTTCCCCTCTCCAGCCGACTTCTGCAGCACACCGCTTTCAAGCAGGAGGGGCAGCGTACGATAAACCGTATCCCGGGCAATGCGTAAACCTTTTTCTTTAAAGCGCTCATAAAGACTGTCCGCATCAAAATGCCCTTTTAATCTGGAAATCTCCTCAAAAATGTATTTTCTTTCGTAAGTAAATTTCAGATTTTTTTTCTTCAGAAGAGCTTCGAACTTTTTCCGGTCGTTTTCATTGCCAAGCGGTTTATCCGGGAATTTTGATTCATGAGAAGATGACATGAGGTCCTCTTTTGGGATAGGGTTGTTATGTGTTTGCAATCTTATTCATTCAGTTCGAAATGTCAAGGCCAAGCAGTGGCTGCCCGCTGAGCCAGCAAGATCACAGGTCAAATGACAGAGTAAAAACAAAAGATGCCAGATTCCTGTAAAAGAACCTGGCATCTTTTAACGACATAAGAACAGCAGCGATCGATAAACTATGGTGAAAAATTATAGACCCGCTGTCTGCGTTGCGGCTTCTTTCTTAACCGCCGGACGTACCCCTGAAGGCTTTCCGTTTGTCTGAGGATTAACGGCCGTTTTTTTGCCGTGGATAAAATCCTGAGTCATCTGATAAGCTTCATCATCGGTATATTGAACCGGGGGATGCTTTTTAAAGAATGCCGACGGGCCGTAAAGAATACCTCCCTCACCTCTTTCAAGGGCCAGCTTGCAGCAGCGAATAGAATCGATCGCCACACCGGCCGAATTGGGAGAGTCTTCCACCGAAAGACGCAGTTCAATATTCATCGGAACATCCCCAAACATTTTACCTTCCATGCGCAAAAAGCAGACTTTATTATCATTTTGCCAGGGAACGTAGTCACTGGGACCGATATGGATATTTTCCTTTGAAAGATAATTACCGGCGACCGACTGAACCGCTTCGGTTTTGGAGATTTTCTTGGAATGCAGGCGGTCACGGTTAAGCATGTTTAAGAAATCGGTATTACCACCCGTATTAATCTGATAGGTTCGCTCAAGCTGAACACCTCTTTTTCTAAAAATGTCAGTCAGCACACGATGGGTGATGGTCGCTCCGAGCTGGGCCTTAATATCATCACCGATAATCGGGAGTTTTTTAGCCTTAAAACGCTCAGCCCATTCGGGACGGCTGGCGATAAAAACCGGGATACAATTAATGAAACCAAGTCCGGCCTCAAGTGCACACTCGGCATAAAACTGGGTGGCTTTTTCAGAACCCACCGGAAGATAGTTGATTAATATCTCGGCACCCGAAACTTTGAGGATATCGACCACATCCTGCATTTCGGGTTCAGGTTCATCGGACAAAATAAAAGTACGGTCTTCGTCAATAAGCTTCATGTGATCGGAAAAACCGTCCAGAAGTTTGCCCTTGCTGACTTCAACTCCCGACTTCGGAACATCCGGACAAAAAACCATAGTGCAGTTAGGTTTTTCAAAAATGGCTTCACTGACGTCCTTGCCGACTTTGCGCTTATCAATATCAAAAGCCGCAACGACTTCAATATCAAAAGGACGGTAACCACCGATCTCCCAATTCATCAAACCAATCGCATCTTCAGGAGATTTATCCTTGTAATAATGAATCCCCTGGATTAATGAACTTGCACAATTTCCGACACCAATCACGGCAATCTTAATTTTGCCCATATAAAAAAATCCCCCTTTATTGAAAGTCAAAGTAACCGATATTAAAACAAAATATCTATTCTTTTTGAAAAGAAAACCTGCTTTTCCGTACGATTTATGGTCGGAGACGCTTCAAGGTTTGACCGGTATGAATAGACTAACCGCAAAAAAAGTGCACCATCATAGCACTAGGTCAAACTTTTCGTCAACAGCTTAAGCTCCTGCTTGCCGCGTCTTGTCTCCGTTGCAATCCAGCCCAGCGCCACATTCATAACCCATGACACATGAATAAGTTATAAATATTATGCCGCTGTTAAAAATTGCTGCAGATTTAAAACTGCCTCGACAACACCCCTCAACTCGTTTCGTGCCAGTAAATTCTCAGCGTCAAAAACCGTCAAAAATGCAGCTGTCCGCTCATCCAAAAGCTTTCCAAGCAGCTCAGCAGTTACCATCAGTGCCGCATTGTGTTTTAAGGCATCCCCGACAAAAACATTCAGAAATTGCGGAACATATTGGATATTCTCCGATAAATCAGAATCACCGGTAACCAGGGCGGTAGCCACCCCTTCTGTCCTCGCAGAGGATGCCAATTGGTAAATCTGCCGCTGAAGGCTTCGTTTACCGGAAACCCCTTCGATTTTAATATTTTTAATTTGGTTCATCCTAAAACGGCCGAGTTTACGGATAATCTCGGGTTTGGACAAATAAAGATCAATTGATTTTTCAAAGGCACGGATTTCCTCAGGCGCGGCAATGACCAGCAGATGATACTCCACCGAAGAATTCTGAATCAAATAGGGTAAAAGACTCACCCACTGCCGAACATCAGGTAAAGCGGCCCGTCCGTCAAGAATTCGGCGTCTGACCTGCACAGTTCGTTCCGGCTCAAACCAGGACTCAATCACAGGCTGCGTTTGAACGAAAGAAAAGAACGGCTCACTCAAATCAGGAGCCGCAGCGGCAAGGGCCTCAAGCGATTCCTGTTGAAGCAGTCTCTGGATTTCAGCTTCAACCATTTCCTGCGGCCAGGAAAGCGGAACCAGATGAGCCCGGAAGACTTCAAGGATTAACCGCTTAGCCCATTCGGGAATGCGAGCCTCAGCCGGAACCGGGGTTTGAATGACCGCCCGCGGCATCACGGTTTGCGCTTGAGACATTTCCCAAAACGGCCTGACCAGTTCACGCCGCAATTCGGCTTTACCCGGGGCATCCGCTGCTTCAGAATCCCCATGCCCTTCACTTAACTCTCCGGTTATCTGTGTCAAACTGATTTGTCGTCCGGCCCGTTGAATGCTTTGGTTCACCTCAAGAAGGGCATCTCCGGCTGCCTGAACGACTTCATCGGAGTAATGCTCTGTCCTATTATTAAAGACCCGCTCCAAAATATTCTTTCCACTATTAATTCTCAATAAATGATCATCCCCCGCTAACGGAACGGAGGCCAGAACACGGGTTTTGATGATTTCAAGGATTCGAGTCTTTTCATCCATATCTACAGCATCTTCGAACTGTTCATTCAAGCGTTCCATTTCAATCAAGGCATCGGCGATCCCAATTGCATAAGCCACATTGCTCTCCTGTCCCGGAAATAAATTTTTGACTAATGCTCCGATATCCTCTGCGGAGACATCCGCTTGACGCCAGGAATGGACAAATTCAGACATTTGCGTAGATTCCCCCTCCTGATCACGAATGCGTTCAAACCTAATCACCGTATCATGATAAGCACGCATGGCTTGGGTCAAAACCTCGGCCATCGGGTTTTCTCGATTAAATTGCCCTGCATCATCAAAATACATTTCAATCACAATGCCGCGCAAATCATAAGGGTCCGCAAATGCGTCGATCGGCGGCAGACCATCGGATTCATCCCATAGGTTGTCCGGTGTCTCTGCATTCAACCGCTCCCGTTTGCCGACTTCAATAATCACCGGCGCTAACAATTCAAGCAGTTGCTGAATTTTTCCCTGATGCCGGATTTTACGCAACCGGTCAATGATTTCTTCACCCGAAAGACGGGGACGGTTTGAGAGGCCGATGACACGACCGGCCGACAAGGTTTCAGTGATCGGGTATCCGGCCTGGCGCATCGCATTTTTAAAAGCCAGTGCCGATTCTTTATCGATCATGCGCTCATAGACATCTTTCATGATCTCGTCTTCACCACGCATTTCAACGCGATAGGCCTCAAGCAGTTTGGACTGAGCCGGATCCAGTGCTCGCAAGGTGCGGCCTACGGCTTCATTCACCGCGAGGTTACTTAATTTTTCATTTTTTTCAAAATCAATTAAGGCCAAAATGGCGTCATGCGTCAAAACATTGATCTTCGCCAGTTTCTCGGCAGCCCGCACACGTTTTTCGCCAGAAAGTTCTTGATCCATGACTCGGTCCACCAATTCATTGATGATTTCGCTTTTACGGTTTAAATATCGGATTTCACGCATAGCGCCGGGCTTACCCAAAACCGATAATCCCACCAGATTGAACACCATAAATAACAGCTGATAAAAGGTAAAAATACCGGCTGTCATGATGTGGGGCACGAACATAAAGTAGGTATGATTAAAGAAAAAAACGGGTTCTTCCTGCAAAAAAGCGGTTATGATTTTAGGATCCACAGACACCCCTAATCGACTCAACCAGGCTGCGCCTAAAAGAAAGGCTGAGAAATTGGCAAGTACTCCCCCATAGGCAATGCGTTTGGCCCGGTCAATCAGTACCGGACCTGGAATTTCCACACGCCCCAGCGGCTTTCTGAAACGGGTTCTGATCACCGTTTCATTTTCATCCAGACGTATTTGGGCCGTCAAAAAACGTCCGAGTTCATAGGCAAAAAAGGCGGCTGCAATCGATAAAAGATTGATTGAGAAAACACCGGCCACCGGAAGGATCGCGGTTAATTGATTGTAATAAAAAAGGATCACGGCCGCAGTCGAAAAACCGATGAAACGATTGATCCATCGTGCTTCCCTACGGGTTTTTTGATTTTCGGAGATCTGATATTCGGGATGATCCTGAAAAACCTTGGCCGGGATATCTTCGTCCCGAAAAACCATATTGCTGCGATAGGGCCATCCCAAAACATCCAGGGCGTAAAAAACCTGCTCTTCGGGAAGATTCATCTCATAGGCCAGGGTCGGCAGCGTCCAACGCCCCTCGGCGGGTCTCTCGGCAACCGCTTCTTCCACTTGCTCGAGAATTCCGGGCGTCAGTCCATACGGTGGATTCCGGCGGAGTTCCTGTTCTGCGTGATGATTCTGACGCACCGAATCAATATAAAAAAGCAGAATACTGACAAACATCATCGGCCTGAAAGTCAGTGCAAAAAAAACCGTCAGAAAAATGTAATAACTGTCTCCGCGTAAATCGACAGGGTTCACAAGCCAACCTAACCACTTGCGAAGCTCAGGCCGCTCATTTCTTTTAATCAACGGTTCTTGCCCTTTTTCACCGGCTTCAAGGATACTTCCCAAGGGAATCACTTCATTCATTCCTTCCAGGACAATCCCGGGTAAAAATGAAAAAGGACTGTCGATCTTAACGATCTGACCGGTATATTTTCGGTGGACTTGCTTAGTCCCGCCAAACCACTTTCTTACGGTCGCTTCCCAAACCACACGGACCTTGACTTTTTGGTGCTGCCAATCCATATAAGGCGCTAATCGTTTGGACCGGGCTGCATAAATCCAGCTCAAAAAAACAGCACCCACCTCTTGGTTTTCATTAATAAAAGTAATAATCGGATCAGTCCCATCCGTAATTTCAATAATCTTGGCTTCAAACATTCCATACTGAACAGAATTTGCAGAACGCGTTCCTGGAGGGGCCTTCCAAAAAACCTGTATTGTCTGCTGGGCCCTGTGCCAAAAAGTAATATCTTTCATCGACGGACTGCGCAATTCAGTATGGGAAATCATTTCCGCAGGAACATTTGAAAGGCTTAAAAAATCAACCGTCTGATCGTTTCCTGTTAAAGGACGATTCGCAGGTTCTAAAACAGTGTCCATATCACCGTCAATAAGCGTGAGGTATTCAGCGATCCGTCTGCCTTCAATACCGGAAACGGTCGCATCCCTCTTAACTTCAACGACCACTGCAGCTCCGTCCGCATCAAAAGTCACTTCGGTGTTACCGAGTAAGGAACGGACAGCTTCACGTCCGCGCACATGCCTGAAAAGATCTGTGCGGTTAATCATTTGGACTGTTTTTTCAGAGCTTTGGCCCAGACCGGTCATCACAGAATGGATAATCGCCGCAATCACTGCATAGGGACGGATAAAAAGGCGGCCCTGCCAGGCCAATTCCTGCGGGGTATTCAGCGTAAAATCGACATTGCGGTAGGTCGAGGTGCTGTTTTTAAGCGGAGCGATATAATTTTGCAGGATGGACGACGAGTAATCACTTGTGGGTTCCGATTCCTTGATCGACGGCGTAATCAAGGCATAGTGATAATTTTTACGCTGAAAATAATCCTGAAAAGGACCCGAATGAAAACCTCCGGTAATGACCACAGCCTTTTTCTCGCCGGTTTCGATCATCCGTTTTTCGATATTTTTCAGCATCAAATCATCACGGGCCTTTGCTCCGCGATAAAATTCAAGGGCCCTCTGGTAGAGATCGTCAACGGCCTCACCCTTTTCAAACTCCGGTAATTCCGTCTGCTGTGAAGCACTTAAACGTCTAAACTCTTCAAGCAGGACTGTGGGCAGAACACCGTCGGGTCCCGGTTGAATCAACTGTTCATATTCACCGGCGGTCAATTCAAGCCTGAAAAGTTTTTTAAGCAGCCGATACCGGTTGATCCGTTCGATGATCTGGTGCCTGAGCGGATCATCCCCGGCCATGACACCGCTGATTTTTCCGGTTAAAAGAGAGATCTCATCAAAAAGCCGTTTGGGATCAATTTCACTCTGAAGAACTAAATGCCCGATAAAAAGAGCAACATTCGGATAGGCCCCATAATGAAAGTCCCGGGGAAGATGTGAAACCATCCGCTCAACCACCTCACCCGTTTGTCCGGCCGATAATTCCGCATGAGTCAGTTTTTGATCTAAAAGATTTTTGATTTTGGGGTGAAGACTGTCTTTTGCACCGGCTCCTGAAACCGGGAAATAACGTGAAAGGTCTGCTAAAAAATCATTTTTTTCTTTTTCAAAGGCATATAAATCGATTTTCGCTTCAAATTTCTGAAGCATCATGACCCTTAAAATCATGGGCCAGTCTTTTTGAAACTTCGGATTGGACAGATCGGTGTTTAAATAATGTTTAGCCCCGCGATCAAGGATGTGCAGCCACTCATCAAGCGGAATCATTCCGTTCTCAAAGTCTTCTTGTTTCGTCAGAAAATGCCGCAGGGGCTTGTCCAGATAAGGGGCACTCATGCGTTTAATTAAAAGATCATAACGATCCAGAAATTCCGAGGATTCTTCGCGCGCCTCCAGCACTTCTTTAAAAGCCTGTCCGTTTCTCAGATAGGTCTCAAGATTTTCAATGCCATAGCCTTGCGTATCCTGGTGTCCGGCCAGAAAAACCGCAGGACCGCTTGTCACTCCTTTTTTGAGAAGCTCTTCGTTGATTTGCTGCGTATACGCGGAATTTTCAGAAAAAAAACGGGAAAGCTCGGGATGCAGCTTAAACGCATCGCCTTCCAGCAGAACGAGTTTAATGTCATATTTCTCTTTGAGAAACGTAAGAATTTTTTCAATCTGTTTTTGCGATTCATAATGTCCGTGAGCTTCCTGGATATGGACGATTGCCGGGCCGGTACCGGAAACCCTATTTTCAATTGTGCCTAAATCACCGGGCAGCGACAGATTAAACTCCGTCTTCACAGACAGTTCTGATCCAATGCCTCCGGCAATGGATGCTGCCCAGAGCCGATTGCCGCCGAATTCGTAAGACATCAGAAAAAACAAAGTCAGACACGCAATCCATTTTATTTTTTTTCGGATCAAAAACATTGAAGTTATCCCTTCCGGAATAGATTTCACCTGCTGAAAATGAGTTGCACTTTCATAAGACAGCTTTCTTATAAAGAGATATGCCATTCCCCAATCAGCAGGCAGGTCTTAAAAGATAGCATGCGTATTTAACTCTCTCAAGTAAGCCCAAAACGGGCACGGGCAATACATAGCACTGACGATCAATCGTATTAAATACCCATCATCAAATAAAAGGTCATTTACCACTTGCCTGTCTTAATCTCTGTGAGTATCATAACTGGCTTTAGCAAGGTGCTTCATGCACTCGACCCATTTACCCTCAATCCTCAAGGAGGTTTTCAATGTTTTGCCGATCACGCTGGAAGACTATTGTGTTTTCCCTATTTATACTCTTGATGACTCCCGCGGCCTATGCAGCCGAACATGCGGCGACAGCTGATTCCGGAGTCACGGCATGGATGCTGACTTCGACAGCACTTGTCCTTTTAATGGTTCCCGGTCTGGCCATGTTTTACGGCGGTTTGGTTCGGACTAAAAATGTCCTGGGCACCATGATGCATAGTTTTTCGGCCATGGCGATTATCGGTGTCCTCTGGGTCGTATGCGGATATGCCTTGAGTTTTGGGTCGAATGTTCTTGGCGGTTGGATTGGTTGGAATCCTTCTTATTTATTCTTAAAGGGTCTTGATGATTCGATTTTGGCCGGCGGCGTCCCCGAGTATGTCTTTGCGATGTTCCAGGGAAAATTTGCGATCATCACCCCGGCACTCATCGCCGGAGCTTTTGCCGAACGGGTTAAATTCCGCGGTTATTGCATTTTTATTACCATCTGGTGTCTGATTGTTTATTGTCCGCTCTGTCATTGGGTTTGGGCTGAAGATGGTTTTCTTTTTAACTTAGGGGCAAGCGGCGCGATCGATTTCGCGGGCGGTACGGTCGTCCACATTTCAGCCGGAATCAGCGCCTTAGTGGCTGCAATCTACCTTGGAGCCCGGCGCGGATATCCGAAAGTGGCCATGAATCCAAGTAATTTGGTGATGACCTTGATCGGTGCCGGTTTGCTTTGGGTCGGCTGGTTCGGTTTTAACGCCGGCAGTTCGATCTCAAGCGGTCTGGTTACAGCCCGGGCCTTAACCGTCACCCAGGCTGCAGCTGCAGCCGGGGCCTTGATGTGGATGCTGATTGAAGCCATCAAACACGGCAAGGCCACCAGCCTTGGTGTGGCCAGCGGTATTTTAGCGGGACTTGTGGTCATTACCCCTGCCGCCGGAGTGGTTCAAGTTCCGGGAGCTATTGCGCTTGGTTTTGCCGCATCATTCATCTGTTTCTTTTCGATCGGACTTAAAAATAAATTGGGTTATGATGACAGTCTTGACGTCTTCGGCATTCATGGGATTGCCGGCATTGCAGGCGCTCTGCTGTTGACGTTTTTCATCCGCCCAAGCTGGATGGCAAATGCGGCTGAAGCCGCCGGTGGTTCCTGGACCACTTTACAGCAACTGGGTGTTCAGGCCAGCGCCGTCGCACTCACGATTGTCTACTGCGCCGTCGTTTCTCTCATTCTGGTTATTCTTATCGATAAATTCTTCGGATTTAAGCTCAGCCAGGAAGATGAAATGGCCGGTATGGATCACAGCTTACATGCAGAACACGGTTACGGGTTGCTAAACCTTAGCTAATCAACGATTAAAACGCTTCAGCTAAAGCTTTTAATTCATAAGGAGATGATGATGAAACTCATTACTGCCATTATTCAACCTGACAGACTTGATGCGGTTCGTGAAGCCTTAATTGCCGCCCAAATCGGCCGCATAACTGTTAGCCGTGTCACAGGCCATGGCCGCCAGGAAGGTGAAGAACTTTACCGCGGACAAATCGTTGTTCCGAATCTAATTCCCAAATGCCGAATCGATATTGCCTGCAATGATGAATTCGTTTCTGTGACCTGTGATGCCATTATCAACGCAGCCCGTCATGACAACGGAAAAGTCGGAGACGGAAAAATCTTTATTACCTCGCTGGATGAATGTATTCGCATCCGCACCGGTGAAAAAGGCTCGCAGGCGATATAGATATAGAGTTTCTTGGTATGGGAACTCGGTAGAAATCTTTGTTCTTAAGGATGAAAGATAAAAATTATTGTCAAAGAAACAATCGGCGCCTTTTGTCGAGACGAGGAGATCCTTTCGCCTACGGCGAAATAGCTCCGAGCGAGACGGCGCGTTTCGTAACAATATTTTTATCTTTTTTTCTAATCGCATTAAAGATTTCAAAGGCTCTGATCCCTGATGTTCTTCATCAGGGACTGACCTTTTGGCAAATCTCTCAAAGGCTCTTGTCCCTGATGTTCTTCATCAGGGATTGCGGCACTTCGCCTCGGAACTTGACGTTCCGGGCTCGTAAGTCTGAGTCTCTGTGATACCGCTTCGTCGCTAGGTCGCTCCTTCGCGGCATTATTTCGACTGGCAGACTTGACGTCGCTTACAGCTCCGTAAGTCTGAGTCTCAATAAAAAAAAGGTCGCTATCCCATAAAGGATAGCGACCTTTTTATTTCTCCGGTTTTTTACTTTTTTAAGCGGCTGTTGCGTCGATCGTCGTCTGTTTTTCCTGAATCTCGGTTTCCAGCCTGGCTTCATCTTCCATGGCTTCCTGATCTGAGAGAATCATCTGCTCGTCTAAAATCCGGATAACCGCCGCTTCCATCTCGTCTTTCATCTGCATTTCAACAGCCTTTTGTGCTTCCTGGATGAAAACCCGGTCAACAATCGTCTCGGGATCAAAAATGGAGATAATAAATTCTTCTAAAGCCGCAAACATCAGCTCACGCATCTCCAGAATAATCTGTGTCTTACGCACGGAATCAAAATGGCAGGCAACCTCAAGTAAATACAAAAGAGTTTGATCCACCGCCGATGCGATTAATGCCTCTTTGGCGTCATGGTAAATCGCATTATGCCGTGACGCATGGCGGATATCTTTGCGGATGATATCCTGGAGAAAAATCTCGCGAATTGTCAGATTCATTTGCCCTTTAAGCCCGAGTGTTGATGCTATGACCATACCTGGCCTCCCCAATTCAGATCTCATCCCCAAGATCTTTAATTTTGTTTTAATAAACTTTTATTAAATTTTTAAAGAATTTTACCGATATGTAAGAGAACGTCAATTAAAATTTTTTAATCTTTCTTCAGGAAAGAGGGAATTGGGGGGTAGGATATTTTATAATCTATTGATATAAAACAAGTTATATCAATTTCTATAAATGAGTGAATTTTATCGTTTTTGTTGAGCTTCGTGCCTTTCACGCTCCCATTGCTCTTCACGAGCCTTAATCGCCGCACGCCGAGCCGCCATAAAAGCCTGTTGTTTTTCCATCCAAGACTGGCGGCGCTCTTCTCGCTTCTTTTCCATTTGTTTCTGTTCGTACTTCTCCTTATCACGAAGATCATCAAACTTATTATGCCCTGCCATCTTACTTTTCCAAGACTGTTTGGCCACCATCGCCTTTTCCCGGTTTAATTCACGCGTGTTATTGGTCATATCCCCATAGGATGATACTTCACGCTTTGCGGCTTTGAGTCCCAAGATCTCAATACTGAAAGCATCCGTGCTTTCACCTTTGACAATCGGACCCGTTAAACTCGCGGGAGTCTCCGTACCCGGCTTACCAGACTCAACATCGCTACTACTGAGGTCAAAAATACTTGAAACCGCTTTTTTATCCTCCTTCTTTGCATGTCCAGCACGATCGTCGCCAATCTCAAAAATACTTTCACTATGGGATTCTCTATGGACTTCTTTATTATTATTGGACTGATATTGTCTAAAAATACTGACGCCCTGACTGCGGCTTTCATCCGAATCGGTGTTGTATTTTTCAAAGACGCTTTCAGTGGCATAGCCGGACATGGAAAAAACTGATAAAAGAAGACTCAGAATTAGGGTTGTCGTAATTTTCATCTGCGATCACCGGTCAAGAATTTTACGAATTTTGAAAGCAAGTTTTTCTTGAGTAAAAGGCTTCTGCAACAATTCAATCCCTTCATCAAGAACTCCCTGCTTATCGATCGTATCATCCGTATATCCCGAAATAAATAACGTTCTTATTTCCGGCCGGATTTCCCTGATTTTCTCGGCCAATTCCTTCCCTCCCATCAACGGCATGATCACATCTGAAAGCAGCAGATGGATCCTGTTTTTCTCGCACTTCAGAACCTTATCCAAAGCCTCCTGGCCATTAGCGGCCTCAAGAACTTCATACCCCAACTCTTCCAGTAAACGTACGGCTAAACGGCGGACCGATGTCTCATCTTCAACGACAAGAACAGTTTCGTTTCCGCCCGGCAACTCCTTGGCCTCAGCGTTATCCTTATCGGGATTATCCGAAGGTTTAACCCTCACCCGCCGCAGATAGATCCTGAACGTTGATCCTGTGTTTAACTGCGTCTCGACCTGAATAAACCCCTTATTTTGCTTAATGGCACCATAAGCCGTCGACAAGCCCAGGCCCGTGCCCTGATTTCGCCCTTTGGTGGTAAAAAAAGGCTCAAAAATACGCGCACGGACATCCTCACTCATTCCGCTTCCACTATCCGAAACACTCAGGGTAACGTACTCTCCTTTCGGAATTAAGACATCCCGGAAGTTCCTATCACATTCCAGTCTTTCGTTTTTCGTTTCAATATGCAATTTGCCTCCCGAGGGCATGGCATCGCGGGCATTCACCACCAAATTGACCAAAATCTGCTCTAACTGCCCGGCATCCGCCTTCGTCGTCCAAAGATCAGATTCAAATTCTGTTGTCAGCTCAATGTTTTCACCGATAAGCCGCATAATCATTTTATCCATACCCGAAATAACTTCGTTCAAACTGATATTTTTCGGATTAATAATCTGACTACGGCTAAAGGCGAGCAGCTGACGCGTCAAATCCATCGCTCTCTGCGCGGCCTTTTTAATTTCTTTGATTTCTTCGGCGCTCTCACCGGATTTCGAAACATCCTTTTCCAGGAATTCACAGTAGCCGCTGATCACAAGCAGGATATTATTAAAGTCGTGCGCGATTCCCCCGGCCAATTTTCCAACGGCATTCATTTTCTGAGACTGGAGGAGTTGTTCCTGCAATTTTTTCCGGTCCGAAATGTCACTGAATGTCACGACCGCACCGACGGGGTTACCCTCACCAGAAAGAATCGGCGTGCTGATATACTCCACCGGGAAACTGGTCCCGTTTTTTTTCCAAAAGACCTCATCATTAACACGATGAGCCGTCCCGTCACGGATTGAGGCATGAATACGGCAGCTCTCATAGGGATAGTGAGACCCGTCAGCTCTCGTATGGTGCGCAACTTCATGCTGGGTCCGGTCAATTATTTCTTCTTCATGGCTATAGCCCAACATCATTAACGCCGCGGGATTGATAAACGTAATCCTTCCTTCAGCATCCAGCCCGAAAATCCCTTCACCGGCTGACGTCAATAGCAATTCACTCCTGGCTTTTTCCTGTTCAAAATCACGCAAGACATTAAGCATCGCCGTACGGGCTTCCTGCAGTGACTGGTTCAAAAGTTCAAGCTCCCGCGCCCTGGCCTTCAGGGTATCTTCCGTTTTTTGACGCATCGCTACTTCAGACCGGAGTGCCTGGTTGATCTTTTCAAGATCCTTCGTCCTATCCATTACAAGTTGATCCAAATTTTGATTCAGCCGGCCAAGGTCTTCCGTACGATCATAAAGCTGTTGATTGACCTGCATTAGGGTCTTACGCCATTTTTTAAAGAGACGAACCACAATAAACCAGGCCAGCGCACAGAGCGGAAAAACAAATAAGCCTGAAAACAAAAGGATGAAGACTGTTCTCTTTTGGCGGGTTAATTTTATCTGGAGAATACGTTGTTCATTCAGATAAATCCGCTGAATCTGTTCCAGAAAATCTTCTGTCCAGGCGGCATAACCCGGGTGATCAAGACGCGTGTGAGACCTATCCAGATGCCCGCTTGCACCTTCCTGTATCGCCTGCTTTTGGGCATCCGCAATCCGGCTGGCGAGCCCTATCAATTTTTCAGCTTCGGCGGGTGTGGTTTTGGAGGTAACTGAAGACAGTTCCTCAACAGCTGCGGCTTGCAAAGGATAAAATGTTTCATAACGATTCTGCCATTTGGCCTCACCGGTAAGTGCAAACATCTGAGCAGACATTTCTAAAACTTCATCATAGTGCATCAACTTACTGTATGAGCCATGAACTTTAGACGTTTCATCCTTGATCTCACTAATCAATTGGTAGGAATCCCAGAGCTTCCAGCTTAAGATGAGAACGACGACACACGAAAGCAGGAGTGCGCAGGCAAAGAATCTCAGTGAGGGATCATTAATCACCTCAGGGGTATCCATGGAGGAGTAGGAACGTTTAACGGTCTCAGGCATATTTTTTGAGTTTGTCGGCTTTTAATGTTAAAGTTTCAAGTTCTTTTTTAAGCTCGATCATGGCTAATTCCCGGGAGACCATGAGCTTATTCAATCTTTCAAGTTCCTGTGTACGTGTTTTAATTTTTTCCTCTGATTTTCTTCTTTCAATGGCAAAATAAATGACACGCGGTAAAATCTTGATGTTTTCCTGCCCTTTCACAAGATAGTCCTGAACACCGTATTCAAGGGCTTTAATGGCTAAATCATCCGAAGCGGTCAGAATGACTATCGGTGTATTGGGAGCGGCATAAGTCATTTGCGTAAAGGTATCAAGCCCCATGCTGTCGGAAAGATTCAGATCCAACAGGATCACGTCAAATTCTTCATGGGCGCATCGTTCAATCGCTTCGTGAAGGGTTTGAATGATCGTCAGATGAAAGGGGCCTTCATATCCGCTGGATAGAGTCTTTTTAAAGAGCAGGCCATAAACATCATCATCCTCAACAAAAAGCGTTTTAATCATCTTTTCACTCACGATATTTCCTCCATATAATTTGTATCGCTTACGCCTAAGAGACTGTTTAATTTTTCCTGAAACGTGTAGAAATGAAACGGTTTGGCGATAAAATCATTTCCGCCCGCTTTTAAAAACATTTCGACGTCCATATCCGCATAACCGCTCATTCCGACAATCCGCATCGAGTGATAAGCCTGATTTGCCCTGACGCTCTCAAGGACATACATCCCGCCACCAGCCGGCAGTAGAATGTCGACCAACATTAAATCAGGCATTGATGCCTGAATTTTTTTAAGAGCCGCCTGTCCCGAACCCGCCTCATCAATCTGCTTCACATAAGGCTGTAGTTCAAAAAAATGCCTCAATAGCGCTCTTACCTCCGCCTCATCATCGACAATCAAAACTTTGATCGCTTGGACAGTCATCAATTCTCCTTCTCTGGATTGTCTAAATCTGTACTCTTTTCAATTTGTTCTTTGAGTAAATTGATTTTAGTTTTAAGTTCTATCAACTTCCGTTCCCGGCCGGCCATGAGGCTATTGAGCTGCTCCAGCTCAGCCGTTCTTGCCCGCAAACGTTCTTCGTTACGTTTACGTTCAATCGCATAGCGCAGAATTCTGGAAATAAACCGGACATCCGCCTGCCCCTTGACCAAATAATCCTGAACTCCCGCATTAATTGCCTGCATGGCCAACTGATCATTGCCGGTAAGCACGACCACGGGGATACTCCTGGCAAAATGCTGAATCTTATTTAAGGTATCTCCCCCCTGAGTGTCGGGGAGTTGAATGTCCAGCAAAATAACGTCATAGGATTCTCTTGAAAGTTTTTCATGTGCCTGTTCAAACCGCTCGACACGGGTCAGTATAAATTTCTGCCCACTGCCTTTTGACAGACGCGTCGCCAATAAATCGCTGTACTGGATATCATCCTCGATTAAAAGTACTTTTATTTCCATGTCTGCGGTCGTCATCGCATTCTCTCCATTTTGAAAATCCGCTATTGCAAACCCAGCAGATCCACAGCATATTTTTGCAATTCACTCAACTCAAACGGTTTACATAAAAAGGCATCGGCTCCAAACTTTAAAATACGCTCACGCTTATCCTCTCCCTGTCCGGTGATGGCAAGAATCTTTGTATGCTTCAACTCCGGGGAGTGACGGATAAACTGACAAATCCGAAAGCCATCGATGCCGGGTAAAAGCAAATCGACAATGACCAGATCCGGGACCGAGCCCCTCACTTTCCAACCGGCCATAAACCCTTCATCCGCTTCTTCAACCCGTACTTCGGGCAGATTTTTTTTAAAAAAAAGCTTCAGCATGGTTCGAATTGCTTCATCATCATCTACAATCAAAACCGTTTTAGAGGCTGTAAGCTTGGCGCCTCCATTGGTGTCGGTTAAAAATTCTTCGGGTAAAGGGATGCGTAATGTCTGAAGTAATTCCTTCAAAGCAACATCACTAATACGGTGATGTCCTCCGGCCGTTAAAGAAGCATTGATTTGTCCCTGCTGAATCCAACGAATAACCGAACCTGGCGAAACATGACACATTCGTGCAACTTCATGAGTACTAAAGAAGCGTTTAGTCAAGATCAAAACCTCCTCAAATCGCTATTTATTGATCGCTTTAATATTGCATCGCTATATAAACTGTAGCAGGTATAGAGTGTTTTGCAAGTTTAGGCGATATGAAACGTTTGCACTGTTTGGAAGTTTTTAAAAATGGATGAATATACGTATCTCTATATTTATCAATAGGTTATACAATTAACACCTTTTGCTTAACTCACTTCAAGAAAAACGGATAGCGGCTTGATTTGATTCTTTCTAAGGCAGGAAGGCTTTAAATTCTCCCTCAGAAGGGATACGGCAGGAAGCCCTTTGGCCAAACCACTGGTAACGGCGGCGGGCTATAAAATCATACACAGAATCTCTTAAGCAGGATGGGACGATCAGTAACAGCCCCAAAATATTCCAAAGGCCACCCAGACGGACAAGGATACTCAAAATGGCCGAAGAGGCTCGGTGGATTTTCCCATTTTCATCACAAAAAAGAATGGAGCTTAACTCTTCAGATTTATTGGAATACTGGAAAAGATTCTTTTCCTGTGCTGTTTCGCCTTGAAGGGGTGCAAATAAAAAAATTCCTTTTTGATCACGTTTAAGCATCCAGTCCACAAACCGGTTACATAGACCGCAAACACCATCAAAGAAAATAATCGGCTTTTGCATTTCTTCACTCTGACTAAGCAATCAATCAAAAGTCTTTTAAAATTTGAATACTAATCCTGTAAAAAAGACTTATGTTCTATTACTTAGGATGTATCGTCAAAAAGTCTGCAAGTTGAATGTCCTCAGTTGAGTCAAAAGAGGACTTTGGACTTAAGACTTTAAACCCTTTAGTTGCCGTGATAGGTGGTCATCCACCGGATGGTCCCGCTTTCGGAGCGCATCATGACGCTGTTTGTGACCGGTCCGAATTGTGTAAAACGGACTCCTCGCAGCAAACTGCCGTTAGTAATCCCAGTCGCGACAAATGCACATTTTCCGGGAACCATATCCCCGATCGAATAAATTTTAGGATCCACGACGGTTCCGTCAGGTTTCACGACTTGGGCCTTAAATCCGCCTTTCAGACATTTCATTGCACAGGCCGTAATCACCGCCTCTGGAGCGCCTCCAATGCCATACATCAGATCAATTCCGCTTTCCGGCAGACACGTGGCAATGGCACCCGAGATATCACAATCCTGAATGAGTTTAATTCTTACTTTTAATTGCCGCAGCTCGGCAATAATGTTTTTATGCCGGTCCCGGTCGAGCAGACAAACGACGATATTATGCGGGGCCTTACCCGTAACCGCTGAAACGAGTTCAACAATTCGCGCGGGCGGATCCTTAAGATCCAGCTCCAGTTTGCTCGCAATCTCGGGGCCATAGGCAATTTTATTCATATAATATTCTTTTGTCGTATAAAGGCTGTTGGGTTCGGCAACAGCGATCACACTCAAAGCTTCCGGCCCCGAGGTAACGGTCGGACGGGTTCCGTCAATGGGATCGACGGCAAGATCCAAAGGGGCCACCTCCTCCCGATCTCTTTTTTGCCCCAGCGTTTCTCCATAGAACAACCCATAGCTATGATCCTTCTCTCCCTCTCCGATTTTAATTCTTGCGGAAAATCCCGGAATACTATTGATACGGTCACGCATAGCTTCGGTTGCCGCTTTATCGGCATTTAATTTATCACCGGTCCCAATCCATTCAGAAGCTGCAATCGCAGCCGCTTCAGTCGCTCTTAACAAGCTCAATGTCCGTGTCAGCATACCTCTTCCCCCTTAAACTCCAAATTCGATTATTGCTCCTCAAACCTTCTTGTTTCGTCAATAAACCTCTTCGCTTGAATCATGGCGATCATTTTCTCATCCCAATGAACTTGTGACTCAATCCATTTACATTGCCCCGGTTCAAAACTAGCCGAAACCGGGCGGAATTTTGAAAGGGGGATCTCAACGGCAACAACCAGATGATCCACCAAGAGTCCGGTTGCAATCCCCCCCGATTCAATCACAATAATATAGGAATTGGCTCCGGCATCCGTTTGATCAAATTCAAAAAGAACACGCAAATCAATAACCGATAACACCGTTCCCCGGAGGTTGATAATTCCGGCAATATAATCCGGGACAAAAGGCATGGGCGTAATCGGCGGCTTCGAAACCACAATCCGGACATTTTGCATATCCACGCCGTACCACTCTTCATTCAGTGAAAACAAAACCACTTGCCGGGTCTGCTCAGGCAGAGGTTCTTTATTCAACCACTCTTCGACGCGAAGATCGATTGCCCCTTTAGATTCTTTATCTTTATCCGGGTGCTGTTGTTTCGTCTGATCCGATGAATTCATAAGCGTTATATTTTGGGCACAGGTAGTTTCACAATAAACTTAGCGCCCTTACCTTGTTCACTTTCAACCCATATTTGTCCTTTATGTAAATCGACAATATCCTTGGCCACGGCAAGTCCCAGCCCCGTCCCCTCACGTTTATCCGCTTTAACTCGTTCAAACTTATCAAAAATTTTGGCCATATAATCGGGACTAATCCCGGGACCTGTATCTTCTATTTCAAAACGAAGAAAATCATTGTCATAAAATAAACGAAAGGTAATCACTCCGTTCTCAGGACTGTATTTTAGCGAATTACTTAAAAGATTCACGATGACCTGCGTCAATTTATCCTGATCGCCCATGATAAGGCGTAAATCATAATCAAACTCTTTTTTAACTGAGACTCCCTTTTTCTTCATTTCTAATGAAAATGTTTCTATCGTTTGAGATATCAGTCTGTCCATATCGACTTCCTGCATCTCAAGCTCCATTTTCCCGGCTTCAATCTTGGCCAAATCAAGAAGATCAAAGACAAGACGGCTCAAACGGTTGCTGGTATTCAGACAAATCCTCACCGCCTCCAGCTGCTCCTGGCTTAAGGGCCCGCAGATACCGTCTTTCAGGTTGTCGAGAAAGCCTTTAATAATACCCAATGGGGATTTGAACTCATGGGAGACATTGGCGACAAAGGCATTCTTACGCTCATTCAGTTCTTTTAAGCGGGTCACATCAGTATAAAGCTGACGATCCAGCAATCTGGAAATCGCCGTTAGAATTTCCATTTCGCTCATAGGCGACAGGGCCTGTTTCCTTTCATTTTCACAATTTTTCTCCAAAAAGGGCTTAATAAAGGCCTCCAGACCTTCACCGCTATCCTTATCAAAATAACCGTCGGCACCGGTTTGAAAGCTCCATGTCCTGGGGTCAAGCACCGGCCCTTCCGAGGAACGGCTGGTCATAATCACAATCGTAATGTTTTTGGTATCATTACGGTCTTTTAACAGACGGCATACCTGATAACCGTTGATTCGAGGCATTTGAATATCCAGTAAAATAAGGTCAGGCTGTTCGGTAATCGCGATATTAATCGCCTCAATGCCATCCTGCGCATGTAACAACTTACCGGCAATATTTTTCAGTTGCTGTGAGTACATCTGTTGAACCAACTGACTGTCATCGACAATGAGTATCGTTTTATTCATGCCCGGGCTCCTCCATCTTCGATAGGGCTAAGTGAGCGGCATTGATCAAGGCTCCGGCAGTCATGCCGTCTGATAAAGTCACTTCACTTTGTTCTTCTTGAGTTTTTAATAGTCTGACTGTTTCCTGATAGTGGCGGTTTGCCTGAGGCCGATCACCGGAAATGCGAAATAAATCGGCCAGCTTAAAATGGACCATAGCAAGATCATAATTAACATAAAGTGCCTTTTTATACTGATCAACGGCTTTATTCAAAGCTTTCATCTTAGAGAAGATGATCGCCTTTAAATAATAAGCCTGCGCGTCCAGATTATTTTTTTTCAAAACAACGTCTAAGCACTTCAACGCGGCCTCATACTGTTCCTGATTAGACAGAATATGAGCCTTCAGCATAGCGGCCTCGGGATCTTCGGTTTTCCTTTTCATGTAATCATTTAGCATCTCAAGTGCTTTTGAATACTCCTTATGCTCATACGCCTTCCGGCTTTCAATCAAAGCATCCTGCTGCCCCGGTCCGTTTTTGACCGAAGGACTCGCCACAGACGGTTCCGTTGTTGTGCAAAGCTCAGACGGGTGCCCGGTATCTTTGGGAATCACAAGCATGGGTACAGAAAAAGTCATTTCCTCGGAAGCGGTTCCATTTTGCCGCTGATAGATAAACGCATGTGGAAATTCTATGGGATGGAACAAATTGGAAATTCCCCATAAAGATTCGGTCGCTCCCAAAAAAAGATATCCATTCTTAACCATCACCCGGTGAAACCAGGGAATAATGCGCTTAATCACAGCAACTTCAAAATAAATCGTAACGTTCCGGCAGAAAACAATATCAAAACCCTCAGGGGAAAAATTTTCAGCACCATAGGGACCTTTGACCAAATTAAGCCGTTCGAAGCGGACCATTTCTTTAATTTCATCACAGACTTCAAAGGTTTTTCCAGTTTGGATAAAATACCTTTCCCGGTCCGCTTCACAAACATTCTGCAAAGACCGGCTTTGGTATATCCCTTTACGCGCTGTCTCGAGGCTCACCGTATTAATATCGGTTCCCAGAATTGATACGGTCCATAACGGAAAATCCTTAAACGCCTCTTTGAATAAAATCGCAATCCCATAAGCTTCCTCACCGGTCGATACTCCGGCCGACCAGATATTAATCTTTCCGGCCTTGCCAGGATCCGCTGCGGCCTTCTGTACATACTTCGGGATAACAAATTTCTTTAAGATATCAAATTGCTTTTCATCACGAAAAAAATAGGTTTCCCCGACGGTGATCAAATTCACAAAACATTCAAACTCCGTGGGATCCTCCTCTAACCGTTTTAGATAAGCCCACGGGGGCAACTCCAATTCCTTCATCCGTTCCATCGCAATCATTGAAAAACAGGAAAGCCTCTCGGATGAACAGTGAAGCCCGATTCCCTCAGCGATCACTTGTTTGAATTTTTTAAACTGTAAATCCGTAAAACCCATAACCATCACCAAACACAACTCTCCTATCGGGTTTGAGGCATCTGTGGATCGGCCTGATGTTTTTCAAGAATCCCCACCTCATCGGCAGCCAAAATTTTCTCAAGATCCACGAGTAAGATTTCTTTCTGATGAATATGTGCAACTCCCACAAAAAGTCCGCCCCGCATAAATTCACCTCCGAGCTGAGAAGCGGTATCAATCTCACAGTCTGCGATCTCAATCACATCAAAGGCCTTATCAACCCACAGGCCAAGAACTAAGCCCCCGGTTCTAACCATAATCACCGAACCCTCGGTCGGTTTTACCGCAGACGGAACCTGTAATCGTTTTCGCAAATCCATAATTGCGAGACTTCTCCCGCGAAGACTTATCACTCCCTCTAAAAAATCGGGCCCTTGGGGCAGTTTAGTCACCGGTTCAATTTTGACCACTTCAATCACCTGATCCACCCGAACGCCGTATTCTTTTTTATCCATTCGAAAGATCAAATAATAATTGAATGTTTTCTCCGTTGCCAAATGCAACCTCGCTTCTTAGAGTCTCTTTTATATCTTAAGCCACGATTTAACGGCGTCGGCCATTTTATGCATTGAAATGACTTCACGTGCGGCACCCATTTGAATCGCCTCTTTCGGCATGCCAAAAACGATTGAGCTTTGTTGATCCTGGGCAATGGTATAACCGCTTCTGTCACGAATAGCCCTTAGCCCCTGGGCCCCGTCTCTTCCCATGCCGGTCAGGACAATTCCGAGCGCGTTCTTTTCAAAATGCTCGGCCACAGATTCCAAAAGAACCGTCCCCGAGGGTTTCTGCCCATCCACCTTATCTTCATCACTCAGGCAGATCTTTTCCTTGGAAACGACTTTCATGTGCAGGCCTGTCGGTGCCAAATAAATAATCCCCGCCTGCATCATCTCATGATCCTCGGCCACTTTGACTTGATGTCCGGTATCTTTTGAAAGCCAATCGGCAAAACCCTCACTAAAACCTGCGGTCATATGCTGGACAAGGACAATCGGAACGGGAAGACTTTGGGGTAATTTCTTTAAAATGGCCGCCAATGTCTGAGGGCCTCCGGTCGATGCCACAATCCCGATAATCCTTTGATTCTCACGGCTTCGGTCAATCTCTGTTGACGGCTGTACATAGTCACCAATGACCGTTTTTTCACGTACCGGTATAGCCACCTTAATCCTGCTCAATAATTTAACGCGTTCGATTAAATTAAGCGTCGACTCCTCATCAACCGAATTTGCCTCAAAACAGGTCTTTTCCATAACGTCCAAAGCCCCGCATGCAAGTGCTTCAAAAGCCTTTTGTGTACCAAATTTAAAAACCGACGCACTCAGGATAAGAATCGGCAGTGGACAACGATCCATAATTTGTTTGGTCGCCTCAAGCCCGTCCATCTCGGGCATATGAATATCCATGGTCAGAATATCCGGTTTTAATTTTTCAACCAGCTCCACCGCTTGAACACCGTTTCTGGCAACACCCACAATTTCAATTTCAGGATCCTGATCAAAAACGTGCCATAGCATTTCAGCCACTAACGCGGAATCATCTGCGATTAAAACTCGAATCATGCACTTCTCCTCTCCTATGTATTAACCCGTTCATCAAATCAATCTTGCTAAGGTTTGTAACAGTGTTGCCTGGTCAAATTGGCTTTTGACAATATAGGCCTGAGCCCCCACATCCATTCCCTGACGTTTTTCTTCATCCCTTGCCATGGATGTCACAAAAATGACGGGAATGTCTTTTGTCTCTGCATTCGTTTTCAATGCCCTACAGAATTCAAATCCATTCATACGCGGCATTTGAATGTCCGAAATAACCGCGTCAAAAGAGCCTTTTGTCAGTTTTTCAAGTCCGTCCAGACCGTCAATCGCCGTCTCAACACGATAGCCGACATTTTCAAGGATGCTTTTTTCCAGTTCACGGGTTGTCAGCGAATCCTCGACAATCAATATGCTCTTTTTCTGCGTCGGCGTTTTACGCTGGCGGACGTTATAAGATTTATGTCCCAAATAAGCCTTTTCAATTAATCCCCTCAAATCCAAAACAACCACCATCTCACCGGAAGCTAAATTGGCCGCCCCGCTGACTCCCTGAATATTCCCCAGATGTTTTCCTAAATGCTTGATAAAAATTTCATCTTCACCTTGAATCCGGTCAATAATAAAACCGACTCTTCTCTTCATGGATGAAGCAATGACGACCGAGAGATCGTTTAACGATTTCGCAGGAAGACATTCCTCTTCAACCGCTCCCTCCGCCATCATCGCGATCTGACGCTTAAGCGCTTCTTCTTTTTCCTGATCGCGTCTGTTTTTAGCCGTTATATTAACAAGATCCGATAGGAAAATAATCGGTATCGATTCGTCTTGGAGTTGGATCATCATGCGATTCTGAATCGTTTTAACCTGATCCCAGGTTACAGTGACGCATTCTTCGATATTCGCCATCGGCAGGGCCCAGAGGATACCCCCGGCATTCACCAGCATGACCAGCATAATTGCAATCGTCAGAGGTAATTCGATTTTTATCTTGCTCCCCTGACCGACTTGACTAATCAATTCCACATTCCCTTTTAAGGCCTCAATTTCGGTTCTCACAACATCCATTCCGACTCCCCGCCCGGAAATATCCGTAATCATTTTTGCGGTCGAAAAACCGGGCAGAAAGACCAGGTTTATCTTCTGCTGAGCAGACATATTCAAAAGATCTTCCTCGGATATCAGTTTTTTCTTAACCGCCGCTTGCGCAATGACCTCAGGATCAATTCCCCGCCCGTCATCTTCAACGGTAATGATCACCTTTCCGCCTTCTTGAAACGCACGCAAATTAACCTGTGCGGTTTCAGGTTTACCGGCGGCTAACCGTTCCGAGGAACTTTCAACTCCATGATCCACGGCGTTTCTCAAGATATGAATCAACGGAGCCTTAATGGCCTCAAGCACTTTTTTATCCAGTTCGGTATTACTGCCGTAAAGCGAAAATGATACTTTTTTATCCAACTCGCGCTCAAGATCTCTGATCAGTCTCGGGAATCCTTCAAAAATCATCGAACAGGGCAGCATACGGATTTCTTTCATTTTATGCTGGAGTTCGTCGACAACGGGATTTAAATAGAATGCATCATTCTGGATTTCCTCTGAGACTTTTATCCATTCTGACAAAACCTGTTTATAGAGACTCTGCACTTCATGCAACTGCCCCATCAACGGGTGGGCGACATCCATTTCCTGGGATGCTCTAAGAACGGCTCCGTCCTTTTGAATAAAATCATCCGGAATATCAAGGGCTTCTTTGGCCGAAGTCTGAAGATCCAGAATCAGGCGGTCCAGTTGATTTGCCTGCTGAGTAATCTTTTTAATGGAATTAATCTTATAACCGGACTTCACCTTATCGATCACAATTTCTCCGATAAGATTCAGGAGATGATTGATTCGATTCAGAGGAACACGAATAAATTCTTCAGGGACGTCTTGAGATTGTTCTACCGGCGGTTTCTGTGGGACCTGAGACTGCACCGGAGCATTTTCCTTAACAGGCTTATCCACTCTTTTATCTTCTTGATCTTCTGCGGGAGGAGGGCATTCTTTTTCAATCACGGGCTCCGGCTTTAACACCGGCACCGGTTTATCCTCTTCGTCGGCAGGCTTATCCTCTGCACTGTTATTTTCTATCGTCTCAGGATTTTGATCTTTTTCGAAAACCTCCAGTTTTTTGATAATATCTTCGGTTTCAATATCCTCCTTCAATCCCTGAGAGACAGCCGCAACACCTTTTTGAATCCGGTCTAAAGCCATAAAAAAGACATCGGCCATCGCCGGCTGAAAAACACACTGTCCTTCACGCATCAGGGAAAAGAGATCTTCCATTTTGTGGGCAATATCACGTATCCGGACAAATCCAAGCATACGCGCCGATCCCTTAAGCGTATGAGCGACTCTTAAGAGCTCATCAAGAAGAGGTCCGTCTTCGGGGGTCTTCTCAAGTTTTACAAGCCCTTGATTGAGTATGGCCAAATACTCGTCGGCTTCCTGTTTAAAAAGCGCAATAAACTGGCTCTTATCAATTTCCAAGTTTAAATTCTCCGACAGATTCTTTAAGTTTTTTGGCTTGTTTATCCAACCGCTGTGCGGCCATTGAAACCTGCTTGGTGGCCCCGACAAATTGTTTACTGACCTGATCAATATTTTTGACGGCAATGACCACCTGCTCGGCTCCGGTTTTCTGCTGATATGTCGCAAGGGATATTTCCTTGACCTGCGCAACGGACTGCTGAACCATATCCACCCCCTTACCAACATGAATAATCGATTCTTCAATTCCCATTACTGCAGCATTGGTACCCGCCTGAATCTCGGCAATTAGAGACCTGATTTGATTCGTGGATTCTGCCGAACGTTCTGAAAGTTTTCGAACTTCATTCGCAACAACAGCAAATCCGCGCCCTGAGTCACCGGCGTGAGCAGCCTCAATGGCCGCATTTAATGCCAGTAAGTTGGTTTGCTCTGCCAGCTCGGCAATAATCTTAACCACGTTTCCAATGGATTGGCTTTTCTCACCCAGGGACAGAATCTTCCGGGCCGTATCGGAAACTTTGGTCTGAATCTCAGTCATTCCACCGAGTGTTTTTTCGGCCGTCAGACGTACCACCTTGGCGTTTTTGGCAATCTGCTCGGCGGTGGCGGCGAGCTCTTCAGCCGTAGCCAATGATTGAGCGACCCCCGAGGACTGCTGCGCCGCTCCGCTGGCCTGTGCGCTTGATGCGGCATTAATCTCGGTCGTCGCCGTATTCACCAGCATGGCGGCCCCCTGCACTTCTTTCATAATATCTTTCAACCCGGCAATCATATTATTAAAGGCATTGGCCAGCTCTCCGATTTCATCTTTACTTGTCACCGGTAACGATGTCGTCAAATCTCCGGATGCCTTGGCAATTTCACGCGCTCTTTGCACAAACAACTGCAACGGTGCCGTAATCCCCTGAATTAAAAAAACACTCAGAAAAGAGGCTACAACGATTCCAAAAAGAAGGATCAGATATTGCAAAATCCTCAAGTCATGAATCTGCTTGCGCGCCCATCCCATATCGCTTCCGAGCCAGAGTTTTTGCTCTCCGATAATCGCTTCCAGATGCGCGTTGATTTCCTCCATAGATAACTGAATCTGTTTGAAAAATTCAGCGGTTTGTTTGTCCATTATTCCGTTTGGCGGGGCTGTATTCTGAATCGAATTTTCCACCTGGCTCTGAAAGTTCTCTAACTCCGTCAGCTTTTTTAAAGCGATATCCAAATGGTTTAACTGTTCATCATCATTCCAATATCTTGAAAACCGTTTAAGATTGACACTCGAAGGTTTGATCTGTTTTTCCCAAGCCATTCGGCGCTCTTCTTTAAATTTATCGTCGCGAACGATCACCCATCCGCGTAAAGCGGCCAGAGATTGATTGATCCCGCTTTGCATTAAAAGAGAAGCTTCACGGGTCGGAAACCTTACGTCAAAAACCCGATCAGTCACAACCGATGCTTTTCGAACCTGCCAAACGGTTGCACCCACCGCAACAATTAAAAGAGAAGTAACAGCGCAAAAACTCAACCCTAATTTTGTTCCTAATTTCATCACGAACCTCTCTGGTTATTCTTTTGTGTTAACACATCGGTATCCTTTGATGACTTATCATTAAAAATGCCAATTAGTTATATTTATCGGCTTCCCCCAAGAGACAATTCAGGGTGCAATCCTTTTAAAGAGCGCACAAAACCTCTTCTCAGAATAAACCGGCTATTGAGCTGTTTGATTGATGAAAGTAAGAAATGGTCCAATTCTTTCTCAGTTAAAAGTTATTAAAAAAACAAGTAATATTAATCTTTAAATCTTATTTTTATTTATTAAGAAGTATACACTATCAATTAAGATAATTACAAATCATTAACGGGATGATCATGAAGTGCAATATATTGCGTTAGAGTCAAAATATAAATCTATATATTGTGCTTATGCGCTAATATACCTGGGGAATAAACTAGGCTCTGTGGATATTTAATTTTATTGATAGACGGTAGGCCCATAAAATCAGGTGCGCCGTCATCTAAAACTGAAGCTTACGCGGCAAGATCGGATGATGCGGGTGGATATACCGTAGGATTTCTTTATAGGCAATCAAATCATCCAATCTGAATTCGGGAAGTTGCTGACTTTGCCCACTGTAGAAACGTAATAAAATCAAATAGCGCCGAACGAGTTCCGGCAGTAAAAAATTGGCACGAACATGCTCCCTGCCCTGTTTCCCCAGGGACTCAGCCTCATCCGGATAATCCAGCAAATAAGCCATTTTAGCGGCAATCGTGGTATCATCAAGCGGATCCACAAGATATCCTGTCTGGCCGTCGACAACCTGTTTACATATACCGCCGACCGTAGAACCAATGACCGGCGTTCCCTGCCATAAGGCTTCAGAAACGACTAATCCGAAACCCTCTTTGGTTGAAACGTGAATGAATGCCTGCGCGATATGCATCAACGCGCCAACGACTTCATCATTATTTTCAACATTCACCCAAAACAAAATATCCGGATCGTCGCCGGCAAAAGCTTTCAGCTCAGCCAACATGGCTTCACCTTCGGGATCATCGCTCGCCGTATTGCCCAAAAAAATGAGGTAGGGAGATCTTTTATAGTTCTTTTCTTTTTTCAGGCGGTGGAAAGCCTTAATAATCGTTTTTTGATTCTTATGAATATCATAACGTGAAATCGCTGTCAGGATAGGTCTTTCAGGATCAACATTGTAAGTTTGAAATAAGTCGGACAAAATATTTAAGGCTTGATCGCGCTCATAAAGCTGGTTTTTTGGAGCCCTCGGATCAATACAGGGCATAATCTGATAAATGGGAACTTGCGTTCCTTTTCCGACAAATTGAGGCATCGTAAAAATGGCTCCGGCGCATTGATTGATATAGGGCAATAAAAACTTCCAAACAACAGGACTCGGCGACGAGGTATCAATATGACAACGCCATAAAATATTACCGAAGATAACACCTTTCATGACAAGCGCGGCCGGTTGAGGATCATGTACGACCACAAGGTCCGAGGCAATAAAAGTATTTTGAGCGTTATCATCAATGGTGTTTAAATACGCACCAAAGATTTCCTCCAGAGTCACCGGCATATCGATCCCCTGAAGCATATTGTGGAATTTCTTGGTCACCTGAAAGAATTGTTGATTCCCGCGAATCACATACCAATGGGCATCCACTCCCAGACTACGGGCTAAGGGGATCACGCTAGTGAGCATCTCAGCCACACCGCCGCCAATCAAGGTGGAATTGACATTACTCCAGCTCTTACCTTCAACTGTAGAAGCTATCCGTTTAATCTCACGGACTTTTTCCTCACCGATAAATTCGCGGTAATCTTCAATGCTGTGATGCACCAAAGGCTGGTACTCTTCTAGAGGATTCATCATGAAATGCCACTCCCTATACAAAAGATATCACTCAGATATCCTTCCGGCATGATGGAACATAAAGATTTTCAAACACCTTAAAAAGACATAACTTAAAACAGACCTTCATTTAAGCTTTATTTTTATCGGCCGATTTGCCCGGATGCTTTGATAAAAATATTATTTAGATAGAGACCTGAGAGCAGCCCTAGTCCCTTGAATCGCATTCCAGACAAGGTATACTTTGGATAGAAGTGAAAAATTCTTAACAGGAGGAATTATGAAAGCCTCTAAAATGTTTCTTTTAAGCGCTTCTTTTGCATTTTGCTTTTTCTTTTTGTTCGGAGTCAACTTAGCGCATGCGACAAATTTTGTAAAATCCAACGGCCATGGCAAACCACATCCTGGTCCTTCCGGTGCACCGGAACCACAGATGATGTATTTAATGGGCATGGCGGGTTTGGCTGGGATTGTGTTTATACGGCGCAAAAAAATTAAAGAAAAAGCGGTTTAAAACTTTCGACTAGCCAAAGGGTTATTCCACCAGAGAATCATCGGTTTTCCATGGCCTTTGAATGTCCTGGGAAAAGGGTATCCCGAATTGCAAGCGTTGGCTTTTCAATTAAATAACTTAATATCATTCCACTTGTAATCGCCAGCAAGAGATATCCTCCCGTTAGAGCTATCCAACTCAATTCCGCGGGCAGGGTTTCCCACAAATGAAGTTTTGCAACGGCCTGCATCGGATATTTTCCCAAATCAGCATGCCAGAGATAAATCGGATAGCTGAAAAAACCGATAAATGCAATCATTCGTCCAACGAATCCCCCCATCAGCTTCCCCAAAAAACCGACATTGATCTGTGAAAAAACAATGACAATTAAAATAAGTCCATACCCCAAATAAAGCAAACTTAACCCCAGACCGGAAACCAGGGCATGTGTCTCAAGCCCCATGTAGGCCATAGGACTGATTAATAAGAGTCCCAACATAAACATGACACGCTTTCTTTGTTTGATAAAATCGAGACATTCCGGCTTAAAATAATAGAGATAAGCAATCAACACTCCCAGGGCAAGTCCGTCTGATCTAAGATGGGTCTGATAAAACTCCCCCTCGAGAGTTCCGCTTGCACGCCCGTAATTATAAAAAAATCTCATCACACTCGAAACGACAATACAAATCAGAAGCAACACGGGCAAATGATGGAAATTCAGAATTTTATTCTTTCTTTCCTTCAATAAAAAATACAGGACCAGGGGAAGCGTTAAATAAAAGTGCTCTTCTACGGCCAAACTCCAGGTATGAACACGCGGTGTTCCAAAATAATTTTGGATGTGTAGAAAATTCGGCCAAAGACTGATTAATCCTTCCATTGGATTATTCGGCCAATTTTTGACCGTCAGACGCAGCAACAGATAAAAGACAAAAATCAGGTAGGCCGGCCAAATTTTAAATCCACGACGGATGATAAAACGTTTAATGTCAATTGATCCCCGTTTTTTAAATTCACTAAAAAGTAATCCTCCGATTAAAAAACCACTGAGGACAAAAAAAAGATCAACGCCGGTCCACCCGATATGGGCCCATCTTAATGCAATATATTCGAACACACCTCCCCGTGCAGGGCTCACCGCATAGTGTCGCCCCAAAACCAGAAGGATAGCGACGCCGCGCAAAAAATCCAATTGCAGCATTCTTTTACGGGAGGACTCGACCACCCAGTGGCGTATAAACTCAAGAGAAAGGATTGATCCTATTTTTTTGATCATTACGGAAACATCCATTATTTGCAAAAACACCTATTTCTCACGCCAGAAACATTTAAAAACAGATCGGGACTTATAAAAATGAAAAATTTACCTTCCCAAAAGGTTAATAATAATTATCGGAAGATCGTAAAAAAAACTGGACTTTCCGAACAAATTATAATAGTTTAAAAATTCATCAAATGAGCATCATACATAAAAAAATAGTTTACGGATTCATCGCTTTAACCCTTACCCTGACAGCCTGTTCGGCTGCTGCATGGGCGGGAGGATCTCTGCCCCGAAGAGGGGGAAACGCGAGAACAAACCCTTCCGGAGCACCTGAACCTCAAATGATTCATTTAATGTTCATGGCGGGTGCTGGAATGATCGTCTTTACAAATCGGCAAAAACGGTTAAGAAAAAAATAATTTTCCGGTTATACCGGCTCAGCACTTTAACACTCTTCAGATGCCTCTGGATCAAAACGAAAAACAGCCTCCCTACAATCTTAAACTTCTTGTTGTCTGGTTGTGTTCTCTTGCATTAATCCTTATCCCTATACTGCCCTGGTGGATAAAAACAACAACTTCTGATACCAATAATATCCCCCATTTTATTGTTCCTTTCGTCAGTCTTTTTTTTATATGGAAACGGCGGATCTTCCTAAAACAGCCTCCTGCTTACTCTTTTAGAATCACTCCTTTTCTTCTGGCACTCATCGCATCGACAGGCGTTCTGATCGGGTGTCTCGGAAATTATCCTCTAATCGCAGCATTTGCTTTTATTTTCCTCCTCTTTTTTTCCGTAAGACTTTTATGGCCGCCTGAAACGGCCAGGCATTTAAATTTCCCTATACTCTTCTTATTCTTCGCGCTTCCATGGAACAGCTTACTGGATCAAGCCGTTGGTTTTCCCCTGCGCCTTTTTGCCGCAAAATTCGCCTACTGGGGATATCATTTATTCGGCATTAATGCCCACTTGGAAGGGACCTTGGTTTTTACCGATTCGTTCGAAATGATCATGGAGCCCGCCTGCAGCGGTCTTTCCTATACCTTTGCTTTGTTGTATACTGCCATGTTGCTTGCGGCGATCACTCAAGACAATCGCTTACCTAAAGTGCTAATTGTAATCAGTGTTTTACCGATCGCGGTTCTAGCCAATGGTTTGCGAGTTCTTCTAATCGGCCTCATCGGACACTATTATGGTTATGAAGCCGCTGAAAGTGTTTTTCATGAATTCGGAGGGTTGTTGTTATTTGCCATAGCCCTGACGATGCTTTTTACGGTCATCGCAACCGTTAGCCGTTTTAAAATAGCTGAGACTTAATATCATTATGATCAAGCTTTTAAAGTCCTCAATTGTTTTCGTCATTGCCGGACTCCTCTGCACCTTGTATCTCCACAAAGAAACTCTCCTGTGGATCTATAAGGCCTGGGTCTATTCTCCATTTGTCGACGGACAGGGACCTTTCATCGCCATCCTGGCCCTACTCGGTTTTTCTATCCGCTGGAAAAGACTTCAGGATAAAACAAATTATTTTTCGACCTATGGGATAGCCGTATTAGCCGGGTCACTGGCGCTCAAAGTGATCGCTGACCAGGTCAATATCCACACGCTCGCAGCTTTGTCGATGTGCATTTCCATTGCAAGCATTTTGATTTTTGTTCTTGGGAAACAGGCCATATCCCTTTTCTTTCCGTTTTGGTTTGTTTTAGGGGCGATGCTTCCCACCATCCCCTATCTCTTTGACATTACTTTTAACCAGTTTTTTACCATGGTCACGAATGCCCTCACAAACATCCTTTCGATCAAAGCGGGAATTTCCTTCTTTGACAGTTCCCCCTTCTATTTTTGGCTGGCCTCGGTCAGCTATGGAAACTATCTGGCCAGTCCTGTTTTTGTCTTCAGTTATGCAACCTTCTTTTCGATTTGGCAATGGGAGAGAATCAAAATCTCCTGGGCAAGGCTTACCCTTCTTTGGCTCGAAATACCCATTATCCGCTTATTATCCGCTTCTTTATTGACGATAACATTAGGAGAGCAACGAGTTCCCTATATTACGACCGGTATCTATCTTGGCACCGCAACCTGTCTGTTTTTAGTCACATTAAGGATGTTTTCATGGAAAAGAAATACAAAAATATCATAAGCCTGTGTGCCTTCATCGGTCTTTTTGCACTTACCGGGGCATTGAGCATCTGGCTGGCACAAATTCCGATGGTCGAACTTCCTTCTATCGATCTTCCAAAAATCCCTTTGTCTTTTGACGGCTGGACCGGAAAAGATCAGCCCCTTGACGGAGGGGAACAGGCGATTGCCCGCACTACCGATATTCTAAAAAGAACCTACATGGATGAAAACGGTAATGAGGTTTGGTTGATTGCGGTTTCAGCGGCAAAATCAAGACACAGCGTTCATCATCCCAAATACTGCTATACCGGGACCGGTTGGAATATCGTAAGAACACAACAAGGGTTGGGAAAGAAACACTTGGCCACCGAGGTTCTGCTTTCCAAAAGAGTCGATGGAGTAGATTATCAAAACCTTGAGCGTTACTGGTTTACCGACGGCATCCATGTCGAACCCAGCTATTTCTTTCAGTTATATACAGCCTTCCGTGTCCGGCTGCTTGAAAGACAGCTTCCTAACTGGTCGCTTATCCGTATTGTTCTTGAGGATGCCTCCGGCACCTCCGAAGAAAAGGAGTTTCTTCAGTCTTTCGGTGATGCGCTGATGGAAACCATTTTAAAAACTCCTGACATCTTGAGCCTGGCTTCATCAACTCCCCCCGCCCCCACAGACGGAGAATAAATATGCCTTCAGGAAGGCATGCTCTTTTTCGCTACATCGGCCCCTTTGTTTGCTTTATGATTTTTACGGCTCTCGAGAGTTTTGCGTCTACAACTCCGGAGCTTTTCATCCTCTATGCCCTAAAGACATCCTCTACGGCTCTGTGTCTGTGGTTTTGTTTCAAAGATTTCAGGTATGAAATCTGCGGGAAGTTTGATTACCGGGCCCTATTCCTTGGAGCGGGTGTCTTCATCCTGTGGATAATCCCACTTCTTTTTTCATCTCTCCCTGCCGATGAACTCCTGTTCAATCCTCAAATGCTCGCTCCCGGCTCGATTCGTCTGGCCGGAATTTTCTTCAGAATTACGGGGGCTGTTCTGATTGTCCCGGTTATGGAAGAATTGTTGTGGCGCTCTTTTCTAATGCGTTATCTCATTGGCGAGAATTTTCTTCAAGTTCCCCTTGGCGGTTATTCTCATTTTTCTTTCTGGATAACGGTTGCGGCTTTCACACTCGTTCACCGGCATTGGGAGTGGCCTGCAGCATGCATGACAGGTATTCTCTATGGAGCCTATCTCGTACGAACAAAAAACCTGTGGGGCTGTATTCTTGCACACGCGACGACCAATCTCTGTCTAACGGTGTTTATTCTGCTGACCGGCCGGTGGGAACTCTGGTAGGCCGTTTATCACAAAAAACTAATTTACCCGAAATGATTTCCGGGCAAAAACGCGGCGGCCGTCTTCAAGCATTGCTTCGGCTTCGATCCATTGAGAACCGCGCTCTTGCGGAGTCAAAAGATAAACGGGCCCGTTTAAGACCACTTCCCGGCCGTTGATTTCCCATATCACCTGAGCCTCTTGAAGATTCAGCTCAACGGCATCCAGCTTAACCTGAACCTGCTCTCCGGCATTGATTTTATCCGGCATTGAGATTTTGGCGGTTTCGCCTTTCCAGGGCTGGCGGGCATAGGGACTCTGCGCCATTAAATAAGCTGCAACACTCAGCGACCTGGCCTGTACAGGCACTGTAAATTCCGTAGTAACATTGGGGATGTCACTCCAGCGGTCATAAAGAGGATAATTCCCGTTTTCTTTATCATCCGCGGGATAACTCAGCATCCTGGGAAGAACACGGTAGCGCTGAGCCGAAGAAATATCACTCTGCAAGGAACCGACCGGAAAACCCGAAGGCGGTAAAAGCCGGCTGTTATTGGCTGCATATTGGTGGACGATATGATACGGCCGCTGTAGTCCCAGCCCCGTTATGAATGAAATATTATTCGGATTCGCACCGCTTTCATACTCCAAATTCAAAAAAACTGTTTTCAGAAAGGCCGGATCCGGCTCAAGAAGATAGGCCGGTATGAGATCAAAAATCTCGCTAGCTGGAAAAAACCATCCGGCATTTTGAGCCCGTTTACTTGGAAAAGGATAACTCAAGGCATAGGCACTGGCACTGGAATAGTTGACTAAATCATGTGCCGCTAAAATAATTTCCTGACGGGTTTTTCTGCTGAATTCAACATCTAACTCCTCGCGGTTGCGGCGGCCCGATTCAACGGCAAAGGCATAACTTCGAACGGCATTCCCATAAGCTTCAAATAACCGCTGCCATTGCCAATGTTGTGTTTTGGGATCCGCGGGGTCAAACGATTCGATCAACTGCTTCTGATAACGCTGTTCTCCCGTAGCAAGAAAGAGTTCTGTCGCAGCCCAAGCAATTTCATCTTTATCCTCCTGCCAATCTCCGTAATGCGTAATTTTCTGATAGGTCCTCTGCGCACCATACTTTTCAACCGCCTTTTCTATAAATCCCCATCCTCTCTGGGCTGCATGAAGATAGGCAGCCGCTTTCTGCGGAGAGATTGCTTTAAACTTCGGAGAAGATCCTAACTGAGCCAGGGCAGCCGATGCCGCCGCCGTTGCGGCTGTGGTTTTTGGGAAAACCACTTGGGGGTCCCCCTCATCGGGCAACACATCATCTTCATACGGACGATCACGCGGATAAACCAAAAAGTAGAAACCTCCGTCATCATCCTGCATTTTCATTAAAAAGTCAGCTTCCCATTCGGCCTCCTGCAGAAGATCACTCTTGCCGTCACCGCTTTCCGGAAGTCCCAAGTTGTCCAGTTCGGCGACATGAGGAAAAACATCAGCCGCAAAAGTCAAATAATGAATCAGCGCCGTGCTGTTAATCGTATACTTACTGTAATCTCCTGCGTCATGGTGTCCACCGCTCACATCGACTTGTCCGGTACGGTTAAATGAATATAATCCATACGGAACTTTTTTCATTGAAGCCGGCATATAGCTCTTGTCGTGTATGCTCCATTGAGGTATTTCCGCCGGTGCCAAGTGACACTGAGCATGGCCAAATCGCGTATAGGGTTCTTCAAGGGCGGCGGCACATCTCTGGTGATACAAACCCAGAGCATAACTACGCGCGTAGACCGCTGCCACGGATTCGTTAATCCGAAATGGATGGGATATCCCAAGGCCCGGTATCGACAAACGATACGTACCACGAGTATCTAAATCACTAAAATCCGCTTCAAGGACATGCTGGTAGGGTGTTTTACTCAATTTCCATCCCTCGTCAGGCCGAGGCTTCAACATCCCTTGAAACACCACACGGCTGCTCCCCTCCTCCAGGATCATAAAAGGCTGATCCCTTTTCACGATCAATTCCCCCATATCTCCCAAATAATATCCGACAAAAGCCTTTTTCACACTCCCGGGGAGATAACCGACTTGACTGATATGGATGAGCGGATTGACTCTTAGGGAATCAAATTTTTTAATGATTGGATTCAGTCCCTTTGAGGCATTCCAATTTTCGGGAAGACTGATTGAGATCAAATCATTTTCCCGAAAAGGCGTATTCATCTTCAAATAATAAAAATGACCGATCCGCAGGTCATCTTTCTTCTGAGAAGCCGAAAGAACCCGGCGCTTATAGCCTATTTGTACGACTGTTTGAATCTGCCCGTCCACTGAAAGGATAAACTCCCCGGCCGGGATCTTATTCAGTTTCAACCATTCAGCTTCCGGATGCCACAAATCCTTTCCTTCGGTCTTAAACCGTGAAACACGCATAATCTCAACGACATCAGAGGTCAATATGCGGACTGCGACTCCGCCTGCAGGATAGGCTTGAAGCGGAATATCAGGATTAAACTCGACAAGAGAGGACGAATCGGGGTGGGATATTAATTGAAATCGAATAAAGCCAAATAAAACAAGGCTTAATAAAACGACGACGGCAATCGCAGTAAAAACACCTGTGACTTTTCGGCTCATTTTATTTAATCATCCTCTTCATCCGTCATGACATCTGCATTGTTTCCGGGTGAATAAAGATGAAAAAGCCAAAGAATATATTTAACCAGAATTTTTATATTGTGACGGAATTGACCATTGACGGCATAAAAAGCCTCGGCAGAATAACGTTCATCATCTTTAGGATTACTCCCATAATGAACCCATGCTTCCGTCACACAACCGGGCTTAGCCTTGACATAAAGAGCCTTCCAATCAGAGGGAAGCGCTTCGAGCGTTTCAACTGTCCGGGGACGCACACCCACCATCGCCAGTTCCCCCCGGGCAATGTGAATAAGTGCGGGCAGCACTCTTAAAAACAAATCTTTGAATCTCGAATGAAAAACTTCATAATCCAATGCTTTATCCGTAAAAGACCATAAATCAAAGTAAGTCCAATCCGCCTGATCATCTGTCGTCGGAATGCGAACAACCGTTTTTTTGTAAAATACCGGGCCTTTGCGGAAAATCTTCAAGATCAATGCCGTCAAAAGGATAACCGGCAGCAAAATAATCAGTGCAATCAAAGCGCAAAACCGTGCAAAAAGACTCACCGGTGTTCTCAGGAGCCCCTTGGCACTCATACTGCTAATAATAAAATCATCGCGGACAATCGTGCTGGCTTCCAGCCGGGTATTAATCAGCCGGTTCTTATCGATAATCACATCAGAAAGCTCCAACGATTCTCCGACATAACTACCCGGGAAGATTAACGAATTCGAAACCATACAGTGACGATCCAGCATACTGCCGTGGCTAATCACGGCATAGGGCCCAAGCTCAGTCCCCATACCGATTTGACTATTTTCACCGATATAAACGGGCGGTTTAATTTTAGCCGTCGGGTGCAGGCTGACGTTACGGCAAACCCATACTGAAGGTTCAATTTCTCTACCCGAAAATAATAATCCCGTATAAGATTTATCCAGCACCTGCCGATTGGCCTCGGTCAAATCCTCAAAGCTCTGAATACTGAGAATCCGGTCAATATCGACCACTCCCCCATAGCGCGTATTCGCACACTTGATGAGATGTTCGCCAAGCATCTGTTCATTAAGTGCCTGATTCCAATCCAGATCAAATCCTTTGGGAATCCAGGCCCATCCGGTCCATAAAAAGGCCGGACTCTTTTTACAGAAAACAGATAAATGGTCATTTTGATCTTCATCACTGAGTCGAACTGTTCTCAGATCAGGAAGCCGGTCGGCATGGCCGAGCAAAAAGCCTTCTTTTCGGTACTGAATGGTCTGCATCGAGGCAATGGTTTGATAGGCAAAAACCGGATCACGTGTCAGATGATAATGAATACGCACTCCCCAGCGAAGGCCGTCGCCCAAATAGCTTTCTATCTTTTCGGGTAAGTGGCTAAGGATTAATGAGATTTCCTGGATACCAAGGTCAACCGCCATCTCAACAATATGCTGGATAAAGGGACGGTCCATCACAGGAACAAGCGGAGCCGGCCAGGAGCGGTCTAACGGCATTAAATTTGAATGTTCGCCTGTGGCGATGATTACGGCTTTCATCGGTTATTTCCCTTTGTCTAAAATGAAGGTCATTTGGATTCTACTTATTATTTATCGGTTAAAAAGACTAAGACCTTCTAAAAAATCTTTCTTTGAAAACCCGGTAAAGAAATGCCACATTACCGAGGATATAGCGTTTCCACATACGCAGAGGTTCCTGATAAAGCCTGTAAATCCATTCGAGCCCGATTTCACGCATCCATAGAGGCGCTCTGGGAATACGTCCTGAATAAAAATCAAAGAGGCCCCCGACCCCTACGGCTATTTTGACGTTTAAAAACTTTAAATGTTTACGAATCCAAAGATCCTGCCTGGGTGCCCCAAAGGCGACAAACAGAATGTCGGTTTGCGAAGATGCAATCTCACGAATGACTCCGGCTTCTTCCTCCGGTTTAAAATAGCCGTGCTGCATGCCGGCAATCATCACTTGCGGATAATGTTTCCGGAGCCAGCTAGAAACCCCTTCAATGGCTTCCGGACGTGCACCCAAAAGATAAATCCTCTTTGGTGTTCCCGATAGGGCCTCGCAGAGCCGTGGGAATAAATCAGTTCCGTTTACGTTTTGTTTGATTTGCTGCTGAAGAAATTTTCCGGCAAGTTTAAGCCCGATTCCGTCAGCTAGAACTAAGGATGAATCATTAAGCACTTCCAAATACTCTTGCTGCCGGTAGGCAATATTTACACAATCTGCATTGACAAAACAAATCTGAGAAGTTCCTTGATTTTTTTCGAGACGCTCTAAAATCCAGGCTATCGTTTCCATCATGGTCAGATTATTAATCGGTATATTCAAAATCGTAATCAGGTCAGGAGCAACATCAACGCCCTCGCCATAGAGCATGGCCGGTATTCCTCTCAAAAGAATCCCGAAATCGCCCCGAATGCTCTGATTATCAATGTATTCGGCATCCGATTCATGTTCATGCCCATAATGGACATTACCGGCTTTGCGAATCTGCCAGAGACAAATAAGTCCGGGAGCTGCGCTGTAGCGTTTCCGGATGGCTTTTTCCCGGGGACTCATTTCCCCGGGAGAGACCAGCCGAGGCCCGACAAAAGACATATCCCCCTTAAGGATATTGATCATCACCGGAAGCCGGTAGAGTTTTATTTGACGCAAAAAATCACCGAATTGATTCTGCGGCAACTCCCAGTAATATTCATCAAATTCAACACACCACCGGCCGACCCGGCGGATCGTACGAATCATGGGATGCCTCATTGCGTAGGCAATGAAAAAGGCTGCGTAGATTGGGAAAAGAGGCACCATAATCAATAATGCGAAGAGGATATCGACTATGCGTTTTGTACTTTGTAAAAACTGAATCACAAAAATCCAGCCAAGGCTATATAAGAACCTTCTGACTTTTAAACGCATTAGTCCGTGCTGTGAAAAACGTCTGTATAAATTCTTCTTAAGGCGTTCTTTCTCGTGATCAGATTGATACGGCATAGAATGAATCCTATCTGAAAATGAATGCATAAAAATAAGCTAACCCCATCGCTTCGCTCTGGGATAAGAGGTTGTAATCAATTCAAACAATACTCTCCTTTAAATTGAACAACCTCTAAAGGTTGTAATCGATTTGAAAATTCTTTCAGATTTTCAAACCCGCCTCTGTCTAACCCCATCGCTTCGCTCTGGGATAAGAGGTTGTAATCGATTTGAAAATTCTTTCAGATTTTCAAACCCGCCTCTGTCTAACCCCATCGCTTCGCTCTGGGATAAGAGGTTGTAATCGATTTGAAAATTCTTTCAGATTTTCAAATCGAACAACCTCTAATAAGCTCCTTTTCCCGTAAGAACGGCCGGAATCGTCTTGAAAAGCAGACAGATGTCAAGCCAAAGGCTTTGGCTTTCAATATACTGAATATCAAGTTCGACCTGCTTCGAAAAAGGGATATCCCCTCTCCCGCTGACCTGCCAAATACAAGTCAGACCGGGGATGGCATCAAGCCGGCGCCTGGCCGAAAGCGTGTAAAGAATCACTTCACGGGGAACCGGCGGACGTGGCCCCACAAGAGACATCTGCCCGTTTAGGACACACCAAAGTTGAGGCAATTCATCAATGCTGAGCTTTCTGATAATCCTGCCGATCCACGTCACTCTTGGATCTTTTTTCATCTTAAAGGTGATGCCTTCCTTATGCTGATTCTGTTCTAATAATTTATCTTTCAATACTTCAGCATCCAAAACCATGGATCTGAATTTGGGAAATCGAAATTCCTTACCGTAAAGGCCTACCCGGGTTTGCCAAAAAATAACAGGTCCTCCATCGGTCAATTTAATCAAAATCGAAACCAATAAAAAAAGCGGAGAAAGCAGAACAAGCAGAAATAAGGCCGCAGTAAAATCCATGATCCTCTTAATCAGTTTTGTACCGCCGACCACAAAAAGCCAGGCATATTTCTTTTGCAGGAAACGCAGGCGGCCGCTGCCGATGCGTCCGTAGCGGTTGTAAAGCTCACGCATGAGCTCGATTCGCTCAGTATGTTTTCCGGACATGTTCTGCGGGCACTTATCCATCCACTCAACCTTTGGGGTTCAACTCATTGATGATCGTTTGAAAAGATCTCTCCGGTGCAGCCGTTCCACTGATCACGATATCGGCATAGACCTTAGTCGGAAGAATATATTTTTCATACATCGGGATCACGCTCTGCCGATACTGTTCGGTCACAGACTCTACGGTCCGGCCGCGTTCACGCGTATCTCTTTTGATTCTGCGTTCAAGCCCGGTCTGCGTATCTGTTTCAATAAATATCTTCATACTCAAAACATCGCGTATTTCCTTCCAATACAACGAAAACAATCCCTCAAGGATAATCCACTGCTTCGGAAAAATCTCTTCGGTTTCTTTTTTTCGTGTATGAGAAGTAAAATCATAAACTGGCTTCTGTACACTCTGACCTTTTAAAAGAGCTTCCAGTTGCCGTGCAATGAGGTCATGTTCCAGAGCATCCGGAGAATCAAAATTTGTTTTTTCCCGGACAGACATTTCATAATCAGATAAATCCCGGTAATAACTATCCAAAGCCATGACCAAAACATTCTCCGATCCTAAATGTTTGCGAATAAAACCGCTTAAAAATGATTTCCCGGATCCTGATCCCCCGGCAATACCGATTAAATAGCTTCTTGAAAAAGCCTTCATTTGTGACCGGCAGCTTGTTCGATAACTTCCAGCGTTTTCTTAGCGGTTTTTGCCCAATTAAACTGTTTTGCCCTCTCTAGTCCTATCTTGACGTAATCGTCCGACTTATCAGGGTTTTCCAACAGAAGCTGCATCGACTGTTCCATACTCTCGATCTCATACGGATCAAATAATACCGCAGCGGGTCCGGACACTTCCGGCATTGATGAAATATTTGAGCAGGCCACGGGAATCCCGCTTGCCATGGCTTCTAAAATCGGCATCCCGAAGCCTTCAAAAAGCGAAGGAAAAACAAAGAGATCGGCCCCGCCATAAAGATTCGGCAAATCCGAGGATGGGAAAAAACCCGTAAAATGAATATCGTGGTGATAAGGGCTGCGAGCCGCAGTTTCGTGAACAACTTCGGCTTGTGTCCAGTCACTGCCTGCCAACACCAGCTGATGAGGGATATCCAGTTTTTGTTTCAGACGTTCAAAAGCCTGTATCAACCGGACATGATTTTTCCCAGGATGCTCGATTCTTGATATGTAGAGAATATAAGGCGCCCGGATTCCGTATCTTTCTGCCATAGTCACTTGTGACTGTTGTTTGTCCCTGGGATAGTAAACCTGAGCATTGGCGGCGAGATAGATCACTGTAACACGATCCGGGCTGACTTTTGCATACTCGACAATATCTTTTTTACTGGCTTCACTGATGGTAATGACATGATTAAGTCTGCGTACCAGGGCCGGCAAAATATGTTTAATATAAAACATATGGGCAGCATCGTACTTATTTTTAACATGGAGAGATGAAAAATCAAGCACTGAGCCGACCATAGGACAAGGAACACGAAAAGGTATCCGCCGGTTAGCTGCCGGTAAAAATAAAACATCAAAATTCCTCTTACGGCACCATCCCGGAAGTGCCATCTGATGCCATGCGATATTTTTTAGGGCCGGTCGGATCTTTCCGCCAAAGGATAAGGCCTTAATCTTATCCGCATCGCCGGGAATAAAAATTTCCTTTTCATCCTCATAGACAAAAGCTTCAAAAGCCAGGCCGTTGGAAAGATAAGTAAATTGCTCGAAAAGATTTATGATGTATTGGCTGATTCCGGATTTCCCTCCATCTCCGCCAAAAGTAGTCATTCCAATCTTCATAATCTTTGCTTTCGGGGTTGACGTTTCAAGTGTCAGTGACCAATTTTAAATGAAAATATGTCACAATTTTCTTTAACAATCAACTAAAAGTATTATGATTTTATATATAATTTTAAAGAATTTTTACTAACAATAATATACTCGTTATGCCCTTGATTTGCAAATACTCTTTATGCGGTGACACAAATACTCCGGGAAATTAATTTGTCATAACTCATTTAAATATAAGTGGTTATAATATAAAAGTCATCCTGGAAAACTCGGACGTAATCACTTGCTGGATAAAAATAAGAGTGAATGCCGCCTTACAAAGAGAGGGCTTAAAGAGGCTGTTGGTGATAGGCTTGAAGGGTCTCTTGATAAATTCCGATGAGCTTTTGGGTTACTTTTTCCCAAGTGTATTCAGCTTCCACTTTCCGTCGGGCATTGGCAACCAGCTCATTCTTCAAATTTTCATTTAGAATGATATCTCTTAAATTCTTCAAAAAATCTTCCCGGCTGTCGGGGCTAAACAAAAGGGCATCCTTGCCGGACTCAACAAATGACGGAATGCCGCCCACCCGGCTGGCCAGGACCGGAAGCCCGCAAGCCCAGGCCTCCAGGATAACGATTCCAAAAGGCTCGTGAACCGAAGGCAGGACAAAGAGATCCGCGGCATGATAAGCATCCACAAGATCACTCCCTTCGGCATCAAATCCCGGAATCATCGTTATCCAATCTTCATATTTTTTTTCATGAATCAAACGTTTCAGTTCACTGTAATAGGGATCATTCGTGACATGTCCGACAAAAAGCATATGAGCATTCGGTTTTAAGCTCCGGATATTCTCAAAGGCTTCAATGAGAAATTTCTGGTTTTTCTGCGGATCAATCCGTCCGACATTAATCAACAAATAAGCATTCCCGTCTATTTTCCATTTCTTTCTAAAGGCGGCACCATCTCCTTTTTCAAACCTTTCAGGGTCAACCCCATTAGGAAGATGGACGACTCGTTTTCGGGGAAACCTTTTCTGGACTTCTTTCTGTTCGCGTTGCCCCACGCAGATAATGGTCTGAGCATCATCCAAAACCTTGCGCGCACCAACCCATGCCCCAAGAATCTTCCCCCATTCGAAGGCATGCTGCGTGGGTTCGGTCCATCTGGCGGCTTCCTGTGGAGAAACATCAAAAACACCGCCGTGCAGGGATATCACATACGGTATTTTCCGCTTAAGGGCAATATAACGTCCAATCCCGCCGAATCTTTTTCCTGTATGCAGATGAATAAGATCTAAAGGCTTATAGTTCTTCAGGGCTTTCAACATTTGAAAAGAAAACAAATTACCTCCTTTCAAATCAAGTTGACGTTTAGCTTCAGGAGAAAGCCCCCAATAGGGGTAGAAATAAGGAACCCTCTTAATCGGCACGCCATCAATAGCATCGTCACCCGGCAGGGATAAGGCACTGGTCGTATAGATTTCGGTATGAATTGAGGCCTTCCGCAGTTGACGGCACGTCTGCAAGATAACCGTTTCCGTACCGCCCCAGTCACTGGTCACAAAACGTCTGGGAACCTGGATAACATTCATCTAATCCAGCTCCAGGTAAAGTTTATCGACCCGGTTGAGGATGACTCCGGCAATTGGTGCTTTCGTCGTTTTGAGCCGTTCAAGAATCTTTTTAATCTGGGAACCTTTACAGTAGTGGCTTTGGATGACTAAAATAATTGCATCCGACCATTGCGCCAATAACTCTGCATCCACATAGGACTGAAGAGGAGGAGAATCAATCACAACAACCCCATAACGGCTTGCGCATTCATCCAAAAACTCCTTCATTCGGTTAGACCCCAGCATATCGGAAAGGACGGCCTTTCCCACACGGGGAACACATTCAACACCCGGTAAGGCCGTCGGCCAGATAATCTCATCTACAGAATCGGCTTCATACGATAGATATTCTCCCAGCCCTTTCAGGGGACCCTGCTCACTAAAAAGTAACTCGCCTAAAGCCTTCTGGCTTGATTGTGCCCTTACATTGGCATCAACCAGCAAGACACGCTCATCCTGACGCCCAAGGCAGGCTGCTAAATTCGTAGAGACAACCGTCTTGCCCTCTCCCGGCTTTGTACTCACAATCAGTATCTTTGCTCCTCTTTGAGGAATCAAAGATCTGACTTTTCGAGAAATAATCTTAAAGAGCTCTAAAAGGTTTGACCCTTCTTCTGCCGGAGTTAGCTTCTGCCGGCCGGATATTTTGGGAACAATACCAATCGTTTTATGATTCAGTTTCAAAAAGACTTCAGGGGCTGATTTAAGGGTTGTATCCAGCAGAACCAGCAATACAACCAGGATAATTCCCACCGTAAAACCGACAAAACAAATTCCGACAAAAAGCATTTTTGTGGTGGAATGCGATGGCGTCGATGGCACTTCAGCAATCGAGACGACCGTAAAATCTTTCTGGCCATGTTCCCCGGCCAACTCACCCGTAATCGTTTCTTCTCTGAGTTGCTCTAAGTACTTTATGCGTTCATCAAGCGCAACTTCTTCGAGCTGAAGGTCTAATGCTCTCTGTTCAACCGCGTCACTTGGGCCATCGATCATTTTGGCCTTTTTCTGATTTGACGGCGCTACAGCCTCAGTAATTTCTTCCAGTTGACTTTTCCAATTCTTAATTTTTTCCGTATCATAAGTGATTTTTTTCTGTTTTTCTAAAATCACCGCTGCTTTATCCACAGCTTCTTTAGCAACAGCACCCAATTCGTAAAGTTTTTTTGCATTTTTATAGGCGAGTTCAAGCTCAGCCAATCGTTTCAGGTCTTCACTGTGTTTCTTATCATCACTAATGGCACTTCGTATGCGATGCATTCTTGTCAGCATGCGCTGCATGTCCTCTGTGGAACTCTCAGCCTCTTGTTCTGCCTCTGCATTTTGTTTAGAGACTTCAACCGCCACTCTAATCTCAGCCTGTTTTGATTTGAGCACCTGCTTTTCACGGAGAGCTTCCTCATACAGGGAATCGATGGTCGAAATATGGATTTTTCCGATATTTTCCATAAAGACATCGCGCAAGGAATTGGCTAAAGCCGCAACAATTCTGGGATTATCCCAATAACATTGAATAATCATCAAAGTTGTATCTCTCTGGACCTCAACATCACAGGCATAACCGATAATAGATGTCCTGACCTCCAATCCCAGACGCCTCCGGACTTCTTCTAAATTCGTGCGGACTTTCACCATATGCATCAGCGTATCGATAGGAAGTTGTTCTTCTTTCCCCACGATTTGAGCCCCTAATGCCGACGGTTTGTATAACAGCACTGTCTCAGCCGCAAAGGTCTGGGTTCCCATTATTTTTGCAGCCACAAAACCGACAATAATCGTCACACACCAAAAAACAACAAGAATCCAAAGCCGCAGCCACAATCCGACCAGTAGAGTTCTCGGCTCAAATGGAAGTTTCTCTTCCTGCATCTGGGATTTTAAATATTCAGGATCCATCTCAGGCATATTACATTGTCCGTTTAGGTTTAAAAATTTTGCTCATAATCATTTCTTTTTCTGATTTCGAAACCGCATATAGCCAAAAAACTATTAAATAAGCGACAGTACCCACGCAGGATTCGACGACAATCATCGAAATACTCATCGGCGCATAGGTCCTTTTGACGTATTCGCTGACCCCTAATTGAAAAAAACCCGGAATTAAAGCAAGGACCACTCCCCGGTATAAAAATTCTCCGAATTTAACCTGATAGACCTTACAGGCCTTACCAACCAAAAAAATGAAATCCACAAAAATCGTTGACATTAAAGTCCCCAGGGCCACACCGACGAGCCCGAGAGGTTTAATTAAGGCGATACTAATCACGATGTTGGTCAATGCGGCAACACCTGAGATTTTAGCGCTTTCATGATGAAAACCCGTCATGGCCAATATCGAAGATGAGACCTCACGCGCCATTGAAATGGCCAGTGAACACATGAGAATAATCAACAGAACATAGGATTGTCCGAAATCCGGGCCAACCCACAGATTCAAAAACTCGCGTCCAAAGGTGATACTACCCATCGTAATGATCATCATAGGCGCCAGGGTATATTTAGAGCATATAATCAGAATCCATCGAATCCGCTTATCATCGCCCATTCCTTTTAATTCGGCTATCAACGGGGTCAAAATGTTGGCAAATTGTTTGATAAAAAGGAATGCATTCTCAACCATTTTGAGAGCCACTGCATAAAGCGCTACAGCCGGCAGAGGCATGAAAAATTTAATAATCATCGGATCAGTCCGCAGTCTGATAATGGATGCAATGTCCACCATAAATTGAGAGAAGCTAAAAGATGCGGCTTCTTTAAACAATTTAAAATCCGCCAATCGCAATGATACTTTCAGTTTTTTAACAAAGCTGAAACAGAAAACAACATAGCACAGATGCTCCAAAATCATGGCCGCAAGATTAATCCAGGCCACCGTGATAATGTCGGCATGACGTTTCAAAGCGAGCCAGGTAACAATACCGTACAACGCGACTGAAAAGGCCGAAATCAACCGGATTAAATAAATCTTCTGCTCCCCAAAAAGAATCCCCCGGAATAATCCCAAAGGAATACTTAACAAGACGGATCTTGCCGCTAATATCCATAGAAGCATAATGGCCTTATGCTGTTGCTCTGCCGGGATTGAAAAAACAGGATTAAAAATAGCCGATAAGCCCAAAATCCCAAAACCGGCGACAAGGGCCAAAACAAGATAAACCGCCCAAAGCGTGCTCACCATTTTGTTGCGTCTTTCGATATCCCCGCTGCCTCTGCATTCAGCAACATATTTCATCACACCGACGGCAAATCCGAGGTCAATTAAACCGAATAATCCCAGCAGCGAAAACATCAACGACCACAGCCCAAAATCCTCAGTCCCGACACTCTTAATGATCAACGGCGTTAAAATAAAAAGCACGGCCAGCGATACGGCATATCCCAATACGCTTGTCAAAGCATTAATTAACACTTCTGCACTTCGTCTCATCAATTTTCCCCGTATTTTATATTTATAATTTCATTATCCCGCCGTTGATGGCAGCATTGCATATTTACGTTTAAAAATCAGGTCTTCTCTGAGAGCTGCCGCAATACCGGATGTGATTACAAACAAATAAGTTACCGGCGTAATCCTCATAGCCCATTCCAGAAACCCCGTCAAATGTGCCGCAATAAATCCAAGGCAATACGCTCCAAGCAAAAGTCCATCCATAGATTTTCTCTCTCTTAAGAAGGCCCAGGCGTAAAGTGCTAAAAACCGCGTAATGACTAAAATATAAACAATAAGTCCCAAATATCCCATCTCAGAGGATGTGAGCAAATAAACATTATGCACAACCCCCGACTCTTCTTCACCTGCCATAACGACAACATTTTTTCGGTACCGTGACGTGGAAGTCATGACCAGTGAAAAATTATTTAATCCCACGCCAAAAGTATGTTCACGCGTCATCATTTTCGCGACTCTTTCAAACTCCGCCCTGGCCATCTCACTCTCTGCCGGTGCGTTTTCAAAACGCGCCATGACCGTATCATAGGATTTAAGTGCCCCAAAAATGACAACAATGGCAATGAGCACCGAAGCAACCCAAAACCTTAAAGACCGGGCATACATCAAAAGAATGCAAAAAACACCGGCCATACAAAGTCCCGAAAAAGCAATGCCTGCACGGGAGACAGTCGCAACGACGCAGAAGACCATTCCCATGGCCGTAAGAACAGAGATAAGCATCCGTTGCATCGACATTCGAGAATCACAAAATCCCCAGAGCAAAACGACCGGCATAATCAGGTTCAAATAAATAGGAACCGTATTCGAGTGATCAAAAGGACCATAAATACGATAAATTCCCCACAAATATTTTTGCTGAAGTGCCAAGACCGTGACCACAACCCCGATCAGAATATACCCGCCCCAAATATAATCTCTCGGGATCCCCATACGATAAATATTCGCCACACAAAGATACAGCATATAAGACCGCAGCATCTTAAAGAGTGTAAAGGCCGAAAAAAGCGGCTCAGGAGCTACGGCCGAAGAAATTAACGCAGACCCAAATAAGACCATAAACAATACCGTATTCAACGGAAACCATTTGATTTTTGAAGGAAACCGCATAAACGCCGAGACCAAAAGAGAAAAAGCAATTAAATCCGTCAGCGTTATTTCAAAGCCACGGTCAGGTCCGCGATAATGCTCCATCGAAACAAAATTAATACCGGCCACGTCCCCAAGGCATGTGGAGAATATAAGAATTGCCGCCATCCACCAGCGTACCTTCGTAAAAGAATAGGATCCCATGACCATTGCTGGGACTCCAAAAATACAAAATAGTCCAAAAATAAAAAACTTCATGTTTTTTTCTTCTTTCGTTTTCGCAACCCGGTCTTAAAACCCCTTCGGCGCCCCAGCATTCTGGCCATTCTCAAAATCGGAGCATATAAAACCGTTTTAAGAGCCCATTTCGGCAGACAATATTTCCAATCACTCAGGACTTGCCTGCCATAGGGGAATAAAGAGTAATTCAGGAAAGCGCTGTCCCACTTCCCCCAATCAAACAAAAGGGCTTCGGTACGGCCTTCATCATAATTCTGAAGATAATAGTCTTTGACCTTATAATCCCGCGAATACATCACCATCGAGTCAGGAACATAACGAATGGTGTAACCGGCCATCCGGGCATGCCAGGTCCAATAAAAACCGGTGCTACTTTGGAAATCCTCATTGAAGGGGGATTTCTCCCAAAGACTTCTGCGTATGGCCGCTGAAACAAGTGAAAAACAATGGCGTGTGTATTTTTGACGGCTCCCGTCTCCAAAGAAATCTTCGGAATCTTTTATATGAATAAGACAGTGATCGGGCCGGGCAACCTGGCGGCTAAAAACAGCCGCGATGCGGGGGTTGTCCATCGCTGTAATCAGATCACTCAACCAATGCCGGTTTAAGGGGACTGCTTCAGGATGCAAAAAAACAACCACTTCTCCGTTCACGTGTTTCATGGCTTGATTGAGTTTCTTGGCAGGCGATGCGTCGCCCTCGGAAAACTGAAGGATGTGGTCTGTGTACTTTCGAACCTCATCGAGCGTCCCATCATCCGATGAAGAATCACATACCATCAATTGAAATTCGAGATCTTGAGACTGGAGTTTTTGCAGTGTCTCCGAGATAAGCGGCATATTATTATGGGTCTGAACAATAACCCAAGGCTTATCCGTACCGTTTAACATAATTCAAACGCGCCTCAATAGCGAACATACAGGCAATATACGCGTGTTCAGCTTTTTTAAAATCAGATTAAAACACCAAAGCTGCTCTAGGAAATCAAACTTTAACAAAAAGAGATTATTTTTGAAATGCTTCAACAGCTTCCTCTTTTGTATTGCAAATATCAAAAATACGGTGCATCCTTACAAGTTCAAATAAAGCACGAACCGACTTTGACAGACCACACAATTTCAAATCCCCACCGGAGGCATTTAATCTTCTCAGACATGAGAGGATCGCCCCCAAGCCGGAACTATCCACGAATTTAAGCTGACTCATATCAAACACCACTTTTGCATTAGCCGGCAATGCATTGACGATATCCCGCTTAAAGTCCGGAACATTGGCCGCATCAATTTTTTCGCCTTGAATATTAACAATTGTCACATCTTTGATTTTTTCCGTAATCATTTCCATTAGTCATTTCCTTTCTGATTTAATCTTCAAGTTATTCTTGTTTACTTTTAAAATTAAATATGAGATTAATCCGTTTAACATCTTTTTCACTGGAATAAGTCACTTGATCCGCATAATTTTCAATAATAAAAACCCCAAATCCGCCGTCGCGGGATCCATCAAAAGAAGGCGGCGGGACATTGTCCCGGTCAAATGGCCTTCCGCAATGATAGAGATCAACAGATAGTCCGGTATCCAACACACCCATTCTGACTTTAATTTTATGCCCGGGACGCCCTTCATAAGCATGTTCAATAATATTGGTTGCCGCCTCATGAACTGCAATCTCAAGCTTATCCATTGATTCTTGCGCAAAAACATTTTGGTCCTGCCTGTGGCAGAAACTCCGGACAAACTCCCGGATCTTATCCAACTGGTTAAAGTCGCTTTCGATTTCCATCTCGCAAGCCCCGCCGACATTTGCACTTTTAAGCGCGGTAATTTTAACGGCCACACACGTAATATCATCATCATATTGCGATGACTCTGAAAATTTCAGAACCGTATCACATACCCGGCTAATTAACTCCTGCGGGGGCAATTGGTGATGGGCAGAAACCAATGAGCCAAGCCTCTCTTCGCCAAACATCTCACCCTCGGCATTAATCGCCTGCGTTACGCCGTCAGAATAGAAAAAAAAGAAATCACCCTGATCAAAGGGGATTACAAATTGTTTATAGGTTTCATTTTCACTAAAACCCATAGGCATATTTTCACCACGGATTCTGTTAAATGAGCCGTTCTTAGCGCTAAAATGAATCGTTTCGGTATGTCCGCAGTCCACGATACAGACCTCTTTTTTCTGAAGATCAAAACGCGCATAACAAATGGTCACAAAACTTTCAAGGGCAATTAACTGTTTAGCCATTTGTTGATGTACACGCTGAACAATCTCCTCAGGCTGAGTAATTTTTCCTTCATGAAGGTTTCCTCCCAAAGAACCAATCGCCCTTAGGAAATGGCTTTTTGTCGCTGCCCCCAAAAGGGCGGCAGGGATGCCCTTACCCATAAAATCACCGATGATGACGTCAAAACAATCATCCCCGTGTCTAAAGAAATCATAGAAGTCTCCGTCGACCTCCTGTGAGGGCGTCGTATGGGCTGCAACACGAACCCCCTCGACATCATCCGGCGGCTGCCCCAACAGAAGATCCTGTTGAATTCTAAATCCGATTGCAATCTCCTGTTCTCTCGCCCGGGCAAGCGCTTTTTCTGCCTGGCGCCGTTCTAACTCACCACCGGCTCTGGCCGCAAAGATTTGGAGCATGGATTCAGTCAAAGTCGCATGCTCCATTTTGTTTTTTCCCATAACCATCAAAAGCCCGAGAGATTGATTCTTTGATCCGAACAACGGAATACCCATAAAACTTTCGACCTCATATTCACCGAACAACGGATCTAAGGGAAATTGGCTACGTGCATTCTCCTGGCAATAACGAACTTTAGCGTCCGTAATCTCTGGAAACGGGCTGGGTGCGGTTTCCAATTCGATATTATCCTGGGTTTTACCATAAGCATATAACGCAATCGTTTTTAATTTTCTCTTATCCTCTTCCGAAACTTCCGCAATTAAAGCAACGTCCATATTCAACGCTTTGGTCAATTGGTGTACCAGGGATCGAAAAAAGGCATCTCCTGTTGCCGAGGAAACACTCTGAGCAATCTGCCTCAGCGCTTCTTCAGATCTTTTCCTCTCAATGGCATAGAGAAGTACACGGGAAAGCATTTTTCCGTGCACATGCTCTTTCATCAAATAATCCTGAGCGCCTTTCAAAACGGCTTCTAGCGCAATCGCATCATCATCCACACCTGACAGAAGAAGGATGGGTAGAGAGGGCACCCGCTGATAAACCTTCACAAAGGTCTCTAATCCTGTGCTATCGGGAAGAGAAAGATCCAATAAGATCACGTCCGGTATCCCCTCATCAAGTCTCGCGATCGCCCCGCTTAAAGTCCCAACGCTTTCCACAGAAAAAGACGGATCTTTTTGTTCAGACATGATTTTCTGAATAAAAGAGACGTCATCCGGATTATCTTCTATTAATAAGATATTAATTGTCCGGTTCACCATCACGCTCATAGATCACCATAGATCAAAAAGATTAAATGTATTATTATTAATATAAATATATATCAATATATAGCAGTCAAGGACCCACTATTTATTGATATGATAAAGATTTAATGCCACAAAATCTTTCCCAGGCAGAGACTACACCCAGGAAAAGTTAACACTCATGTATCGGCCAAAGTAAATGAATTCTATAGTCAACCACAGAAACGGATAAAAACAGCTTCTATCCTCATAAGGCTCAAATCAATGTTCTTTTTCTGAGTCCACTTGAGAGGAATGAGGGAAATAAATCACTCAAATTAAAAGCGGATTATTCCTTAGACGCCTGGCGGGGAATCATTTAGAATGCCTCCTTCTCCGAAACAGAAGAATCTCAAAAAAATGACGTTAAGATAAATTATGGATCGTATCAGCCTTCTTAAGAATCAAATACGGAATTATCAATGGGGCTCTAAAACCGCCATTGCCGAGCTGCTGCACTTAGCGGTGCCCTCAGATCAACCTCAGGCAGAAGTATGGATAGGCACCCACCCTATTGCCCCATCTCAGATCTATTTCGAGGAAAAATGGACCGGGTTGGATGAAGTGATCCGCCTCTATCCGCAAGACATATTAGGAAAAGTTTGCCACGAAAGATTCAAAGGGCATCTCCCTTTCCTATTTAAAATCCTGGCCGTGGAAACGCCTCTGTCCATTCAGGCTCACCCCAATACAGCACAAGCCCGGGAGGGTTTTGAACGTGAGGAAAAATTAAAAATTCCGCTTAACGCCCCCCAACGCTGCTATAAAGACCGTTTTCATAAACCTGAAATGATATGCGCCTTAACTCCGTTCCAAGCCCTTGTGGGTTTTAGAAAATTCTCTCAGATCATCCAGCTTTTTAATAAAGTCCGGACCCCTTTCATAGCCCCGATACTGGATCTGTTTGAAAAAAATCAAACGGAAGAAGGGCTTAGAATATTTTTTGAGACACTATGGTCTTTGCAAACCGAAGAAAGAAAAAACATTATTCAAGGGACACTGGCAATTGCAAAAAAATACTCCGGTTCTGATCCCATCTATGAGTGGGTTACACGGCTAGGCAAAATCTACCCGGATGATATTGGAGTACTGGCTCCTCTTTTTCTGAATTTGATTACGTTGCAGCCCAAAGAAGCCGTCGAGCTTGCATCCGGTATTTTGCATTGTTATTTAGAAGGTTTAGCCGTCGAAATCATGGCCAATTCCGATAATGTCCTTCGCTGCGGGCTTACACACAAACACATCAATGCTCCCGAGCTTTTGAGAATCACTCATTTTACGGAATCATACCCGGAGGTATTAACTCCTCAAAAATCGGAAAGCGGCGAGAAAAAATATCTTTCCCGCGCCGAAGAATTTTCTCTGGCAGAGATCACATTGCAAGAGGATACCGCACATTTTTTTTCAACCCACAATACGGTTGAAATTATTCTTTGCCTTCAGGGGGAAATCAATGTCACAAACAAACAATCCGGTGAGATCATTTCTTTGAAACGCGGAAGAGCCCTGCTTATTCCCGGAGCCGTTGGGCATTACAGTCTTAAAGGTAATGGCTTTTTGTATAAAGCCTCGCTACCAAAATGATTAGAGCTTCTAATCAAGCATCTTTCGCATAGAACCTCTTGGCAAATGCTATTTATTTGCTTAGAGACTCTTGTCCCTGACTCTTTGTATCAGGGATTCCGGCACTTCGCCTCGGAACTTGACGTTCCGGCAGTCACAAGTCTGAGTCTCAATAAAAAAAGGCCGGTCCTGATAGAAAGGACCGGCCTGATCAAAACGGGCGTTACAAAATTTAATTCAATTTGATTTTCGAAACATCTCCACCCATCTCACGAAATTTAGAAGCATAGATGTTATATCGCTTTGCAAGTTCAGACATCTCGGTAGTCACATCGGCCATTTCAGTTTTGATTTTCTGGGCTTTTTCACCGAGCAAATCTTTAGGCGAAAGTGTTTTTAATTCCGCTTTAACTTTTTCAAGCTCAGCACGCTGATCTGAAATCGCTTTCACATAAGCCTGTGCCGTCTTCTCAAGATCGGCAGTCGACATTGAGGCAACTTCTTTTTGAATATCTTCAATTGATTTATTCGTATCTGCTTTCTTCCCGCATCCGAAAGCCGTTAATGAAACTAAGGCGATCAGAAAAAAAAGCTGGAATTTATTTTTCATCTTAATTCTCCTTAAATGAGCACAGCACTTACGGAACCTAAAGGGTGACGTCAAGTGCACCGTGCGAATTTATCCCCGACACTTTGGGGCGGGGATCAGTTTTAATCATAAAGGGCTATTATGAGTTGAACTTTTGAAGAAGACCGCCCACGCCTTCTTTAATTTTTGTAATCCCCTCTTTGGCTTGCACTTTAAAGGCCATCGACCATTGGTTTAAATCCGGCATTAACGCATTCAACCCAATCTTCTGCATAACCTTTAACACTATTTGATAAACAATATCTTTCGGATTAGTCACATCATGTAATTCAGCATGCTCTACTCCGAGCGGAAATTCTTTAACCACGACATTATTCTCTCCGGAGCTTCGATCGATATATTTAGCCGTCCCAAGACTAAAGACAACCTGATCAATCTGTAATTCCAGTGAGGGCTGAGAAGTTTCAGGTTTCTTTGCTGGCTGTTCTGAATCCGTTTCGGCTGGCTTATCCTGCTCAGGAGAGCCTTCAAGCATGTCTTTTACAGGCTTCAACTGGAGCAGATTCACCAGTCCCTCGGCATTCCGCTCTACCACAATTTTTTCAAAATCAAGCCGGATATCTTCAATATGAACCTTACGATTCAAAATATCCTTTATCTGAAAACGGATTGAAAACTCAGGGACTTTGGCAAGCGTCGACTCTCCAAACCCTTTGGGATTCTTGATTTCAAAGCCATAAATTCCAAGCGAATCGGATGCGAGATGAATCCTTCCTACTTTGACGGGCACACCCAAACTGCTGGATAAGACACCTGAAAGAACCTGGGCTCCGGCAACATAAACAACTGCAAACAAAATGGCTGCGACAATAACGAGCGTAAAGAGAAATTTAGCAATGATTCTCATAGATATCTCTGTATTGAGGTGATTGGTCAAAAAGCCGGAGAGAGAATTTTCCTCTCTCCGGCTTTTTAAACTTAGAAATGCTTAGGCTTGTTTAAACTTAATGACCGACACCGGCTTAGCATTTACATCCGCCACAAAGCTGGACGACGCACTGCTGCAGGATGTCCCTGAACCATCATCAACGGTCAGAACAACACGGTAAGAGCCGCTCTGATCATAGGAATGACTGACTTGGGCACCGTCGGTTGAACTAGCACCATCGCCAAAATCCCATGCATAAGACAGCTTATCCCCGTCGGCGTCACCTGAACCGGAACCGTCAAAAGCGGATGTATGTTTTTCACAACACACCAGATTCGGTCCCGCATCTGCAACCGGAGGAGTATTGACAATGACGGTTATTCTCGTCGTAGAAACCGAACACGGAGATCCTTTTCCATCATCGACGGTTACCTGTACACGATATTTCCCGCCCTTGTCATATTCATGTGACATCTTGGCTCCGCCGCTGGTGACGGTGCCATCGCCAAAATCCCATGCATATGAGAGTTTATCTCCATCAGGATCATCCGAAGCTGATGCATCAAAAGAGATCTTATCCCCAACACATGTTTTTTCAACGCCCCCGAGTCTGGCTTTGGGTCCGGCGTTAATATTAACAGGGACAATATCGATTGATTGGGAAACGGGGGTATTCTTACCGTCATCAACAACTAAGTTGACGGGGTACTCGCCACCCTGCTTGTAGCTGTGTTTAACGACTTGTCCTTTATCGGACGAACCGTCGCCAAAATCCCAGTGATAAGACAAGGTTTCACCTTTTTCACCGGAAGATTGTCCCCCATCAAAGGTCAGTTCTTTTCCGACACAGGCGGATTGAGGATTACCTGCAACTGCGATGGGAGCACGGTTAAGGTTAATATTGACTTTATCACTATCGACAGAACAGCTCGATCCGAAATTATCATCAACGGTCAACCGGGCTGTATATTGCCCACCTTGCTCATACCGGTGTTCCACCCGGCGTCCTTCAGCCGACATGCCGTCACCAAAATCCCAGCGATAGCTCAGCTGATCATTATTGAGGTCGTAGGATTTAGATCCGTCAAAAACAACCACGTAATCATCACGACTGTCTTTGAGGTTGAGCGTCACATCTTCACCGGCTTCAGCCACCGGAGGAGCATTCACTTTAACGCTCTGACGGATACTATCCACCGAACAACTGGTTCCGGCATTGTCATCAACCGTCAGAACAACGTCATAAACACCACCCTCACTATAAGTCTTTTTAACCGAAGCTCCTTCGGCCGTCGTGCCATCACCAAAAGACCATTGATAGGTCAGATTGGCGGGCTGATCGTCTTTGGTGGCACTGGCATCAAAGTTGATTGTGGCCCCTGTACAGGTGCTGCTCGGACCCGAAAAGGCGGCTTGCGGAGGTGTATTGACATCCACCATCTGCGCCGTCTCGGAAGTCTGACATTCAAGCCCTGAATTATCAGAAACCGTTAACTTCACTTTATAGGTACCGCCTTTGGCATAATCATGGGTCACCACGGATTCTTCACTTGTAAACCCATCACCAAAGTCCCACATATAAGTAATTTTGTCATTATTGGGGTCATAAGAACTTCTGGCATCAAATACAAAACGATTACAGGCGTTCGTGGGTGCAGGCTCCTGTTTGGGTTCCATTTTTTTCATCGGTGCAGGAACATCGACACGGGGACCTTTAAAATAAATCGGTAAAAGAGCCCCTTTCGCATCACGGACTTTTAAACCTGAATTGCCGGCAATCTGATATCCTTTGGTAATCACATAGACAAGCCGTCTGGCCGGACCGGGTTCAAGATTCACCATCGTTTCCTGCCATTTACCGCTGCCCGAACTCTGAATATCATAAAGTTTGCGGCTGTTGGGGTCATAAAGTGCACTGCTTCCGCCCGTCGGGTCAAGATCATAACTGTCGACAAAAATTTTAGCCGTGTCTTTCGGGACTTCAGGATAAAAATACATCTTATTCCCGTGCCCGGCGATTAATCTGAAAGTAATATTCTCAGAATAGGTTTCAGCAGATTCCGGCTTCACATTGACATTAAAAAGATTTCCGTCATTTCCGTCGGTCGTATGGGCCGAAAGTTTAAAACGATAGAGATTTCCCACCTTTTGTCCCGAAGTCTTCGGATAGGGGCCAAAGGTATAGAACTTCTGGTGATAGGTACTATCACCGGCTGCAAAAGTGGCGTCATCCAGTTTTTTGCTGCCGTAAAGCTCAAAAACCGTCGTTGTATCCCAACTGAATCTTCCGCGGTCATCCGGTTTTTTATAGGTATCCGGATCAAAAACATTAACCACAACATCCCCTGCGGCATTTTCGGGAACGTCAATAAACACGGTCTGCTCGTTATCCTCAGCACCGGTTGTTTTTTTGGCCTCAGTTCCGAATACATAGAAGTACTCAAAACCGTAACCGTCCGCCGGCATTTCCGATGCCTTTGCTGGCGCCGGAACAACACCGAGGCACATTAAAAAGAAAAGCCCAGACCATGCGATGAATTTTTTCATTTTTGTCTCCTCGAATTAAAGATTAGTCTTTGTTATTAACATGGATGCTGCGAAAAAAATGGTTAAAGAAGTGCGATAAGCCGGGTAGGTTCTTCGGGTAGATTCATTAAGAACTTGCTACTGGCTGCATTAGAGAAATGATATTGTAAGGTATTTCCAATTGGGAATCAATCGGTTTTGTTATAACTTATCGCATTGTGTTATAACCCGGTTTGAACCCGATAATGGGCTGTCACTGTACCCTTGGCCGGCACTTTCAGTCTAAATCGGATTTTATCGGACTTTATTTTCTCATACGGCTCTGAACTATCCAAAACAGTCCAACTGCCAAATAAATTTTCATTCCATTCCACCTCAACATCCCGGTCAAGCCGGTTTTTCAATCGTATTTCCCAAGCGGTCTGATAGAGCTTCGCGCTTAATTGTTTATAATCCGTCTGGTCTTTTTCAGCAACCAGATCAAAAGCGTTTCCGGCCTGAATCTCAGCCTCTTCATCCACAGCCGTCTGGGCCATGCGGTCTTCCCCGGCATATTGCCGGCGCCCCATTCCGTCTTTACTGTATATCCGGACAACACCGGCGGGAAGAGGCTGGCCCATTCCGCTTTCTTCATTATTGTTCAGTTTATAAATGACCTGAACCGGTACCGATGAATTCGCCCCACCCGAAGATTGCTGCAGGTAATAGCCCGAAGACGCTTCCACGCGGTAGATACGCTGAATTTGAATGTCGTCCATTCGATAAAGATTCAATTGCTTTGACGATGAATTGTCTAAATCCACATGTCTGGGCAAATGATAAAGGTGATAGTCCGAAAAACTCTCTTCATTAAAGTTGACATCTGCTCCGGCGCTCATGGCTTCGCTATAGGCAACCGCTTTAAACATGCGCGGCTGCACACGATTCTGAGGCACACGGTGCAGATCTCCGGCAATCAGGGTTAAATCCACGCCGGAATATTCCACTCCGCTCTGATTATGCACGGTCACCCATGCGGTCAGATCCGCTTTCTGATCTTCTTTAATATTCAATACATAATCGGTCCCCCAACTGAGTCCGCGGGCCAGGTAGGACACACTAAAATCCTGCTGCGTCTTACCCGGATTCTGATAATGCCAGATAAACTGCGGTTTCAGATTCATGGCCTCAGGAATCCCCGGCAGCACTTTCTGCCCCGGATAACCGATATAAATTTGACCGTCGATTTCATAAACAGGTCCGTCTGCGGATAAAAGACGGGCCGAAAGGATCTCCTTGCGGTCCTGATACTCGTTCCATTGAAGAATCTTGATTTCTTTTCCGGTATAGGCCTCTAAAAGATTTTGAGGAGTCAGAATATTGTGCTCATAATTTTGCTCATAGACTGAAAAGGCTTCACCCTGGGAAAGACTTTCAATCGCAACGGTCTCAGGGAGAACCGTTGTCGGAATGCCGGTGACACGCAAAACCCCATCGCCTTGAACCAGCTCGGCCGTACGGGTTTCTTCAATCATCGTCAAATCCCCGGAGTAAACCGTCATGCGGATCGCCGAACGGTTTTCAACCGGGCATTCGATCGAGACCGTTTCCGCCCAAAGCGGCTGTAAGCAAACCATGCAAAAAGCAGCTATCAGACTGATCGTATTCAACCTGGAAAAGTTAAAAACACATTTCATAGAGCCCCCTCGTAATTTGTTTATTCGTCATTGCGAACGATTTGATTCTACCGGAGATATTTGATGCGGCGCAACATAGCGCTGATAAAAGTCAGTCTGCATTTCAAGCAGCCGGGATTCCTGCTCGCGCACATAGTCATCAGGAATCTCCTGATTCAAGGCAATCGAAGCTGCCGCCGTTGCCGCACCGGTCACAGCCACTCCTGCGGCCAGGCCTGCACCGCTGCCGGAAGCCGTGGTTCCCGCAGCCGCGGGAAAAAGCGCCGCTCCTGCAACCCCGCTTACGGTTCCGAGTGTGGCCAAACTTGCGGCCAAAATATAAATTTTTTTGCGTGACGATACGGGACCGTCATAAGCCACATCCCCGGGCTTTACGCTTGAGCGCAGCATCTCATAATCGGGCCGCGAATATTTTTGAGGCTGCCCAAAATGCAGATCTTCCCGGCCTTCATCACCTTGAGCCTTAATGACAATATAGGGGTCCCCGGTTTGCGGATGTTCGCGTACAATCACTTCACTCTGCGTTTCGGGAATCACTTCATTGGCTTTTAACGGAAAATGCAAAATACCCGTCATCCAAAACAGACAGACGATCATCCGCAAAAGTTCCCGCCTTTTCCTCATGCCGTCCCCTTTTGCGCTTGAATCAGCAGATCCTGCAGATAAGTCATCATGGACCTTAAATTACTTTCAATCGCATGATTTAAATTGACCTCCGGTCCGCCTTTTTTGGCAAAAACCTTCCAGGCTTCACTGGCCCCGCGTGTTTCAAACCGTGCATACAAACTCAAATCAGGATTAAAAACAAATGTTTCGGTATAGAGATCAAGCCCCTGCCCGCGGTAATGTTTTCTGTTCTTAAAATCCTTGATCTCACAGACCACCAGATATGAAATCGCATAGCGTTTCATCAGCTCTGTGGTCGGAAGCGTTTCAAAAAGAAGAAACTCATCCACACCGTGCTGAAAAGACTCAATCAGCATCGGCACATAGGCTTCACCGATGTAATAAGTTTGAGGATCTGAAAGAGCTGTTCCCTTATCTTTTGAAAGATAATCAATCTGCCCTTCGGGAATGTAAAGGGCTACCCGTGCGGGAATCTTCGAAATGTCCTGAGCAAACTCTTCGGACAAAAGCCCGGGGGCATGAATATTCCATCCGAAAAGCGCCGCACAACCTGCGCCGAAAACCGCTAATAAGACGACGCTCATCATCCTGAGAAGCCCTCTCATTTGAAAACGGTTCGCGGCAGAGGCCTGCGGATTGATCTTTGCTTTCAGTGCCAGATTTTTTATGCAATCGCTCCGGCGGTCTGCGTTGTTTTAACGTGCACATCCCTTTGAGGAAAAGGAATGCTAATGCCGTTTTTATCCAGTTCTTCTTTGATCTTTTGGGTCAAAGCAAAATAGACATCCCAGTAATCCGCGGCGTTAACCCAGGGCCTGACCACAAAATTAACACTGCTGTCGGCAAGTTCCGAAACCGCAACCGTCGGCGCAGGATCTTTAAGCACACGTGAATCTGACGTGATAACTGAGGTCAGCACCTGTTTTGTTTTCTGCAGATCATCGCTGTAGGAGACACCGATCACAAGATCCACCCGGCGCTGGGCATTGGCCGAATAATTCGTAATACTGCCGGAGGTAATCTGTGCATTCGGAACAATCACCCGCACGTTATCGGGCGTACTAAGAATCGTATTAAAAATACTGATCTCTTTGACCGTTCCTTTTTCTCCGCCGGCGGCAATAAAATCACCGATCTTAAACGGATGGAAAAGAATAATCAAAACCCCCGCGGCAAAATTCGAAAGCGATCCCTGCAAAGCCATACCCACGGCCAGACCGGCAGCACCGAGTACGGCAATAAACGATGCGGTTTGAATTCCCAACCGCCCGAGCGCCGCAATAATGACAAAGGCAAGAATAGCGATTTTGACCAGGTTTTGCACGAAATCGCTGAGGGCCGTATCCACATTGGAGTGTTTCATCATCTTTCCGATCAGCCCGGAAACAACGTTGGCCACCCATTTTCCGATGATAAAAATGGCGATTGCGGCAATGATATTAATTCCGTATAGCACTGCAAATTCAGCGATTTTATTCAGAGTCTCTTCCATAATGGTCTCCTTGGTTGATATTGATCTGAGCGGTTATTTTGACATTTTATGTTCTTTAGTTCAAGCGGTACTAAGTGATCGTTCAAAAGTCTTTGTGCAATTTGTCATTCCAGCGAAAGCTGGAATCCATGGTCTGGATACCGGATCAAGTCCGGCATGACACGCATATATACAAAAATTTATGCACGATTACTTAGAAGCTATTTCACAAGTAGCTTCTAGATCCATTGTTGTTTACGCAGTATTTTCAAAAACGACGGGTTGTCCAGTGAAAGCGGGGGTAAATAAGGCCTCACCGGCGTGCGTATCCACCACTGCCCGCTCTGGTGTCTTTCTTCAGGCGTACTAAACCGGTATTCATAGAGAACCGCCCGGATATAATGCGGCGGCCGGTCCGGAAACGGATTGGTTTTCAAAAGGCTCAAGACCGGCTTGTCATTTTCAAGCAGCTTGGCCGTCAGGTTTAAAATCCAGGGATGAGCGGCATAGGTATTCATTGCTGCAAACCAGATCTGCCAATCCAACTTATAAAGATAAGGTGACATCAAACACGGTCTCTGTTTAACGTCACCGGGTTTGCATTTAAATTCATATTCGCGCCATTCGGTTTCGGGTCCGATCACCCTATCGGCGGTTCCCTCAATCACCACTTCCATTCTCTTGCGTGTAATTCCGCCGAACGCACCATAAGTATTCACCAGATGAAAGGGCTCAAAGCTGGCATTCATCCTCTGCCTTCGTGAAAAAAGATTCGCCGCCGACGGAATACTTAGTACGAGAATGAAAACTGTAAGAACCGCAATCATTCCCCTGCGTATTTTGGATGCTTCCCCGTATGCGGGAGGTTTCAAGCGCGTCACCCGGCTCAACATCCGGTCATCAAAACAGGAAAAACACAGAATGATCGTAATGTAATTAAGCCATGCCAGATTACCGCTTATAATCAGGATCAGATGAAAAAGAATGGTCAGGATCCCCGCGATGGCACAAACCGGCTGCACAAGGAAAAATCCCCACGGAACAACAAGCTCGGTAAAGTGATTCACCAGCACTTCGCCTTTATGAAAGAGCGGCGGCAAATGATGAAAAAACCAGCTCAGCGGATTCGGCACGGGTTGGGTTTCATAGAAATAATACATACACGTCAAATCGCGCCAGCAGCTGTCCCCGCGCAATTTAATCAATCCGGCCCCGAACATTAAACGGAATAAAATCCAGCGAATCAGCCAGATTATTGCCGCAGGCGGCGGCGTTTTTTCATCCCCGAAAAAAATCGCCAAAAAACCGCATTCCAAAAGAAGCGTTTCCCACCCGAATCCATAAAAGACCTGGCCTGCGTTGACAAAGGACTGATAAAGCACCCACAACAGAAACCACACCAGTCCGGAAAACCAGGGACCATACTTTTCAGAAAAGCCGCTTAAAGCCAGAACCGACAGAAACACCCCTGCCCAGGCCGCCGCAAGCATAAAAGCATCACTAGGGTTCAACCAGAAAAGCCCCGGGGCCTGCCAAAAAGTTACACGCTTAAGAAAAAGCCCCACCGGATAAAGACCGTTTTCTCCGGCCAGGGGCAGAAACTGGTGAACGGCAATGAGAAAACCGGTTAGATAAATAAAGGCCAGGCCGCGCTGAAGGCACAGGCGTGTCAGCCGGTAACCCCTTTTTTCATTCCGGGGGGGGCCATAAATTTGTAGAAGAAAGGACTTTATTTTCAAGCGGGATCGTCCGTTAATTTAATTACCGGTTTTTTTACTGACTTTGAAGAGCATTGTGTCCTACTTCAAAATCGAGACCACACCGGAGTTGATTGAAGGAAATCTTACGTATGATTGAACAAAAGCTTCTTGAACAGATATGCGATCTTGTTCTGGCATCGGACATTTACCCCGAACAAATGCCTCTTGAATGGATGAGCCGCCTTGTCCAGATGCATCATCAACGCTGGTTATACTGCTCGATGAAAGGCGAAGACCTGGTTGCCGTCGGCGGAGCCTACCGCATTAAATCGTGGGATGAGTCTTACCTTTATAATCTGCCCGAATCTGAGGACGGCGATATTCTCTTCATTCCTTTTGTCGCCGCAAAACGCGAACACAAAACTGCGCTACTCAGACTGCTCCGGTTTTGTTTAAAAGACAATCCCGGCATCCGCGAAATTATCTACTTTAAAAAACAAACTCCGCATAACCGCCAGGAAATTATCCGGCATCCGCTGCCCTCTTATACCCGCAAAGTTCAGCTCAGTCGACGCCCGCGCATTGCCATCAGAGAACCTGTTTACTCGTAAAGCTTCTGACCTTTGGATATTAAAAAGAAAGACTATTGTGAAGAAACGATAAGCACCGTTTGCCGAGACGAGGTGATCCTTTCGCCGCAGGCGGAAGAGCTCCGAGCGAGGCGGTGCGTTTCGGAATCATATTCTTTCTTCATACAAACGACCAGAAATTTAAAAGCTGATCTCCAACATCGTGTCTTTGCCGCTTTCGATTTTCACGGACTGTTCCTGTGTCCCCAGTTTTTCATGCCAAACGCCGACCACATAGTCACCCGCAGGAATATTTTCAATCCGGAAAGTCCCGTCAGCAGCACTGACACTGAAAAAAGGGTGCTCTAAAACCCCGACATAGGCTGACATCCAGGGGTGAACGTCGCATTTAAATTTCACCATAATCTCAGGTGTCGTAATCTTCTTTTTAAGCTTCATCCCTTTGATCGGCATGCCCAGATTAAACTCACTGCTTTTAACAGGCATCGCATGCACATTATGCAGCGTAGTATCGCTGTTAATGATCTGCAACTCCTGCCCCGTCTGCATTCCCAAAACATGCGGGACATAATGGCAGCCGTGCTGATCGAGCGTTACCGGCGTCTGAGGACTATCATAGTTGCCGGGAGGAAGCCCCTCTTTAATATAAATGAAGGCGTTCTGCACCTCCCCCGCAGATCCGACGACCAAACTCTCATCAGAAAGCTCACCCGAAGCCGCGCAAACGGGATCGGCCGCGAGGTTTAATTTCTCCATCGCAGGCACCTGCCCCTTAAAGTTAATTTTCCCTGACAGGCCGCCTACTCCGGCTGAAGAAGATTGAGCGCTTACAGCCGGCGTTTCGGCCTTCATTGTTTCGACCGCTTTGGCGGGGGCAGCCGGTTCCTCTTTCTCGGACGCCTGCTGAGTGCATCCGTTCAGAGCTAAAAGTAAAAGAATTAAAACACTGCTGCGGTAAAAAAATGATCTCATAATGACCCTCCCCGGAGATTCTTATCCTGACTCTTGTGATCAGAGATTTCAATGCTTATTTCTGCTTGTAACTAGCCGATATAGTATATGTTCAGCTTAACCAAGGTGCTATCTTAATTTAACTCCCTTTAGGATTATGACTCGATGCGACAAATAAAAATATTGTTCAGAAATAATTAGCGCCGCTCATGGCGCATTTCGCAGCAATATTTTTATTTGTTTTAAGCCTATTTAAAATATGGACAAAGCCATTTCCAACATCTACGACATCGGCATTATCGGCGGAGGCATTGCCGGCACGGCCATTGCCCGCGATGCCGCCCTGCGCGGTCTACGCGTGATCCTCTGGGAAAAAAACACCTTTGGTTCAGGGACCAGCAGCCGCAGTTCAAAACTCATTCACGGAGGCATTCGCTACCTGGATACCGCCTGGACGGCACTCAAAAAAGGACGCCTTAAAGAATTCTGGAAGAATTTCCGTTTTGTTTTTTGCGCCCTGCGCGAAACCCATCTTCTGGAAAAAATGGCCCCAAAGCTGGTGCGCCCGATCAGCCTGATTATTCCGCTCTACAAAAAAAAGGGACGCAGCCTGGCTGCCGCTGCATTGGGTTCTTTTTTATACGGCATCATGTCACTGGTTTCCGGCGGTCGAAAATTTCCCCGAATCTTATGGAATCAAGAGGCTGTTTTAAAACTGATCCCGGGACTCAACCCGGAAAACCTCTCAGGCGCGGTCATTATCTGGGACCACACCACCGATGATTTAGAACTTGTACGCCAAACCGCCTGCGATGCCATTAAACACGGTGTTACGGCTTTTGAGCAGGCCCGCGCCGTCAATTATCATTACGATGAACCATCAAAACTCTACCTGGTTTCAGTCGAACGCAACGGCCGTATCTTTCAATATCCGGTCAGAAAATTAATTAATGCCTCAGGCCCCTGGATTGATAAAACCCGCAAACTCTTTGATCATTACACCGAAGACTTCATTGTACCGGTTGCAGGCTCTCACATTACGCTCAAACCGTTTCTCAAACACTCCATGATTCTTGAGGCCGAAGACGGCCGAATCTTTTTTATCATTAATCGTCACGGCACGGCGCGCATCGGAACCACCGAATGGATTCATCACGACCCTGACACTTTACGTACGCCCAAAGAAGACGTGAGCTATTTGTTGAATTCAATCCGTCATTATTTTCCCGGACTCAAAGTCAGTGAATCCTCCATTCTCAGTAAAGACAGCGGTATCCGGCCTCTGGCACGGCCCAAGAACGCCCAAAGCCCTCATGATATTTCACGCGAACATGAATTTCGCACCGACTCTGAGGGAATTGTGCATATCCTTGGCATCAAACTCACCGACCACCGCCGCGCGGCCGAAGAAATCATTGACCGCCTGATTCCCGAACTAAGCTCGAGTACGGCCAAAACCACCAAACACAGTCAAACTGCCCGTACCCCCCTGTAAACCCAATCCGACCCAATCAAGAGTCCTATAATTTATATCATGATTACTCATTCGGACCTAAAAAGGGTCAAAATATAAATATATTATTTTACATAAATGATTATAAATAAATAACTTATAAAGACAGTTGGATTCTGTGTATGGAAATTCAAAAGGGCATAGAGTAATATTTGATTATAGGACGTTTTTCCAGCTCCCCAGAGGAGCCAGGACCTATACCCGACTTGGGTTCAAAGCCCGGTCATAGGAGGATGAGACATGAAAAAGTTCACATTGATGGTAGCGTTGTTAATGTTTGTTGCAGCGGCTCCCGGATGGTGCCTCGTCTCGACAGTTGATCACGCCATTGAGCACACCATGCAATCAGATATCCGCCCTGTAGAAGACGCAGGACGTATCTTAGACGTTGCGAATAAAGGGGTTGATATGACCTACACCACGGTCACAAAACCCATGAGTCCGATTCTGGACCCGATTCGAAAAGTTCGTGATGTCACATTGGATGGGACCAAGAGAGTGATCAATACCATTTGGGATGTTGTAACGCTGAAGCATTTCAGAGGATAAACAACGCGTACTGAAGTACCCGGGGGGCGGTTCGTTTTACGGGCCGTCCCCTTTTCGTTTTGTGCGGCTTGTCCTAGTGGCTCGTCGCTCGTTGTTCGTCGCTTGTCGCTAGTGAATCGGACTAAGCTGCTTTTTTATTTCGGGCGGGCGTAAAGGTAATGCGGATTCCAATCACTTTAAGAAGGTTTAAAAGGTTTCCCAGAGTTGGGTTACCGGCCTCAGAGAGCATCTTATACATTGCTTGCCGGTTGAGTTTGGCAAGTTCCGCCAACTCACCGATTCCTCCGTGAGCTTGGGCAACATTGCGTAATGCGATTAAAAATTCCTCCGAAGAACCGCCTTCAAGCGCTGCGTTCAAGTATTCCGAGGCAACTTGAGTATCTGCGAGTTCTTTTCTCAGAAAATCATCAAAATTTTGTTTAGGCATTTTCTTGGTATTCCTTCCATAAATACTGCGCTGTCTGAATATCTTTCACCTGTGACTTCTTATCTCCGCCGCAAAGCAATAAAACAATCTGAGAGCCCTCAAGACCGTAATAAACCCGTAAGCCCGGTCCAAAAAAAATTCTTAACTCATAAACGCCTTTTCCGAGATTGCGGCAATCCCCAAAACTTCCGAGACGGACACGATCAATACGCTGGAAAACAATGGCTTTTGTTTTTGCATCTTTAAGATCATGGATCCATTCTTGAAAAGGACACCGGCCGCTGGGGCGAACATAAACTTGTATAAGACGTTCTTGGTTCTGCATAGGATTGTCGCATATAAACGACTTTTCATCAATTCGATTTTAGATGTATTTTTTTATATTAATCATAATTATATTGTAAAATAATTAATTATCAAGGGGATATGAGGGAATTACAGGAAAAAACTAAGGCTGGGGTATGAGGTTTGCACAAAACGCGAAAAAAAGATAACGCAAAACTACGCTAACCCCTCCCCGCGGGACGGCGTCCGGTATTTGCGCAACCCATTTGGTTAAGATGACAAAAATTATATCAAATGCCTATTTATTTGTCGTACAAAAACTATTACCCAGAACCTCCCGATTTAAGAAAGGATCTCACAATTTTTGACATCCCCATAATCTCAGTCGCGCTTGGCCCGCTAAAAACTGACCTTATATTTGACCGAGGCCGTATTTTCATTGGTGGTGCCTTTGTCCCAAGCAGCCGAATCTTTTTCGTCTTTAATCTCTGTTGAGGCAACCACTCCAAGCGATGCCTGATCACTTACCTGGTAACCGACCTCTCCGCTAACCGTGTATTTGCGCACATCACCCGCACCTGTTGAGTTTTCAATTTGAGGTTCAAAGTAAAACTTAGAATCCTTTGCAGGCACGGCCTCGATTACGGGAGCCGGGCTATTTATTTGAGGTCCGCTTGAGGGAGGCAGATTTAAGTCCGTCGGCAAAATATCCTCAAGGGCGTTTTCAGGGGCTTTAATTTCGACGTCTTTTGCTTCCGGCGACGGTACCGGGTTACTATATAAAACTTTATTCTCATCCGGTTTCTTTGCAAAGAGAATCATCAAAGCGAGCAGACATAAGAGACTTAAAATCATTATTTTTATTTTAGACATAAGCGATAAAAAAATTCATCGTAGTCGAACAGTACAGGGTATCCCTCTCCGCTACGCGATGTTTAATGCAAAGCCGCGGTCAATTAAAAGACCGTTCAAATAAACTTCATCCGCCCACACATCCGCCAGGTAGCGGTCATACTTATCCGACTTACTGGTTCTGAGCATAATCGTTTTTGCTTTTTTTAGCTCTTTTTCAACAAACCGTTTGGCCTGCTGTCCCGCGCGGCTTGAAAGCTCGGGTGCATCCAGCCCCCGCAGCCTGAGCTTTTGATACGACCCCACCCCGAAACCGAGATTCACATTCACCCAAAGCGTGTCCCCGTCCACCACCCGGTCAACCACCGCTTCATAAAAATAAAGCTCCGAGGGTTTGGGCTGCGCGCGTTTCTTCTTTCTGCCCTTGATCTTCATATAAGTCGAAAACCCAAGATCATACGCATCTTCATCATTCCATTTCACCGTCCGGTAAACACCCGGCTTACCCAACTTTGGATTCTTGCGAAGTCCGTCTTTTCCTGCATTGTCATCCCCGAGGCTTCCCACACTGTCATCCCCGAATGTTTTAATCGGGGATCCAGCTTTTACCTTCTTAATCGCAGTGCGCAGTTCCTTACGCGTCCAATCATTCGCAACAGCTTCAGTAATAAGTTTTTTTCGGGTTTTTGCATCGTTAACCGCTAAAAGGGATGTATAAGATGACCAAGGCAAATCTCCAGCCGGCTGGAGATTTGGATAAGTACGCGCAAATTCCACCATATATCGCAGTTCAGTTATGCTGAGCTCTAAATCCTTGGAAAGCCGCCGCAGAACATTTCCGCCGTAATCCCCCTTTTTGCGATTCAGCAGAACATGATCCAGAATCAGCTTGCCGACATTCCACGCCGTGCGCACCTTCTCGCGCTCCACCGCCTGAAAAGCACGCTCCCTGCCCAGAGCAAACTCAGCACGCACCGCAGATTTAAGAGAAGAATAGGTTTGAAGAGATGAGGATTTAGATTTTAATGCAGTTAAAGGCATGCGGGATTATAGCAAAAATGACGTTTAGAGTGGAGACTTGGTTACCTGCCAATTTGGTACCCGGTGTAGATGCTCAGTAATTAGGTAACTCTTTTGGTAGTATATCAAATATGCCAAGGAGAGCCTAATGAGTCATTTTGAACAAGTGATTACAAAGCGCTGGATCCCGATCCTAAGGGAATATGAGAAAACAAAACGGAAGGTGCCAGGCCGTCAGTTTCGCTTCGTCAAAGATATCTATACTACGCATCACACATCAAAAAAGGAACTTCTTCGCTATTATCGAAAATGGATCGATGGGGGCAAAAAACCCGAAGCGCTTCTGCCAGAAAAGCGTGGTCCTAAACCCGGAACCCGACGGACCCCAAAGGAGATTGAACGAAATATCATCAAGGCCTACCGACGGTTTGGTTCAAATCGTTATGAGCTTGTTATGCTTTTTAAGCCTTACTATTTGGACAAAACGCCTTCGTCAGCTACGATGGACAGGATTAAGGCTCGTTATCCGCTCAGAGAGCAAGACAGAAAAATTATCAAGCGTTATGAAAAACAAGCGCCTGGAGAGCTTGCTCATATTGATTTATCAAGGCTGCCTAAGGATTTAAAAGTCAGCTTTAAACTCAATAATGTCTATGTTGCAGCCGTTTGTGACGATTGTACGCGGCTTGTTTATGCGGAGGTTCTAAAAGCGAAAAAATCGACAACGCTCGGCTTTTTTATGATGCGTGCGTTAGCTTGGTTTAAGCAGCTCTACAACTTTGAATTCGAGGCCGTTATGTCTGATAATGGGGCTGAATTTAAAGGTAAAGAAGAACATCCTTTTGAAACCGTTTGTGATGAATTGGGTATTCGTCATATCTTAACAGCGCCTTATCATCCCCAGACGAATGGGAAAATTGAGGCCTTCTGGAAGATTATCAAACAGGAGTTTTTTAGGCCCAATCATTTTGAATCGCTGGAAGATATGATTTTGAATTTAGGCAATTTTTTGTTCGAATATAATCACTTAAGAAAACATGGGGGTTTGAATTACCAGACCCCTTTTGATAAACTTCAAAAGGTTACCGAATTAGTGAGCTAGTACACCCGGTACCGTTCGAAACGTTGTTCGTCGCTGGTCGCTTGTGACTCGTCGCTCGTAAAGCGGCTGGCCATGACACAGCGTCTTCAGCTGTGCTTGACCGTACCAGCGCAGTAGCGATGGTATAGCGTTAAGAAAAAACTTAAAGGCCTGTCCCCAGTGGGGACTGTCCCCTTATGTATTGGTTATTTTAGTGAAAACCTATGCGTTTTTTCGGTTTTGACTGTATGGGGTCCAGAAGGTTTTTAATATAGGTAAGTATCTCGAGAATTTTTTGATCCTGTCCTTTTACTTTTTTCTCCAAATCGGAAAGTTTCTCGGCTAACTCCTTATGCGCGGCGATCATTTGTCGTAAGCGGACGAAAGCGCGCATAATGGCAATATTCATCATAACCGCACGCTCACTATTCAATAGCCCAGAAAGCATGGCAACCCCTTGTTCCGTAAACACCCAAACCCTCTTTGAAAATTTTAAGGATATCACAATTTGTGATATCCTCTTGATCTCCGCTCTGTCCAATTCAAACATAAAATCGGCAGGAAACCTTTTCAGATTTCGCTTTACCGCTTGATTCAACACACGTGTTTCCACCCCATAAAGTTCAGCTAATACCTTATCGGGGATGACCTTCTGTCCACGAATGAGAAATATATTTTTTTCGATAACTTCGATAGGAATCGAGCTCTTCATGCCGATAGAATATATTAAAAATTATCATATTTCAATGATTTTATTTCATATTTTTGATTTTGCTGAAAACTGAGGAGCGCGAAGCGTGAAACGTAAATAACTAGGGCTGAGGTATGAGGTATGCAAAAAAACGCGAAAAAAAGATAACGCAAAACTACGCTAACCCTTCCCCGCCACAAAGCTTTGGCGGGCAAGCCCGCGGGACTTGTCCGCCGAAGGAGGACGGCGTCCGGTATTACGGTATTTCACAAGATTGGGAATGCTGTGAGTCGCTTGTGACTAGTCGCTCGTTGTTCGTCGCTTGTCGCTCGTAAAGCGCTAAGTAAAAAACTCGTCACTTCGAAGAGGTCAGAGCCCTGTCCCTAGTGGGGACTGTCCCCCTGTGTTCTTCGAGGATAAGGCTAACCCCTCCCCGCGGGACGGCGTCCGGTATTTTTGCTATCTTTAAGGAGTAACTGTATCTCCTTTAAGCCATTCCGTGTACTCTTTCTTCACTTTTGTTGGTACCGAGTTATGATCTAGAAATGAGACAGCTGTCATGAAGTAATCTTTACAAGATGCTTGAGAGCGAATTCGTTGTCCAACTACAGTATTACTCTCTGGAAGTTTTAGCATTTTTGCAATTTCTGCCGGAGAGAAATTTTTTATAATTCTCTCATAATATGGAAAAGCTGCATTTGAAACACCATACGGATTACCCACTGCACACATAGTAACTGTCATAACAAATTCATCCTTAGCAGAGTCCGGAATAGCGCCTTGAGTTGAGAGTTGAAAAAGTCTTTCAGCAAAAGGTGGCTCGTTGTAAAAATTATCAAATCCTTGATGAACACTACGAAGCCTAGAGCAAGCATTCGAAATGATTGTATGCCGCTCAGCCTCACTTAGAAGCATCATAAGATTTAATCTTTCAAAAAATTGTTGGGATGCTGCGTGCCTATCCTCTATTCCCTTGGCATTATAGTCTTGATGTCTTAAGATTAATTCGGACTTAATCTTGGCTGTAAACAAATCCAATGATGCCTCGACTAAACATAAGGCATTTATTCTAGTTTCTTCTTCGCTAGAAGGATCACAATAAATGCCGTGTAAAGTAGCTAACAACAGTCCCCTTTGTGCTTCATGGGTATTGTATAATCTTTCCAACCATTCTGTCTGTTGAGTCTTTGTAAATTTCTTTCCCTTGACTGCTGTGATAAAAGCTTGTGTATCAACACCCACTGGGTTTTGCTCATTGCCCAAAGCATATTTAGCACAGCGATTAACAAAAACTATAAATTCATGATCATCCAGCATGGAAGCTGTCGGGTGTGCTGCTGAGAAAGTATTTCTCACGTCACGACACTGATCTAAAAAGAAAAATCCATCTTCGGTAATAAGATTTAATTGTAAAGCAAGCGACAACAATTCAGCATCTTTTAAATCCAATAATGCTTTTTCATCAAAATCTGATTTATCGAGTAGTTGCTGCACCACATTTAAACCAAATCGGTGAACTTTATCACGAAGCTCTGTAACAGAAGCATTCCAAACATAATTTATTGCACTATCAAAAAGACCTGATGCTACAGCAACGCACATTTTTGCGACTGCGGGTGATCTTAGCTGTCGTGGTATTCTTTGTAAAACTCTTGGGAGATTATCCCAAGCAGTTTGTATTTCATCATCACTCGCTAAAATCTCTCTAGGAATACCCAGGGCTGTTGTCAACACCTCTAAGGCTGGAGTTGTACTCTTAATGACAGAGGGTAATTGCAAATCACTTCGTTTTTTCATCACGTTAATCTCCTATTGCTGAATGGTACCGTTTAACAAAGTGGCAAGTAACTCTTTTACCTGTCCCCGTTTTTGGTGCCCGACACGTTCTCAAGAAAAGGCCTCCAAAAATCATTCTTCACGTTCTCTAAAAGAGAATTTCCAAGTTTCCCCTTTGCTAGTTCACCGCATAGAACTTGGAAGTTTGTTTGCGGATTATTTTCTGTTTTGGAAAGGATTTCCCCCAAAGCATATTCCGAGGACAAGTTTTCAAAAAGTTCTAAATCTAAAGTGCTCATAAGTTTGAATTCTTGTAAACGTGATAGCGTCTCATTCCATTCAAGGGAGTTGCTAAAAAAAATTTTCAGGAGAGTTTTCCACGCACTAGATAGAAAAAGATTTTGGTATGTAACCATAATCTTAATGATGGGTTTGCCCTTCAGATCAATATTTTTTATTGCGGATTTCTTTTTTATTATATCCTCAGAAATTGAAAGCTGCTCGAATCCTGCCAAAATATTGTCTTCGCACCATTTTTTAAATTTCTCTTGATTAAAAACAGCTTTCACATCTATTGGAAGTAACGAGCTTTTGCATTCAAAGATCAGAATTTCTTCATTGCTGTCTACTAACCAGTCAGCTGTTTTTACTTTTTCTTCTTCAAATAAGTCATTTAGGCTGAGAACATTTTTGTCACCATAATATTTTTTAAGAATCTGCCCAACATATTCTTCGAATATTTCCCCCCAATAATTCACAAAAGCCTGCGATTTTTGTTTCAAAAAATGATCGCGCAATACCCAGTAGGCCCCCTCCATAATCTTATTTTGCATAGATTTTGAATTCAAAATCAAGTACTCCCTATTTTGAAAACCAACTCCTTTTTTTGTTAATTCTAACAAGGGATACTTGGATATTAAATTGAACTGATACTTTTCAAGACCAGCTGAAGGCCTTATCGGAAAGTCAGCATACTCCTGTTTGATTTTTTCCGGTGAAGCACAAATCGAAGTGATTACTTTTTCTAACTTCATTTCGGTTAATATTTCTTTTAGTTTTGAAATTCCGTGATTGAGGAAAAATCGAGGTGTGAATTTTGAAGTTTTCTTGTTATGTGCGCGTGAGTTTATAGCCCAGCATATCCAATAATAATCGTCAATAGAAACGCCGAGCGATTCGATAAAAGCTTTCTCTAAATCGATAGCGGACCCAGTATCCAGATTGGCTCCAATGTTTTTTAAAAGAAAGTATCCACGTGAAAACTGGTAGTGTCCCATCTCTTGAAATGGCATTTGTTCCTGTGCCATTCTGACGATTATATGTTCCCACCCACCATTTTGTTCATCAAGATACTCTTCAATATTTGTATACCAGTTACACAAAATTAGAATTTCATCTGCGGTAATAGTTCTGATGGAAAAGTCACTAGCATGGAGTATTAGCTCAAAACTAATATATGCTAAGGCCCATTGTGAAACACATACTAATCGACCAGGTTGTTTCGACAGCTCTAGCTCCGCTACTACCCGTGACTCTTGCTCAAGCAAGCAACTTAATTGCGAAATTTTGGTTAAAGCCGAGGTTAGCTCATATTGACTGAGTTTTTTAATAAAAGTCTCATATGTTACACTGTCATTCATAACTAGTCCGTCACCTTCGATGCCGGACGGTGTCCGGTTATTTCAACTCGATTTTAAATTAGAAGGTGCCAGGCATCCCACTCCGCTAATGCTTCGGGGACTTCGCCCCAAAAAAGGGACAGGCACGATCCGTAAAGGCATTATTATACTCCCCGCCTATCCCTGTTGCCCCGCTTTTTCTTACCGCTCTAGTGCCCCAGTGCCCTAGCGACGAGTCACAAGCGACTAGCGACGAATTCCCCAGTGCCCTAGTGTCCTAGCGACGAGTCACGAGCAACTAGCGACGAACTCCCCAGCGCCCTAGTGACGAGTCACGAGCGACGAACTCCCCAGTGACATTTCCTCCACACCCCCCTATAATGCCCCCTTATGATTAAACGCACGCTTGCCATGGCTACAAATCTATTCCCCGTCTGGGTTTCGGCGGCGGCGGTGATTGCCCTGATTCGCCCCGAACTGATGACCTGGTTTCACGGTCCGCTGATTTCAATCGGCCTGGGTATTATTATGCTGGGCATGGGCCTGACCCTGAGTACTGAGGATTTTAAACGCGTGCTGATGATGCCTGCGGCGGTTCTGACCGGTGTGGCCCTGCAGTACACAGTGATGCCCTTTCTGGGCTGGAGTTTAGGCTATCTCTTCAAGCTTTCGGCCCCGCTTGCGGCCGGGCTGGTGCTCGTGGCCTGCTGTCCGGGTGGTACGGCCTCGAACGTGGTGGCTTATCTGGCCAAAGGCCGCGTGGCACTTTCGGTAACCATGACCGCCTGCTCAACGATTATTGCCGTGATTATGACCCCTTATCTAACCGCCTGGCTGGTGGGAAACCGTATTCCTGTAAACGCCGCCGCACTTTTGCTGAGCACGGTTCAGGTCGTGATTCTGCCGATTGTCTTAGGCATTGCGATGAATAAATTCTCTCCCAAAGTCACGCAGGCGATTCTGCCCGGCGCCCCGCTTGTGGCGGTGCTTGTGATTGCCCTGATTGTCGGGTCGATTATCGGTTCGGGGAAGAAAATGATTTTGGAAAGCGGAATGAGTCTTCTGCTCGCGATTTTCTTTTTGCATTTAGGCGGATTTACGCTTGGCTATGCGTTGAGTTTCTTTTTCTGCCGTGACCGCAACACCTCGCGGACGGTCTCAATCGAAGTCGGCATGCAGAATTCAGGATTGGGTGTGGTGCTGGCCAAAGCTCATTTTGCCAATCCCGCTGTGGCCATTCCCGCGGCGATCTCGGCTCTCACCCATTGCCTGATCGGCAGCGCCGCCGCTGCCTTCTGGCGCCTTCGTCCCCTTGAGAACGAAACACATTAAGTCAGTTCCCAACGTTTATGCAGCTTTGTGGATTGACGCGTAGTGATCAAGAAGTTCCCTGATCATTTTCTGGTATTTGGCGTGATGCTTTTTGGCTTGTTTTTTAAAGAACTCAACACTTGATTTTTTGAGGGCGATGGTGACTTTGACAGTCGGCTCAGGCATCACCAATTGATCCGGCGGCGGCAAAAAATCTTTCACGCGGGTTAATTCGCCCTCAGGCATATCCTGATCACTTTTAATCTTTTTCATAATAGTCTCTTCCCTTTCTCCAGCTGCCTGCACCGATAATACGAATGGTGTTTGAACGGTAAGTAAAACGCACGGTCAAAATGACGCCGTCCACCTTTCCAATACAGAGATAACGGTCTTCCTGCTCACTGTGTTTGTCATCATGAAATATCTTTCTATGGGGATCCTTAAAAACATAGGCCGCTTTTTCAAAACGAATACCATGTTTTTGTATATTTTTAGCTTCCTTTTCAGGATCCCAGTCAAAGTGCGTCATTGAAGCTACCTAAAGGATAATGAATATATGGCTAATTAGCAATATTTAAATACATATTATTTGATCTTCCAGATAGCCTATAGTAGGCTTTATTTATAGAATAATCAAATAATAATTATATTTAAAGCATACATTAGACCTAATGGCAATTAGATAACCGCACTTACTGCTAATGTCAGCCCCGTTCCCCAGTGACTTAGTGACCCAGTGCCCTAGCGACGAGTCACGAGCGACAAGCGACGCACTCCCCAGTGACACCATCACTCAGCCCTCAAACCTCAGTCCTCAGTCCTGCTTTTAAATAAAGGTCCCGTTTAACAATTCGGCAGGTAACTCGGTCTCAACTCACCAGCGCTTTGGCCATTTTGTGCAGATCATCATTGGCGAGGGCTTTGAGGCGTTTTTTGACCACCCGATAGAAATATTCCTGTTCTGTTTTGGTCATGGGTTTACCTGCCAGTCTCTTTTTAAGCAGGTCTTTTTGGCGCGCTGTAAAAAGACGCGAGAGCAAAAGTTCTAATTCGAGTTCATGTCTTTGTTCACGCGCCTCTTTGCTTGCCGGTGCGTGAACAACGTAGTTGCGAAATGCGGTGGTGAAACGGTCTGCCGAAAGCTTGAGGCGTTCGAGCTTGACCGTCCGCCGGTTGAGAAAATCTTCCTGAAGCGCGGCAAGGTCTTCACCGGATTCTAAAGTTTTAAGCGCCAGCTGCCTGGCCCTTCCGGGCAAATCATCTTCCAATGAGAATAATTGGAATAAAGCCTGGCTCACCCCCAGAAGAACGCCGAGACGGCGCAAAGAAGACGCCTTTAATGCCGCTTGAGGTTTCCATCCTTTAGCCTCCCAGGTCAATTTCTTTTCTCTCATGGCATTGGCCAGAACAACGGGAAAACCTTCCAGCAAACGCGGGTCGTCCTGTTTTAAAAGCTCTTGAAGCACCTCTTCCGGCTCTGCCGCAGACACCGGTGAAACCAGAGCATAGCCGTAATGAGCCATTGATTCTCTGAGCTGATTTCTATTTTCCATGATCTTTGTTCCCCTTTTCAAACCGCTTTTTTAACCGTTCAAATTTTCGGAGAATGTTTTCTTCGCCCACATCATATTTGGCGGTCTCGTGATATCTTTTTTCCAGCTTCTTGAACGCAATTGACTTTTTTGACAAAAGAAGCAGGCTGTCTTGAATGTCAATCTCGTCACCGCGGAACATTTTTGAAACAATCAAATCAACCGCATTCAGCACACCGAGATAAATTTTGTCCCATTCCCGTATTTTCAGATGTCCTCCCTGTTTCAAAGGCGAGTCCAAAAGCTCAGTGGTATAAACGCGGTTACCGGGATACAAATCAAAGATAAGAAAATCATTCTCCCGCTTCCACCCGTAAGTCGTAATTCGGCGGTACCCTGCATCTTGCAGAAATGCGATCAACCGCTGGTATTCCTTTTTTTCGGGCACTAAAAAATCAACATCTTTGGTGGATTCTTTATACCCCATAAGTGTCAGCGCCGTTCCGCCGCAGGCAATCAGACGTATTTTTCCGCGGCCGGGTAAAAGGCCGTCCCAAGTCTTAAGTGTTTCCAAGAGTGTCCGGCTGTCTGTACGGTATTCCATAGTCAAAGTGTATCGGGCATTCCGCTAAAAGTCAATTTTAATGTCATTATTTATACATAAATATGTACAATTATATACATATTTATGTCACTTATTATACATTTTATACCGCTCAGGTAACGAGTCACGAGCGACGATCGATCATCCCTTAATGTCACGCAGTGACACCATCACTCAGTCCTCAAACCTCAGTCCTCAGTCCTTTCTGTCTTAGTCGTTTCTCGGTAATCTCTGCTCAATGGTCGTATAAACGTAATCAAGCCAGCGGCTTTCTCTTTTGAGCTGTTCGGGCGTCAAAGCGCCCTGCACGGTGAGCGTCATCAGCTCAACGGTTTCCTGTCTTTTTTTGCTGGGAGGATGGGTCTTGTAAAGCGGGCTTGAACGCAGCACAAAAAGCAGAGCGCTTTCGGCAAGCGCGACGGGGTTGGAATATTGCGTGGGCACAGACACGTTTTGAAGATTGAGTTTATGGCTGCTTGAAGCCATACCGAAAAACCGGCTTAGGGCGTGCGGATCATATCCGGCCGAATGCAAGAGCACCACAGCGATGGCATCGGCCTCGCGCTCCTGAAAACGTTCATAGGCACGGTCATTCATGCGCACCGATTCCTTAACCGCCGTTCCGGCCGCACCGCCGAACGGAACGAGACCCAGCATCGGACTCATCACCTGAAGAAAAATGTATTTGCCGTTTCCGGGCGGTTCATGTTTTGCAATCATGTGCCCAAGCTCATGCGCCAAGATCGCCGCAAGCATAGAGTCATCGTGCCAAAGTGCCTTAACCAGTCCTAAATTGAGATAAATTTTATGTCCGTCGGTGCGGGCATTGAGCGAAGAATCCTTAATATAGAGGGCTTTGATTTCATGCCCCCTCAAAGGCGAGACATAAGTCAGGCGGTTTAAGATATTCTGAATTCTTTTATCAGGAGTATCCGGGTATTGAATGGGTTTGTCGCCGTAAAAAATGCCTCCGGAATAGCGCCATTCGTTCTGGCTTTCGGTAATACGCGGGCCCAGGGTTCGGGGAGAATGAACCGAAGCGCAGCCGGACGCAAAAAAACTCAGATAAACTAATCCGGCCAAAGAAATCAAAAAGCGTAATCTCAAAATAGGTCTCACCGTTTATTCAGCTCACATCATGACGACTCGGTTAAAATAGCTGACCAGAATGCCCAAATACGTACCCACGACATTCCCTAAGATCGCCATAAGCAGACCAACGGCGGCAAAGCCGGGTTGATAGACTTCAGCCATCAAGGGGCCCGAAACAACTCCGCCCAGATTGGCCTGGCTGGCAGTGGCCAAGAGAAAAAAAGGAACTTTTGTCATGCGCCAGGCCGCTCCTAAAAAAAGAATGTGGATGATTAAAATAAAACAGGCCGTTAAAATTAAAATTCCGATATTCTGCATATGCGTCAGATCAGCCTGGGCGCCGATGGCGGTCAATACGTAAAGAATTAAAAAATCACCGGCCTTTGACGCTCCGTAGGATTCTAACCGGCGGGCAGGCGTGAGTGAAAGCAGAAGCCCGATTAAACTGGCCGTGATAATCAACCAGGCAAACGATGAAAGGCCGTTTTCAATTTCGGGGATAAAAGATGCCGCAAAGCCTGAAGCTTGAGCAAAGACAAGCGCAAAACCCACCACAAGGATTATTGATTTCCAGGTCACTCTTAGGGGGTGATCTCTTTTTTGTTTCTCAATCCTTTGGGCCAGATCGCTTAAAACACGTCTGTCCGAGCCGTTCCACCGGTCCAGTGAATGCTGATGTGCTGAACATGTCATCAAAAAACCCATCCATAAATAGACCACTAACACGTCGACAAAAACCAATGCGGCAAAAAGATCCTCGCGAGCCCTCACCGCTTCTTTAACCGCAATCATATTGGAGCTTCCGCCGATCCACGATCCGGCAAGAGCTCCGAATCCCGACCAGGCATCTGCGGGCAGATGATTTTTAAATATAAAAAGAGCCAGCGGAGTCCCGGCCATTACCCCCAGCGCTCCGGCACTCATCATCAAAAGCGATGGTCTCCCCAATTTCCATATAGCCCCGAGGTCCACAGGGATCAGGAGCAGGATAAGACAGACCGGTAAAACCAGATGAATGATCTGGTCATAGATAGGGGCCTTAGGATAAATCCATCCGAATGTCGAGGCCAGCATCGGGATAAAAAAAATCCAAAAAACTGCGGGAAGAAACTTAAACAGAAATTTTGTTTCTGCTCTTGAATTCAGCCGGAGAATCACACACTCAACGGCCAACAGAAAAAACAGCAGTAAAAAAGGATTTTGAATCATATTTCCCCGGAACGATAGGGTCTACAAAAGAGGGGTTGCGAAAATCAACAACCGTAACTCCTTTACCCGTGTCTGTAACAATGCCTTCGGCATTGACAGCGCACTAGGGTATCAAAAAATAAAATAGGGGGAAAGTGAGAATTTATTTGAGGGAGGTCAGAAAGCCTCCTCCGGGAGAGCGTTTATTTGTCGGAGTGATGCGATGCCGCATCCTTATGGGCAAGCTGTTTCATACCGCGACGATGGGCGGTGACAAAAATAAAAGCAATCAGCATGGGCATCCCGGCGATTAAGATAATGCTCCAGTAAAATCCCTGGATAAGGCCGGGCCCTCCTGCCATGGAAAGTGATTGACGGCAGAGAGCACAGGTTCCCGCCCATGCCGTTTTTGAGAACAAAAAAGGAAGGAAAACAAAAAGAGTTTTTTGAATACGCTTAATCATGCCGGTGTTCCTAAGCCCGATCTCTTTTAGTGAAAAAAAGATTCCGGCTTTAGGCATTTTTTGATTTGAAACGGATAATCCTAATCGACTCGAAAGACTAATCGCGTATTAATACTTGTTGGTCAAGTGATACACGATATCGGGAAAAAGCATGAGCACAAAAAAAACTGCCAGGGCCATGGGAATTCCCGGAATCCACCAGATTAAACCGCTTTCAAATTTCAAATGCATGAAATAAAGCGCTATCAAAAGTACTTTGGCAAGGGCCGTTCCGACCAGAAATATAGCCAGTGCCAATTTAGGTAAGCCCAAATTAGCAGCCACAATTTCAATGACCGTCAGGACGACAAGCCAGCCAAAAATACCCAGATAGGATTTAATTGTCGGTTGTTTTTGATTCATCATAGTAAGCACAAAATCGCAAATAAAATAACCCAAATAAGATCGATAAAATGCCAGTAAAGCCCGCTGGCCTCAATCCGGGAAGAATGAACCGTGCAGAACTCTTTATTGCCGGCAGCAACCCACAAGTAAAGCATGACAATAATTCCAGAGAGCACATGCAACCCGTGAAATCCGGTCAGCAAATAGTAGCATGACCCAAACAAACTACCACCCATGGTAAAACCATGCTCCCACATGTGGTGATAATCAAAAATCTTGATTCCCAAAAAGGCAGAACCTAAGAGGATCGTAAGCAGAAGATACTTCCGCAACTCTTTTTGATTTCCGGCGTGAGCGTGATGAACCCCCAGCACCAGAGTCAAACTCGAACAGATAAGGATAAATGTGTTAATCCCCAGAAGAGTCGTATTTAAAATCTCTGAAGGATTTGGCCAGGAAGCACTGCCCAAACGCAGGACAATATAGCTTCCGATCAATCCGGTAAAGAGCATGATTTCAGAGATTAGAAACGACCACATTCCCGTTTTGGCAATGTTTAACCAGGGCAATGTATCTCCGCTGTCGACTTGTGACTGCGTGTTCTTTGCACCGGTCAGTTCGGCCGCTTTGGGATTGGTTTGAGCGACGTAGTCTTTTCCGTTATTCTCAATCCCGTATTCATGCGGGCCACAATATATTTGAGGCGGTGTATTATAATTATGTTCAGGCGGTGGGGATGAGGTTGTCCACACAACGCCAGCGGCATCCCATGGGTTTTCGCCCGCTTTCTTTCCGAAGAAAAGTGAGTAGACAAAATTAAAGAAGAAAATAAATTGTGTCAGCACCAAAAGCCCGGTCATTTTTCCCATAAAAACATTGAGATGCTGCACGGGTTTTAAAAACTCGTAGGCGGTCGGGTCTGCAATGCGGCGCATATGGCCATGCAATCCCACATACATCATGGTAAAAAAGACCAGATTCACAAAAATAAAGGTCAGCACAAAGTGGATCTTCCCTAATGCTTGATTCATCTCCCGACCGAACATTTTGGGAAACCAGAAGTAAACAAAAGCAAAAACCCCCAAAAGCACACTGGCCGCAAGCGTATAGTGGAAATGGCCAACCACCACATACGTGTCATGAATATAAATATCTAATGTTTGCACAGCATTAAAGAGACCGGTTAATCCACCGATTGCAAACACAAACATCACGCCCAGAGAAAAAAGCATCGGAACCGTAAATCGAATGGATCCCTTCCACAAAGTTCCAAGCCAGTTTAAAAAGAAAATAGCGGTCGGGACACTGATGGTAATCGTAAGAAACATAAAGGCCTTCCCCACCAGAGGATTCATACCACTGGTAAACATGTGGTGGCCCCAAACGATTCCGCTCAATGAACAAATCGTAAACATACAGCCGACGGTTGCCTTGTACCCAAAAGCCGGTTTTCTTGAAAAAACCGAAAGTAAATCACCGACCAATCCCCAGACAGGCAGAATAATGATATAAACTTCAGGATGACCAAAGCCCCAGAAAAGATGCTGAAATAACAAGACCTGACCACCGGCGACCGGAGCCAGAGGACCAGCGACAAAAAAGGCGGTGCCTAACCGGCGATCCGAAAGAACCATAAATAACGCGGCTGCAACCAGAGGAAGCCAAAGCGTATTTAAAACGGATGCAAAAACAACCCCCCATGAAGTCAGGGGAGCCTGTGTCAATTTCATACCCTTGGCACGCATTTTAAAAAATGTCGTCAGGTAATTGACACCGCCCATCAAAATGGATACGGCATCTAAGGCAAGGCCTAAAATAAAAAGGTCAACGCCCCACCCCGGATTGACTTTGAGGCTTGAAGAAAGCGGGGTATAAAGCGTCCACCCCGTGCCGGCCGCTCCCTGCGGAACAAAAAACGATACGATGATCAGCACACTGCCCAAAAAGAGAAACCAGAACGACTGCATATTCAGCCTGGGAAAGGCCATATCCTCAGCTCCGATTTCAAGGGGCAATGTGTAATTACCCAAAGCGCCCAACAGAATCGGCGTGACGGCAAAAAAGACCATAATCCCGCCGTGCATGGTAAAGAGCATGGGATAAACCTCAGGCATGACAATGCCACCCGTTTGGGGGAAAAGAATCTGACCGATAAACGGTATCGGCTGCCATGGATTAGCAACCTGCATACGAATGACATAGGCCATCATGCCGCCGCCTGCAAGAAACAGAAGGCCTACCATCAAATATTGGATAGCAATGACTTTGTGATCAGTTGAAAAAATATACTTACGGATAAAAGACTTTTTGGACGTCTTATTGTGCATGCTATTTCCCCTCTCCCCAAGTCCAGCCCCAGGTCATATCCGGAGTGTTCTGAAGACTTTTTGCATCAAGCCACTGATTAAAATCATCTTCTTCTTCGACAGTCAGCATTCCGCGCATACGGTAATGACCCAGCCCGCAATGCTCGGCACAGGCGATATCATACTCACCCTTCTTAACCGCTTTAAAGGTCAATGAGGTGACCATACCGGGAACGGCATCTTGTTTAACGCGAAAATTCGGCAGAAAAAAACTGTGGATCACATCTTTGGATTGTAATGCGACGATCACCGGTTTATTCACAGGAATATGAAGCTCATTGATGGTCAAAATATCATCTTCGGTCGCAAATTTTCCATCTTTTCCGGCATAACGGATGTTCCAGGCAAACTGTTGCGGCTGAATTTCAACCCGCAAAACATCGCCCACCGGGACAGTTCCCCAAGTCGCTTCCCAGGCATGATGATCATGAATGGCTAAGTTGATATCAATGCCGACAAAAACCACCAGCGCCAAAAAGACCGTCAACCCAAATGCCTTCGCGGTATTACCGTGAGTATAGAGGGCCTTATGCCCTGGTCTCGAACGGTAGCGGATTAAAAAATATGCCAGAATGACAATGACCAGAACAAAGGCAACGGTTGTCAATCCGAGCGCCAGATAAAAGAGATCATCAACGTGATGACCTACCGCTGAAATATCTTCAGGAAACACCATAGATACGGCTCCTCCGTTAAAAAATAAACCTGTTAATCTTCGCCTTGAACAATCCGGTTTTTTCCGGCCTGTTTAGCACGATAAAGCACCTGATCAATTTTTTCTATAAATTGATCAGCACCTTCTTGATTTGAAGGATTTTTGGCTAACAACCCTATGCTGGCGGTAACCTCGACTGTATCGCCAAACACATCTTTATTATAAAGCTGCACATTCTCGAGAATCCTTCGAGCCACAAGCGCCGCAATTGTATCAGTAGATTCGGGAAGAATCACTAAAAATTCATCACCGCCAAAACGGCCGGCAATGTCTACTCTGCGGATACTTTTGCGGATCACACTGGCATAGGTCTTAAGCACCCGGTCACCGGTCAAATGGCCATAGGTGTCATTGACCTGCTTAAAATTATCAATATCAATCATCATGGCCGCTAACGGCCGGTGATATCTTTCAGAACGTTCAACTTCTTTGGCAAGCTCCAGCAGAATATGACCGTGATTATATAATCCCGTCAGGTCATCAATCCGGGATAATTTTTCATATTCACAGGCCCTTTTAACCCACTCGTCTTCAACCCATTTACGTTCAGTAACGTCCTGCCAAACCCCCATAAAATAAAGGGTCTTGCCCTCGGAGTCTTTTATCGGCGTAATGGTAATCGACTCCACATAAATTTCGCCGTTCTTCCTGCAATTGGTCAGGTCACCCTGCCAGACATTCCCACTGAGTATCGTTTCCCATAAGTGCTGGTGTACTTCCGGTGGGGTTATCCCTGATTTTAGAAGCCTTGGATTTTCTCCGATAAGCTCTTCCTTGCTATAGCCGCTTCTTTGACAAAACTCCCGATTGACATAGTGAATCTTCCCCTGCGTATCAGTCAATACAACAGGCAACGGACACTGGTGAATCAATTGGGCCAATAAATCTTCGGCAATATTCATCTTTCCCTCTCTCCTCAGGGAAATACAGCTGCATTATTGAAAATTCTCTTCTTATGATCTGTGACACATGTCACACTTTATAATTTAAAGCAAAAGATCAATCTGTGTCCCCAAAATTTGATTGGATTTCCAATCAAAACCGCCTTTTTGGGATTGAATCATATAAAAAACTTTTAAACCGGCATGTTGATTAAACCGCAGGGTAATTCCAACCGGAGTGACACGGTTCTCTGCAATCTGATGCCTCGCAAAATCCACAAAAAATTCATTATTGATATAAATCCCCTTCAACCAACCCAGATCAAGCGATCGATACAATTCCCAAAGATGTCTGTAGCGGCCGTTATCCGATCCACGGCCTTCAATCCAGCGGAATTCCATCCGGTTTCTATTTTTAATCTTAAATTGACCGGGCAATGCCCAATGCGGTGTCGCCTCCAGTTCAAAACGATGCTGATATTTAAATTCGTTTGTCTTTTGGGCGGCATCCGCGGCCTCAAATTCCAAATAAGTGTAATTGATGCCGAAACTTAAATTTTTAACCGGATGGATTTGTAATTTCTGGCTAGTATACCAAAGGCCGAGGCTTGAAGCATCTTCAAAACCGCGCATTTCCCAATAATTGGTAAAATCGAATAGCTCATTCGATAGGAGTTTGATCGAATACCGGCTCCAATACTGAAAGTCGTCTTGCGCTAAACCCACCGGCATAAAACAAACCAGACATAAAAATAAAATTGCGATCACTCGCCTCATCACACAAACTCTCCTAAAAACAATGTCGAACGCTTCCCCTAACAAACCAATTCCGCACACTTTCCCCCATGTTCAGACCGTGTGGTGATACCTCTGCTGTAAAACGTGCGAAAATGCCCGGCAAATATCCACCGTCGTTAAAATTCCCACCAATTTTGAATTTTGAACCACCACCACCGAGCCGTAATGATGCGCAGCCATTTCATCAGCCACCTCATGCAAAAGACTTTCAGGGGAAACCTCATAAACCGGAACCTGACAAATATCCCTTACGGCCATTTTTTGAAGATCCGCACCGATCATTGAAACCGCGGTCTTGATATCCCGGTCACTGATTATTCCAAAAACCCGGCCATCCTTCATAACGGGCAAATGTCTGATTTTAAGATCCGACATCATTCTTTCGGCTTGTTGCAGAGAAACTCCGGCATCAACCGAATGCGGCTGACATGTCATAAATTTCTGAACGGTTGGTTCTTCTTTTGACATAAGGGTACCCTCCTAAATCATTTAACTGGATTTGTTCTTCAACCCCAAAACAGCGTCACCAATCATCTTCGCAGCGCCTTCATAGGAAATATGATCCGTATTAATGACCAGATCATAAAGGTAAGGATCATCAACGTTTTTTGCAAAATTCTGTTTTAAGTAGTCACGCCGCCCCTGATCGTCTTTTTTAATCTTTTCGGCCGCCTCATTGGCTGTCAGCTGATAATACTCGGCGGTGTGTTTAACCCGGACGCCGAGCGAACCGATCAGGCGAACATGAAGTCCATCTTTCAAACCGGCCGTGACCACATTCGCACCCCGGCCGACAATCACAACATGCCCCACTTGAGCCAAACGCAACATCGTCTCAGACGTCTGTCTGACCAGCGCAAAAGCGGGCGGATGAAGGTTGAAGAGGGTTTCAATAATATCATTCACCTCTGATATTTTTTTCTCAGGCATAAATTGAGCAACCTCTTTCGACAAATGGTGTTGTTCAATCACGCATTGAACAATGTTTTTGTCAAAAAGAGTCCAGGGACATCTTGCTTTGGCATCATGTTGTCTAAGATATTCCACCACAGCCTTTCCAATCGTCACTCCCCCCGCACCCGTCTGTCGGGATATTGTGACAAACGGACGTTCGGTCTCAGCATTGCCCTGTCCGTCATGCCGCATATGGCATTCCATAAAGCTCTTATAAGCTTGCAGTGTTGTTTGTGTCATATTCCCTCCTTCGGATCAAAACTCTTCCTTACTTTTCATATGGCTTCACCGGCTTGATGCCATAACGCCAGCAGTTCATCCGCCAGTTTTTCATGTGCACGTTCTTCGCTAACAAGCTGGTGTAATAGTTGTATAATTTCGTGATCCTTATTTACAAATTCAAGACATTCTTCCAAAATATCCTGATAGCCCCAGGCAGCCTTCCCCTCGGTCTTTTTGATCTTTTCAAAGCGCAGGCCCCAAAGTATTTTTAAGTACTCACTCTGCATCATCGATCTCTCCTAAAAGCATGATAATCCGTTCGAGTATTTTTTTATGTTCGCGACTGTCTTCTGAGAGCTGCCTGAGAATTCTTATCACCTTTTCCCTGTCTTTGCCCTTAAAAAATGTGAGCTCATTGACTTCCTGATAATGCGTTGTCAGCAGACTAATCCCCACGTCTTCTTCTTCGATCTCCTGCAGCAACTTCGAAATGACCGCTTTAATCTTAGGCTTATCCATAACCCTCTCACGTACTTTTCTTTGTTATTTAATCGTCATTTTTAATTAAAAACGTTTTCATTTTCTTTTCAAGAATGCCGATTTCGTCTCCATGCAGACAGCAAATGACCGACTTAAAAAGAGTGGCTGACTCAGAAACCAAATGATGTCTAGTCAGGTGAACGAAACACATCCCCTCGACATAAAAACTTTTAAGCCATTCCGAAAACAATCCCTTTTGCGACCATTCGTCATAGAGCTTAATCCATTGGACCATTTTGCGCATATTCCGGTTTATTTCACGGTGCTCCAGGCGAAAAAGGGCAATCACAGAATCATATTTGGGCACGTGGATATCAAAGAAAGGATAAAGAATTCTTTCTTCCGCCCGCATATGCCGTTTTAGATGGGTTCCAAAGTACCCGATAAGGGTTTTGACATTTGCGATATTCTTGCCCCGGGAGACCTTCCCTTCATATTTCAAGCTTCTCAAAGCATCCTCGAAACATTCCACGCGCACAAGAGTCTCCCGATGTTTGTTATTAAAAATTCGAATTAAATTATTTTGGGCTGTGATATCACTTCTCACTTCAATCACTCCTTAATTTCAACAATTTCACCAGAATAGGTCCGATAATCCTACTTTAAAATAGGCCTCGAAAGCTCAAAAAACTGTGACTTTCATCACAAAGGATCAGATCCCCTGAGAAAAATCGGAATTTTCGGCACAAAGGTTAGAGTAGCTTTTCAAGAGCGTCTTTTTCAAGGATCACAATTTGGTAGGGTTTGATATCGATCAGCCCTTCTTTTTTGAGTTGGGACAAATAACGAGCCACAGTTTCACGGGCCGTTCCCAGACGCTGGGCGATCTCTTCGCGGGTAAACGGGATATACAAGGCATCATTTTTTTGATAGGCCTTATGCTTATTGGAAAGCATGTCCAGAAGAAATTTCACCAGGCGTTTTTTAACATCCTTCAACGAAACTTCTTCGATTAAATTGGTAAAACACTGGAGTCTCCGGGCAAAAATTTCATTCAGGGCGTGAGATAATTTGACATTTGTCTGCACAATTTCTACATAGTCTTTACGGGATAAAAACAGCACTTGCGATGTTGTCAGGGCTTCAGCCGTTGAGCTGCAAAACCACTCGGTATTACCGGGATTGCAGGCACAGGTTTCCCCGCTGCTAAGCGTTTCCAGAATCTGTTCGCGTCCCGTTGATGCGGTGCGGAAAAGTTTTATTCTTCCCGACACAACGATAAAAACCCTCTCACAGGGAGCCCCCTCAGAAAAAAGCATTTCTCCCTTTTTAAAGGTCCGTGGATGCAGACACTTAGAAACAATATCCAGTTCTTCGGATGAAAATCCCTGAAAAAGAGGAATGGTCTTCAGGTTGATTTGAGATTCTTTCAATTTATTCATTTATATTTTTCGGAGATAACAACTCGATATTGTATCCATCAGGATCTTTTACAAATGCAAGCACCGTGGTTCCGTGCTTCATGGGACCGGCCTCACGAGTAACCAGGCCTCCCTTGCGTTTTATTTTTTCAACCGCGGCATAAACGTCTTCGACTTCAATGGCAATATGCCCGAATGCATTTCCTGCTTCATACGACGTTTGATCCCAGTTATGCGTCAGTTCCAACACCGTATTTTCAGATTCCGGTCCGTAACCCAAAAAAGCCAGCGTAAATTTTCCCTCGGGATAATCTTTCTTACGCAAAAGCGCCATACCTAAAACACCGGTATAAAAATCAATAGAACGGTCCATATTTCCGACTCGAAGCATGGTGTGCAATAGACGCATTTTCGTCATGTCTCTATCCTGTTTGACGGACTCACACACTTCATTCAGATCCCATCAGATGAAGGACCCTGGTGCTCCGTCAATATCGAAATCCGGAGTTGCGTTTCAATATTGCTACGGACGACTTGTACCGTCTACCAATAGTATCAAATGTCAGACGGTACTAGAAACCGTAGTGAAGTATGAGAAAATTGGGTAGGCTGGGTAAATCCTGTTTCATTAAAACTGACCAACGGTCATGGATTTGCTGAAATTTTTCCTGAGCCGCTTTAAGCTTTTCTGCGGTTTTCTTCTGGAGTTCAACGGAATAGTTGGCAACCCGCTGGTTAATAATATCGTGGTATTCTTTACTCAGAGCCTCCAGAACCATCAGCTGATTGCGAACCGTTTCATATTGCTGTCTAAGTAGAGCCGAAGCTTTCACCAGATTAGGGTTCGTTCCAAGCTTTTCAATAAAATCATGCGCCCGTTGTTTCTCTCCGGCAAGTCTGGCATCCAGAATACGGAATTTAGAAACACGTTTCAAATCTTTGGCCAAGCCGGTCGCATTAAAAAAAGCAATCATCCACTTACTGGGATCCCATTGGTACCACCGTACACCGTTACGGTAATCACTCGGAAAACGATGGTGAAAATTATGATAACCCTCGCCATAGGTCAACAACGCAATAAACCAGTGATCCTTCGCAGTCGCATAAATATCATAGGTGGATTTACCGAACATATGACAAATCGAATTAATAAAAAAGGTACAGTGATAAACCAAAGTCAACCGGCAGCAAACGGCAAAAATAAAGGCTCCCAAAGCATGTCCACTCAGAGCCCCGATCGCCACAGGCAGAAGAATCCCCGAACCGATAGCCCAAAGACCATAGTATTTGTGCTGGTTCATGACGAGCTTATTTTTTTGCAAGTCTTTAGCATTTTCATAGTTGATCTTATGCTTCCAGAAAATAAGCCATCCGATGTGGGCATACCAAAATCCTTTTTTAATACTGTAGGGATCACGATCCGTATCGACATAACGGTGATGGTCACGATGCTGAGAAGACCAGTCGTAAGCGGACTGTTCAAAAGCCGCGGCACCAAAAAAGATCAGCAAAAATTCAATAATCGGGTGGGCTTTATAGGTTGAGTGAGCAAAAAGGCGGTGATATCCCACTGTAATGCTCAGCCCGGTAGCTGCCATATAAAAGGCAAACAGTGCAAATTCAGAAGGTGAAATCCCGTTGTGGTAAAGGTACAAAGGCCCGGCAATGACCGCGACAAGTGTCGTGATGCCAAAGAAAAAAATATTAAGCCAGATCATTTTTTTAACAGCTGGTTGGTTTGCTTCCATGGTTCCCTCCAGGAACACGAGTATTTTTTAAACAAATACCCTCTTTTAAAAGGATAACGTCTTTGTAATCTAATGACTACAGACAAACAAGCGGTTACCCTGACTCTAACCTCTTCATCCATCATAGGTTATGGTTAATTTCAAACAAAGAGCAGTCTATTATACCACACTTGTCTAGATATCCTATGAGATAATCAATAGATTCGGTCTCTATTCTGCCCCAAAACAAGTTCCGACCGCCTTCGCCTGCCGAACCTCTTCCCCTGCCGGGTCGACACGTTTCAATTCAGAAACAGCATCACCAAGGGGCACAGAAATCACTGAGCGGCCGCGTAAAGCGACCATAGATCCCGTTTTTCCTGAAAATAAGAGCTTGGCAGCTTCAACGCCAAAACGCGTGGCAAGCCAGCGGTCAAAAGGAGTCGGAATGCCGCCCCTCTGAACATGCCCCAGTACCGTCACGCGGGTTTCCAGGCCGGAACAAAGTTGTATTTGTCTTCCGATCGTATGTCCAATGCCTCCAAGCCGTACCGGATCCGGAGACCCCTCGATCACTTGCTGCACAACCATTTCACCCCCTGCCGGCTTGGCACCTTCAGCGACGATAATAATACTGAATTTCTTACCTTTTGAGATTCTCTCGCGAATCGACTCACAGACTTTAGAAATATCATAAGGAATTTCCGGAATTAAAATCACATCCCCGCCTCCGGCCATGCCGGAACGCAAAGCGATCCATCCGGCATAACGGCCCATCACCTCAAGAATCATGGCACGATTATGTGATTCACCGGTTGTATGCAGGGCATCGACCGCTTCCGTGGCTTTAACAAGCGCCGAGTCAAAACCAAAAGTCACATCCGTTGCCGCCAGATCATTATCAATCGTCTTGGGCACGCCCACAACGGGCAGCCCCATTTCGGATAATTTTAAAGCACTGGAAAGCGTTCCGTCACCGCCGATAATGACTAATCCATCCAGCTTTAATTTTTCAAAATTCTCACAAACATTCCGGGACCGATCCTCATACTCGACTTTTCCGTTTTCATGGTGCACGGCATATTTAAAAGGATTGGCCGTGTTGGAAGTCCCGAGCACAGTTCCTCCCCAAAGTAAAATGCCCGAAACCCCCGAAACGGTCAGCGGCATGGTTTCGGCATGGATCAATCCTTCATAGCCATTGCGAATTCCCACGACCTCGACGCCGTATTCAAGAATTGCCGTCTTTGTGACAGCCCGAATGACTGCATTTAACCCGGGACAATCACCGCCTCCGGTCATCACTCCGATTCGTTTCATAAAATTAAAACCAGCCTTTCCTTCGAAAAAAAACGACCATGATAATCATTCCAAGCGCCATCGCCCCAAGCGTGATGAAATAAGCGTCCGCCATGTGAAGTTCGGGCATATTATCAAAATTCATACCGTAAATACCGGCAACAAATGTCGGGGGGATAAAAATGGTCGCGATGATCGTCAAAACTTTCATCACCTCATTCATGCGGTTACTGGCCATTGAAAGATAAAGATCCTGCAGACCGGAAATCATATCACGGAAAGACTCCACCATTTCAATCACCTGAATGATATGATCATAAACATCACGCAGATAGGGTTTAATCCCATCCGAAATGAGTTGTGAATCGCCGTGTTGTAGACCGCTGATCACGTCACGCAAAGGCCAGATTGATTTTTTAACATAAACCATCTCCCGTTTAAGCCCGTAGATCTTTTCAAGCACTTTGGGTTTGGCATCCCGGGAGACTTCTTCTTCCAAAGCTTCAATCTCATCACCGATCTTTTCGAGGACCACAAAGTAATGATCCACAATCGCATCCATCAAAGCATAAAACAGATAGTCGGCACCGGCTTTGCGGACCCTCCCTTTGTTATTTTGAATTCGGGTTCGAAGCGGATCAAAAACGTCCCCTTCTTTCTCCTGAAATGAAAGTACAAAATTCTCCCCCATAATCAGACTGACCTGCTCCTCACGAACTTCATGCTGCTGGTCGTCAAAGGTGAGCATTTTTAAGATACAATACAGATACGTTTCATGATCTTCAAACTTAGGGCGCTGATTGGTCTGGACAATGTCTTCCATAACCAGTGGATGGATATCATACTGAGCGCCCAATCGCTCCACCCAATCCACATTATGCACACCATCCACATTAATCCAACTGACCGACTTCCTATCTTTATAGGAAAAAGCATCCTCGATCTTCTCAATTTTTCTTTCTTCGACTTCCTGTTCAGTGTAGTCCACGACCGATAGACGCACGGGTGTCTGCCGTTCCTGCCCGACATAGACAAGGCTTCCGGGAGCAAGGAACGCCGCTTTTTTTGAATTGGCGCGCATCATTTTTCGGAAAAATTTGGGAATGGCGACAGGAGTTTTTTTCATAACAGTTCTCCGGCTGTAGAATTAGCGATGACGGATGTTTATTTTACACCGAACGGTCTGAAATGAAACGGCTTTTTCTGATGGAGATTTTACAGAGTATCGAAATGTATCCGCCATAAAAGCGAAAGCGCAGGTAAAAATACCTGCGCTTTCAACTTCAACAAAAAGGCTTTCTCTCGTTTTCAATACTGCGTTTCGATAATTTTATGCGTTCGCAGTACAAGTACCTCTAACAATTTTGAACTTAGCTACTCACAACTTCAAAATTGAAGAGGTACTAGTGTCCGTAACAATGCCAAAATCCGGCATTGACGGACACTAGCTAGCCAGGACGTAAGAGAACATCAGCGGCGCGACAATCGTCGCGTCGGATTCGACGATAAAGCTGGGGGTCTTTGAATCCAGCTTACCCCAGGTGATTTTTTCATTCGGAACTGCGCCGCTATAGGATCCGTAGGAAGTCGTACTATCAGAAATCTGACAGAAATAACCCCACAGTTTGCAGTCGGTCTTAAGGTCCTGGGTAATCAAGGGAACGACACAGATCGGAAAATCACCGGCAATTCCGCCGCCGATCTGAAAGAAACCCAAAGAGGTGTCTTTGGTTATCTGCGTATACCACTCCACAAGCGACTGCATCTGCTCAAGCCCGCTTTTTACAACATGATGACCGGAAATATTTTTCTTAATCACATTCGATACAAAAATATTTCCAAGCGTGGAATCTTCCCAGCCCGGCGACCAAATCGGGATATTTTTTTCACAGGCAGCAATCATCCAGCTGTCTTTGGGATCAATTTGATAATCTTCTTCGATCAGCTTTTCGGAAATCAGCTGATACATAAACTGATAAGGGAAATACGATTTCCCTTCTTTATCCGCCCGCTGCCAGAGCTTAAGCACTTTATGCTCAATGCGGCGCATAGCTTCTTCTTCGGGAATGCAGGTATCGGTCACCCGGTTTAATCCGCGATCCCGCAAAGCCAGTTCCTGGTCGGGGGTTAAGTCCCGATATCCGGGAATGCGCTCATAATAATTGTGGGCCACAAGATTAAAGATATCCTCTTCAAGATTGGCACCGGTACAGCAGATTCCGTGAATTTTGTCCTGACGAATCATTTCAGCCAGCGAAATCCCTAACTCGGCCGTACTCATGGCACCGGCCAAAGTCATAAACATTTTTCCGCCGCGGGACAGATGATCCACATACCCCTGGGAGGCATCAACCACGACCGCCGCATTAAAATGCCGGTAGTGTTTCTTCATAAATTCTTTAATGGTCAGTGATGTATCTGATTTTTCCATAACACTCATTCGTCTATCTCCTTCAAAGATCGGATTTCGGCGAGTTCTTTAGTCGTAAAAATACGGGGTTTTCAAATCAATTAATGACGGCAGGATTAAGGTTTATTTCTGCCTGGGAGGAATACTAGTTTTTTGATCCCTTAAAGTCAACAAGTTTATCCTTACTGTAACCTATTGATAATATTATAGTTATAACGATATCACCTTATCAACAGTACTTCTCTGACGCCTGTCCGCCCTAACCCCGTCTTTTTTGAAAATTTTTTATAGATTTATTTGACATTACACAAAAAGTAACGTAATCTTTTGGGGTTGTGGCGGCTTTTGAAAAATAAAAATCAATGTACTTTAGCATTTTTCGTGCCGCAACAATTTAATGTAACAAGTAAAGTACGAAAGGAAGAAAATCAGTGGCAACAGGAACTGTAAAATGGTTCAATAATTCCAAAGGTTTCGGTTTTATAGCTCGCGAGTCTGGTAATGATGTGTTTGTTCATCATACAGCCATTCAAGGCGAAGGCTACAAATCCCTTGAAGAAGGACAGAAGGTCGAATTTGAAATCGTCCCCGGTCCTAAAGGTGAACAAGCTGCAAACGTAAGGAAGGTTTAACCGTAAGAAAAAAAAGCCCGGCCAAAAGCCGGGCTTTTTTTTTGCGCAAAATAGCTCCTCTTAATTTCATCGGTGGTTTATTACTTTTCAAAAAGCAATCTCTCAATAAACGATAGACTGGACTGCCCGGAGGTCATCCAAAATCTGAGAAACGGTTTGGGATGCGTGGTGGATACAATCGGGAATGCCGATACCGGTATAGCCATTCCCGGTCAGATAAAACCCGGGTAAATGACGCAACTCGGAAAATATTTTTTGAACACGCAGGCGATGATTGACCCGATATTGCGGAATCGCCTCCGGCCAGCGTTGCAGCATTATCGAAAAGGGATCGCTTGAAATTCCAAGCTGCTGCCCAATCTCCTGACAGACGCTCTCAATGACTTGATCGTCATTCTGCTCGAGCAAAGGCCTCGCATCCTTCCCTCCCACAAAAGCACGCAACAGAATGTCCTCTTGGGATTTGCCACGGACAGGAAATTTAATATTCGAAAAAGTACAGCCCACAATTTTTTTCTTTTCAATGGCGGGGACAACGTAACCCAAACCGTTCAGAGGATGTTTAACCTCTTTACGGTGAAAGGCCAGGTTTACAGTGGCAACATTCTCATACGGAATTTCTTCCAGAAGTTCGGTCAACGGAGCACTGACGGATTTTAAAAGCCTTGCGGTTGCACAGGCCGGAAGAGCCAAACAAAGCACATCGGCACTCACTTTTTCTCCTTTCTGTGTCCATATTTTCCAAGGCAGTCCCTTTTCGATTGCCGTGATGGGTGTCGAGGGATGGAAGTGAACCTCCGGCATTTTTTGAATTAAGCTTTCGGGAAGGGATTGCATTCCGTCTTTTAACGACAGAAACAAACTATAACGCGGACCGCTGGCCTTACTGGTGGCAGCATCCTTCTTCTTGGAAAAGGCACGGATGACACTGCCGTATTTTTCTTCCATTTCCAAAAAATGAGGAAATGTCGCATCGAGGCTGAGTTCGTCAGGATCGGCCGTATAAATACCGGCAATCATGGGTTGGGCAATTCTTTCAAGTGTTTCGCGGCCGAAACGGCGCCGTACAAAACTCGCCAGACTTTCATCGCCTTTCGTTTTTTTGGGGGGTACAAATAATTCACAAGCCATGCGAATCTTGCCGGCCGGACTCAATAAGGGCGTCGCAACGACATCACTTACCTTGGTCGGTGTCATCAGATAAAATCCGCGCGGGACCGGCACCAATTTGTTTTTGGACAAAATAAAACTTTGACGGCGACCGGGGTTAGTTTCTAAAAATTCTTGATCCATCCCTATTTGCCGGCAGAGTTCTACCCCCCAGGGTTTTGCGGAAATAAACGCATCAGGCCCCAACTCCATAAGAAAGCCGTCACGCTCACGGGTTTGAATCACACCGCCGAAATGATCACTTGCCTCAAAGACATGAATCTCCAGTTCGCCGCGCCGACCCGGTTCCGATTGGCAAAGCCGGTAAGCGGCCGCTAATCCGGAAATTCCTCCTCCGACAATGACAACACGCATTAGGCACCTTCTTTTTGAAGTGAATCCGTCTCAGGCTGATAGGAACAGCAGGGGTCTTCGGCTAAATAATCGCCGGTGAGTGCATAGGCTCTGGCGCGAGACCCTCCGCACATGTCTTTATAGGCGCAAATCCCGCAACGGCCTTTGAGCAGCGTCGTATCCCGCAATTGACGGAAAAGGGGCGAGTTGCGGTACACATCGGTCAGTGAATCCGTACGGATATTTCCGGCGGCGATGGGCAGAAAACCACTCGGCATAATGTCCCCGCGATAAGAGATGAAAGTAAACCCCTTCCCCGAATTGACCCCGGAGGGTGCTCGACCAATGCTTTCGCGCAAATCGCGCCCCTGCATTAGATCATCGGGCAGATGACCGGGATGCCGGTGCGGACTTTGAGGTTCACCGTGGATTGCTTTCTGTTCAAAGCAAAACCTGCGGTAATGCGGGGCCTCGGTAATCTTGATAATATAGTTGACCCCTTGGCTGAATTGATAAATTTTGGCAAAAGCTTCCTCAAATTTCTCGGCACTCATCAAAGGGACATCCTGGCCTCTTCCGGTGGGAACCAGAAAAAAGATTTCCCAAAAAACAATCGGCATCTGCTGGATCAACTCAAAAAGGCCTTCAAGCTGCCCTTCATTATGGACATTAATCAATGAGTTTAACTGAATCTTCATCCCCAACTGTTCTGCCTTCTTAATACACTCAAGCGTCCGGTCAAAAACTCCGTCAACTTGCCGAAAGGCATCATGATCGTGGGCATTGCCGGCATCCAGGCTGAAGGCTATCTGATCTAATCCTGAGTCTTTAAGCTCCTGTAAACGTTCATCCGTTAAGGCCGGAGTAATGGCCGGAATAGCACCCGTACGCAACTTCTTAGATTTTGCATAAGTAATCAGCTGTGGCAGATCCTTACGTTTCAGGCAATCGCCGCCGCTAAAAATAAAAATCGGAGTTTCGATGCGGCTGACCTCATCAATCAGATGCAGAGCTTCCTCATGATTTAATTCATCCGGTGCCGGCTCAGAGTCAGCCGAGGCACGGCAATGCACACAGGCCAAATCGCATGCGCGTGTTGATTCCCAAATGACTAAAAAAGGTCTTTGTGAAAAATCCATAACAACTCCTCATTCTTTTTAAAAACGGTTCTCTATCGGGCAGTCCGCAATTACGGTCTCACGCATCGTCACTGAACGCGGATAACAAACGCTGCCTGCGAAGTCTCCGGTATTTCATTTTCTTTGAGTTTTTGGTTAAATCCATAAGCGAGGTGGTTTTTAATTTTAAAAAAATTTCATTTTTCGCATTGCTCCAAATCGGGTGTAACGGGCATCCGTTATGGTCCTCACATTGATCAAGGCCCATCACGCATTCATCAAAAGGGGTTAAATCGTCAATCGCCTCAACGATTTGGATTAAAGAGACGTCCTCCGGCTGGTGGCAAAGTGCCACCCCCCCGCTCACTCCCCTACGGGATTTTAAGAATCCCCTGCGGGTGAGATTCTGAAAAATCTTGGTCAGATAAGGACCGGGAATTCCCGTTGCCTCACTAATTTCAGAAGCACCGATAAAGACACCTTTCCCTTTTAAGGCCAAATAAACCAAAGCCCGCAATGCATATTCGCATGTTTTTGAATAGATCTGCATTCCAATCCCTTTTTGAAATACCGTTTTGACAAGGTGCTTTTGGGTGGGAGCGAAAAAGGATATATACATCCTATTTAAAACAAGTAGGATACCCTCGATGAGCCCTAAATACAATAGAATTTTGGCCCTGCTGAAACCCCTATAAGGGGTGTCTTTCTTTAATTGACTTCATGAATTGATGGGGGTAATATTTAAAAATTCGAAATTAAATATTGCTCCGTTTTGAGAAAAATTATGCTTCTAAAAAAAACCGCTATCCTGATTCTCCTGTTCATGACGTTGTCCTTATCCCTCACAGCTCTTGCCGATGAATCTGCAGCCCTATCTCCAAGTCCTTGGTCCAAAGAGACCTCTTATTCGGATAAAATCGTCGGGAAGTTGGGCTTTGGGTTATTAAATTTCACCGTGGGGTGGACGGCTCTCTTTTTTGAACTTTCAAAAACACCGAATCCCGCTGTCGGTCTGACCAAAGGTGTTTTCAGAACAATCAGTAATACCGCCGGCGGGGCTCTTCACAGCGTAACCTTTCCCTTCCCTTTTGACATTCCTCTTCCGGGCGGAGGCGTCAGCTTTGAAAAATAAAATCCTAACATCGATTGTGATTGTCCTGTGTCTGACTAGTTTCTGTCTACCGCTAGAAGCTTCGACATGGTCTAAGAATGAAACTTATCTTGGAAAAACGGCTGGCAAATTGGGGTTCGGCCTTAAACACTCGCTGTTAAGTTGGGTTTTTCCCTTTAAAGAAGCGTATGACGTAAAATATGACGAGGATTGGGAAGGGTTCTGCATGGGTTTATCCAAAGCCGTGATCTTTACGGCTGATGGACTTATTCAACTGGTCACTTTTCCGATCCCCGTTGATTTCCCGGATTTCGGTAACGGCCTCGATGACCCGCCCACCCAGGCCAAGGGGCAACGCAAAACACTGGAACTGGAAGCCGGAACACCCCCGGCCCCGGGAGAAGAATAGTCGCCCAGACTACTTCTTAATCTTATTAAATTTTGATCCCTCTAACGTAAGGTTATACATCAACCCTTTTTGCCCAAGGACAAACGCCATAATCGGCTGATTCGTCTTAGTCGTATCGATTTCACCGTTCACCCCAACGGTCACTAATGCAACTGAGCCATCCACTCCGACTTCCCAGCCTTCACCAAAGCGGAATTGCTGTAAGGCTTTATCCTCCATAAAAATCAGATAAATACTTTTAACCTGTGCACCCAATTGAAATCCGATAGAACCTCCTATCGTGTTGTAGTATTCAGCGGTTTTTCCATCAATGCGCAGAGCACCTTCACCGTATTCCCCGCCGATTCCGATTCCCGCCTTAACAACACGAGGCATCACCAAAACGGCCTTCGCCTTTGCCATTAACTCTCTCGAACCTTTAACCTCTTGGGTAAAACGTTCAAGCGCAGTATCGACACCGGCATCAATCTCAGCCGCTGACTTAGCATGACACAGCGGCTGCATGGCGATAACCATTAGAAATGCGGTAGCCATCGTAAAAACAAATTTAAAATTATTTCCTTTTTTCATATTTCCTCCAGATTGAGATTAAAATTAATTAGGCTTTTGACAATCTTTCAATTGCCGGGGTCATCTGCAGATGCAAATCCCGCTGCGGAAAAGGTATTTGTATTCCGTGTTTTCTAAAAGCATGGTCAATGGCATAATTCATCTGACTGTGTAATGCAAATTGTTTCTCAGGAGTATTGCTCCAGATCAACAGCTCAAAATCAAGCGAGGAATCGCCAAACCCCATAAAACGCACTTCAGGCGCCGGATTTTTCAAAACTCCATTCAGCCCCGCAGCGGCTTCCAAAAGTGTTTTCGTGACCAGTTCAGTATCAGAACCATAAGCGACTCCGACAGGACAATGAATTCTGACTCGGGTATCCCCATGCGACCAGTTTGTCACCTGACCTTCGACAAATTTTGAATTAGGGATAATAATCGTAACGCAATCCAAAGTCTGAATGTAAGTGGAGCGCATTTTAATGTCAGTGACGGTTCCCATCTGATCTTCGACACTGATAAAATCGCCCACACTGATGGGTTGTTCCAAGAGAATAATCAGACCCGCAATAAAATTAGACGTGATATTCTGAAGACCAAATCCGATACCCACGCTCAAAAAACCAAAAATAACCGCTAGACTCCCCAAATTGAGCCCTACACACTGTGCGGCCAGGAGCACGCCTAAAAAAACTATAAGATAATGGAGTATCCGGCGCAAGGCATAGGTCATCCCGGAAGTCAGATTCAGGCTTTTGGTCAAATTTGAAGAAACTGCTCTTTGGATCACCGAGGAAATCATCAGAGCGCAAAGCATCACAACAAACGCACTGCCGATCCCTCCAAAAGTTACCGGCGTTGAACCAATATGGAACAAAGGTTCGTTTACCCAACGGATAATCTCTGCTAATTGAAAATGCTCCACGATGAATACCTCTTAATGGATTTGATGAGAATATATCGTCTTATTTGTTCTGATGCTAAGTTAAAAGTATTTTGACCTTTTCAATTAATTCAGTGGTGTCAAAAGGTTTAATAAAATAGTGTTCAATGCCCAATTCCCGTGCTTTTTCGGGCAGATTCGCCTGGAGATTGGCACTGGCAAAAATCACGGGGAGACTCTCTGTCTCCGGTTTAGATCGAATCGACTGATAAACACCATAGCCGTCTATTTTAGGAATATTGATATCAAGAATCATCAGGTCCGGTCTCCATTCGCGGACCTTTTTTAGAGCATCCTCACCATCCAGCGCACTTTCAACGCAATAGCCCATTTTCGAAAGCCTTAACATCGTAAACTTAAGGACATCCGTATCGTCTTCCACGATTAATATCCGTTTTTTCATTCTCTCATCAATCCTTTTCGGAACCCTTTGAAGTTTATTGACAGGGCAGTGTAAATATAAATGCGCTGCCCTCACCGGCCCGGGATTCAACCCATATCCGCCCGTGATGCTGAGTGATGATTTTTTTTGAAATCGCAAGGCCCAAACCCGTTCCGGACAGGCCGCTTTTTTTTGTCCCCTCCAGCTGTCCGAAATTGCGGAATATTTTGGGCATATCTTCTTCTTTAATACCGGGCCCATGATCTTTAACAGAAATGACGGCTTCTGACCGGTCATCTGAAAGGTTCGCGCTGATCACGATCTTTCCTTCAGTAGAAAATTTAATTGCATTATGAATGAGGTTAAATAACACTTGCGAAATACGGTCTTTATCACAAAATACCGGTTTCAGGGCAGTGTCGATCTCCCGTTGTAACAAGATCTTTCTGGCAGCGGCCAAAGGGGTCAATTCAGCGACAATACCGTCAATTAGCTCCGAAATCAAAACCTCCTCAGATAAAAACTCAACAACGCCCGCTTCCAGTTTTTGTAAATCCAATACGGCATTCACCATACGGATAAGTCGCTCAACACTGCGGCTTGAACTACCAAGGACCTCTTTTTGTTCATCGGTCGTCTCACCGACCAATCCGTCGCGAATCAGTTTAAGCCCCTCACGAATCGTATGAAGAGGCGTTCTAAGCTCATGGGAAATCATCGAAACCAGATCTGTTTTAATTTCAAGAGCTTCTTTGTATTTCCGTTCACTGACATCCTGGGCAAAACAAAAGAACGTACCTGCCTTGGCCGCTTCTATACTTGCCCGCACAAAAACCGCCAGCAGGTCAAAGCGTTTTCCGTCTTTACGTTTAGCCGATACGCTGATTTCGACTTTCCCTTTACTGACAACATCATGATACGCCTGACGCATAAGGCTATGATTGGATTGATGGACTAAACTTTCAAACAAAACCCCCTTCAATCCTTCGTCCGCATAACCAAAAAGCTCCGTATAAGCTCCGTTCGCATGAATAATTCTGCCTCCGGCATCCATCTCGGCAAAGGCCTCAAGCATATTTTCCATCGCCAGAGTAAGCAGCGTAAGTTTTTCTTGAGTTTTTTTCTTTTCGGTAATGTCTTCTGAAATACCCAGCAGATAAAGAGGTTTTCCATCCTCAGACAGGATGGGCACTTTTTTTGTATGAAGCAGTCTTTCGCCGTTTTTGGTATGAATCGGTTCTTCCGAAATCTCCACAACATCTCCGGCCGAAAGGACCTCTCGATCCTTTGCCGTAAAGTGATCGGCTTCGTCTTTTGGGAAAAAATCATAATCGTTCTTATTTCTCATAAAGTCACTTGAATAGCCCAAAAGCTTCTCACCGGCCCGGTTAAAACGCACAAAACGAAGTTCGTCGGCCTCTTTAACAAAAATCATGTCAGGAATATTTTCAAGGATGGTGTCAAGGAAAGCGGTGGCTGTACGAAGGCTTTTCTCACTGTACCTGAGCCGATTTAGCTCAGCAATGAGTTCTTCACGGCTTTTTTGAGAATCGTCTGTCATCATGCCTCCGGATAGAGATAGAAATGGGGCAAAACGGTTTCATTATACTCTTATTCATAATGATGTCTACCGGGCACTCAATCCGTCCCGATCCCAAAAAAATCGCTCGTTTCACGGACAAAAATCGAAAATAAATCGACATCGGAATATTGATGCACCAACCGTTTGAAGGATCGGACTAATTCGCTATAATACCAGAGTTGTTTTTCCTTCGGCTGATTAAAACAGCCCCACAACTTTTCTCCCATCATCTCATAATCTTTTTTGATTGAACGCAGATTATCAAGCTTATCGGCACAAATAATCATGGCGATTTCAAAAGGGGCTTCTTTGAGGTATCGGATCGTATGTTCTTTTCTTTCCTGCCAGGATTTCGTCGCATGCTCGGGCTCGCACGCCCCCCTGACCCACTCAAGCACCTGACGGCCAAATCTTTCCTCGATTTCTTTTTCTGTAACGTCGGTATCTTCCAAAACATCGTGCAAAAGAGCGGCAATAATCACACCTTCAGACTGACCTGCACTCTGCACAATTTCAGCGACGCGAAACGGATGGAAAATATAGGGAGTTTTGGAGGCTTTTCTCAGTTGCCCCGAATGGGCCTTGACCGCCATTTCCAAAGCCTCAAAGATTTTGGGTGTCATAGGATTTTGCATCATCAAAGGCCAGAATAAATAAAAAACAAAAAGGAGTCAACGACTCTAAGTCATTGACTCCTTTTTTAATTGGTCGGGATGAGAGGATTTGCACCGTCGCCAATGCGACGGCACCCTTGCTGTGGGGAATTTGGACATTCCCCTACAGCAAAATCCTTCATCTCAAAAATTGGTCGGGATGAGAGGATTTGAACCTCCGACCCCACGCACCCCAAGCGTGTGCGCTATCCAGGCTGCGCTACATCCCGATTTACTACTGTGTATTAATCTACAAACGGATAATCCCAATTTTAAGATCATACACGGGGTAATTAGGTAATCTTTATGCGGTCTTAAGGTAATAGGACGGGGACCCGCATAAAAAGTGCGCTAGTCTAACAAATTCCGGACCGATTGTCATGAAAATTGGCTACTTTTTTGAAGTTTAAATGAGGGGGACAGCCTTAGGCCGGTGATAACCACAGATAATCGCATAAATCCACAAAAGCCCCAAGCCGACAACGGGGGTTCCCCAGTAGGCTGCTTCATCCGAAATAAGTCCGGTTAAATATGAAAAACCGCCGATTAAAATCATCGCCATACAAACAAAATAAGAAGGACTCCCCGGTTTGAAATCATTCTGAATGAGAAACATGATCAGGTATAACAGATAAACCACCGTAAAATGGTGCATCTCAGAAACCGGTGAAATCAGAAGCATAATCATAGGGAAAACGGCATATTCCAGTGCTTCCTGTTTAATAGAACGGTCATGACAATTTCTTCGGATCATAAAAAAAACTGTAATCAGTGAGACCACGCCCAGAGCTGAAACAATCTGTCGGATCTGCGTATTGGCATGTCCGATCATCGACTCATCCGTTCGCCATACCCACCTGGATAGGGCTGCATAAAAAGACTGGTTATCATCAGCAAACGGGGTCATTAATTGTCTCCACAACTGCCCCGTATGCGAAATATCAAAAACAGCATTATGCAGGATTTCCCGCCATTGCAAGAGATAAAGCCAATTTTGTTTAAAACCGATTACAGTCGACGGCAGGACCAGTAAAAAAAACAATCCGCCAAGAATCGAAGCGGCAACAATTTTCCATTCTTTTTTGAATAGAAAGTAAAAAAACAAAACTGCCAAGGGAGTCGTCTTAAGAACAACGATAAAAGACAGGAGAATGCCTGCCTGCCAAGGCTTTTGAAAACGGTAAAGATAGAAAACAGCCGTGGCAAAAAAAAGGACCAAAACACCCAACTGTCCTCTGGCCAGGGTATCCAAAAACAGCGGTATCGAAAAAATCGTTGCGGCAAAAACAGCTGCATGAATACACGGATTATCCGAAAAAAGACGGTACGAGAGCTTAATAGTTCCGATAAGTGCGGCGATCGACAGCAGGTACCACAGGAAGAGAGTCACCGCCAGCGGAAGCCCGGTGAAAGGCATCATCAAAACAGCCAGAAGAGGCGTATAAACATAATTCCAATTGCGGTGATTGGTCACCTCATAAATGTTTGCCCCGTCATGAAGTGCCTGAGCAGCGGTCATAAAAACGGTTGCATCGCTGCGCTTGGCTTCTGAAATGGCTCCACGGTAAACCACCGAGCATGAGAGCCCGATCAGAAAAGCCAGAATAAGTACGGCTCCTATTTTACGGTGTGCTAAAAAGAGTTGATGCAGCTGTTTAAGGACAGGCATCGTACAGGGGTTTATCTTCTGATCAGCCATATTTTTATATCTTACCATTGAATGGAATGAGTCCGAACATAAAAAACCCGCCTTCGCTTTTTTGCGAAGACGGGTTTTTAAAACAGGTCATCCGTAAAAATTACTTCTGAACCGCTTTTTTAAGTTCGGCACCAGCTGAAAAAGCAGGCACTTTACGGGCTTTAATCGTAATGGACTGCCCGGTCTGCGGATTACGGCCTTTACGGGCTTTTCTCTGTTTCACGGAAAAATTTCCAAAACCAATCAAAGAAACTTTCTTACCTTTTTTAAGTGATGCTTTGATGGCATCAAAAGCGGCATTAACGGCTTCAGCGGCTTTTGATTTGGAAAGTTCAGTGCTTTTTGCTACGGCTTCGACAAGTTCACCTTTATTCATTGTTTCATCCCCTCATTTTTAGTTTAATTTACTTCTTTTTAGTTTAAAACTCTTTAACGGACAGCTTTTTTAAGCTCCGCTCCTGCTGAAAAAGCTGGAACCTTGCGGGCCTTAATTGTGATCGACTGTCCGGTCTGCGGATTACAGCTACGGGCCTCTCTGTTTGACGGAAGAAATTTCCGAGCAATCAGAGAAACTTTTTCAAAGATGCGGTAATCGCATCAAATGTGGCATTGACGATCTCCGCGGCTTTGCTTTTGAAACTTCAACTTTTTTTCGCAATTGCTTCGCTTAAGTTCACCTTTTGTCATTCTGTCCTCCTTTTCAATTCATTTTACTTAATGTAGTCATTTCCCTTAACGACCAGCTGTTCATCCTGCGCATCACGAGTTTCAAAAGATCAATTACGGCTTTGTTTAGGATACTTATCCTCAAAGAAGAACCTTATAAACTTCCATTTAATAATCGGAAGTTCAATGTTCTCTCACTGGACAGTTCATACAAAGCCCTCCGGCTGTGTGAACTCCTTCAGCCACCATCTCCATGCTGCTGAAATTTCTTTTACTTTTTCCTGGAGCCAGCTCCTGCCCACTCTCAGATTCCGTCCGTGATTCGAAAAACAGGTTGTGCTAAATCCCCCATTCCGAGACCAAAAAGTATTCGGATTAGCTCCAAAACGGATGCCAAACCTGGCCATTTCAAGCAACCCGCGTGACAAAAGATCGGCTTTGTATTGTCTCGAAGTAAATCCAAGTCGCAGATTCGAAGCCGCAATTGCGATCACATTCTTTAAAGAAGCCGCACCGCATATTCAACCCCGACCACATCGGTCTGAACATAAACCCGGAAATAGGTGTCTCCGATGGTCTCCTGAATCTCTTTAGCCACGGCGTGCTCTTCGGATGCAATCACCTACCAGCGATGGCATATTCCTTGCGACCTCTTCAGCATGGGAAGGCCCTGAAAGTGCGCCACATGGGCATTCTCACCTAATATAGATTTTATAATTTTGGCGAAGGCAATTGACCTGTTTTCTTTTTCAATCCTTTGGCCACATGACAAAATTTTGTCTTGAAGATCAAATTCTCTTTCGCTTTATGCAGGACATTCTTAAAATTGGAGTGCAGGAATCGCAAGAATAATGAAGTGTGGCTGAAAGGCAAGCGCTTCTTCGATGTGGAAATTAATACCAATATCCTCCGAGAGCTACGCCGGGAAGAAATTTTATATTTTCTCTTTTCGACTTGAGCTGTTGGGCATATTTCAGGAAAAACGGACAGAGCAGAACATCATTTCCCCGCCGCGAGTTGACCACTGCAAGGGCTGTTCCAAATCCCCCATCACCTAAATCGTGACTGTTTTTTTTTGTTTCATTTTTTGTCTGACTCCGCGAAAACCCTTATCAGTCAAGGGCTAGAAGCGAGTATTATATCACGGAAAAAAGGATGGTCAAATAAAAAAGAAGGTCTTGTGAATGTTTTTCAGTTTTTCAGATTAATTTAAAGCAGCATGAATCTGAACCTGGTTTGGAATTTTCTTCAGGGGCCCGGACAGGACGCATCGTTATCGACAAAACATGAACCGATGTTCGTAACCAGCTTTCCGGGTTTCTTTGTTAAAAACAATATACTCAAAATGAATCGCGCTGGTCCTGATCCGGCTGACACTGGTGCGGACAACCACCAAGTCATCATAGATTGCTGGGGCGTAATAATGAACCTGGTATCGATGACGCGGGCAGGTAAACCTCTTTTTTGCATTCGGTATACAGCAGGTTAATGAAACCAAAATACTCTGTCGGGCCTTCAAACCAGACAAAATAATTGGCATAATGGTAATCCCATCTTATCGGTATCCCCATAGCGCACCCGGTATTCAAAATCAAGTATTTCATAGGATTCTTTTAACACAGTTCAGGGCGGGCGGCGGTACTGATGCTGCATAAACGGCATAAACCCTGTGGCCAGAACAATACCCAGGCCGTCGGCCAGAAGATCCAGCAGCATCGGGTTCTCCGGCCGAATAGGCCTGAAGCATCTCTGTGGCCACCCCATCAAAAGACAATAGACAAAGCATAAATCCAGGCATTACTTGCGAATGCGTGAACGGTCTACAGAAAAGCATTCACCGAGAATAGAAACAGAACGAAAATAAGCCCCCGCATGCAACAGTTTATCGTTGACCTCTAAAACAATATACAGGAATACTGGGCCCGGATCAAAGAGGTATACAAGACAAAAAACGCTATAGCTGATAAAAGAAACCCAACTAAATATGGCGTACAAAACAGCTCCTTTATTGATCGCTGATATATTCTAAGCGCAACAGCCTATGAGTTCTTGTGCATTTTAAAAAGAACAAATATTAAAGGCTTTTGATGAATTACTTACCTTTTAAAGGATTCTTTAAGATGTTCGAAGAAGCTTTTTCTTTGTCTGTATTTTTTTTCATGCCTGGGTTTGGCATATTCTTTGAGGATTTCTTTTCGGCCTCAGTCAACTTCTTGGAACATCCACATCGACACGCATAAAGGTCCCCTCAGACGGAGGCATTTTGAATATGCGGCAGCCCTTCGGCTTTAATCTTTAAATTTCACCCGAAGGCGTTCCTGCCGGAACATTCAACTCAACGGTACCAGTTAATGTCTCAACCTGCAACTCCTCCAGGGCCATCATAGCATAGGAACCAGGAGCTTCCTGGCCAGGTTTTTCAGCTTTACGTAAAATGTTTATGGTCTTTGACCATGACAGATATGAGATCTCCCCGGGGGCCGCCGCTGTCACCAGCACGCCTTCACCAGTCATCTTAAGCCATTCCTGATTCAACGCCCGGCAGGACCTTGAGTTACAATTTACGGACCAGCTTTTGCAGCAAACTCCATGACAGGCACTGCAGGCATTCTCCACTTTTTCGCCTTCACCACGACATGACGGACAAGTCTGACGCAAAGTGAAAAAACCTTGGGAGACCCGAACTTCACCATGGCCCCCGCAATCTTTACAAACGGCTTTTTTAGAACCGGGTGCAGCTCCGGACCCCTGACAGTCGCCGCAGAGTTCCTGCCTGGGAACTTCTATTTCGGTCTGTTTGCCTTTCAAGACCTCTTCAAGGGTAATTTCTAAGCGCAGCTCCAGGTCACTTCCCCGCCGGACACGGCTTCTGCCGCGACGGCCTCCGGTCCCGCCTCCGAAAAAATCCTCAAAAATATCCCCAAAAATATCTCCGAATCCGCGAAAAGAATCCTCAAAACCTTCAAATCCCTGAAAACCGCGTCCGCCCATTGAATGTCCAAACTGATCATATTGGGCACGCTTTTCCGCGTCACTTAAAACCGCATAAGCTTCAGCAGCCTCTTTAAAGCGTTCCTCAGCTTCTTGATTACCCGGATTACGATCCGGATGATTCTGCATCGCCAGTTTACGGTAGGATTTTTTAATTTCCTCGGCGCCGGCCGTACGCTCAACGCCTAAAACTTCATAGTAATCTCTTTTTTGTGCCATTCTCTAAAATCCCTAGGGTTAATCTCAAAATTCAGACAATTGCCGGAAGCAGGTTTAATAATGACTACGCTTCCTCGGCATTGTCACTTTTTTCGGCCTGGTCATGAATTCTCACGCGGACTTTTGCGGCTCTTAAAAGCCGGTCTCCAAGTTTATAACCGGCTTCGATTTCATCAATGATTTCATGATCACGCCCTTCTTCTTTGACGTAGGCAATCGCCTCATGCAGGTGGGGATCAAAATCCTTACCGACAGTTTCTAGTTTTTCCACCCCATGGCTTTTTAAAGATTCCATAAACTGCTTAAGAACCATCTGGACTCCGGTTACGATTCCTTTGCTGTCACTGTCGGCATGCGCCACGGCGCGTTCTAAATTATCGATCACCGGCAACAGCCCCATAATCAGGTTTTCCTGTTTAATCCGGACATAATCATCCCGTTCACGCGCAAGCCGTTTTTTCGCATTTTCATAATCGGCGACTGTGCGCAGCAATTTATCTCTCAACGCTTCGGCTTCGCTGACGGATTTTTGAAGTTCTTCAAACTCCTTCCCCGTGAGGGTCACCGATTGTACGCTCTCGGCGTTCTGTACGGGTTCCCCGGCGCCGGCATCCGGAGCCTTTTCCTCACTCTCTTCGGCATTAAACGATTCTTTCTCGTCACTCATTGTACAAACTCCTTCTTTGCAATCCACTGCCCCACAAGCGGAGTCATTTCAGCTACTAAGGCAATACTTTTCATATAACGCATTCTACGTGGTCCGATTACGGCAATACAGCCCTGGCGTGAGTTGCGGAACTCATAGGCCATTGAAACAACCGAACAGTCTCTCAGCGGTTCCGGTTCATTTTCATGTCCGATGGTCACCACCACTTTTTCGGCGGAGGTTCTTTGGGTAATCCAATCCATTAAATCGTCTTTTTGATCAAAAACCCTAAAAAGAGGTCTGATCTTTTCGACATTGTGAAATTCGGGTTTATCCAAAAAATAAGTCGTCCCGCGCAAAAAACATTTATGCAAACCGGATGGTCTTTTTCGAACTCCGTCTTTTTTCTTAAGAACGACCACAAGCCCGGCCTCTTCTGCAACCGAAGCAATCAGGGCCGAAACCTTTTCTGCAAAGGCGTCAATTTCATCATCCTCCGATTCGTCAAAAAAACGGCAGGTCTCCCGGTCAAAATAATCGCGACCTGTCCGATCCCGGTGTTTTAGACAGTAATCCACATAATAACGATAGCCGTCGTCGGTCGGCACACGTCCGGCTGAAATATGCGGCTGTCTCAAAAAACCCATTTCTTCGAGCCGCCCCATCTCGTGGCGGATGGTAGCCGGAGAATAACCCAAACAGTATTCCTCGGTCAGAAGACGCGATCCCACCGGCTGCGCACTGTCAATGTGCGCAAGAATCGTTTTATCCAGGATCCGTTCTTGCCTTTCGGTCAGAATTTGCATAAGTCGTGTATGATAGCAAAAATGCCACGTGATGAGAAGCCGCTGAATTGCAACAAATTAGGGTAGGTCCTCGGTCCAGAAGGCTGAAGAGGTCATCAAACCGGAGTCAATAATCCCCGCATGTCCAACTTATTACGGCGAAACAATTCAAGCCGGTCACGATCAAAAATCCACGGCACGGGCTCACTGGCAATATTTAAAGTCAGATAATCATACGCGTCAAATTGATATCCTCTCACAAGTTTGACAAATTCTTTCGAAGCCAAATCCAGGACGTACAGCATATCTTCGTGAGAAGATAATGTCTCCAACTCTTCGGCGGCGGGATCACGAAGGTTCGCCTGGACATTCACTGAAAATTTGGGTGGATTCGAAATACCGGAATACAGAAAATCAATTTTCAATTCACGAAATGTATTTTGAATCCGCTCATCGGTCCCGATAATCGCCTGCATACGCCTGGTCAATTGATCTGCCAGGAAATCCCCTAAATCCATGGGTTCCAAATAGAACTCTTCTTTCCATTCGGAAAGATTCTGTTCTATCTGAAGTTCTTTGGGAAAGGAAATCTTCGTCCAGGCATCATTGGCATCCTTATATTGGAATGGGATGATCCTTACAATTTTAGAATCAGAGTCCTGGATCGAACACAAAAACAGATATTCAAGATCCTCTTTAACTAAATCCAGTTTTTCATGCTGATCTAAAACCGGCCTGACCTTTGCATAGACCACAGCCGCATTTTTGTCCAGATCGATACTCCGCATATTTAAAATATTCCATTTAATCTTCGGCGCTACACGAGGATCCTCGGGAGCAATAATTTCAAAAAAGAGCCGTTTGATCGCAGCGGTTGTCAGCGTATCACCAAAATATTTCTGGCGAACGTCTTCAATCGGAAGATTTTCAAGATCTTCAAAAAAGCGCCGCACCGGACGGTGCCAGATAACCGCCTGATTCAGATGGAGTTCATGGACAATTCTCTTGCGGTATTCATCGCGCGAAATGTCCCAGATCCGGACCCTTTTAATATCCTCGATATATCCTTTTAAGACAAGCTGAAGACCGGTACTGTCAATATCAGTCACCTGTAAAACATAAAAATCAATCTTGCGGTCGGTACTTAAAATCACACGTGAAATTGCAAATAAAAGGTTCTCAATCTTATCAATGGCTTCGGGAGACGGTTGAAAAAGCCCTCCAAGATCATTGACCTGCCCGCTTTTAATCGCCTCTTTTAAATCATCCGCAAAAAGAGAGCTCAGCGGAAAATAAACACCCAGGGTGGTATCTTCAATTTTGACTTCCAGCTCATTGATCCCGTATTCCTTGCGGCAGATTTCAAGCAGTGATTCCTTGATGCGGTCGGCGGGATAGGACGGAGAATGAGAGTTCGTGCAGCCCCATAATGACGTTAGAAAAAGGAGCGTCAGGGATAGCAAAAAGGCTCTATACGGAAGGCTTTGTCTAACCGGCATTCGACGGCGGATCACCTTCTGCTGAATTACCGGCATCGGGTGACACGTTAAAATGCCTCGGATTAACTTTGCCGTATTCGGCAAAGATGGCTTCAATCTCATCGTAATCTAGTTCCCCTTTATTGATCAACTCACGGGCAAATCTTTCAAAAATGACGTTTTCCTTACGCAGCAGATCTTCCACCTCTTTGATGCACTGCTTTAAAATTGCATCAACGTCTTTGTGCAGTGCATTTTTGACATCCTCTGAAATCTGCGTCTCGGGCAGAATGGTATAGTCCCCGACAAAACCCGAAGGCCCCATACCGCACACCCAAACCATATGATGGGCAATGGCCATGGCCTTTTTAAAATCAGAAGTTACGCCGTTAGTGGTCGTATTGAACTTAACTTTCTCCCCGACATAACCTGCCAACGAAACCTTGATTTGAGCCAATAAAGATTCCCGGTCATCCGAATGCCACTCTTCAATCGGAGTCGGATGGACCACCCCCAGAGTTCCTTTGCGGGGAATAATTGACGCCTTAAAAACATCATTGCGCGGATGGATAAGAAACGTCGTGATCAAATGGCCGGTTTCATGATAAGCCGTCATTTCCCGTTCGCGGGTGTTCATCGTAATCTTGTTCTTGGTGCCCAGATCAATACGCTCAATGGCCTCAGAAATATCACGAAGACCGACGACTTCCTTTCCGTTACGCGTTGCGATCAGAGCCGATTCCTTGACAATATTTTCAATTTGAGCCGGAGTCTTTTCAATCGCTTTGCGGGCAAGACGGGCCACATCAATAGCGGGATCATGTTGAATCTTGCTTAAATAAAATTCGAAAAGTTTTTTACGGCCCTCCAGCCCCGGTTTGGTAATATAAACCTTACGGTCAAAGCGTCCCGGACGGAGCAAGGCCTCATCCAAAGCATCTTCACTCGCATTGGTCGCACCGATGACAATAATATTTTCAGCCTTTCCTGTCAGACCGTCCATTTCAACCAATAACTGGTTTTGGGTGGTATTGGACTCCCCGCCGCCGAACTGATTAAAAGTACGTTTGGTCCCCATGGCATCCAGCTCATCAATAAAAATAATGCAGCCGCCAAAACCATAGGCCAGGCTGCGCGCTTTTTGAAAAAGAGATCTTACACGGCTTGCACCGACACCGACAAAAACCTCGTTAAATTCACTGGCAGCCATCGAGAGAAAAGGCAATTCGGCTTCTGTGGCGATCGCTTTGGCCAAATAGGTTTTTCCGCAGCCCGGAGGGCCGATCATTAAAATCCCCCGAAGGATCTTGCCCCCAATCAGTTTAAGTTTGGCATGATCCTTAATCAGTTGAACGACCTCCCAGGATTCCTCTTTGGCCTCATCAATGCCGATGACATCGTCAAAACGGATATTCACATCCCGGGCCTTGATGCTTTTTTTATCCAGCTTGGTCATTCCCCCACGCAAAACCAGCATATACATATAGACAAAAATGACCGCATGAACCATCCCCATAAACAGCTGAATCGGAAGTTGGGCTAGAGTAATATTGCGGTAATAACTTTCAAGCGAAGCCATTCCCCAGATGGAAAGGAGAATCAAAAGAAGCACTCCGAGCGTAATAAGAATTTTGGCCCGGTTATTCAAAAAATGCATTTTAAACCGTCTATAGCGATTCATGTCTTTCTCCTATCTTATGATTTATCAATGACTTAGTATGATACCCTAAGAAAACCGTGATTTCACTATCTATTTTCAGGTCATGCCCCTAAGTTGAGCTATTCTTTAAATTAACACAAGCCTGAGGAAAAAAGTTCCTGACTGTGGGGACACACGCCCTAAATCTCCTCCCACCAATCCTTTTCTTTTTGCTGAGAATCAGGACTTTGTTGTTTATCGGCAGTCGCAGGTTGAGATTGATCATCCTGATCAAAATTCCACAGATTATCATCATTCCAGAAATCCTGCTGGGCAGAGGCTGCATCTTTTTCAGGAAGAGGATCCCCGAAATCAGGAAGTGGGCTGCCCGAAGTTCCTTGCGGGTTTATCGCCTCAGTGTCACGGCTGGCGGGCGAATCGGTTTGAAACCAATTAAAAGCATACCACTTAAAAGAAGGCGTCGGCGCGCCTTTCTCACCGTCTTTGATTTCTTCTTGTTTATCTTTAAGCAAAATGGGATCGGTCTGCGTTTTTAAAATCGGATCATCTTTTTTCCGGACCGTCGCTAAGTTAAGGGATGCCATCATCAGCACAAAAACCACTCCGAAGACGGCAACGCCTTTTGACATTATATTTTTATTGTTTTTCATAACTTCATGAATTGAAACATATAAGCTGATTAAGACTAAAAAAAGCAATACTCCGCCCTTAAAAAAAATACCTGATTCATAGATAAAATTCAAATACTCAAAAATCATCCTAATTCATTACTAACAAATAAGTTAGAGAAATGTTAGACAGGTGTTCCGGCAGAAATTTTGGAAGAGTTCCGGTATTTTTTTACATAACGGCCGGTATGCGAGGCTTTAATCTCTAAAATTCCGTTAAGTGGACCCTGATAAAGAATTTGCCCTCCGTCACTTCCTCCTTCGGGGCCCAAATCAATAATCGAATCGGCAGCACGGATAATCTCCATGTTATGCTCAATAATCACAAGCGAGTGCCCCCGCCTGAGCAATTCTTCAAAGGCTCGCATCAAATAATCAATATCATGATAATGTAGACCGGTCGTCGGCTCATCAAATAAATAGAGAATGTGTTTTGCCGTACGGTTAACCATCTCAAGCGAAAGTTTAAGCCGTTGGGCCTCGCCCCCTGAAAGGGTGAGTGAGGATTGCCCCAAACGCAAATAGCCTAAACCGACATCCGTCAGAACCTGTAATTTCTCATAAAGCGTTTTTGATTCCTGAAAAAAGGTCACAGCCTCCTGGACAGTCATGCCAAGCACATCATCAATATTTTTACCCTGATAATGAATCTCAAGCACCTCGGGTTTAAACCGCTTACCGTGGCAGGCTTCACAGGTCATGTAAACATCCGCTAAAAAATGCATTTCCACTTTAACCTGTCCGCTTCCCTTGCATGCATCGCACCGGCCGCCGTCCACATTAAACGAAAAAGCCGATGCCTGCAGCCCTTCCTGCCCGGCCTGGCGGGTTGAGGCAAAAATCTTACGAATATCATCATAGGCTTTGATATAAGTCACGGGATTGGATCGGGGCGAGCGCCCGATCGGAGACTGATCGACCAGGATCATCTCATCGATGGCTTCAAATCCAGTGACACCTTCCACATGGCCCAAATCCTGAACCGGACGGCCGCAGTAACGCAGATAATGTTTATACAAAATATCATAAATCAAAGTGCTTTTCCCGGAACCCGAAACACCGGTCACCACCACCATTTCTCTAAGCGGAATTTCCACATCGATCCCTTTGAGATTGTGTTCGGTTGCCCCCTTAATTTTAATCTTGGCGGGCTTCTTTCCACCCACAGCTTTTGGGGCAGAATCAAAATTCCGGACAATCGTGCGTTTACCGGCCAGATACTGTCCGGTCAAAGACTTATCCGATTTTTTTAAATCCGCTATGGGTCCATAAAACAAAAGCTCACCCCCCTTGTCTCCTCCCTGGGGACCGAGATCAATCACTTCGTCAGCCGCTTCAATCATGGTACTATCGTGTTCGACCACAACCACCGTATTGCCCAAATCCCGCAATTCTTTAAGCAAACGGATCAATAACACATTATCTCTTTCATGCAATCCGATGCTCGGTTCATCCAAAACGTATAGGGTGTCTACCAGCGCTGACCCAAGCGAGGTTGCAAGATGAATCCTCTGGACCTCTCCACCCGAGAGAGTACGTGAAAGCCTTGCCAGACTTAAGTATCCCAACCCCACTTCTTTAAGAAACCGGACCCGGTTTTTAATTTCAATAAAAACGGGCTCTACCCTTTCCATCTGCGCAGGACTCAGGCTTAGGGAGTCTAAGAAAAGATAAAGTTCCTGGATATTCAGATTTTGCACTTCATAGATGTTTTTGCCGTTTATTTTTACTGCCAGAGCATCTGACTTTAAGCGCGACTCGCAGCACCCGGGACAAGGGATATAATTACGGTATTTACTTAAAAAAATACGAACGTGCATCTTATAAGTTTTTTTCTCCAGATAATCATAGAAATCCTGCACGCTAAAATAATCATCACCGGAAATTCCGTTAAGCACCCAGTCCCTGTGTTTGGCTGACATTTGATTCCAGGGTTTATTCATCGGGATTTTCTTTTTTTGACAGAATTTTTTAAGCTGCTTCCATTCCCACTCTGCGCTGGGTTTAGTCCAAGGCTCAATCACGCCCTCGGCTATCGTTTTCTTGGCATCCGGAATTACCAGATCCCAATCAATCGTAATCACACGCCCAAACCCCTGACACTGGTCACAGGCACCCAAAGGACTATTAAACGAAAACAGATTCGGGGAAGGCGTTCTAAATCCACGCTGGCACTTGGAACATTTTAAGTCCTGAGAAAATAGGTGTGTCTGATTTTCACAAAAAATACCGACCTCCCCACGGCCATAACGGTACGCTAACTCAAGTGAATCCACAAGACGTTTGGTGTTTTTGGGCTCAACAGCCACACTGTCAGTACAGACGGCCAAACAGGACGGGATATTTTTCTGTTTTTGCATCTCTTCCGCGGAAATGATCTTATCCCTGACTAAATAATCGACAAAACCCTGGCGTTCTAATTCCTTAAGGGCTTCCTGAAAATAGGTTTTTCCTTTACCGTCCAGGGGAATATTGAAAAAAATAACCGGCTTTTTTCCGGAATATTTTGAAATAAGAAAATCAGCGATGTCGACCGGATCACTTTTGCGGACCTCGATAAGGCAATCCGGACAAAGGATACGGCCCACCCGGGCAAAGAGAATTCTTAAATAATCATTAATTTCAGTCTGGGTCCCAACCGTTGAGCGGGCATTACTGATCACATTTTTGGCTTCAATCGCAATGGCCGGGGGAATTCCGCTGACCGATTCCACATCGGGCTTTTCCATTCTTTCCAAAAACTGGCGGGCATATGAGGACAATGACTCGACGTAACGGCGCTGACCTTCAGCATAAAGCGTATCAAAAGCAAGCGAGGATTTACCGGAGCCGGACACACCGGTAATGACATAAAGTTTCCCGTGCGGAAGTGTCAGGTTAAAATTTTTAAGATTATGGGTTTTAATTCCGTGAAGGAGAATGGCATCCATATAAAGAACCGCGAAATAACGCAAAAAAATGCAAGCTGCCGTGAATCTTCGCGTTATCTTTTTTGCGCATTTTCGCGATGATTAGACCGCGCGTCCCTAAAAACTAGCTGCTCAGGATAAGTGTCCGTAACAATGCCAACAGAACCTAGAATTTTCCGGTCATCCGGAAGAACGGACCGTGGCTACTGTAATCATTTGAACTGCGCAGGTTATCATTGAAATCGGTAAAGTCATACCCGATCCCCAGCCGCACATAGTCATAAAATTCACGGTCGACTTCAACCAAGGCACCGTGGCGAAGAGCATCGGCGGCTCCCGTCTGCCAAAGCGCACGATATTCAAGGGCGAGATCCCATTTGCGTGTAATGTGATAGTTAAAACGGTTTACCCACAATAACTGATTGACCGCCAGACCATTGGGATTTGTGGCCGGGTCCAGACTCGCAATCGCATAGATACCCCGTTTATAAGCAATCTTTTGAATCAGGGTTAGTGATTTGAATAAATCATAGGCCAGGTCAATCGCAAGGATATGGGCCGTTTCATCCACTTCCGTTCCGTTAAAAAGCGAGGTGTTAAACTGTGCGTCATTGGCCAAATCACGTGTGTAGGTGTAGCGGCCGAAAATATTCAGCCGGTCATTGTCAATGGGACGGTAGGCAAACCCGGTCGTAAATTCAAAAAAGGTTGCCGGAATATCATTCGGATCATTAAAGCGGGAGCCTCCATATTTGAGACTGGTCAAAAGTTGAAGGCTTTCGGTATATTGATATTCAATTAAGTTCTGAGTCACCCACTGCCACAGCTTCGGAGTATCCGAATCACGGCGAAGTTCCCAATAAGTTCGGACTTTCAGTTTTTCATCATCATGAAACCGGAGCTCGCCGGAAAGCGTCGTATACGTATTGGTCCGCAGGTACGAATTTTCGGCCTGCTGGTCAAGAATACGAGTCGTAGCATTATCCAAATGGCGCCTTTCAAACCGGACGCGGTAATCCCACCGGCTGCTGAGTTTTCCGTCTACGCCCATCCCGTCGGCAAAACCTTCTTCACCGTTATAAATCGAGTATTCCCGCTCCGAAAAGAAACGCGACTTATCGCTGAGCGGAAAGGCGCTGCCGATCACGGTCGAAAGGGCTTTGGTCCCGATTCCCCGGTCAACCATTTTCAGGCTGGCATAACTGCTTCCGCCGTTTTGCTCCTGCTTCTCGAATCCAAAAAATGTCGAATCTCCGATATTGCCGAACATCTGTTCGATATAACCGTAAATATTTTTGACGATTTCATACCGCGCCCCAAAACCAAACTGATGATCAGCCTTTCCATTCAGGGAGGTCTGCGTACGCACATAACCGAGAAGTTTATCGTTAAAATGATATCCGAGTTTTGTGCTGATGGCGTCATTAAAACCGACCTGGTTTAAAAGTTCCGGGCTGAGATTAACCTGCGGAATTTCGCGATCCGTTTGATGTTGAAATTCGGTTTCGGCCAGCCACCGGCCGTCATCATAGACCGCCTGTGCTGTATGCGCCCGGTAATTCTGAAATGCCGCATAAATGCCGTTTGCTTCTGCGGGTAAAAGCGGGCCGATCACCTGCCGGGAATCAAAGCGGTAACGCACATAACTATAATCGTTAAATTTATATTTAATACTGACTCCATGCTTCTTTTCGCCTTCCTGACTGCGGATATGATCATTGGAAAAACCGGGCTGTACTCCTTGAACGAATCCCGACAATTCCAGGTGCTTAGTCGGTTTTGATTCCGCACGGATAATATAGGCATTTTCACGAAGACGGGTATTTCCGCTTCTAAGCGAGGTCAGATCTAAAAAGCTCAAGCCGCCGTTATAGGAAACGGAATTAGCGGTTTGTAATCCTCCCAGCGTTTCGGCGTACTCAGCGTAGACTCGCGTGTTGCGGCCGACCTTAGCTTCCAGATCCACACCGCGCATATCGTAACGTTGCCGGTCCCGGACTTCCTCGACATAGGTCGCACCGACCTTAAGATGATCGCCCATGTGCGTATACCCTCGAATTCCCCGGTTTCCATTTTCAAACGTTTCAAGGCTTGTATCAAATTCATAATCGGCGATAATAAAAGCTGGACTGCCGTCTTCGATATCCACGCTGGTCAAGGTATCGGTAGGCCCCTTACTTGAAATGGGTTTAGTTAAGAGAATACGGCCCTCATCATAGTCAATGTCGTAGTCCACGCCTTCCTGAAGATCATAACTGTAAATGGGAACATTGAGAATCTTATCACGATACTCCACACGGATTTTTTCGCTTCCTTCAACGACACGTCTATTTCTCAGATAATATAAAGTTCCTCCGGTGACGGCCAATTCGTTATGATCGCCCCGCTGTCCGGATTTGCTCCAAAAAACATCAAGTCCCCGGTTGGGATCACCATAAGGCGTCGTCGTGACGGTCTCATAATGAACTTTCAGCCCGGAAAGAGACCGGTTATAAGTGGCCAGTTCCGTATCATTAAATTCCGTCTGAAAATTGCCCCACTTCAGGAATGAGCGTTCCATCTCAACAATAAAGAAAAATCTCGACTGCGTATCACGGGCCTCATAATTACGGGTCGAATAATCACCGTATACCGGATAATAATCCTCAGGATCCAGGTTGGTAAAAATCGCCGAACGTTTATCGTCACTGTCATAATGCGAACGGATTAAAAATTTTCCGCGCAGCTTCCCCATAAGGTAGTAGGCCGCCCGGCCGTCTGTATACACATCCCGTTTAAGGGATGGGTCGCTTCCGGCCGATTCAAGGTTCGAGTCGTCCGTAAAATTGACCCCGACTTCGCCTTCGGCCAAGCCCACCATGAAAAAGATACTGTCTTTAACCTCTACCGTATCACGAAAAGTGGTGACCTCCCCTTGAGGACTCGTCGCAGTCACCAGAACTTCTTTTTTACCGGGACTCACATAGGCTTCAGTCTGAAAAATTCCCGAACGGGTATCCACCGGCACCTCAACACCATTCACTTCAATCTTGTAATCCGGTTTTGTTTTCCCCTGGATTCGAAGAGTGGGTTTGGCAATGAGTGGAATCGACTGTTTCCCTTCTTTAAATAAATTAAAGTCACCGACCGTCGGCAACTCAACAACAGCGTTGTTTAAGTACTCGGGAGATTTTTTCGAAATGACGCGGAAAAAATGCAGCGGCGACCAGTCCTGGCGGCCCGCGTCGTCCTCAACCTTGAATTGGTAAGAATACGTTCCCGGTCTGATCATAAGTCCCGATTCGGTTTGCCCCGACCACAAAACCTCGGCAGGCGGCTCGGAAACACCGAACCCGGTCCAGACCTCACGCCCCAGCTCATCCCGGACCTCCAAATACCAGCGGCGGATAAAATTACTGTAATTATTCTCAAATTTAAAAACCGGCTCCTTTTCAAGAACGCCCAAACCGACCCTCAAAACTTCAGGCTCCATCCTGACATCCAGTCTGGGCCTGGACGTATCAAGTCCCTGGGTAATATTGACCGTCAAATCCCCGCGGAATCTTTCGGCAATCTTGGAAGGAGGCAGAGCCACCGCAAAATTGGCTTTGTTCAATATTCCCGGCGTGGTCTTGACCAAATAGGATTCTTCGGTAATAAATTCACTTCCCTCAGGCAGAGTATGTCCGTCAATCTTGACCACATGGCGCCCCTCTTTAACTCCGGGGATATTGTAACGGCCATATTGATCCGTAATTACCACAATGCCCTCTTCGGTCATTAATCTTACCCAGGGAATTCCGTCTTCGCCCTCGTCCTGCGTTCCGTTTTTATTTTTATCATCGAAAACCTTACCGATGATCGTTCCTTCATCAAAAACAGGATCTGCTTTGACCATCAGACGAACATAACGAACTTCAGAAAGCGCGGAACCATTTGTCACTGAAACCTTGATTTCATATTGTTTTCCGACCTCAGCTCCGGCCGTGACAAAAAGCTGTGTGTTGTTGGTAATGACTTGGTTACCGGCCAGAGTCCCCAAAGGAATGCGAATCGGATTGGCGGAAGCATTCTGATTAAGCACATCAGGTAGAACATTCAGACCGGCAGGCACATCAATTTCAAGTCTGGAGTTTGCAAATGAATCCTCGGAGTTATTCTGAAACTGTGTCGTCAGAACGACTACTTCTCCGGGTTTTACCCGGGTTTTATTCAGCGATACGGCCAAGCCGACAGGCGTAATTAGACCGTTAGCCGAATCAAACAAAGTGTTCCCTGCACCGTTACCATCCAGAACAAAAATAACACGGCGTGTTCCCTTCGGGGCAACACCACTCACCGTAAAACGGGTAAACCCGCCTCCGGCCGGAGCATTTCCGGTATTAATCCGGACCGATTCGACGGAACTGATCAGTTCATCGGTTCCGTCCTCAAATAATTTTTTAAACTCTATTTTCATCCTTCCGCCGTTAGCCGGGGCAATCGAGGATTCGGCCAATGCCGTGAAAGTCACAAAATCGCCCTCTTTAACGGCATCACTAATCTGGAAGGTAAAAGTGCCGGCAGGGACCCTTAAATAAAAACCGCCTTCAGGGCTTGCGCTAAATCCGCCGAGCGTACCGGAGGCAATGCGGGTGACCCCCTGGGTCTCATTCCAGTTTCCAAAATTGGTTCCGCCGATTTCGGATTCAAAACCGTTATTGCCCGTATTACCTGCAAACGCCGTGCGACCGCTCATCAGCGAAACGCTCAACATCAACAAAATAAATACAATCGTTTTCTTTTTCACTTCAAACCTTAATTGTTAAAGATATAACTGCCGGAACACTCAACCGCCCAACCACCCGGTCTATTTTTAAAATCTTCTCTGAGAAAAGCTGACGCCGAACCTCAAATCCCAACGGACAGCATTCGGTGCTTCGCCGTCCTGTTTGGCATGCTGCACAAGCCCAACGCCGACATATTCGCCAAAAATCTTTGTCTTTGATAACCATTCATTTTCTTTAAACCGGTATGTTCTAAAAGGCATCCAACGAATCCCGGCCGCAACAAAATATTGATTTTGATAAGGGAATGAAAAGGCGGTCGAGTTTACGTGCTCGAACCTCATATACGGCATAAGCACCAGTTCGTTATTAATCGGATTTTCAGGAAGCGGTATACCCGGAAGCTTCACCCCCAAAATAATAGACGAGTTTAAAATCCAGCCATCGTAATCATCTTCTGAGCCAAAGTTGGTCATTTCGAAACGGTAATTACCGAAGTATTCACCCCAAATAATTCTTTCAATATACTCTCCGGTTGTTTCAGGTTCCGGTGCGGTCAGCGGCGGCAATTCGACACCCCATTCATAAAAAATCTGTACGCCGGCAATAAGGTCGTGATCATCACTCCCGTCAATCGGATCTTTAATATTCTTGCGGTCTCCGTACATCACATAAAAACGGTAATTACGAATCCATTCGGCAATGTTAATACCTGCCCAGGGTCTAAAGTTATACATCCAGGGGTTACGCGCAAACGGCCGCCATTCAACCCCGGCAAAAAACTTCGCATTAGAAGCAAAATCAGCGCCTCCCCCGGCTTCCAGCGACACGGTCGATTCTAAAAAGGGATCAATGGTACTGAATGGAAAGCGGATACCTTTAAAGACCAACCTGTTGGTCCAGTACCCCACTTGAGCCGAGAAATTTCTCTTATCCAAATTGGTCTGACGCCATGTTGTCTCTCCAAAGGACTGCCAAACAATCGGTTCCCCTGTTCCTTCGCCCTGAAAAGGCCCAAAAATCTCTTCTCCAATATCCATCTGATCCAGATATTTGAGTATGATTTTCTCTTCCTGCTTAAACTGAGCCGGTGTTTTAATTTCAAGGGGGGCTTTCTTTTCGGGTGCCGGAATATAACGTGAAGCATCACTGACTAACTGTGCAAAATTCTCACCATTTGCCTCGACCAGGTCTTTGACTATGGCAATCTGCAAACGAGCCTCATCAGCCGACGAAAAGCTGCGATGTCCGACCCAATAGAGTGTCGAAGCGGTTGACTGTTCCTGTCCAAGGGTCAATTCTTTAATTTCAACCCCCTCAAATTCGGCCGTTTTAATTTCTTTTTCCATCCAGTCGTTAATCTGCTCCAAACCTTCAAACCCCTCCAGGCTGCGGGAGCGAAGCGTATCCCCTTCAAAATCGGTCACAATCGAATAAGCGTCTCCACCATGACTTCCCGGAGACTTCATTACGACCAGCCCATTCATATCATAGGTCTCATGACTTAACCGCTGGTTTGGACTCATAAAAAAGCTCTGGGCATATAAATTGGGCTTGGGCGGCTCAGGTTTCTTAAACCCCTTGGACACACGTCTTCTGCGGCTGGAAGCCTGGCTCGTTTCGACCTCAACCGACTCTTCAACGATAATCGGTTTAGTGATATCACCGACGACGACGGTTTGCGGTTGAGATCCTGGCTCTGCTTGAGCTTGAAAACTATGGCGGTTTGAAACGGTCGCCGTTCTGCGAACCGAACGCCCCTGACGATTGTCAAAGGCTTCATCATTAAAAATAACGATTGCCGCTTCCTGGTTGTCTTGCTCCGGTGTTTCTACCGCGGTTTCCGGAGAATCGATTTGAGGTGGTTCGGGGGCAGACTCAACCTTTTCTGAAACAGTAGTTTTTTGCACTTCGGACGCAGCCTTTTGAGCAATAGAAACAACCTCTTCAGATTTTGCTTCCGAATGGATTGTTTGAGAAACAGAAACAACGTCTTTGGGTTTGCGCACCACAGGGCGCGGAGCCTGGCCTCTGGAAACCACCACCGGCATTGCTTCTGTTTTTTGATCAACCGCTGTCTTAGCAGTCGCTACCGCCGGAGTCGTCGTCACCACCGGTTCTTTTTGAACTGTTCCACTGACGGGCCGGTAACTCTTGGAAGCCGTTTGGGTGTTCTTTTGGGGAATATAGGCCGGTTTAGCCGCCATTGAAGGCTGTTTTATTTGAAGCCCGGATTCCGGCTCCTTAGAAGATTCCGGCATGGGCATCACAATCTGATCCGCCGGTAAAGTTTCTTTGATTTGAGGGCCCTCAGGTTCCGCTTCAGCCGCTATCGTCTGAGTTTCTTTAACCTCAAGATTTTCTTCGGTGTCCAAAAACGGTTCATAGTGGTAAAGGGCGTTTTCCTCATCCGCTTTCAGGCGTTCATTTTTGTCGAGGACATAAATAGCGTTTTCCGCATCACTGTCATCCTCTAATACGGCAGGCGGTTCATCAGGGACACCCCCGGTCTGATCCAAATCAGCCATAATCTTATTAATTTCGGCTGTTTCAGCATCCGCAATCGGTTTATCTTCCTGCGCTTGCTCAATGAGTTCCTTGTTTTCCTCAGCCTCTTTGCTTTTTTCGGCAAATTTACTTTCGTACCGATTAAGGATTTCCATCAATTTAGCCACTTCATCATCGATGGTCGACGAAGCATCCGTGTCCGTCCCGGATTGTTTCCCCGTTTCCGCATAAGAAGGCATGCTCAGTATCATAAAAGCAAAAAAAGACAGGCTGACAACGCCCGTCTTCTGCAAGATCCTTCTTAAGAATTTTTTATTTAAAAACATGCGGATTAATCTTCCCTGTATTGAATTTATGCTTAAAAACCAAGAACATCTGTCATCGTATAAAGTCCGGCTTCTGCACGGCTTACATATTTTGCAGCACTTAACGCCCCTTTGGCAAAGGCTTCACGCGAAGATGCCCTGTGAATCAATTCGATCCTTTCACCATCGCCTAAATAGGAAACATTATGATCGCCGACCACATCCCCTCCGCGAACCGCCAGGACGCCGATCTCTCCCTTTGGCCTGGCTCCGACTTCTCCCTGCCGGCCATACACCGTATCTTTTTCCAGGCTCTTCTTGCGTGCGGCCGCAACAATCTCAAGCAATTTCATGGCCGTTCCGCTCGGGGAATCTTTTTTATTCCGGTGATGAGCTTCGACAATCTCGATATCATAGGTTTCATCCAAAATCGTCGCCGCAATCTCTGAAAGTTTAAATAAAAGATTGACCCCAATGCTCATATTAGGCGATTGAACTACGGGAATCTGTGACGATGCCTTTGCAATGGCTGCCAGGCCTTCCTGCGATAAACCTGTCGTGCCAACGACATAACCGGTTTTGGTCTTTGCTGCAGTCTCGGCATTTTTTTGTGTCGCAGAAAAATGCGTAAAATCGATCACGGCATCGGCTTTCTCAAAAGCAGCTTCCAGATCACTGCTGACCGAAACCCCTAAAGGATTAAGACCAAGCATCGTTCCGATATCGGTTCCAATCGCAGGTGAATCAGCAGACTCTAGGCCACCGACAATTTGAAACTCTGGATCCTGGCTCGCAAGTTTTAAAATTGTCCGGCCCATTCTTCCGGCAGCACCCAACATGGCTAATTTAATCATTTTTTAAGCACTCCCAAATCTTTAAGGACTTTACGAAGTTTCGTCTGATTTTCTTTTTTCATTTCACATAGCGGCAGGCGGAATTCGGGACGAATCATTCCCATCATCGCCAGTGCGGTTTTTACCGGAATCGGATTACTTTCGATAAATAAAACACTCGCTAAATCCAAAAGTCGGCGGTGCGTCGATCTTGCCGTGACTATATCGCCTCTCAGCGCGGCGTGCACCATTTTGCGGTTCAGTTCAGGAGCGACATTGGCAGTCACCGAAATCACTCCCTTGGCCCCGATGGCCATCATCGGAAAAGTCAAACCATCATCGCCCGAAATCACGTTAATGTCACAAAGCTGCAAAATACGATCGACCTGTGCCAAACTTCCGCTAGCCTCTTTAATCGCAACAATATTCGGAATTTTGGCCAGCCGGGCAACCGTTTCAGGGGTTAAGGAGATCCCGGTGCGTCCGGGGACATTGTAGAGAATAATCGGGATATCCACTCTGGAGGCCAAAAATGAATAATGGCGGTAAAGTCCCTCCTGCGTCGGTTTGTTGTAATAAGGCGTTACCACCAACACACCATCGGCCTTGATGGTTTTTGCATACTGAACAAGTCCGAGTGCTTCCCCGGTATTATTCGACCCTGCACCGCAAATCACGGGCGCACGGTTTCCGACATAGTCTTTGACAAACGACATCATATAGCGATGTTCTTCGTGGGTCATGGTTGCCGACTCACCGGTCGTTCCACAGGGGATAATGACATCGGTTTTCTTGGCAAGCTGAAAATCTAAAAGTTTTTTTAAGGCAGGTTCGTCGATCTTACCGTTTTTAAACGGTGTCACCAAGGCCACCATCGATCCCTGAAAAATATCTTTTTTTGCCATAACTATCCTTTCAAAGGATTAAATTCGAAACGATCAAAATTAATGATCATTCGTATTTCGATTAATGAAGTGTTCCCTGATAGACAAATTTTGCTTTTCCTTCAAGCGTTACAGTGGTCACTTTTGATCCTAAAACCTTAAAATCGATATTCAAAATTTCTCCGCTTGAAGTTTGAACCGCTACGGGCTGACGGGTATAACCCAGCAGATGACTCAAAACAGCCGAAGCCGTTGAGCCTGTCCCGCATGCAAGCGTTTCGGCTTCAACGCCCCGCTCATAAGTCCGTACACGAATTTTCTTTGGCGACAACACCTGAACAAAATTAACATTCGTGCCTTTGGGTTTAAATTTCTGATGATACCGGATGGCACGCCCGAGCTCCGGCACGTTTACTTTGGAAACATCTTTGACAAAAACGCAGACATGCGGAACACCGGTATTTAGGAATGAAAAATCCACGGTCTTCCCCAAAACCTTTAATCCGGATTTTAAAATCAAATCCTTCGGCTTGGGCAATTCAACCTTCACCCCTTTTTTTGAAACGCTGGCCGCGACCAGTCCCGCCAGGGAATCAAATTGAAATGAGGCCGGCAGACGAAGGATTTTTCGGGCATAGAGCGCAATACAACGAAAACCGTTTCCGCAGGCTTCGGCTTCGGAACCGTCCGAGTTAATAATACGCATTTTAAAATTTCCGCGGCGGCTGTTTTCAAGAAGCAAAACTCCGTCAGCACCAATCCCGGTATGAGGCTTGCAGACCTGATGTGTGAAGGTACGCGGGTTCTTAATCTTTTTGCGGCGGTTATCCACGACCACAAAATCATTGCCGGAGGCGACCATTTTATGAAATTGCAGATTTTTCATGTCTTTTTTAAATTAAAAGTTTTTTAATCTGTAAATTTAAATCGGGTCGAAGAATCTAATACGTTATGTCGATTGAAATTATGTCGACATTCGAGCTAAAAAAATTTTTGAGGCTTCCCTTATATAGGCGGGTATTGTAGCAAATAGAAACATAGAGTTCCATGCTAATCTTAACCTTTTCTAATAAAAGGACTTAGAAGCTAAATTCAGGTAGGGTTCGGGTCGACTAAGCCGGGCGGCGCGCTCTATAGCAAGGTCTCAGGAAGGCGGAGATTCGAATTCTCCTTCCAGGTTTTCCGGTTCATCCTGGCCGGAAAGAATCAGGTTTTTCAGATGCTGATAGCTGTTAAACGCAAAATCCAGAAATTCAACCCCCATCCCCTCAGCACCGGCACGGACCACCCGCGCACGGCATGCGACAGCCGGTTTAATACGCCGGTCCCCTAGATAGAGTTCAAGCAAACAACGGCTTCCTTCCGGGAAAATATCGGTTGTCTGAATAAATAATCCCTTAGCACTGATATCGGTACATAAGCCGCTGATTTTTTTACCGTCCGTTTCCTTCGCATCGATTTCAAGAGTCACCGATAAACGGGTTGATTTTCTCTTATTGTCATTCATTACAAAAGGCCCTCCAATCCGTCCAGCAATTCATCCACATCCGGCAATTCCATCTCCTTAAGTAAGGCAGTCATCAATTGACCGTCTTCGGGCTGCCCTGCCTGTTCATAGGCGTACGTCAGATTGGACAGAACCCTTTTCATAATTGTCTTGGCATCGGGACTCGTATGAATCGTCTGTTTAATTGCCTGGGCCGAACCGGGATTCATACTGATAAGCGCTTTTTCATTCAAAAGCCGGCCGCCATTAAAACAATCGACCAGCACGGGTTGGTCCCGGTCGATAATTTTTGCCAAAAAATGTCCCGGCAGATTACACCCCTCAATATCAAGCCCCAGACGATGTCCAACCAGGATATAGCAACAGGCCAGGCTAATCGGTATTCCGCGTTTTTCCTGAATCACAAACATCAGATTACTGTTGAGCGGATTATAATAATCATTCGTTGCTCCGCGCAAACCTTTGGTTTCAAAAAGAAATTCGGCCAAATCCAGGCAGTCACCATAGCCATAGTCACGCTGAAACTCTTCGGCTAAGCGGTCCAGCAAAATGCCGGTTGAAACCGGGCTTTTTCGCTGGGTTTGAAAATCTGCAATCATTGACAAGGCGGCTTCAAGACGCTCTTTCTCATTCGCAGGCTTAAGCCAATCTTTCCATATGTTTTTAAGCCAATGCCGGTTATGAATCTCAAAAACGTGCGCAATGATTTTGCGCTGCTTATCATTAAGCGTGATCGCCTGTTTTTTAACTTCCTCATGCAACCCGGGTCCCATCTCTGCCAGCGCCTTAATCACTCCTTCCTGGACTACGGGCGAATCATCATCCAGCAAGGACAGCAAATACGGCAATTGTTTGAGGTCGCTCATAGGATTTTATTTTTACTCCAGGTGAAGGGCCTTTTCGATTAATCTGAGCATTGCCTTAGGGTCAAACGGCTTCGAGATAAAACCAAATGCCAGATGCTGGAAATCACTCATACTGGGCCTTCCCGACATCATAATAATCGGAACATCCCGCATGCGGTCTGATTGACTTCTGAGCCGTTCAATAATCTCATACCCCGTATGCCCCGGCATCATGGCATCGGTAATGATAAGATCCGGCTTTTGCGATTTAGCTTTCCACAGCCCGTCATCGCCGTCACGGGCCGTCAAAACTTCAAAACCGAGGTAGGAAAGCCAGCCGCCGAAAAGGTCACAAATTTCCGCTTCATCATCAATGACAAGAATTTTCTTCCCTTTATATTTTTCAGCTTCTGCCATTTCTTATTCTCGGTTTCTTTTTATTTTTTTGACCAACTGTCTCACTCAGCCCTCAAACCTCAGTCCTTAGTCCTAATAAGCTTTCCCGTGTTTTTTTTCACGACTTTCATTAAATTTCATTTTCCATTCAATCTGACGTTCAAGATCAATACCGAGCCCTCCGCACAAATCAAAAAGCCGGATGGCGGTATCCGCCAATTCATCCTCAAAGGTATCTTTCTCAAGCAGACCTTGTTTACCCGTACGATGGGCCTCAATCCCCTCGCCGAGTTCTGAGACAATCAGCATCAGCATTTCGCCGACATTGCGGTCATTGTCCCAAAAACCTTTTTCACGGGCAAGCCCGTGGCACTGTTCAATCCACTGTGAAATCGTTTTACTCATGAAATCTCCTCTCAAATAATATTTATTGTACCGTATGAACGCCGAAAAGCAAAAGGGCGGATACCTTGGTCTTGCAGAAAACAGCCCGTTCCCCTATACTACGCGCCTATGTCTAAGACTCTTTTTGAAAAAATCTGGGAAAAACATACCGTCAAAACACTGGCCGACGGTGTGACGATTCTCTACATCGACCGCCACCTGATCCACGAGGTCACAAGCCCGCAGGCCTTTGAGGGACTGCGCCTTTCAGGACGCAAAGTCCGCCAGCCACGGCTGACATATGCCACGATGGATCATAACGTTCCGACCACGGACCGTTTTAATATTAAAGATCCTGTTTCCAAGGCCCAGATCGATGCTCTTTCTGAAAATTGCAAGGAATTCGGCATTACTCTTTACGATTTAAACAGTGATCAACAAGGAATCGTTCATATCATCGGCCCGGATCTGGGGCTGACACTGCCCGGCACCACCATTGTCTGCGGAGATTCCCATACTTCGACCCACGGTGCTTTCGGCGCCCTTTCTTTCGGTATCGGCACCTCGGAAGTCGAACATGTGTTGGCAACTCAGTGTCTACCGCAGAAAAAAGCGAAGACATTCAAAGTTGAATTCACCGGTATCCCTAAAGCTCCGGTTAGTGCCAAGGATTTGATTCTAAAACTCATCGGGGAAATCGGCACCGCCGGTGCCACCGGTTATGTTTTGGAATACTGCGGTGAAGCGGTTCGCTCTCTCTCCATGGAGGGCCGTATGACTATGTGCAACATGAGCATCGAGGCCGGAGCACGTGCCGGATTGATCGCACCGGATGATATAACTTACGAATACATTGCCCGCATTGAGCGTCCATTTGCACCCAAAGGAGCGGATTTCGAAAAAGCACTCACCTATTGGAAATCTCTGCCAACAGATGAGGGTGCAAAATATGACCGTACACTTGTCATTGATGCCTCTAAAGTTGCACCGCAGGTCACATGGGGCACCAGCCCGGGCATGGTCACCGATGTAACCAGCTGCATTCCGGCCTACGACGGCGTTACCGGCTACAGCGCAAAAGATGTAAAGCAGGCACTTGATTATATGGGACTCAAACCAGGTACTCCGGTCGAAGACATCAAAATTGATACGGTTTTTATCGGCAGCTGCACCAACGGCCGCATTGAAGACCTGCGCGCCAGTGCCGAAGTTTTCAAACGCGGCAAAGTGGCCAAAGGCGTTACGGCTTTAATTGTCCCCGGCTCACAGCAGGTTAAAAAACAGGCTGAAGCAGAGGGGCTGGATAAAATCTTTATTGCGGCAGGCTGCGAGTGGCGCGAGTCCGGCTGCAGCATGTGCCTGGCTATGAATCCGGATCAGTTAAAACCGGGTGAGCGTGCGGCTTCAACTTCAAACCGCAACTTTGAAGGACGGCAAGGTAAAGGCGGAAGAACTCATCTGGTCAGTCCTCAGATGGCAGCTGCTGCCGCTATCGAGGGGCACTTTGTCGATATCAGAAAATGGTTGTCTTAAAAACAATTAAAATTTAAGAATTAAAAATGAAAAATTCCGGTGCCACCTCGTGGCATCTATAAGCTCAAATATCTATTCTATGGAAAAGTTTAAGACACATCGCGGAAAAATTGCGCTGCTCGACAATGCCAATGTCGACACCGACCAGATTATTGCCAAACAGTTCTTAAAATCGATCAAACGGACCGGTTTTGGCGAACATCTGTTCCATGACTGGCAATACCTTGAAGACGGATCCCCCAATCCGGATTTCGCTTTAAACCAGCCGAAATTCAAGAACGCTTCCATTCTGGTTGCCCGCAATAATTTCGGCTGTGGTTCAAGCCGCGAACATGCGGTCTGGGCCGTGCAACAAGCCGGCTATGCGGGAGTAATTGCCCCATGGAAAAAAGCCGAGGATGGCAGTCGGATCCCCGCCTTTGCGGACATCTTCCGCAACAATTCGGGTAAAAACGGTTTGCTGACAATTGAACTTTCTGAAGAAGAAGTAAATCAGATTTTTGAAGCCGGCAATGCCGCCTCAGAGGGGTTGGAGATGACCTTAGACCTTGAGAATCAGAAAATCATACTCCATGCAGCCGAAGACACCCTTACTTTTGCATTTGAAATCGATCCGGCCGTCAAGGACCGCTTAATCAAAGGTCTGGATGACATCGGCATTACCCTCGAACACGAATCTTCGATTACCGCATTCGAGAAAAACCATCATCCTCAATTATAAAAATAAAAGGCGCCAGATTACTTTTCATATCTTCATCAAAGTAACCTGACACCTCTCAATTCAATCGCTGTTTCGGGTACCGTCTAGACCTTACTGCGGCAGAGCCGGGGCATCGACAGGCTCCCAGTCGCCTTCAAGTGATTCCATAAAGGCCACCAGGTCCGCTTTTTCCTGATCACTCAGGTTAAGCGGTTCCATTTTGACATCGAGCCATTCATTTGCTTCACCGCCCTTGTCATAAAGCTCAACAACTTCTGCGAGCGTCGCCACACTGCCGTCATGCATGTAAGGTGCGGTTTTCAGAAGATCTCTCAGGATCGGCGTCTTGAAGGCACCTTTATCCTTTTCTTCACCGGTCACTTTAAAGCGTCCGAGATCGGGATTCTCTTTGTTCATGCCCACACCCAGATTATGAAACAGGCTGTCGCTTAAATTAAATCCGACATGACAGCGAGTACACTTGGCTTTGCCTTCAAAAAGTTCAAGTCCGCGCTTAGCCGATTCGCTCATGGCTGTTTCGTCATTCAGATACACATAACGATCCCAGGCCGAATTACCGGATAGTACGGTTCTTTCATAAGTCGCAATCGCTTTGGCAATACGGTCAATCGTAACCTCTTCATCGCCGAAAGCCGCCTTAAAATAGGGTTTGTAGCCTTCAATTGCGCGGATATTGTCAACCGCCCCCTCATGGGTATTACCCATCTCGATCGGATTTTCCACCGGGCCCTTGGCCTGCTCTTCAAGACTGGGTGCGCGGCCGTCCCAAAACTGAAAATAATTGAATGCCGAATTAATCACACTCGGAGCACTGCGATCGCCCTTCTGCCCGTTAATCCCGGTTGAAACAGGAGCCTGATCGCTAAACCCTTTATGAGGATCGTGACAGGTCGCGCAGCTGACCGTGCCGTCTTTGGAAAGACGTGCGTCAAAATAAAGCATTTTACCCAGTTCGATTTTTTCCTCTGTGACCGGATTATCTTCAGGAATGATTAATCCGTCAGGATCAAGGCCCAGCGGAAGCGCTGGCTTTTGATCTTCGGCCAACAGATTTGAAAGAGAACAGGTCAAACTTAAAACTAAACAGAAAATAAATACTGTCGCCTTTTTCATCGTCAATCCCCCTTTAGATTAAACAAAAGCCGGAATGGTTTCACCGGCAATTAAAGTCTGGTAATCTTCGCGTTTTTTGACAATTTCAAATTTGGAACCTTTGACAAGCACTTCGGGCGCACGACCGCGTGAATTATAATTGGAAGCCATGACATAGCCATATGCTCCGGCCGACATCATCGCCACGTATTCGCCGTCATGAAGCTTCTGCAGCAGACGCTCACGGGCAAGCACGTCACCGCTTTCACAAACCGGTCCGACCACGTCATAAATTTCCTTTTCCGTACGGCTGCTGCGTTTCAGCGGCCACACCTCATGATGTGCATCATAAAGCGAAGGTCTTAAAAGATCGTTCATGGCGGCATCAACAATAGCAAAATTCTTAACCTGGGTGCGTTTCACATAAATCACCTGACCGACCAGAATACCGCCGTTAGCGGAAACAAAGCGGCCCGGTTCAAAAACCAGGCGGTATTTCTTGCCCTTAAAAATCGGCAGAATATTCCTGGCATACTGTGCCGCGGTTTGGGGTTTCTCATTACTGTAGATCACGCCCAGTCCTCCGCCCAGATTCAGGTATTTGATTTTAACTTTGTATTTTTTCTCAATTTCATCAATAAAGGCCGCAACTTTTTTGAAAGCCTCGACAAACGGTTCTCCGCTGACGATCTGCGAGCCGATATGGCAGTGAATCGCACAAAGCTCAATATTGGGATATCTGGCCGTATTGGAGAAAACGCCTTCGGCAAGCCCAAGGTCGATTCCGAATTTACTTTCTTTTTTCCCGGTCGCAATATAACGATGTGTCCGCGGATCAACGTTCGGATTAACACGGATGGATACGCTGGCCTTGCATTTCAGGCGGCGGGCCACTTTCTGAATAAGTTCAAGTTCAGGGAGAGACTCCACATTAAAAAAAAGAATCCCGTAACGGATGGCGTCTTCGATTTCGCGTTCGGTTTTTCCGACTCCGGCAAAAACAATGCGTTCGGCCGGACATTTAACTTTCTTGGCACGATAAAGTTCTCCGCCGGAAACGATATCCAACCCGGCACCCTCATTGACCACGGCTTTGAGAATGGCCAGATTTGAATTGGCTTTCATACTGTAGCAGATCAATGGTTTGACCGATTTAAAAGCGGCCTGGAGTTTTCGAATGTGCTCGACAAAGGTTTTATGGCTGTAGATATAAGCCGGAGAACCTACTTTTTTAATAATGTCGGCGACTTTGACTTTTTCACAATAAAGTTCATTATTGATATATTTAAAATCGTGCATTACGCATCTCTCCTGACTTAAAACAACTACATTATTCCGTTAGGATTTTAGAATTTTCTGCCAACGGGCAATTTCTTTTTTGACCATGACCGGGTTGGTGCTTCCCGGAGTTTTCTTTGCGGCAATGGATTTCTGCGCATCGAAAATGAAAAAGATATCATCCTTAAATTTATCTGAAAATTCTTTCCACTCCTCAAGCAGAAGATCTCTCATAGAACGGTTATTTTCAACCGCATAGGAAACCACCTGTCCGACAATCTCGTGTGCCTGAGCAAACGGCATTTTCTTCTTAACCAGATACTCAAGAATATCGGTCGCATAAAGGGCATCTTCTTCAACCGATTTAGCCATGGCCTCCCGGTTGAATGACGCCGTATCCAGTGTTTTAGAAAGGACTTCTAACGCAATCCGGGTCTTACTCAAGGCATCAAAAAGCCCGGGTTTATCCTCCTGGAGATCCCGGTTATAAGCTAAAGGGAGCCCTTTCTGTACAGTTAAAAGAGCCATCAAATGTCCGAAAATCACACCCGCCCGGCCTCTGATCAATTCAAAGACGTCCGGATTTTTTTTCTGCGGCATCAAACTGGAACCCGTAGCAAAGGCGTCATCCAGATCAACAAAGCGCAGCCATTCCGAATTCCATAAAATGAAATCCTCCGACAAACGTGAAAGATGCATCCAGAGAATGGCCAGAGCGCTTAAAACCTCGGTAATAAAACCGCGGTCACTCACAGAGGCCATGCTGTTGGCCGAAATCTTTTTAAACCCCAGTTCTTTGGCCAGAAACTTACGATCAATTGCAAGTCCCGAGCCGGAAAGAGCTCCAGAACCCAGAATTAAAACATCCGAACGCTTCTTGGCATCCCGGATTCTTGAAAGGTCTTCTTCAAGCATCTCTACATAGGCCAGCAAATGATGCGCCAAAAGGACGGGTTGAGCTTTACGCAGATGGGTCATGCCCGGAATAATCAAATCATGAGACCGGGCTGAACAACCCACCAGCGCTTTTTGCGCCTGACGAATTCTAAGCTCAACCGCATTCAGGGCATAACGCAGATAAAGGCGTGTAGAAGTCACAACCAGATCATTACGGCTGCGGCCGGTATGAATTTTCTTGGCCACATCACCTGTAATCCGTTCAAGCTCCTGCTGCACAAAGGTATGAATATCTTCATACCGTTCAAAATACTTACGTTCGTCTCCCTGCTTCCAGTTTGAGGCAATCGTCTTTAAACCCTTAACCAGCCTGGAGGCTTCCTTAGCCGTAATCAACCCGGTTTTGGCCAGCATCCGGGCATAGACCTCATTAACGCAAAGTTCTGCCTCCAGCAACTCACTGTCAACAAGCAGCGAATAGCTGAAACATTTTAATGCGGGATCGGTTTCTTTTTTAAAACGTCCACCCCAAAGTTTTTTCACACATCCCTCACTTTAATTTAAGTCACTATGAAACCACTTTTTACTTCCCCATGCCCTCGTACGGAAGACCCCAAAGCTTCAAGAAGCCTTCGGCCATATGGTGATCAAAGGCATCTCCTTCGGAATAAGTGGCCATCTTCTCGGAATAAAGGGAGTTTTTAGATTCACGCCCGACGCAACGCGCATGTCCGGCATGCAATTTAATTCTGACTTTACCGGTGACACGCGCCTGATTGGCACTAAAAAAAGCATCCAGCGATTTCTTGAGCGGAGAAAACCAAAGTCCGTAATAGACCATCTCGGCATATTTTTCAGACAGAAGTTTCTTGTAATGCAAAAAGTCACGGTCCATCACCATATTCTCAAGTTCTGTATGGGCAGTCAGCAAAACCTCGGCAGCCGGAGCCTCGTAAACCTCACGGCTCTTGATTCCAATAAGACGGTTTTCGATCTGATCAAACCGGCCTACCCCGTATTGTCCGGCGACCTTATTGAGATACTCGATTGTATCTGCCAAGGCACGGCGCTTTCCGTCAACCTTAACGGGAACGCCACGTTCAAATTCAATGACGACATACTTAGGTTTTTTAGGTGTTTTGGCAATGCTCTGAGTCATGACATAGGCATCCTCGGGCGGTTCGGTCCAGGCATTTTCTAAGATACCGGCTTCAATGGCAATCCCCCAAATGTTCTTATCAATAGAATAAGGACTTGCCTTTGTTGCCTGCACGGGGATCTTATGTTTCTGGGCGTATTCAATTTCCTCCTCACGGGTTTTAAATTCCCATTCCCTAAGGGGGGCAATAATTTTCAAACGAGGATCCAGCGTACGCACGCCGACTTCAATACGAACCTGATCATTGCCTTTTCCGGTACATCCGTGTGCCACATACTGAGCCTTTTCCTTATGTGCAATTTCGACCAAGTGCTTGGCAATCAGCGGACGTCCAAAGGCCGTTGCCAGAGGATAGCCCCCTTCATAGCGGGCATGGGCCCACAACCCGGGCAGAAGAAAATCCTGAGCAAATTCGGCTTTAAGATCCTGAATATAAGTTTTAATAGCACCGGAAGCCAACGCCTTCTTTTTAAGCTTTTCCTTATCGGGGACTTCACCGATAAAAGCGGAAAAACACACGACATCGACATCGTATTTATCCTTAAGCCATTTGACCGCGCACGAGGTATCTAAACCGCCAGAATAAGCAAGCACAACCTTCTTTTTCATTTGAGTCTCTCCAATTCAAAAATCGCGTTCACTCATTTTTCAATAGTAATACGCGATTGATTTATTTTTTACACAAATACAATAATACAGCTTTTTGAATATGCAAGCGATTTTCAGCCTGATCAAACACCACTGAATGTTTTCCCTCCATAACGTCATCGGTGATTTCTTCACCGCGATGCGCAGGCAGACAGTGCATCACAATCACCGATTTCGAAGCCATAGAAATCAGTTTTTGATTAACCTGCATGCCTTTAAAGGCCTTCATTTTTTGTTTTCTGATTTTTTCTTCACCCATACTGACCCAGACATCGGTATAAATCACATCCGCATTTTTAACAGCCTTCTTCGGGTCAGAGTATCCTTCGATAATAGCACCTGTCTTTACGGCAATTTTCCTTGCCTGAGCAATCACTTGCTTGTCTGGAGTCATCGTCTTAGGAGTTGCATATCGAATCACGCCGCCCAATTTGGCGGTCAGCAAAAGCAATGAGGCCAACACGTTATTACCGTCTCCGATAAAGCTAAAAACCGGTTTTTTCTTTTTGGGGAATTTTTCACGAATCGTCAGATAATCAGCCAAAGCCTGGCAGGGGTGCTCATAATCACTCAAACCATTGATGACAGGTTTTGTAAAGTATTTTTGAAATTCGGTGATCGTCTGATGGCTAAACGTTCTTAAAATAACCCCGGCCATATAACGATTCAGTACCCTAGCAATGTCCCTAACTTCCTCACGAACCCCCATCTTAATATCATCCGGCCCAAGATAAATTGCTCCGCCGCCCAGTTCATGGATTCCTACATCAAACGAAACCCATGTCCGCGTCGACGGCTTTTCAAAAATCAAAGCAAACTTTTTTCGATGCAACGCATTGTGGAATTTCGACGGGTTACGTTTCATCTGCCCCGCAAGAGTAAAAATTTTGTTAATGTCTTTAAGCTGAAGATCTGCGATCGAAATTAAACTATTCATATTTTCCATTCCATCGTTTGTATTCAAAATTCTTAAATGATCAACGTAAATATTCTTTTATTTCCCGGAAAAAACTTTATCCAGAATGTGCATCGCCTTAAGAATCTGACCTTTCGTCACCGTCATCGAGGGCATAATCCGCAATACATTTTCCTGCGTACAATTGATAATTAAACCTTTCTTCAATGCAGCTTCAACAAAAGGCATTCCGGGGACAGTCAACTGCAGAGCCCTCATCAAGGCCACACCCCGAACCTCATGAATAAAATCATATTTGCGGCACAGGGCTTCCAGTTCTTGGGTCAAAACGTCTCCCATCTGGATACTCTTATGCAGCAGCCCGCCTTTTTCAATAGCCTTAAAAACAGCCAGAGCTGCCGAGGCGACAAGCGGATTGCCGCCATAAGTCGAACCATGCATTCCGGCACTGAACAGCCCGTCAGCAATTTTTTCATGCACCACAAAGGCTCCGATCGGCACCCCTCCTCCGAGCGATTTTGCAAGCGTCATGACATCCGGTTCAATCCCATAGTGCTGATAACCAAACATTTTACCCGTTCGGCCCATCCCCGTCTGCACCTCATCGACCATCAAAAGCATCTTATGCTCATCACACAAGGCTCTCAAACCTTTCATAAACTCAGGCGTTGCGACATGAATCCCCCCTTCTCCCAGGATGGGTTCAAGAAAAACCGCAACCGTTTTCTCATTGACTAATTTCTTAACCGATTCGAGTGAATTGAACTCCGCATAACGGAACCCTTCAAGCATTGGACCATATCCCTGATGAATACGTTCCTGCCCCGTCGCAGCCATGGCGGCAAAAGTCCGTCCGTGAAAAGACCCTTTCATGGTGATAATTTCATAGCGGTTATCCGGCGCGCCAAATTTACGTGCGGTTTTAATCGCCCCCTCAGCGGCCTCAGCGCCACTATTTGAGAAAAAAACCTTTGCGGGAAAGGCATAGCGCACAATTTCCCGGGCCAATTGGGCCTGTTTGAGATTGAAGAAATTATTCGGAATGTGAATAATTTTCCTAACCTGGTCTTTAACCGCATTCGTCACAGCCGGATGGCAATGGCCGAGTCCGGAAACACCCCAGCCGGGAAAAAAATCAAGATATTCACGATCCTCTAAATCCCACAGACGAGCCCCTTTGCCCCGAACAAAGCATACGGGAAACTGCTTATAGGTCGGTAAAATATAATCAGAATAGAGTTTTTGGATTTGATGTGTTTTCATGATTTTAAATCGACTTGAGGTAATTGCTCACTATAGCGGCAATGCTGTTATAGAACAATCTCTGTTCCGATACCTTTATCGGTAAAGATTTCCAAAAGAAGCGAGTGAGGAATGCGGCCGTCTACAATGTGTGCTTTTCTGACCCCGCCGTTCAATGCCGTAATACAGGCATTCACTTTCGGAATCATACCGCCGCTAATCGTTCCTTCATCGATAAAATTCTGTACATCGTTAACATGTAAAGAAGACATCAGAGAGGCTTCGTCGGTGGGATCTTTCATAATCCCCTGAACATTGGTCAGAACCATGAGCTTATGGACCCCCATGGCGACGGCGATCTTAGCTGCGGCTTCATCCGCATTGACATTATAGACATCCCCTTTTTCGTCAATGCCGACTCCATAAATGACGGGAATAATGTTAACCTTGGTCAACTCTTTCATCGGATAAATATTAACCGAAGAGACATCACCGACAAAACCGATATCTTCCGCAGCACGGTGCTTGACCACATGCAAAATATCCGCATCATGGCCGGATAACCCAATAGCCCGGGCTCCGAATTTATTGATATCGTGAACGATCTCTTTATTGATATCGGCAAGGGTTTTAACGACAACGCCGATCGTCTGCTCATCGGTCACACGCAACCCATTGACAAAACGGCTCTCAATACCGCGTTCCTTGAGGTTTTTAGTAATATTGGGGCCTCCGCCATGAATCAATATGGGCTTAAGCCCCATATAATTCATAAACACCAAATCATGCAGAATATTGACTCGAATATCTTCGGAGGTCATCGCCGCCCCCCCGTATTTGATCAGAACCTCCTGGCCGCGGAACTTCTTAATATAAGGAAGGGCCTCAATCAAAACACTAGCTTTATCGACAAATTCTTGTACCATTTCGCTCAAATGCCTCTCCGTGAAAGTCTGTTCCCCTGTCTGGTTTCAGCTGCCTTCTTAAACAAATCAGGAATAATTAGAATTAATCGAAACATATTTCTGCGTAAGGTCACAGGTAATAAACTCGGCACGCCCCCGGCCTTTTCCAATAACAACATCAAGCACGTAACTTCTCGTCTGTAGGACTTTACGTGCCTTGGGTAGATTGAGAGCTCTCAGCTTACCGTTAGTCACCACGTTAACACCATCAAAACTGATACTGGTCAAGCCAAGATCAAAAGAAACCCCGCTTGAACCGATAGCCGCCACAATCCTTCCCCAGTTTGGATCTGATCCGGCCAGCATGGTCTTAAAAAGCATGGAGTTGGAAATATGCCGTGCAAGTTTCTTGGCCTCAGTCGGATTCTTTGCCCCGCTGACGCGCAGTGTACAAATATGCGAAACCCCTTCCCCGTCATCGACCATTGCATAGGCAATGATCCGGCAGACCTCCTCCAGAGCTTCCCGGAAAAGATGATAATCGGCATCAACCTTCTGAATTATCGCATTGCCGGCCTTGCCGTTTGCCAAACACAACACCATATCATTCGTACTCTGATCATTATCAATCGCAATCTGGTTAAACGTATTATCCGATGCGTGTCTGACCGCGCGTTTCAGAAGAGATTTTGAAATCGCCGCATCGGTCGTAATAAAACAAAGCATGGTCGCCATATTGGGATGGACCATACCGGCCCCTTTGGCAATCGCCCCGATCGAAACTTTTTTGTTGCCCAAATAAAACGAAAGAGCGACCTCTTTTATTTTAAGATCCGTGGTCAGAATCCCCTTGGCCGCAGCCCGTCCGCCCTCCTTAGAAAGCCTGGAAACTAATTTAGGCAGACCACGCTTAAATGCCGTGAGTGGGAAAGGAACACCGATTAAACCGGTTTGAGCGATCAAAACTTCCTCTTTTGCGATTTTGAGCAAAGAGGCTGCTTCCTGTACCGATTCAAGAACCGCCTGTTTTCCCTGCTGTCCATTGACGCAATTCGCATTCCCGCTTGAAGCCAGAATGGCATGCTGTTTCGGCCCGCGAATCGCCTTCATGGAATGTTGAACACACCAGGCTTTGACGCGATTCGTCGTAAAAACCCCGGCTGCAACACAGGGAGTTTTTGAAAAAATTAGAGAAGAATCATATTTTTTCTTTTTCTTTTTAATCCCGCAATACATCCCGTTGGCATAAAAACCTTCGGGGGTCGTCACGGATCCGCCTCTGCGTTTTTCCCAAAATGGTTTCTTCATGATGCAAGTCCCTCTTTCATTTTATGGCTCGTGGGAGAAGCGCCTCTGTTTCATCAAATCCAAGCCGAATATTCATATTTTGAACAGCTTGACCTGACGCACCTTTTAAAAGATTATCAATTGCCGAAATGACAATCAACCGTTTTGTTTTTGAGTCAAAACTAAATCCGACATCGCAAAAATTGGTTCCCCGCACATCGCGGAGAGCCGGAAAATGATTTTCCTTACGGACCCGGACAAAGGGTTCATTTTTGTAAGCTTCTTCAAAAGCCTTTTTCACCCCCGCTGCGGTGGCCCCTTTAGCCGTCTTCATATAAATAGTCGCCAGAATCCCCCGGTCAACCGGTAAAAGGTGCGGAACAAACGTGACCATTACCTTTTTGGACGCCGCCCCGGAAAGCGTCTGTTCAATTTCCGGAGTATGCTGATGGCAGTTTACTTTATAGGCTTTAAAATTCTCTGCAACTTCGCAAAACTGGGTCGCTGGAGTCAGTTTCTTACCCGCACCACTCACCCCTGATTTTGCATCAATCACAATCGAGGAAAGATCAATCAGTCTTTTCCTGATCAACGGATATATGGCCAAAATTGAAGCGGTCGGATAGCATCCGGGGTTAGCGATCAAATCCGCCTTTCTGATTTGGGCCCGGTTCATTTCCGGAGATCCGTATACCGCCTTTTTCAACAAGGACGGATAATGATGTTTGACGCCGTACCACTTCGGATAAAGGGAGGCGTTCTTTAATCTGAAATCCGCGGAAAGATCAATCACCATCTTACCGGCAAGCCTTAACTCGTAAGCCGTTTGAGCAGCTTCTGTATGCGGCAGACAGATAAAAAACAGATCGGCCGCCTTTTTAAGTTCAGTCAAAGAATAATTTCTGACCTGAAATCCGTCACATCCATATAAGGAAGGGACTAGGGACTTAACTGAAATCGGTTCTTTTTGGCGGGTCGTCAATGCCGATAGACAAACTTTAGGGTGTGCACTTAAAATTTTAATCAGTTCAATCCCGGTATATCCCGTTGCCCCGACAACTGCACAATTCACCATTCTGTAAGACCCTTTCAGGGCACACGAATGCCCTTTAAATTAAGGGGGGTATTATAAGGGCCTACTCTGCCTATGGCAAGCAAAGTCTATCTCTTTACGCCTTCGAACCTGCCTCCGGGGCAACCCATAACACTTTTTCCAAAATCAACACACCAAAATCGGATGAGACGCCTGTCCGCTTACACGATCGAAAGGTTCCTGCCCACACCTCGACCGGCGGGAGGCTTAAAAGATTGACAATTTAGTCAAAACAACTTATCGTGTCGCGGTATGCCACTTTCAAAAATCAATCTCCACAAAAAAATCAAATCGACTTTCAAAATCAGCTTCAAAAACAGTGCCCTGTTTGAATCTGCCCTCTATCATCCTTCTTACCGGAATGAAATTTCCTGTCCGGGCCTACAGGATTTTGACCGGCTTGAATTTCTCGGAGATACCATCTTGAATTTTGTAATCTGTAAAAAATTATTTGAAAAATTCCCACAGGCCGATGAAGGAGATCTAAGCAAATTGCGATCGATCCTCGTTTCGCGTAAGGTTCTTTTCCGGGTTGCTAAAGAAACAAAGTTCTCAAAATTGGTGCACCTTAGCCGCAGTCTGGACAGACAATCAGTTGAAACAAAAGCCAAAATCCTGGCTGATTCTCTTGAGGCTTTTATCGCCGCCCTTTTCTTTGATCAGGGACTTGAGAAAACTGAGAAATTCATCCTCAAATATTTCAAACCGTATATCGATCCCAAAAGACTGGCAAGGATCGACCCGAATCCCAAAAGCACTTTGCAGGAAATTGCTCTGCGCGAATGGCAACGGCTGCCTGTCTATGACAGCAAAGTCTGTACCTCCGGAATTGAAACTTTGGCCTCTGTAGGAAACCGCTTTAAAGCAAAAACCTCCGGTAGATCACGCCAGGAAAGTGAACAGAAGGCCGCTAGAATTTTAGTAAGAAAAATCCGTCAGGCTTTGGCTGGACGCTCAAAGAAAACTTCTTCGCGCAGGAAATTACGAAAGGCGGCTTGAGGTTTATTCCCATGAAGCTTACCAAAGAGCTCATTGGTGAGCACGGGATCCACTTGCATATCCGGTTTCTGCAGAGTTCCCGTAAAAACCACGGTTAAAGGGCCAAATTGAAGCCCTTCACGCAAACGGATCTCATTAAGCGATGTCCCAATAATTTCTTCCGTATGGCGATCTGAAAGATAGGTTTCAAAACGCATATTAAAAAAGCCCTGTGTCGTCAACTCGCCCTTACCTTCAATCACAAAATCCGGTGAAACCAAAATCATGTCATCGGATAAAAACTTTCCTTGTGCGGTAGTAAAACTCCCTCGAATATCGTCAAACTCAGTATAATTCTTCTTATATTTCGAAAGGTCTTTAAGCTCATTAATTTTCGAAAAAAGATTCATCAGATCAAATCCTGAAAATTTGGCATCAGAAACCAGAAAGGTCCCCCCTCCTTGTGCCGATTCAAATAAGTCTGCGTCTTTTTGATATTCTCCTTCAAGCGTCATTTTCACAAAAAGCTCTCCCTTGTTCTTTCTTGCCTTAGGCCCCTGCCCGGAAGGAAATAACCGCTCAATCTGGAGATGATTCATTTCACTGCTAAACCGATACGACGGATTCGGTTCACCTGCCCGTATTTCTCCGTCCACAGAAACTTTCCCCTCATAAGCATCCCATGAGAGGCGATCGATTTTCCAGACTTTTGACTGATCATCATATTGCATTTCAGCAAGAAAATTATTCAAGACCGCCTTTTCCGCACCTGATTTTTCAAGAAGCTTTTTCAACGCTGCAAATCCGTCACTTAACGCCTGGGGCATCTGTCCTGACCAGGCTTGAAGCGTATTCAGTGTATAAGACAAATCCAGCTGCGAAGAGGCCAACGCAATTTTAGAAATCGGATTTTGATTCAAATTGTAGATAGAAAGATCCAGTTTAAGCGGAATCCCATTCATCTCAAGCTGTGAGTTTTTAATCACAAGCCCCATCCGGCGGTCATAATCAAGCACAAGACCGATCCCTTTAAGCTCTAACCCGTCCGGCAGATGGGTCAAATTCCCATCATCCAGTGTAATGTTAAGCACCTTTTCCGCATCTTGAATATTCTGCCAGCTCCCCTTCCAATTATATAAAATCTTGATAGCTCCTGACGCATCATAGTCTTTAAGGGCCGGCATCACGGGCTTCCAATTAGTCACAGAATGCTTATTGGTAATCATGTTAATCTGAAGTGTTTTGGTTTTAAAATTAAGATCTTTCACATTCCCCTTCCCAAGGACATCCTGAAAACGCCAGGAGAAGTCGCCGGTGATTTTTGAAAGATTTTCAATTAAACAATCCATATTGACCGTTAAAGGAAAATCCTTCGGTTTATCAAAAAAACGCGCGTAGGTGAAAACCGCATCCTTCAAATCCATACTGGAGTATGCTGAAAGATGATGCAGCGTTCCTTTGAGGGAAATTTCAATTGCCGCTTTACCCGAAAAACCCGTATTGAGCGGAATATTTTCTTTTAAGTCAGTGAAATAGGTGGGGATTTCATCAAGCTTAATTTCAGACAGCGTAATCCGCATATCCTGAATTTCACCCGTACTTAAGGCCCCTTGCCCACTAAGTTCGACAAATGCAAACGGAAGCACGGCACGAGCTCTTCTTAATGCCCAGGCTTCGGTTTCAACATTCCAGTTCAGTTGATAATCCAAGCTGGCATTAAACACCGGAGAAGCAACCGGATTTTCACTTTCACTATTTTCGTAAACCGCGTCATTGAGATCAAAAGTGCCGGACAATAGAGTTTCCGGCGAACCTGATTTTTTAACAATTTCAACTCCGCCGCCGATGAGGCCTTGTTTAAAGGTGTAATTTAAAGACCCCAAGTTCTGTTCTTGGAAAAATTTCAGGGGGATAGCCGAAAAATTAACTTTTGCGGAAAAATCGGTGTCTTGCCAACTCCACTCATCAAAATGCTTAAGCACAAGTCTGCCGCTGCCGGAGACCGCATTCCTCTCACCCGCAAGATCCCCTGAGAACTCGATATGAATGGGCTGCCGCTTTTCAAAGGGCTTCACCATGATCATCATGTGTTCAACTTCGATTCTCTTTAAAAATGAATTTTTCGATTCCTCGTAACTAAATTGCCCATCTTCCACAGCAATGGACTTGACCATGAAACGGCCCACAATAAGCGCTACAGGATTGGGGTTGATGATAATTTTTCGGGCCGAGAGATCCCATTGCCCGCCATGAACACGGTGAAGATCAACATCTGAAAAAACGATTTGAAACTGGGGGGTGTAGCGGATTTCATAGTCGTTAAGATTGACGGCGCCCTGCAACGACTGCTCGAGAGGTTCTATCAGATGCTTTTCAAGAAAAGGAGGGGTGATGACAATACGAGGCAGGCCAAAAATAACAAATAAGCAAATACACGCGAATAAAGCAAGGAAAAACAACGCGAAAATGCCAAAACGCCTCATCGCTCGTTAGGCCCTTTTGAGTTTAATACGGCGTGCTTGACAACGAGTCTTGTATGGGCTGGTAACTGTAGTCTTCCAAAAACGCCTGACAACCGGTGAAAATCGTAATCAAAAACAAAAACAAGAAAGAAAAAAGCAACGCTCGCATTATCTTTTGGTGTATTGAAAATTCTTGCGTGCGCCCTTTTGCCCAAACTTCTTACGTTCTTTTTCGCGGGGGTCACGCGTCAATAAATCATCTTTTTTAAGTAACGGTTTAAGACTTTCATCATACTTGACAAGAGCACGGGCGATACCCAGTTTGATGGCCCCGGCCTGCCCGGCCGTACCACCACCGAGAACATTTGCACGCAAACGGAATTTTTCCTGAAGTTTAACACTTTTAAAGGGCTCTTCGACAACATCGACGAGCTCTTCGCGCCCCAGATAATTCAAAGGCTGCCGGCCGTTAATACTTCTTCCCTTTTCATCCGGAAAAATCCAGACCTTAGCGATTGCTGATTTTCTTCTTCCCGTTGCATAAAAAAAGTTCTTTGTCATTAAAGTTCTCCGCCTCTAATCGAATTTATCCCTCAAGGGATACGAGTTTTTGCGCACTTTGGTTGTGTTCTGCTCCGGAAAATACGCGCAAGCGTCTTAACATTTCGCGCCCAAGTTTCGTCTTAGGCAGCATGCGTTTGACGGCACGAATAATAATTTCTTCGGGCTTTTCGCGGTTCATCCGTTCGTAGGAATATGTTTTTAATCCACCCGGATATCCGGTGTAGTGGGTATAAATCTTTTGAGAAGACTTATTACCCGTCACGCGCACTTTGGCTGCGTTGATGATGACCACATTGTCCCCTGAAAGTTGATCATAAGCAAAACAGGCTTTGCCTTTGCCCATGAGTAAAGAGGCCACTTGAGTCGCCATCCGTCCAAGTGTTTTACCCTCTGCATCAATCAGATAGGCCTTGCGGTTAAAATCTTTTTCTTTAGGTATAAAAGTACGCATGATATTTTTCGTCTCCAAATGTAAAAGGTCCGTAAGTATAGCAAAAAGGCTAACTTGTGTCAAAATCTTTTCAAGAATATTTTTAAACCCTAACTCTTTTAAAATCAATAGGTTACGTCAATGAGTCGCAGGCCCTGGGCTTCAACTGCCTGTCCGGCGGCAGAACGGGTCTTTTTCAGAAGAATCTTTTCAAGGTCTTTGAGAGTCGTTTTTCCGCGTCCCAAATCAAGGAGCGTGCCGACTAAATTGCGTACCATACGGTACAAAAAACCATTGGCTTCGACCCGGATTAGAATCTCATGCCCATGGGCAATAATCTGAAATTTTCTAATGGTACGAATGCTTGATTTCTCGGCCTGGGCCTGATTGCAGAATGACTTAAAGTCATGTTTGCCGGTCAACATCTTTGCCCCCTGGCGCATCGGTTTTAAATCCAAGGGATACGGATAATGACAAAAGGAAGATGCCCTTAAAGGTGACCGAATTGAGTGGTTCCAGATCCGGTATTCATAAGTTTTGAATCTGGCGCTGTAGCGGGCATGAAAAGCAGGTTGAACTTCAACCGCCTGCGTAACAGCTATTTCCCGCGGGAGATAAAAATTAAGTCCCCGTATCACTTTATCAGTCGAAATTTCCTTATCCGTATAAAAATTGACGACCTGAAAAGAGGCATGAACTCCCGCGTCGGTACGTCCGCTTGCAGCCTTGATTTTTGTCTTACGGTTCAATAACTGGGACAAAGCCTTTTCCAGAACCCCCTGAATGGTTCTTTTACGCGGTTGGCTTTGAAAACCAAAAAAACGGGCTCCATCATATTCCAGAACCAGTTTAATATTGCGCAGACCCTGTATGTTCGTTTTAGATTTTTTTGATGAACCGGATAATGAACGGCTTGGGCGGGACATTTACTTTTCCAAAAAGATCAAAAAGGGATTAACGGTTAACGGTCGGCAAGCCATTTTTCAGCAATCTGTACCGCATTCAATGCAGCGCCTTTTCGAATCTGGTCCCCGCTGACAAAAAGCGCCAGCGAACGGGGAGCTGATAGATCCTTACGAAGACGTCCGACAAGAACGTCATCCTGGTTTTCAGCTTCAATCGGCATCGGAAAGTGATTTTTAATGCGGTCGTCAACGATTTTAATCCCAGGTGCTTTCGATAGAGCTTCGCGCGCTTGCTCCACCGTCACTTCATCTGCCTGCTCCACCACGATGGCTTCCGAGTGCGCCCTGAATACCGGCACACGGATTGTGGTCGGAACGACTTGGATGGAATCATCATGGAAAATTTTTTTGGTTTCACGAACCATCTTCACTTCTTCTTCACAATATCCCTGCTCGTCTATGGTCGTATTATGGGAAAAAAGATTAAAAGCAATCTGATGCGGAAAAACTTTGACCGCGGGCTTTTGTCCGGCAAGAATCTCGCCCGATTGAATCCGTAACTCCTCCATCGCAATATGCCCGGCACCGCTTGCAGCTTGATAAGTCGAAACAATAATTCTTTTAATCGGCGAAATTTGATGTAAAGGGTAAAGGGGCACAAGCATAATAATCGTCGAGCAATTCGGGTTGGCAATAATCCCTTTATGCCGGGCAATATCTTCAGGGTTGATTTCAGGGACGACAAGCGGAACTTCCGGATCCATCCTGAAGGCACTGGTGTTGTCAACGACCAAAGCCCCGGCTTTCACTGCCGCAGGAACCAGCTTACGGCTGATGGAACCACCGGCACTTGAAAGGACAAGGTCAATGCCATCAAACGATTGTTCACCGGCTTCCTCCACGGTAATTTCTTTTCCCCGGAAAGAAATTTTTGTTCCGGCTGAACGCGCCGAAGACAAAAGTTTTAACTCGGTCAGAGGAAATGAGCGTTCATCTAAAAGTTTCAAAAACTCTTGTCCCACAGCGCCTGTTGCGCCCAAAATAGCTACTTTTAACGGTTTCATCGTTATTCCTATCCCTTTTCAGATATTAAAATTTTATGCACTCTTAATTTTACCGGCAACCAGCTCACCCATTTCTTCACAACCGACCTTACGACATCCTTCACCGTAAATATCGGCTGTACGGTAACCTTCGGATAAAATATCTTCCACCGCTTTTTCCACTTCCTGCGCAAGTTCACTCAACTGAAAACTGTGCTCAAACATCATCGCGATAGAAAGGATAGAGGCCAATGGGTTAGCCAGGTCTTTGCCTGCAATATCCGGGGCCGAGCCGTGTACCGGTTCATAAAGTGCGGTCTTGGCTCCCACAGAGGCCGATGCCAGCATTCCGATTGAACCTGTCAACATGGCCGCCTCATCGCTTAAAATATCACCGAACATATTACTGGTCACAACGACATCAAATTGTTTCGGGTTCCGGATAAATTGCATAGCACAGTCATCCACATAACGATGATCCAGTGTCACATCCGGATACTGTTTTTGTACGGCCGTAACCACTTTTCTCCATAATTGTCCCGATTCCAGAACATTGGCCTTATCCACCGATGTGACTTTCCGTTTTCTTCTGCGGGCCGCTTCAAACGCCTTCACCGCAATTCGTTCAATTTCGGCAGTGGTATAAACCTCGGTATTAACCCCTTTCTCTCCAGATCCATCACTGAGGCTCTCAATACCGCGAGGAGTGCCGAAATAAATACCCCCGGTCAATTCTCTCAGGATTAAAAAATCCAAATCACGGATAATTTCGACTTTAAGCGTGGAATGGTTCTCAAGCCCTTTAAAAAGGCGTACGGGACGAAGATTGGCAAAAACGCCAAGCGTTTGACGCAAAGCCAGCAATCCTTTTTCAGGCCTTTTAGAAGCCTCCAGGCCATCCCACTTGGGACCGCCGACAGCACCTAGAAAAACAGCATCCGAAGACTTGGCTAATTCAGCAGCCTCCTCAGACATCGGAACTCCGGCAGCATCAATTGAAGCCCCCCCGAGCAATCCTTCGTGGACGTCAAAAACGAGATGATGTTTTTGAGCGACCGTATGAAGAATTTTAAGTGCCTGTTTCGTAACCTCTTGGCCGATTCCGTCTCCGGGAAAAACACAGATTTTATACACGCGATACTCCCTTTCTTTAAAAACAGAGAAGAGACCAGAAGAAATAGTGACTGGGAAAGAATATTTCTCACCCCGTCACCTTATCGCCTGGTCTCCTCTTCTTATTTAATGGTCAAACCTTCTTGCGGACTTGAAGCCACGCCATAATCTTTCGGACTCATACGTCCGGCCCAATAGGCCTTACGACCTGCACTCACAGCCTCGCGCATTGCCTGGGCCATCAGCACCGGCTGTCGGGCACTTGCAATCGCCGTATTCATTAAGACACCATCAGCACCTAACTCCATACACACGGCGGCATCCGAAGCCGTGCCGACACCGGCATCCACAATCACCGGACATTGAACCGCTTCCATCACAAAACGTAAATTAAGCGGATTTTGTATTCCCCGCCCGGAACCAATGGGTGCAGCCAGAGGCATAACGCATGCGGCCCCTGCATCCTCAAGTCTTTTCGCCATCACCGGATCATCATTCGTATAAGGCATTACCGTAAAACCCTCAGCGACTAAAATCTTCGTGGCCTCAAGCAACGAAACCGTATCCGGCATTAATGTTTTTGGATCTCCGATCACCTCAAGCTTAACCAGGTCGCCCAAGCCCGCCGCTTGACCCAAACGGGCAATCCGGATGGCATCCTTCGTATTATAGGCTCCGGCGGTATTGGAAAGAATGATGTATTTATCCCGGCCGATAAAATCGATTAGATTTTTTTCATTCGGGTTATCCAGATTCACACGGCCAACGGCAACAGTCACCATATCCGCACCGGCAGCCTCTAAGGCTTCGGCCATAATCTCCATTGAAGCATATTTCCCCGAGCCGAGAATAAGTCTTGAAGATAATTCGTATTTTCCGATTTTAAGTTTTTCATCCGTCATTTTTTCACCATGGTCATTATTCGAAACAGTCCCTGCACTATATTCCACTGCATGCACAAATTTTTCCGTAGAGTTCAATGTATTTTTTCGCCGATGCCGTCCAGGAATAATTACTCGACATTGCATTTTTAATCAGAGTATCAAATTTCTTTTGATTACGATAAACTGCCAAAGAACGCTTAACGGCATCGACAAGCGCATCACTCGTATAGTCCTGAAAACTAAAACCGTTACCTTGAACCGGATCGTGATCAAAATCACGGATCGTATCGGCCAGACCGCCAGTGGAACGCACCACCGGGACCGTTCCGTAGCGCAGTGCAACCAACTGAGCCAGGCCGCACGGTTCGTAATAAGAAGGTACTAGAAGAAAATCACTTCCGGCATAAATACGTTTGGCCATTTTCGGGTCAAAAACAATATGGACGCTGAAACGTCCGCGGTTACTCTTTCCGATCATTCTTAATAGGCTGTGATATTTTTCGTCTCCGGTTCCAAGTAATACAAATTGACAATCCAAGTCAACCATCTTCTCTAGAGCAGGAATCAGAATATCGATACCTTTCTGGTCCACAAGCCTTGAAATAAATCCATAAATAGGAATCTCCGGATCGAGTTTAAGTTCATCGGCCTTTTGCAGGGCTGTTTTGTTTTCCCTTTTAGCCGCAAAAGACTTTAGGGTGTAATGCGCCTTAATATCAGGATCGGTTTCAGGATTCCAGTAGTCATAATCAATACCGTTGATAATACCGTGTATTTGTCCGCGCCGGGTTGCAAGGACACCTTCAAGACCGCATCCAAATTCTTCTTTCTGAATCTGCCGGCTATAACTTTCGCTGACAGTCGTAATGGCGTCCGAGTAGACAATTCCACCCTTCAGACAACTCATCTTTCCATATAGCTCCAGTTTTTCCATTTTAAACTCTTCCCAACCAAGCCCCGTCAAGGGAAGCGAATCTGGCGGGAAATTACCCTGGTAAGCCAGATTGTGAATTGTAAAAAGTGTTTTGGTTTTGGCAAAAACGGGCTCTTTGGCATACAATGTTTTAATATACACCGGAATCAGTCCCGTCTGCCAATCGTGGCAGTGAATCACATCCGGTTTAATTCTTAAAATACGAAGGGTCTCCATCACGGCCCTCTGAAAGAAAATAAACCGGTGATCGTTATCCGGATAATCCCCCATGGGCGTTCCGTAAAGCTCATCCCGGTCAAAAAAACCGGGGTGATCAATAAGATAAAATTCAGCTCCGCTTGGATGCCGGTATTTATAAACACGCCCCTCTTCGGTCGAAGAACTCAACGGCACCGCAATGCGGTCAGCGGCTACGGTAAAATCGTAATCCTTCAGATTAACCGTTTTATACCGGGGCAGAAAAGTCATCACCTGATGGCCGAGCTGCTGGAGTTCAATCGGCAGACTTCCGGCCACATCGCCAAGACCGCCGGTCTTGGCAAACGGAACGACCTCTGGGGCAACATTAACAATTAACATAAAAGGATTAACTCCGTATTTTGTATGGATCTTTTTGAGGTTATTCGACTTTTAAAACACAATTCCACGTCCCAAAAGCATTTGGAATGCACTCGACCGGACGTTGATCATTCTGCCAAACGCCATCGACAAAATACCGGTACTCATAGAGCCCAGGTTCAAGCTGCAGCGTCAGCTGCCAAAGCCCTTCGCCCTTCCTTTTGAGCACATGGCGGTGATCATCCCAATCATTAAATGTTCCAGCAACCGAGACACTCTCAGCCGAAGCGGCACAATACTCAAAAACAACCTTCTTTTTTAAAGGCTTTTTCACTGTTCTTTTTTTGGCAGACTCATTGTTCATAGGATTTAGCTATTGTTAGTTTGGGGACGATCAGTATATATCATAAAAAATTGCTTGCCAAGAATGAACTTGCCGCTATAATGTGCCACCTATGAAACATTGTGCTATTTGCGATAAAAAACCGATTGTCGGAAAATCCATTTCCCGTCGTGGTCTTGCCAAAAAGACCGGGGGTATTGGTAAAAAAGTGACGGGTATCACACGCCGCCGCTTCCTCCCCAATCTTCAAAAAGTCAAAGTGCGTTTTCCGAATGGAACCGTAAAACGGATTTCTGTTTGTGCAAGCTGCCTTCAGGCAAACAAAGTCACCAAAGCCGTTTCTTTCAAGAAAACCGCCGCTTAATCCTCACCTTTTCTTTTATTCTTCTTTAAAAAGCATTTCAGAGGCATGAGCGCAAACAGGTTTCCTTTAAAAAACGGAAATCCCGGATTGTCTTTCCCGCTGCGATAATGATCGATTTGGCTGGTTCTAATGATGACTGCAGTATATGCGGTAGTCAATGTTAGCGAAGATATTATTACGCCTTTCAAGTTCACTCAGCCAGCCTTCATCAATGTGATTATGGCTAATTTGCTCATAGAGTGAAGTGAAATTATTCAAATGAACTTTCGTTCTTTTTTCGGCATAGGGAACCATCGTTCCGGTGTGCATAATAAAGGCCCAATCGCTGGACTGTGCCAATAAAAGTTCACGGGCAGCCTGTTTTAATCCTCTTTCCACCAATCCATTCTGATTACGGAAACGATCCGCCAATTCCGTCATACGGTACGATGCCTTATGCAAATGGCGGTAAATCCAATGATTGCAATCCCCCAGCCAGGTTTCGGCGTACCCCTTATACCCCCAACTGGACTGTGCCGGTGTCGCAACCTGATTAACCGGCTGCTCACGAAGGTAATCTCCGGGTGTCACCAAACGAACTGCTTTCTGATCAAAGGCTGTTTTTCGGATAAGAAAATTGAGGAAGTCCGGGCCTTCATACCACCAGTGTCCGTATAGTTCCGCATCGTAGGGGGCCACAATGATCGGTTTTTTACCGATCACTTCAAATAAATGCTCAACCTGTTTTTCCCGGTTAAAAAGAAAATTGCCCGCATGGAGCGCTGCCTTTTCCATAGCACGACCGCGTTCATAAGGTTGTTTATAATCATGCCCGGTAATGCGGTAATACTTAATCCCTGTATTCACTCTTAAGCCGTCAGGTGCAATATAGGGTTTGATGTAGTCATAATCAAGGTCATATCCAATGTCGCGGTAATACTCACGGTAGTCATAATCTCCGGGATAGCCCTCTTGGGCTGACCAAACCTGTTTGGAAGACTCGACATCGCGCCCAAAAGCGGCCACTCCGCTCGGACAATAAATCGGCGCAAACACACCGTATTTGGGCCGAGGAGAGGCATGTAATACTCCGTGGGTGTCTGTCAGAAAATAGCGAATACCGACTTCTTTGAGAAAATTGTCCACGCCCTGATAATAGCCGCATTCAGGAAGCCAAATACCGATAGGACTACGCCCGAAAACTTCCTCATAATAGCGCGCTCCAACCTGAATTTGACCGCGTATGGACTGATCCGTACAATTGTTTAACGGAAGAAAGCCATGGGTTGCTCCACAAGTAATAATTTCGAGGTAACCGCGATCCTGAAAATGACGGAATGCCCGGGTCAAATCACAACCGTAGCGGCCACAGAAGGTTTCTTTGGCTTGGGTAAAAACCCAATAATAATGCAGCGCTGTCTGGTGAAAGGCCGGTTCAAAACGCGTCCGATCGACCTCTTTTGCCGCTAATTCAATCAGGCGATCAATATGGCGGATATAACGTTCCTGCAACAGCTGGTCTCTAAGCATCGAGGTCAGCGAAGGCGTCATGGTCATGGTCAGACGGAAAGGGACACAATCTTTTTCGAGCCCCTCAAACATATGAATTAAGGGAATATAGGTCTCGGTAATGGCTTCATACAGCCAATTTTCTTCCAGGAAATAATCATGTTCGGGATGACGAACAAAGGGGAGGTGTGCGTGAAGGACTATCGAAAGCAACCCTTTTTCAGACATGTCAGAGGCCCTGCGGACTAAACCGGATCACCGGCTGTGCAACTTGGGTATTTCTTTCGACAATCGGTGTAATCGAACGTTCTTCAACACCGTCGGATGAAACCGCTTTGGCCTCATAAAAATGGGTTCCGTCCGGCAACGGAAAGCGGAAACTGAATGTTCCGTCGGAACGCAAACGAACCGGCTGCCCCTGAAAGGTCACCTGCGCATCGGGTTCTGTGGCCCCATGAATAATCACTTCGCAGTCCACATGAAACCAAAAACCTCTCTTTTTCATTTTAGCCGGACTGGTCGGCATACCGCTTCCTCCGGAACCGGAGGTAATGGCATTCATAAGCCTGTCCTGCATCATGCGATGTAACTCCGCAGAACTTTTTCCGGCTTCAAAACCCCCGGAGAGGGCATAAATGGTATCAAAATCAATTCCCATCCATTCCTCATCAAGGATTTCTGAAGGCATAATTCTGGGAGTGGTCACCTGCTGAGAAACGGCCAAAGCCACAAAACGGCCGTCATCATGCAAAAGGCCGATTTCGACATAAAAACTTCTATTCGGAGCAACTTCAATGAACCAGCTAGTGGCCATTCCGCTCAAATAAATATCCCAATATCCAAACCCTTTAGATTGATTTAAATCATGAACGCGTAAGACCGATTTAACTTTATCCCATTGACCGCCAAGTTGATCGAGTGCTCTCTGCTGGCAATTCGATTGAATTTCCCAATAGGTATAAATCATGAAGGGGTCACGTACCGCCAAATAAATAAAATTATCCCCATAGCCACCGGGCAAATGAACTTGCTCCTCATGAAGTGGTTGGACTGCAGAAGTACTTTTGGGTAATTCAACCGATTTAAGAGTTTTTGCTTTTCTCTTCACCTGCGTTTTTTTTCTGATATTTTTAGTTAAATCGTCCGCGGGTTTGGTTGTTTTTAAACGGCTTTTGAGAACTTTTGTTTTCTCTGCACCGGCTTTAACGGCGGGTCTTTCAATCTTTTTTTTCTTTGCTTCGGCCTGCTGAACACTGGCTAAAGAAGTCGTGATCGCCCCTTTGATACGCACACTCTTTTTCAAGGGTGTTGCAGCAGAACTTTTCGTCGAAGTTTTTGCGGGAACTTTCTTTTTCCTAATGCCTTTAGTTGCAGAAACAGATTTTTTAACCGTTTTTTTTTCAACTGCAGCTACACTTTTTGAAAGTGTTTTTTTGTTTTTTGGAGAGACCGATTGTGTTTTTTTGATCGTTTTTTTAGGCATTATTGAAAGTTCTGCTTTCGAAGGATTTAGATGACAAAATTGTTTTTTGTTACAAAAAAGATTCTTATCTGGCTTATTTTACTTGATACAGCATAGAGATGTCAAAGCTCAAAATGACTTTAAAAGCCTTTTTTTTCAGAAAATTAAACTCGTCAGGAAAATCCTCTGGCCATTTTTAAGCAAAAAACATGCCGTATCTCTCCCAAATAGCTTATTTCTATAACCTGGAAGTCTCTTTGTTTAAGGTCTTGATTTTTGAATTAATCCCCAACTTCAGCATTTCTTCCAGGGAAAAAGGCATGCGCAATGTCCAATTATGGTCGCCAAATGACCCCGGCCAGTTGATCCGGAAAGACCAGGCATTCTCCTTAAATTGAGGGCTAAGCGCCAGCCAATCGATCAATTGCTGAACACTATAGATTGAGGCTGCCTGCCCTGCCCGTCTTAATGCTTCTCGGACCAACGACACCGTTGCACAGTTTTTTGTCTCGATATCAATATAGTGTAAAAATTTCTCTTTTTCATGCCGAGAACTCCTAAAGGCATCCAGTATCTGCCCGGCCTCGTGCTCCTGTTTTTGGATAATCTTTAAAAGAGACTGATCATCAGTAATCTCGTCTCTCCAACGCAGTCTCCCGTGCAATGATGTTTTTTCATCAAAAAGATCCGGCCGGAGTTGATCAAAATTAAGACCGCTTTGCGAACACATCCGTTTAAACAGTTCTTCTTCCACGGTAGCGCATTCAAATTCCCACCAGCCAAGAAGCGAAGACATATCATGCGTTGAAACCACCGCGATGGAATTCCGGCGATAGGTTGCAGGGTCCTTAAACTCCTTTGTCCCTTGCCAATCACGCTGCCAGCGCTGGACATCCATACCCGGAATCGCATAATCCTCCAGAACGCGATAGGAACATTCCGGAACGGTTCCCAGATCCTCGGCGCAGGGAAGCATTGAGGTGTTGGAGACCATCACCTCAAGAATCTTACGTCCGTGCTCTTCCCAAACCTGCTCATCCTGGGGATCAAATTGCCCGTTCATCCCCGCGTTTTCTTCAGGCTCGGCCAAATCGATGGTCCACAACCGGAAGAGCCCGACGGCATGATCAATGCGGAACATATCGTAGAAATTTTCGGCATATTTCAATTTTTCGATTAAATAGTCATACCCGTGTTTTTCAATCTCCGGCCAGGCATATGGCGGCATCCCCCAACGCTGTCCTTGTGTAAAATAAGCATCCGGCGGCGCCCCCGATGACAGATTTAACTTAAAATAGTTCTGATGGGCCCAAATGTCGGCACTATCACGCGAAACCAAAAAGGGCAAGTCTCCCATGAGGAAAATATTTTTTTTCTGGGCATAGGTCTTGATCTCTTTAAATTGTTCATAAAGCTGCCATTGCAGCCAGCGATGAAACTCTATCCTTAATGCCTCTTTTATCGCCAACTCATTTAAGGCCGCCGCATCACGGGTTTTAAAAATTTCGGGCCAGTCCATCCAGCCCTTTTCCGTCTGGAGTTCTTTGATTGTTTTAAACAAGGCATAATCTTGAAGCCAAAAAGAATTATCCTCTTTATATCGCTTATAACTTTCATCTTTTTGATGCATTTCATCGCGGTTAAAGGTCTCCCAGAGAAGTTTTAGCTTTTCGCCCTTAATCCCATAATTGATTTTTTTTTGTCCTTGAGCATACCTCTTCCGCAGCAAATTCAGTTGCGGAAGCAATGGTTCAAGGGAAACGTTTTTAAGTTTCTCAAGTGAAAGATACATCGGATCCAGAGCAAAGGTACTCTGGGCATCATAGGGAGTGAACATGAACCCGGTGTCATTCATCGGCAAAAGCTGAATCATGCTCATCCCGGTTAAACCACACCAATCGATCAGCAATTTAAGATCAGGAATCTCGCCGATTCCGCAACTGGTTTGGCTATAGAGCGAAAATAATGGCACGGCAACACCGGAACGCCTTTGAATCCCGATGCGTTGCCATTGCGTTTTGCAACGGCTTTCCAGAAACGACTCGTATGAATGTTGTGATGGGGGCATAAATCTATAGCGAAGTTTAGGCTTCGGATCCTGTTTTTTCAGTAAGGAGTTGAAAGGCCTGTTCCGAAATCCCGAGTAATGCGGCATAACGCATGAGGATATTTTGAATTTCCGAGTCCATTTTCTTCCAGCCCTCTGTTGTGATTGTTTTTTTCAAATATGAAAATAAGATGTCCTGAGTCCAGTGAATATTAAGTTCGATTTCAATCTTTTCGGCAAGTTTTAAAATTGAAAGACATGATTGAATATTTTCAATGCCTACATTGGCGGCAATTTCTTTGGTTTTTTGGAGCAATTGGTGATCCAAAAAGACCGCAACCTCTTTTTTCTGCATTTTAATCCCAAAAGATTTTGCACTATTAATCAACCTTTGAATTTCATTCGTCTTTTTAAGATTAAAACCCTGGGCGGCCAGGCTCTGAACAGCCTTCAATAGTCTTCTGGAAAGCGTGTGTTCGACAGCATAACAGACCTCGGCCGGGAGCGGAAGATTGATGGAACTGTAAATCTCACTCATACGGCGGTTCTCATCGTACAAGTTCTCATGCACGACCGAAATTTTTTCAATGGCCTCACGGGTAAGAATGGATATCACCTGTTTACGTTCACGTATCGGCAAATCTTTAAGCGCATAATATTTTTTACCGAAAAAAACGTCCATTTTTCTCAAGATCTCAATGATATGCAAAGTCTGGACGCCGTCAAAAAATTCCTTTTCAAGATTTTCCAACTCTAAAATATCGGTAAACGGCTTAACCGAACAGCGGAAATCATACAGGCCGATTTGAACCACCGCAAAGACGTATTCTTTTTCTTCCCAGGTAATGCGGGAACAAACACGCACATGGCCAAAGCTTAAATTTAAATTTCCGATAGCCTCTTCTCGATGATGAAGCTGTTTGATGTCAAAACAATAAGTCGAAACACGGGTCTTATCAGGATAAAAACCGTGAATGGTGGAGGCCATGGCATACATTGAGGCCGCATTTTTCAGATTAAACGTTTTAGACAGGACGAATCGTTCATAGATCTGGCGGCCGGTTCCGAATTCACGGACATTACTCTTCGCCTCTGACAGACGTTCCATAAAGGCCTCTTCAAGCGAGTCGTGTGTAACCTGAAATGCCAGCTGGATAGCACGGGCGGCATATTGCAAAATTTGAACGGTTTCAATACCCGAAAGCTCCGTAAAAAACCACCCGCAGCTTGTGTGCATCAACATGGAGTGCCGCTGCATTTCCAAGAGTTTCAGACATTCAACCCTCTCTTTTTCCTTCAGTGATGCCTTCTGGTGAACCTGAAAAAAACGATTTACGCTTTCATCGGAGCGGTCTAAGATCACCTGGATGTAATCATTACGGGCTTCCCATACGTCTTTCAGATATTCCCGGGCACGGCCTTCATACAAGAGGGCCAGTTCGCCTGAGAGCCAATCAAGACTTTCCTTAAGCGGTTTACGCCAGTGCTGTGTCCATTCCGCAGGTCCGTCGCCACGGCATCCGCAGTGTTCTTTCCATCGTTTGACCCCATGGGCACAACTCCATGATGTTCCCATGCCGTCTTCGCCGGTTTGAATTTTCACTGCAAATTGGGGCGGATTTTCGGCCAGGTATTCACCATAATTGACAATACGGTAATTGTGCTTGGGAGCCGTCACATTCATCACATAGGCCAGAACTCTTTCTCCGTAGGCTTTATGATGACCGTAGGTTTCTCCGTCTGTTGCAACATGAATCAACTGGGTATCCCGCTCATTGCCCTTGGCTTTTTCAATACTGGCCATAAAAAGCTTGGCATCAAAAAGCAAATCCCCAAAACCGATTTGTCTGGATACTGGCCCGTCATAGAAAAAAATGTCAATGTAGCGTGAGGGATCTTTTTTTAGATAGCAACGGTAAGGACGGCTGGGATCAATTTTACCGTCTGAGGCATCCTGCCAATGAGGACTATCGATCGGGCGAATTGAATCTGCCTGATACGGCGATAGAATTAAATATTTCATTCCGTGATCAACCAGAACTTCAAGCGTAGCTTCATTGCATGCGGTTTCTGCCAGCCACATGGCCTCCGGACTCCGGCCGAAACGGTGACGGAAATCTTCAATCCCCCATCTGACCTGAGTGACTTTGTCCCGCGCGTTCGCTAAGGGCAGAATGATATGGTTATAGACTTGGGCGATTGCATTTCCATGGCCGTAATGTTCAAGACAGCTCTGGCGGTCAGAGTCAAGAATCGCCTGGTAGGCATCAGGATGTTTTTCCTGCATCCAGGAAAGCAAGGTGGGGCCAAAATTAAAGCTGATCCATTTAAAATTACTGACGACGTCAATGATTTTGCCCTTGGCATCTAATACCCGTGCAGCGGTATTGGGCCGATAGCACTCATTATAAATACGTTCGTTCCAATCATGGGCAGGCTTGGCGCTTTCCTGCTCTTCGATTTCTTCCAGCCAGGCATTTTCACGCGGAGGCTGATAGAAGTGTCCGTGGACACAAAGACAAACTTGTCGGGGTTTCATTCAAACTCCACAAGCTATTGAATAAAAATAAGTTATAAAGAATAACAACTTTAAGTATTTGTTATTATTCTACCTGATCCTGGGAAGGTTGCAACCAGCGGATCAAATGGCGATAAAGACATGTATTTATTTTTAATCATAACTCTAATATATAAAACAAGTTATGGCTTTTTCATAAGAAAGGGCTTAAGGAATGCCCCGGTATAAGAACCCCGGGTAGCGGCGATCTCTTCGGGTGTCCCGGCGGCAATTAACCGGCCTCCGTTAACGCCGCCCTCGGGACCAAGATCGATGACATAGTCCACCACTTTAATGACATCCAGGTGGTGTTCAATCACCAGAATGGTATTGCCCTGATCCCGTAATTGAAAAAGGGCTTTCAAAAGGTTCTTAACATCGGCGAAATGTAAGCCCGTCGTCGGCTCGTCCAAAAGATAAAGGGTATTCCCGGTGCTTTTTTTATTCAGCTCACTGGCCAGTTTAATCCGCTGGGCCTCACCGCCTGAAAGCGTGGTCGATGACTGCCCCAGACGCAAATAGCCTAAACCGATTGTCTGCAGCAATTCGAGTTTTTCGCGGATGACCGAAAATCCCGAAAAGAATTCTATTGCCTCTTCCACAGGCATGTCCAAAACATCGGCAATATTCTTACCCTTATAACGGATCTCAAGCGTTGCGTTATTATAGCGGTTCCCACGGCAATCCTCACAAAGCACATAAATATCCGGCATAAAGCTCATCTGTAATTTTTCGGCTCCCTCTCCCCGGCATTTTTCACAACGCCCTCCTTTTAGATTAAAACTGAAACGCGATGCCGTATAGCGCCGGGCCTTCGATTCTTTAAGTTCACTGAACAATTTGCGGATGAATCCGAAAAGATCCGTATAGGTGGCGGGATTTGATCTTGGCGTACGTCCGATCGGCGACTGGTCGATTTCAATGACTTTATCAATCTTTTCAGCATTCCGGATACTTTTAAAGGCCCCCGTGCGGTAATCGGTTTTCCATATACGATTATGCAATTCCTTATATAAGATATCGTGAACCAACGTACTTTTACCCGAACCCGAAACCCCTGTGATACAGACAAAAAGCCCCAACGGTATTTTTACGTCAATTTTTTTAAGGTTATGTTCACTGCATCCCTTCAGTTCCAAATTCGTTACATTTCGATAATTTTTGCGTTGATGCGGAACAGAAATTTCAAGTTGCCCGGATAAATATTGTGCCGTCAGAGAACCTTTTAAGCTTCCTTTCAAGCGTGAGGACGGACCATAAGCCATCACTTCGCCGCCGTGTTTACCCGCCCCCGGTCCGAGGTCAATCAAATAATCGGCACGCCGCATCGTCTCTTCGTCGTGTTCGACCACCATCACCGTATTTTTCATATCGCGCAGTCGTTCAAGGGTTTTAAGAAGCTTTTCATTATCTCTGGGATGCAGCCCGATACTCGGTTCATCAAGCACATACAAAACCCCGGTCAAGCCGACACCTATTTGCGCCGCCAGGCGGATCCGCTGCAGTTCCCCCCCCGAAAGGGTTGCCACTGTCCGGTCAAGGCTGATGTAGCCTAGACCGACGTTCAGCAGAAACCCCAAACGCTCACGGATTTCTTTAAGGATAGGTTCTGTGATCTTATGATATTCTTCAGGAAAACGCAGGGCACCGAAAAAAGGAGCTGCCTCTTCAATCGTCAATGCGGAAACGTCCATGATATTTTTTTTCAGGATAAAAACATTCAACCCCGTTTTGGCAAGTCGTCTGCCAAGGCACTCGCCGCACACATCTTCTTTTAAGAACTTCCTGACCTTGCGGCGGACTTCCTCTGAAGTCGTTTCATGAAAAAGCCTTTCCAGTTCTTCGATTAATCCGGTGATATCACTGCCCCCCCAAAAAAAAGCTTCTTTAGCTTCATCGGGCCAATCCTGATAGGGCGTTTTCCATTCAAATCCGTATTTTTGAGTCAAATCATGCAGAAGTTCTTCAATAAAATATTTGTTAAAAGAAAAAAAGATTTCGGGGTTGATCCCGCCGTTCATCAGCGAACGGGTTTCATCACAAATGACTCCGCCCGCGGCAAGTTGAGACAATTTTCCCAATCCCTTACACCTTGGGCATGCCCCATAAGGGCTGTTAAAAGAAAACATATTCGGCGTCAACTCAGGATAACTTACCTGGCAATCCGGACAACTCCGGGTTGTGGAAAACAGCCTGCTTTTTATTTTTTTCTGAGGCAACCGTCCGATCTCGATCACGGCCACGGCACCATGAACCAGATCATGGGAAAGCCGCAGGGCCTGCTGCAGCTGTTTGCGTTTCTCAGGGATCACCTTGACCTGGTCAATCAGCACTTCAATGTCATGCCGATGGGTTTTTCTCAATTTTAGATTGGGAGTCAATTCCCGAAGCTGACCGTCAATAAAAGCCCTCGAAAAACCTTTTTTGAGAATTTCCTGAAAAAGTTTTTGAAACTCCCCCTTACGGCCCCGGATCATGGGTGCCACAATTCGTATTTCCCGGCCACGATAGATTTCACTCATTTCATCGATAATCTCTTCAAGGCTTTTGGCCGAAAGGAGTTTCCCGCACTGGTAACAATGGGCATCACCGACTTTGGCATAAAGGAGGCGCAGATAATCATAGACTTCCGTCACCGTGGCCACCGTCGAACGCGGATTCTGACTGATTTGACGCTGTTCGATCGAAATACTGGGCGAAAGACCGGAGACATAATCCACATCCGGTTTTTTTAATTTTTCGAGAAACTGGCGTGCATAGGAAGAGAGGCTTTCAAGATAACGCCGCTGCCCTTCGGCATAAATCGTATCAAAGGCCAGTGAGGATTTACCACTGCCTGAAAGTCCCGTGATAACCACCAACTGATTACGAGGGATATTTAAACTGATATTTTTGAGATTATGTTCCCGCGCGCCTTTGATTTCAATGCATGAATTCTGCGGCATTTCAGGTACCGATTTTGAGATTGGAAAAAATATTACGCAAAGTTGCTGCTGCCGCATAAACGGCCAGCGCACTGGTTTTGGGGTTTAAATGGCTGGGGATATTTTGCACCTCGATACGGATGGTTCCACTACGGGCCTCAATTTCGATTTCATGCGTGTTCTTTCGGTAGGCTTTAGAGGTCCAAACTTCGACATAGGTGCTCTTAGGCCCCATGGAGGCCAGACTCAAGACGGCCGCAACGTTCACATTCTGTGGAAAGGCTCGAATAGCACTCAATGCCGTCCCTTTAAAAACACAAACCGCCTTTTTTCCGGTCAATTTCGGAAATTTCTTTTTTTCAAAAAAAGGCGCCCCCAGCAAACCGGCAACGGGTTTGCGCGTGATCAATTTCACACTTTGAATCCCCGCTTCTTTTGCGGCACATAACCCGTCAATACCGGCAATGGCCCCGGAGGGCACCCAAAGCCGTCCGGTTTTAATCCGGTTTATTTTCTGCCACACTCCGGGCTGAATTAATCCGCCGACACTTAAAACTAAAATTTGTTTGGCCGTTTGAAGGACTGCGGGCGTCACCTTTGCGGCAACCTCCCCGGATGCGGCTTCAATGATTAAGTCTGATTTCTCAATCAATTCGGGAATACCGGTGTGTGAGGCCTTAAGCTTTAAAGTCTTGATGAGGCTGTGGGCTCTCTCGCAATGGTGATCCGCTAGATAAGCAATGGTCGCAGCTTTAGAAAAGTCGCGGTGAATCATGCGGGCCAGAGAAGAACCGATGGCTCCGCAACCGATCATCCCTATTTTTAATGGACGCATACTAACCTCGAAGTGGCCCAAAGGGGGGTAGTCGTGAAAGGAATCCTGAAGAAATTGATAACTGGCATGTGAGAACAAAAGGCTATCGTAACAAATTGATTATCCGGTTCGGCTGATGATTTCATTTTTTTCATCCAAAACAATCTTACGGGGACGATGGACCTTCACCTCTTCCTCTGATAAAACGGCAAATGTCATAATAATCACGATATCTCCGACCTTACCGTGTTTGGCCGCACCGCCGTTCAAACAGATCATTTTGGAACCGGCTTCTCCCCTCATGGCGTAACTTTCGATTCTGGCACCATTGGTCAAATTTGCAATTAAAACTTTTTCACTGTCCAGAATGTTGGCCGCATCCATAATTTCGGCATCGATCGTAATACTTCCCTCGTAATCCACACAGGCATCGGTCACACGGCCGCGATGAATTTTTCCACTTAACATTTGGCGCTGCATATCCACATTATTCCCGGGCAGAACTCAAACGGCGTTCTACCGGAATTCTCCTTTTTCTGTTAACGGGTTAAACGGCTTTTCGAGAGGCGTTTTTTCACTCCACGCAAAGGCGGTATTATAACATTATCAATTAATCTTGTCTTGCCCACGTAACCGGCGGCCAGAACCACCTCGTTGCCGCGAAGACATTGAGCGGGTGCAAGAGAAACGGGATCCACAATCTCCAGATATTGAAGCCGGTCAAGACTCCGGCTCAGTCTTCTGGCAGCGGACCGGCATAGAGTTTTTAGGTTTTTTTGTCCCTGAATAATCTGCCGTCGCATCGAAAACAGTTCCCGGGACAGGCTAAGTGCACGCATTTTCTCTTCATGATTCAAATACCGGTTGCGGGAACTCATGGCCAACCCATTCTTTTCACGAATCACCGGGAGAATTTTCAGAAAAATATTCAGATGCAGATCCTCAATCAACCGCCTGACAATCACGGCCTGTTGATAATCTTTTTGCCCGAAATAAGCCCTGTCGGGCAAGACAATATTAAATAACTTGGCCACAACGGTTAACACGCCTCTAAAATGTCCGAGGCGGTATTTTCCGCACAGCCGGTCCGTTAGGCTGTCCCTGCCGGACTTTTCCGTATCCACATAAACGGGTTGTCCGGGCGGGTACATCGCTTCGACCGACGGCAGGAATAAATAATCCGTTTTTTCCAGAATCAGCAGTTTTTTATCCCGCCTGATCGGACGCGGATATTTTTTCAAATCCTCTTTAGGCCCAAATTGGGTCGGATTCACAAAAATACTCACCACCGTCACGTCATTTTCCCGGCGGGAAGCACGGACAAGCGATAAGTGCCCTTCATGCAGGGCCCCCATGGTCGGAACAAATCCGATAGACTGTCCGCCCCGGCGGTGGCCGGCCAGAATTTTCTGTAAGGCCTTTGGATTTTTAATCACTTTCACGATGTGGTTTCCTGTGGTTGAAAAGCACTCAACAATTCAGCCACGGTCTGATGCATCACCGGATGTCTGAACTGCGGACATAAATCGCTCATGGGCTTTAAAACAAACCATCGCTCATGTGCTCTGGGATGCGGAATCCAAAGCCCGGGCATTTGAATCACCTGCTCATCATAGAATAAAATATCCAGATCAATGGTCCTAGGCGCATTCATTCCCATTCGCACCCGGCCCAATTTTTTCTCGATTTGAAGCAAAGCGCTCATCAAATCCTGTGCATTCAGTTGGACATCAACCTGCCAGACACCATTCAGGTAGAGTCCTTGCTGAGGCCCTCCGAGCGGTTCTGTTTCATAAATCTCAGACTGTTTTATAATACAAACCTTCTCCAGAGCATTGAGCATTCCGGCGGCAGCCTGAATGTTCCGAAGCCGGTCCCCCAGATTTGAACCAAAAGCAATATAAGCAATGGACATAAACACCCCTTGACTGAAACTTTGAAACGGCATTATAGCATATCTTTTTTAGTCACAGGACGCAGAGGGAATTTGTCCGCAAAGAGGGGTGAATAACCTAAAAACCGGTTTATTTATCGAAACGGAAGGTCGGATCCAAACGGCCCAATTCATAAGCCTTCAGATAAACCTGGTCACGTATCCAGACAATACCGCTTTTAAGATAAAAGGAGTAGACATCCAAAAACTCATCCTGTTTTTTGCGGATCTCCTGTAAAAGCTCATGGCATTGCGCGGGGTTATGTTCCTGATCGACAGGGATGTCTTTGCCATGGGATCTGTCATTAAGAAATTTTTCCATAATTAAAATGCAACCTCAAATTCACGACGCAGACTAAATTGCGGTTTCATTCTGATGATCTCACCCAACAATCCAAGACACCGGCGCTGAATTTCACACCGCCTTGTTTCCTGCCAGAGAGAGTAAAGTTGTAAAAACTTTTTTTCTTTTGTCCGGAATTTACGAATATCGTTCTTCACTACTTATCTCCTTTAAATGAGCACAGCACTTACGGGACCGAAGGGTGACGTCAAGTGCACCGTGCGAATTTATCCCCGGCATTCTTTGCCGGAGGATGAATAACCTCGGCATATGTCAGACGGTACTAGCCGCCCGGATGGGAATCGTTCTTGTTTAAAAACAGCACCGGTTCAAACCGGAATCCGGGAATCAGCGCTTTGAGTTGCTGTGCCATAAGAATCAAATCCTGTTTTAAACTTTGATTGGGGGTGTTCATCCATTTCCAGTAAATTTCTAAAAAATGATCCATCATCTTATCGGCCTGAAGACTGCGTTCATAATTTTTAACCTGATCCAAAAACATCCGAAAAGACTGATCCCTGAAAGAATTGACAAAATGAAAATAATCGCGGCGCACATGTTTCAAGACCGTTTGATACGGCTCATAGAATCTGGCAATCTTATCGAGCACCTGACCGATCCCGGTACTTTTACGGTAAATCCGCTTATGATAAGCAGCGGCCTGTTCATAATAAAGTTTGGCTAATTCCCGGTAATAGTTTTGTGAACGCTGATAAAAACGGTTTTTACCTTTGTATTCAATGTCATTAAAAATTGTGGAATGAATCAGAAGATGATCGGCGTTCACTTTGAAAATAAAATAACGGATTGTGCGATCTTCGGTTGAGCGTACCCAGTCAAGAACATCACTGCTTTCGGCCGAAAGGTACGGGTTGGCCATTTCATGATACTCGGGAAGAGAAACCGCAAACAGCAAATGCGCCAAATAGATGTTCACATCTTCATCCACCACCATCTGATTTGAAGGAAAGCCTTCACTCTTGCGGCTTTTGATAATTGACTCCAGCAGATAACGCAAAGTGGTGTCCCGCTCCTGTGTTGTCATATCAAAATACAGGCGACTGTCATTTTGGGCTTTATGTGTGGGATTTTTACTTCCCATGAGATGCTCCTTTAAGCCTTGATTAAATACTTTATAAATTTATTTATTCTATTTGGCCCAATTTGTCTTACTTAAAAAACCTAACATGTGAATAAAAACTTGTCAAATAAGTCCAGTAATAATCTATTAATTATTTAATATAAAAATCAATATCAATTAATATCAAAATTGATCAGACGGCGAGGGGATGCGGGTATTCAAAGTTAGCGTGGAGTCCGAGGAACTTTATCGAAGGGCCAAAACCGGCTGAATGTCTTGGAGGAAGCGCCGGCTATTGAGAATATGCCCCAACCGGTATCTGAAAAAAAATTCCATCAAGCGCATGAGTTCCTTTTCGATAGTTTTTAAAATGGGTTGGCGCAGACATTCTTCCGGCTGATGTGTAGAAAAATAACGCAGAATATTTAAGGCCTCTATAGAAATCGGTTTTGCGTCGGCAACAGGCCTCGCACAGGCGCTACAAAAAATCCCGCCCTGAGCGACCGAGAAAAAAGGAGCCGCAAGATTTGTTTTCTGGCATCCAAGGCAATGGTCCAGATAAGGGAGCAAACCGATCTGATGAAGCAATTTGATCTCAAACAGCCGGGCCATTTTTTCGCCTGAAATGGATGGAATAAAACGGAATGCAAAATTCAGCATTTCAAAAACCTCTTCATGGGGATCATGAACCTCACAGAATGAATCCACGAGCTCGGCAAAATAACTGGCATAGGTAATCGTCTCCAGCCGGGTCCTTAAGTGATCATTGCTTTTAAGAATCGAGGCTTCTGAGATCAGATGCAGATCCGAACGGTTTTTCTCATAGAAAATAATTTCCAGGTGCGTAAATAATTCATAAAAGGCGCCCCTGACTTCACGCTCTTTACGGACCCCCTTAGCAATCCCCTTAAGCTTACCAAAGGATTTTGAAAAAAAAGTCACGATCAAAGAGCTGGAACGAAGCTTCTGCGTTTTTAAAACAATTGCGTCTGTTTTTTGTATAGCCATTTTATGTTATTTTGAAATTCCGATTTGGCGAAGAATTTGAGCCTGTTTTTGGAGCATTTTACCGCGCTGCCCCTGAGTTTTGTCGTCGTATCCCAGAATATGCAAAATGCCGTGACAAATATAAAAGTAAAGTTCATAGCGAAATGAGGTATCAAACTCGGCAGCCTGCCGGCGTGCGGTCTCTAACGAGATGATCAACTCCCCCGTCAAAGCACTCCGGCGGCTCTTACCGGAAGTTAAATCAAAAGAAATGACATCCGTTGTCCAATCGTGATTTAAAAAACGTTTATTCAGGGATCTCATCCGCCGGTCACCGACCAGAAAAAGACTTAGCTCCGCTTTTTGAATTTTAAGCCTTTTAAAAATTTTCGAGATTGTTTTTTTTAAAACGGATTCCGGGCAGGGCATCCGGCGGCAGGTACTGGTGATCTGAATTTGAAAACGCTCAGGCGGCATATTGCATCCGTTTATGAATCGGCTCTGAATTTTGAAAACTGCCCAGCTTCAAAAATATCAGGGGCATCGGATTCCTGAGATTGCTTGGGATAACTGACACGGGTATGATAAATAGCCATTAAATTTTTAACAAAGCTTTCCTGAATTTTGTGTAAATCGCGCAACGTCAAATTACATTCATCGAGCTGGCCGTCAATAAACTTGTCGTTGATAATCTTACGGACAAGTTGAGTAATCGTCTCGGGATTAGGATCTTTTAAAGAACGCGAAGCGGCTTCCGTGGAATCAGCCAACAGGGAGACGGCCGTCTCCCGGCTCTGGGGTCTGGGGCCCGGATAACGAAAATCCTCGACATGAATTTTTTCACCGGGCCGGGCCTGATCCAGGGCCTTTTTGTAAAAGTAGTAAATGACCCCTGTCCCCTGATGTTCGGGGATAAAATCCAGAATGGGCCTTTTAAGTTTATTGCGACGGCCCAGTTCAATTCCGTCTTTGACATGGTTTAAAATCACCAGACAGCTCATCGTGGGCGTTAAATTCTCATGACGGCTGGGGGCCTGAAAAGGCTGATTTTCAGTAAAATATTCCGCCCGTGCAATCTTACCGATATCATGAAAATAACAGCCCACCCGGGCCAGAAGCGCATTCGCTCCGATCGCCTCACAAGCCGATTCAGACAGAGTACTGACGACCAGACTATGATGATATGTTCCGGGGGCTTCAACAATCATCTTCTTAAGCAGCGGGTGATTAAGATCGGAGTATTCAAGCAGTGTAATGTCGGTTACAAGATCAAAAACCGTTTCCAAAAACGGCAGAAGCAAAAAGGCCAAGGGCATGACGATCAACAAGCCATTGGCCAATCCCTGAAAACTGACCATAAGTGCATCCTGCGGCGAATATTCCTGAAAAATCCGAAACGCAAACAAGATGCAGAAATAGGCAGCGCCGATCGATAATCCAACCTTAAGAAAATGCACCCGTTTTCTGACTTTAATCCCCGCAAAAACCCCTGCCGTCGAAGATAAAAGCGTGGTAATCAAAACATCCGCATGCAGGCCCGTAATAGACGAGGCAATCACAGCCATAACCGTTGCACATAATATCCCCAACCGGGGATTAATCAAAAGTCCCACCAGGATAGGGGCCAAAGCCGCCGGCATAAGAAAAGGAGATCCGATCGAGGTCATCAGAGCCGCTTTACACAAAAGCGTCGTAATCAACAACGTCAGATGCATCAAAAACACAGTTCTTAACGACAAAAGAGCCTTTTGCTCAAACAACAACATGTAGAAAAATCCGAATAAGTACGTCAAAAACAACAGAATGCCGATAGCCGCAAATTTTGCCAGGGCCTGTTTCGTGGCCAGTTTTTTATGAATGATTTCAAGCCGCTTATATTCATCGGCATTGACCAGCATTCCGCGCTGAACCACCAGTTCGTTTTTTTTGATCTCTTCCATCACCGGAACAATCAAGTCATGGGCCTTTTTTTTACGCAAGTCCGTTTCGGCTTCATTCGCAAAAAGGTTTTCAATCAAAATCGCATTAACGATTTCAAAAACGGCAGCACGAATACGGCGGTCTTTTGTGCTAAGCTGTTTGAGAGATTCCTGCAAATTCGCCTTAACGCTTTCAATCGTCGACAACGTTTCAACAAATAAGGGCAGGTCCTCTTTACCGGAAGCCGTGATACTCACTCGAAACACACCTTGATCCTTCAAGGCCTTTTTTGCTTCACTGCTGATAATTCCGGAAAAAACCGTTTCATTGAGAATCTCTTCAAGATTTTTGCGCAGCTCTTCCAAATCAAGTCCGTCCATCAAGTCATCATTCACCTCTTCAGAGAGGGGTAAGGACAGAGCCGGAAGCTCAGCAGGCGGCGCCTCTTCTGCCGGAGGGGTCTCTTTCAGGGCACGGTTTTTTAGAATTTCTTCTAAAAAAACATCCACCCTTTCGCGTAAAAGTCTATTTTTGCTCTCATCCAGGGTCAAAACATAGGGAACCTGCTCAACCGCCTCAGTTCTCAAGCGTTCCGTCGCCTCGGTATTTTCATATGAGACCGCAAAAGGCGCAAAAAAAGTCCTCGCAGCAGGTTCTCCGATGACAAACTTTTTAATCCCCAAATCAGGGGCTTCTTCATAAATCACGATGAGCGTCGTCAGCAAAAAAGAAATAAAAAAAATCGCAAGGCGGATAAGCCATGCGATTCTTTTCTTTCTCCGCTGTTCCTTATGCAGGTAAGTATTAACTGCGTTAACGGTGTCTTTCGTCATAACGGTGATAGGCTCGGATAATCTCGGCAACAAGGGCATGTCGAACTACATCTGTGTCCTTAAGGTGAACAAATTTTAAACCTTTGATTCCGGTCAAAACATCCTCGGCTTCGACCAGTCCTGATTTTTTAGATCCCGGCAGATCAATCTGCGTCACATCGCCGGTAATAACGGCCTTGGAAGATTCTCCCAGACGTGTCAAAAACATCTTCATCTGCGCAGGTGTCGTATTCTGTGCTTCATCCAAAATTACAAAGGCATCATTCAATGTACGGCCGCGCATATAGGCCAGTGGTGCAACTTCAATCACACCTCGTTCAATATACCGGTGGGCCTCATCAAAATCCATCATATCATGCAAGGCATCATAAAGAGGCCGCAAATAAGGATTAACCTTGGCCTGAAAATCACCCGGTAAATATCCCAGGCTTTCCCCCGCCTCGACGGCCGGACGCGTTAAAACAATTCTGGAGACAAATCCTTTTTTCAAGCCTTCAATCGCAGCCGCCATCGCCAGATAGGTTTTACCCGTTCCCGCAGGACCGATACAAATCACAATATCATTTTCCAGAACGGCCTCAATATATTTTTCCTGATTCTTGCTGCGCGGCCGGATGACTTTTCCGCGATGGTAAAAGGCTGAGGCGCCGCTGGGGGTCTCACTGCCCTCGGGCGTCTTTTGATCGGCCTGCGGTGAGCCTGTGTTGCGAACCGGGTGCGGGCCGTGATGCTGACGTAAATCTTTTAATCTCTGAGTGAAAAAGCGATGTGCCTGCGTCACGTTTTTTTTATCGCCGCTGATCTTCAATTGATGATTACGGGCAGTGATGACCACATGGTATTCTTTTTCGGCATAACGCAGATTTTCATCCAGACTGCCGTAAAGTTGAATCGCTTCTTCATTAGAACTCAGTTTGAGAATCTTTTCCAAATGGCAGGCTCCTTTATCAAGAACGCTTAATATTAAGATTCAATTCCTGTAACTGTTTAAGATCGACTTCAGAAGGCGCCTCGGTCATCAGGCACGTGCCTCTCTGAGTTTTCGGAAAGGCAATCACATCACGGATCGATTCGCGCTTAAGCAGCATGGTCACAAGGCGGTCCAATCCAATGGCAAGTCCTCCGTGGGGCGGCGCCCCATAACTCAAGGCCTTGAGTAAAAATCCGAATTTTGTCTCGGCGTCTTCTTCCGTAATATTCAGGGCCTTAAAAACCCTCTGCTGGACTTCGCGGCTGTGGATACGAATGCTTCCCCCGCCGATTTCGGTCCCGTTTAAAACCAGATCATAAGCTTTTGCTCTGAGCTTTGAGGGATCCGTATCAAAAAGCTCCATATATCCCGGTGTTTCACGCGGCGCCGTGAAAGGATGATGCAAAGCATCAAAACGCTTTTCATCTTCGTTCCATTCAAAAAGCGGAAAATCGACAACCCAGAAAATCTCGAATCCGTCTTCACGAATTAATCCATAGTCCTCAGCCAATTTTTTACGCAGCGCCCCAAGGGCAACCGCCGAAACCATCGGGTCACTGGCCACCATAAAAATCATGTCCCCTTCTTTAGCATTCATGGCCGCAAGCACGTTCGCAATCCGGCCGGCATCAAAAAACTTCTGAATCGGGGACTCCACCTCGGTTGCACTTTTGACACGAAACCAGGCCAGGCCTTTGGCCCCGAAATCCTGAATCCATGTCGTCAGTTCTTCTATCACTTTGCGTGAAATCTGAACTCCTTCGGGCGGACTAAAACATAATCCCCGCACACGCCCGCCCCCTTCAATGACCTGGTCATAAACCTTAAAACCGGATCCTTCAAAAAAAGACGTCAGGTCTTTAAGTTCCATCGCAAAACGCAGATCCGGTTTATCGGATCCATACCGTTCAATGGCTTCATCATAAGGCATTCTACGGAACGGACGTTCGAGTTTCTTGCCGAGCATCTTCTCGCTGACCGCACAAATCATCCCTTCAACGGTCGACATCACATCGTCCTCTTCGACAAAAGACATTTCCAGATCAATTTGAGTATGCTCCGGCTGACGGTCTGAGCGCAAATCCTCGTCACGAAAACACCGGGCAAGCTGGAAGTAGCGGTCATAACCGGCTACCATGAGCAGTTGTTTGAAAAGCTGGGGGGATTGCGGCAGCGCATAAAATGCACCGGGAGAAAGACGGGACGGAACCAAAAAATCACGCGCCCCTTCCGGCGTGCTCTTAGTCAGATAGGGCGTTTCAATTTCAAGGAAATTCTCCTGATCCAGATAATCACGGACAATCTTAGTAATCCTATAACGAGCCGTCAGGCTCTCAACCATGTCCTTACGGCGCAGATCCAGGAAACGATAGGTCAGCCGCAGTTCTTCATTAACGTACTGGTCACCGATTTCAAAAGGAGGTGTCGGTGAAGGATTCAGGATCACAAGTGAGTGCACACCGACTTCAATTTCACCGGTCGGAATTTTAGTGTTCTCGGTTCCCTGAGGCCGTTGTTCGACTTTTCCTTTCACCTGAATCACAAATTCAGGACGAAGGGTTTCTGCCTGATGCAAAAGATCCGGGTTTGTCTGGCTGTTAAAGACAATCTGGGTAATCCCCCACCGGTCGCGTAAATCAATAAAAATTAAATTTCCGTGGTCCCTGCGCGTATGGATCCAACCGGACAAAGTCACTTCCTGTCCTAAATTCTTAAGATTTAACTGCCCGCAAGTGGCGGTACGCATCATAACAAAACTTCTCCTTCCAAATAACCGGCAGCTTCGTCGAGCCGGATGTTCTTTTGTTCACGCTTGTTTAAATTCTTAATTGCACATTCCTGATGACGGATTTCATCGGGGCCCAGGATTACAACCCATTGAGCTCCTGTCTGATTGACCTTTTTGAAATGATGATTCATGTTTGAGTTAACGGGACCCTGCTCGACTGAAAAATCTCTTTCTCTAAGCGCCAACGCCAGTTTTTGGGCGGCCTGGCGGATCATCTTATCTTCATCTAGCTGCGCGACATAAACCTTACGCCGGTTAATTTCACCGAGAACGTCTACCCCGCAGCCTTCCAGTCCCATCAGAAGCCTTTCAAAACCAATACTAAATCCGGTACACGGGGCCTTGGGGCCTCCCAATTCCTGATAAAGTCCGTCATAACGGCCGCCTCCGGCCACGGCATCCTGAGCCCCCAACCCTGCAAGTGAAATTTCAAAGACAACGCCCGTATAATAATCCAATCCCCGCACCAGACGACGGTTTATTTCAAAGGGAACATTCTCTTCGGCCAACGCCTGCATCAGGACCTTAAAGTCATCACTCAGCGGCGCGATTTCATCCCACGGGGCCTTTTCAAGAATATCCTGACAACCGGGATCTTTGCTGTCAAAAATGCGCAGAACATTTTTGTCCAGCCGGTAAAGGGAATCCTTATCCAGTTTGTCTTTATGCCCCTCAAAATAACTTTTAAGCTTTCCGCGAATCTCTTCGGATTCCGGCCCATTAATCCGTGTCAAATCGTTAAGTTTCAGTTTAGGCTCGGCAATCCCAAGATATTTTAAGAATCCGTAAAGGGCCCGGATGATCACAAGGTCTGCCTGCAGACCGCTTTCATTAATAATTTCAGCTCCGATTTGATGAAATTGTCTTTTACGGCCGGCCTGAGGACGCTCGGCACGAAACATCGGCCCGCAATAATACAAGGCCAGTGTTTTAGCATTGCGCAAAAGCGATTTTTCGATCACGCTGCGGGCGACCGAAGCAGTCATTTCAGGTCTTAAGGTCATACTGCGCCCGCCCCGGTCTTCAAGCGTATACATTTCTTTATGGACAATATCACTTGTCTCACCAATCGAACGCGCAAAAAGCTCGGTCGGTTCCAAAAGCGGCGTACGGATCTCTTTAAAGCCTGCGGCTTCAAAATAGATACGCATCTTCTTTTCCACCCACTGCCAGAGCTCAATTTCCGGCGTAAGGATGTCATCCATACCTGCAAATGCTTGAAATTTAACGGCCATTGGTAACCCTATAAGCGATTATCCGGTTTAGCTGCAAATGAAGGTCAAATCATAACATATGCCGATAGCGGCAGGCAATGGTGAAAGGATAAGGAATTACCGGGAAATGGGGAGGGCTTCCGGGCCTATTCACCTGGATTGGACCCGGTGCCGTTTTTTACTTTTTAGATTTGGCTCTTTTGCGTACAACTTTTTTGCTATTGGCTTCAACCTTCACATGCCAAATATCACGGGCATATTCGGCAATCGTTCGGTCGCTTGAAAAGGGACCGGCCTTGGCCACATTGAGAATTGCCCGGCGGGTCCACTCAACCTGGTTCCGGTACATTTCTGAAATTTTGTCCTGCATCGCACAATAGGCATCAAAATCCGCACAAACCATATAGGGATCACTCTCGGTCAGACTCTTAAGCAGCGGTTCATAAATCCCCGGTTCAAGTGCTGAAAAATAATTTCCGCGTATCATTTCAAAAATCTCGGATAAGTACGGTGATCTTTGGATGAAGGGCCCCGGGTGGTATCCCTTTTCTTTAATTTCCTGAACCTCTTCGGTCTTCAATCCAAAAATAAACATATTTTCGATTCCGGCAGATTCGGCCATTTCAATATTCGCACCGTCAAGAGTGCCTACGGTCAATGCCCCGTTGAGCATAAACTTCATACAGCCCGTCCCGGAGGCCTCTGTTCCTGCAGTTGAAATCTGCTCGGATAAATCGCTGGCGGGAAAAATCTTTTCCGCCAGTGAAACGCGATAATTTTCAAGAAAAATCACTTTCAACAAGTCCTGATTATCGCCGTCACTATTGATGACGTCCGCAATGCTCGTAATAAATTTGATGATGAGTTTGGCCATGGCATATCCGGGCGCAGCCTTTCCGGCAAAAATAAAAGTACGCGGTGTGCGGATGTTGGCGGGGTTATCTTTGAGCGTCAGGTATTCACGGATAACGTAAAGCGCAAAAAGAACCTGGCGTTTATATTCATGGATGCGCTTGACCTGAATGTCGAACATGGAGTGAGGATTGATTTTAACCCCGGTTGTTTTTTGAATATATTCACACAAATCAAGCTTATTGGCGTGTTTAACCTTCTGCCAGGCTTTACAGAAAGTCTTATCCTTCTGCCACTGGGTTAACTTTTCAAGTTCATACAAATCGGTAATCCAGCCTTCACCGATCTTGGAAGAAATTAAATCAGATAAACGCGGATTGGATTTCTTCAGCCAGCGGCGTTGCGTAATCCCGTTGGTTTTATTATTAAACTTTTTGGGATAAATCGCGTAGAAATCTTTAAACAACTGCGTTTTAAGAAGTTCGGAGTGGAGCGCTGAAACACCATTAACCGAATGTGAACCCACGATCGCCAAAAAGGCCATACGTACGCGTTTAGGGTTACCTTCCTCAATCAGAGAAACCCGTTTGAGTAATTCGGTATCACCGGGAAACTTTTTGGCGACCTCCTTGAGAAAACGGTTGTTAATTTCATAAATAAGCTGGAGGTGACGCGGCAACACTCGTTCAAAAAGAGGCAGCGCCCAGCATTCAAGGGCCTCAGGCATCACCGTATGATTGGTGTAGGCGAAGGTCTCTGTGGTAATCTGCCACGCGTCCTTCCATTCCATATCTTCCTGATCAACCAAAACCCTCAAAAATTCGGCTACCGCTAATGCCGGATGGGTATCGTTAAGCTGAATCGCGGCTTTTTCAGGCAGCTTCTTTAAATCTTTATTTTCAATCTTAAAACGGCGGATAATATCGGAAATGGATGCTGCGGTAAAAAAGTATTCCTGCTTAAGCCTCAGCTCACGGCCCACCGCACTTGAATCATTCGGATACAGCACCTTGGAAATATTTTCCGAAAGCATCTTGTGATAAACAGCCTTTTCGTAATCGCCATGATTGAAATACTCGAGATCAAACTCCTCCGAGCTGCGAGCCGCCCATAAGCGCAACGTGTTGACCACATCATTGGCATAACCGGTTACAGGAATATCATAAGGCATGGCAATAACATCCTGTGTGTTCTCCCACCGCGCCCGCAGTTTTCCGTCAACGTCACGAACCATCGAGGTCTGACCGTAGAACTTGACCGTGACGGCGTATTCCGGTCTTTGAAACTCCCAGGGATTCCCCATTTTCAGCCATTCATCCGGCGATTCCACTTGATATCCGTTTTGGATTTTCTGGTTAAAAATACCATAGTCATAACGGATGCCATATCCATGGGCAGGGATCCCAAGCGTTGCCAGCGAATCCAGGAAACAGGCCGCCAAACGCCCTAATCCTCCGTTGCCAAGCCCGGCATCGGGTTCCTCCTCGTGGATTTCCTCAAGGTTGACCCCTAATTCTTCCAAGGCCAAACGGACTTCTTTTTCTAATTCCAGATTGAGCATATTGTTGCCCAGAAGCCGGCCGATCAAAAATTCCAGTGAAAGGTAATAGACCCGTTTTAAATTTTTTTTATGATATCGCTGCTGGGTATGAATCCAGCGTTCGACAATGCGATCACGAACCGCGATGGCAAGCGCCACATATTCGTCATTAGGGGTCTGCGTATAGCGGTCTTTGGCGAGGATAAAATGCAGATTGTTGCTGAAAGATTTCTGAATTCCGGTTTTGGTCATCTGTTTTTTATTCTCATCAATGACGTCCCAGGCATTCTTGAGCTTGGTCTTAGGCATTCAATGCACCCTTTTGGATTTTGAACCTTAGATAAAATATTTCCGGTTATTATGAAATAGGCCTTTATTCTTTTCAACAAGAATCAAAACTATTCTGATACTGAGACATACTAACGGCATTTTGGCCGTCTTTCTTTTTATATTTTTTTCTTTCCCGGCATCCAAATCTTAATTAAGATAATCCCGTAATGAAAAAAAAGAAAAAAAGTGTTCAAAAAAAATCGGCCCGCCGTCCCAAAAAAAAATCCTGGAAACTGCCGGCGCTCTTCAAACGCAGCTCCAGACGCCGCAAACCTTCTTCCGGACGGTTATCTTCCCTTATCCGGATCGCCCTATTGGTTCTACTGGCCTATATGGCAGGCAAATACGGCTTCCATGGCCTCATTCATTCTATTTCCAATCATACAAGCCCTAATGCTCACAGGACACCGGCCGCCCGCACGGCCGTGATCCCTCCTTCAAAAACCGCGGCCCCTTCCCCTAAAAGCCCGCCGGTAGCCAAAAGACACCGGGTTCTCTCTGCAGACAAACCCAAACTGGTATTTGTCATTGATGACATGGGACACACCTTAAGCTACCGCACCCAATTAGACCGCCTGGGGGACAATATCACTTATGCCATTTTGCCGCTGCTTGCTCACTCTACTTTTTATGGCAACTATAGTGCCAGAACCGGTGCGGAAGTCATTTTACATTTACCCCTTGAGGCCTCAGACGGAACCATTCCCGGTCCAGGGCTGATTACCGGAAGAATGCCGGAATCTCAGGTGCTCGATGTTTTGGATCGGGGTTTAAAATCAATCCCTCATCATGTCGGCCTCAACAACCACATGGGCTCACGCGGAACATCCGACGGCCATTTAATGCGTATTATTCTGAATGACTTAAAAAAAAGGGATCTGTTTTTTCTCGACAGCATGACCACAGCACAGTCCATTTCACCTTCGATTGCACGGGAAATTCATCTCCCGATTTTAAAACGTGATGTCTTTTTGGATAATGTCGACAGCCCGGCTGCCATCCGCACACAAGTCCGCGAGCTTTCAATGGTCGCTCGAAAGAAAGGCTATGCCATTGCAATCGGCCATTACCGTTTTAATACTTTGAATGTTCTGATTGAGGAAATCCCCGTCTTAAAGCGTCAGGGGTATGAAATCGTTTCCCTGAGTGACCTGCTCCATTTTCTGGATAGATAATCCCCAATGGAGCTTTCACAAAAGGATTCAAGGGCAGACTGATCGCCTCTTGGATTTTTAGGATTGAAAAAAGGGATAAGCGTTCGAAAAGAGAGAAGTGATGAAGAGTTATTTTCTTCTGGTCTTGGAACTGCGAATCTTACGGCGTTTTTTCTCGCTGGGTTTTTCGTAATATTTACGGGCCTTTAAAACCTTTAAGGTTCCTTCACGTTCCAGCTTTTTTTTAAGCCGTCTCAGAGCTCCGTCAATACTTTCGTTTTCGGCAAGTAATATCTTGGGCACGTCTTCTAACACCCTTTCATAAGTCAAGTTAGCTTCTGGTTAAATGAAATAAGCGGGGTTATTATACGCAATTCGTTCATTAGGTCAAGAAACAGAGAGGATTTTCCCCCTCGGCTTTTCATCCCCAAACCTTAACCCTTTCATTTGAAATGGGTTAAGCAAAAATCTGAATTTCAAAATTCAAAATCCCGGCCAGCCGGGATTTTCACTCATTTCATGGATCTTGGCTTGCTTATTAGAATGAAATGACTACAATAAACGTCTTTATGAAATTAGCATTGGAAGCATTCATCAGGCTTATTTATCCGGCCAATTGTGGAATTTGCCGCCGTTTCCTCACTCTTAGAGAAAACACCCTCTGTTCAGACTGTCGGGAAACATTAACCGCTCTGAGGTTTTCCTACGAAGCGATGAATACGGTTTTCCGCTCCGGCGATCTAAACAGCGGTTGGTTTTTATATCCCTACAAATCACCGGTAAAAGACTTGCTCACGGGCCTCAAATTTTTAAAAAAAAGACATTTGACCAACGCCTTTAATGATGACATTGGCGATATCATGACGCTGATACGTTCCGAAAACCGCTATGATTGGATTGTCCCCATACCGCTTGACCGGGGCCGAAAACTCGAAAGGCATTTTAACCAGGCTGAACTTATTGCACGCCGGGCACGGAAAAGCTTAAACCTTCCGCTCAGGAGTTGCCTGAAGAAAAAACATTCAACTATGCGGCAAAGCACTTTTTCAAAAGAAGAACGGATTTGGAATATTCGAAACAGTTTCAAGGTTGCAAGGGCTGACAGCATACAGGGTAAATCCATTTTGCTCGTTGACGATATATACACCACCGGTGCAACCGCCTCCGAAGCAGCCCGCACTTTAAAAGAATGCGGGGCTTCACGCATTGATATCTTTGCCGTGGCCCGTACCCAAACAGAACTCCGGAAACAGGTGAATTAATTCATCATGAAAGTACTCGACCGCTTTATTCTCAAACAACTGCTCATTCCCATCATTTACTGTTCCGCAACACTGATTTTCATGATCCTGATCGCGGACCTTTTTGATAACCTCGATGGATTTATGCGTTATCACACCGCCTTTTCGGTGTATATGAAATATTATCTGATGCTCATCCCCTTTTCTTTTGTCCAGACGATTCACTGGGCCACCTGGCTTGCGACTATCTTTTTATTTGTCAATCTTGGCATTCATAATGAACTATTGGCGATGAAAAGCGCGGGATTAAAAATCGAATCCATTGTCCGCCCCATTTTATTTCTAGGCTTTCTCATCGGTATTTTTACTTTTATCATCCATGACCGGGTAGTTCCGGGTACCTATCGCACCGCCACCGAACTTCGAGAGATCTACATTGAAAAAAATAAGGAACAATGGGAAGATAAAAGCATCCAAAATGTAACCTATCCTTCGGCCAACAAACACCTCTACTATTTTCGTTCTCTTCGGCCTGCCACCGGCAGTGTTTCCGATGCGATTGTCCTTTGGCTGGATGAAGATACCGGTAAAACCTATCAGAAGATTTCAGCTAAAAAAGCTCATTGGAAAAACGGAGCGTGGGAATTTGAAGGGGTGATCGAACATCAAATCGACTCCAGGGGAAAGGTTTTAGGAGAGCCCCGGACCTATGCCAGAAAAACCTACCTGGATTTAACCGCCTCTCCGGTTGATCTTACGAATGCTTCGCGTGAAAGCATCTTTTTATCGTATAAGGAAATCAAACATGCGATGAAAAAACTTGAAGAAACCGGTGCAACGGTACGCATCGAAAAAGTCGAACTCCAGAATCGTCTGGCGACACCCTGGCAAAGTTTGATCATGATGCTTATGACAATTCCATTTTTGGCAAAAACCAGAACCCGCAAAGGCGTTGCCGCCAGTGTTTTATTTTGTGTTGTCCTGGCTTTTATCTATCATGTCTCAGGGGCTATCGGTGTCGCCCTCGGAACTTCAGGCAAATTGACCCCTTTCATCAGCGCCTGGTTCAGCAATGTCTTCTTTGCTGTCGCATCGCTCTTCAATCTCGAAAAAGCCAATTATTAAAACAGACCACAAACACCTGACAGGGTGACGCGGAGAAAAGAGAGCCGCTGAACATGCTTTGACTCAGACCTCCCGCTACACAGAATGCGGGCAGGCATAGTTTAGCCCTCAGTCCTGCCCTTTCGATTTATAAATCACGGTTTTTAGATTTTGGTGCCGTCGGCGATTTCCGCGCCTTTGGGAATAATCACGATTCCGTCACGGATACAATAATTGTCACCGTCTTTTTCGCGCACACGGCTGTGATTGGTAATTGAAACCTTGTTTCCAATACGAACATTTTTATCGAGAATACAATTTTCGATATGGCAGTTCTTGCCGATTCCAAGCGGAATCTTGCGCTTAGGTGTCTGGTGATCAAATTGATCGTTTCCCATAATCACGCTTCTACGGATCACGCTTCCCTGCCGGATGACTGACCGCAGACCGACCACCGATTGTTCAATATGCACACCTTCAAGGTGGCATCCTTCGGCAATCAAAACATTCTGTAAGGTTGCGGATTCAATCGTTGAGGGAGGCAGAAAACGCGCACGCGTAAACATCCGCCCCTCGGGACCGCCGAATTCAAACGGAGGATTAGGGCGGGTCAGGTCAATGCTGGTTTCATAAAAACTTTCGATCGTTCCGATATCACGCCAATACCCGTTAAAGACATATCCGTAAACACTGTGCTTATTGATGGACTTCGGGATAACCTCTTTACCGAAATCCGCTTCATTTCCTGACAAAACCGACGTCAACACTTCAGGTTTAAAAACATAAATCCCCATGGATGCCAGATAAAGATCGGCTTTCTTTTTCACTTGAAAAAGCTTACGAATAGCCTCCGGCATGACAAAGTCTTTGATTTTATCTTCCGGAGACGGCTTCTCCCAGAACTTGGTAATACGCCCGTTGGTCTCCATCTGCATAATGCCGAAATGCCTTACATCTTTTTTAACAACGGGGATAGTCGCAACCGTCACATCCGCATTATTGCTCATATGAAAATCAATGATGTGGCGGTAATCCATGCGGTAGAGATGATCTCCCGAAAGAATCAAAATCGCATCGGTTTCTTTGTTGTAATAATGCGGCAGGTGCTGACGCACAGCATCGGCTGTTCCCTGAAACCAATCGCTGTTGGAAAGCGTTTGTTCAGCCGCAAGCAACTCAACACTTGTTTGATTAAAAGGCTCATACGGATAGGAACGATGAATATGCCGGTGCAGGGATGTGGAGTTAAACTGAGTTAAAACATAAATGCGTTTAAGTTCCGAATTAATACAGTTTGAAATAGGAATATCGACAAGCCTGTATTTGGATGCGATCGGAACAGCCGGTTTGGAACGATAATTTGTCAGAGGAGAAAGTCTACGGCCCTGACCGCCGCCAAGAATCAGTGTCGTTACATTTGATTTCATTATATTCACCGTTTAGCAATGTTTAGAATGGAGTTTGTTCTATTATCGGCATAACATCAAAAAAATCAAGGAAGCAGTCGGTAAAATATGGGCAAAAACCAAACACTCACGGCATGCTGGAGCCCGTTGTATCCGGTCGCCTTTTAAATCAATTTTTTAGCGGTAGTGATGCTGCAGAACTCTGCGGAAAGTATCGTTTTCATCCATAAGAACTTCAAGCCGATCACGCAGCTTATTGATGAAATCTTCCCGGTGAGGATACTTTTCCTTATTGACCAGCAAATCAAGACGGGCCACCATCTCATTGATGGTGATACTGTTACGGCGAATCTGGCGCTTCAGAATCCTGGTTTCTTCAGGCGTTAAGCGGCAGGATTCATGATCCAGTCGACGGTCTTCTTTTTGAGGCAACTCAAAGCCTAAATGAAAAATCATGATAGATATCTTATCCAAAGGTCGGACAGACCGGCAAAAAAATCCGTGCGAAAAAAAACACGCAAACACCCGGCTGCCTCAGCTTCCCTTTTCAAAGCCTCCTTAACTTTGGAAACAAAGCCAACTACCGGCACATGGCTAAGATCGGCATTCCCGCGAAATGCCTTTAAAACCTCAAAGGCATCAGCTTCCCGTGTATCCAGATCCAGGATAACCATCGAGGGTTTTTTCTCCTGCGCAGAGTGATTCAGTTTTTGTGCACGATCAAAATTACGAATCTGCAAGTGATGATTCTGCGCAGATTTAACAATCTTTGCGGCAACCCCCACATCTGAAACAAGCGTCATAATCAAGGCCTGTTGCAAAATCGTATCCCTTTTTTGATCTAACCGCATGCGGTTTAATTTTACGTTAAAAGCTTACCTTGTATCCGGTACTGAATCAAGCCGGGCCTGGCTTCCTGCCATTTTTATTTTTTGAATCAGCCGAATTTTCAGCTCGGCATCCCCCTTCAAAACGGCCGGGGCCCGAACACGACTGAGCAGATCCATCGCTTGATCCCATTGTTCCTTTTGAATTGCATCAACCGCTTGATGATAAAAAGATAACAAGACTTCTGCCTTCTCGGGGATCAACGCCTCTAAGACATACCTCTTAGCCGTAAGATCCTGTTTTAACGACTCAACATCCATTAGCGCCGGCCTTTGCGGAGCCATCAAATCACCCAAAGTCTGCTGGATACCGGCATCCACAAAACGAATCTGTTGCGGATAAGCCGGCGGACTAATCGGACGGGAAGCCTCGAGGGAAAGCTCCGAAATCATTTTCATCTGATCTTCAATAGACTGATAGGCCGCTTTCCAGTCGCGGGCTTTAATCAATGCATTCATGGCCGCATAGGTCTCTTTTATCTTTGCCTCTTTGTGTCTTATTTCGCGCTCGGTCAAAATTTGGTTAACGGCACCGATCTTTGAAAGCGTATCCAGAATAAACGGACGCAGCATGGTCAGGACAACCCCCCGGTGTTTTTGAAGATCCTCTCCATAAACCGGAAAGGCCAGCGAAGCAATCCAAAAATCCCGGGCACGGACTAAATCCTGCGCCTCAAAAGCCTGTTCGGACGGCAGATATTCTGTTTCAAAAAGTTGGGATAATTTCTTTTTATAACTTCTTGGCAGTTGAATTTTATAAAACCGTTCCTGCTCCGCAATCAGCTGTTCAAATTGTTCCATACTCCACAGTGCAGAAGGCAACTTTTCAATCAGTCCTGTTTTAACCTGGACGTTGTGTTCTAAAACCTGCTGATCTGATATCGAAAGCTCAGGAGTCAAATCAGCCGTCAAAATACGCCTATTCAAGTTTTCTCTTTCAACCGGAGTCAGAGGATCCATGGGTTGTTTTTCATCCGTCACAAGACGATTGCTTTCGGATTTTATTTTCTCAGGCGAAGGGCTTTTAATCTCAACAGCTTTCTTGCGGGATGGTTGTGCCTGTGTTTTTTTCAGAAGCGCCTTAAGTAACGGTTTACCATAAACACTCAGGCCATAAACGGAAGCTGAAAGAATTAAAACAATTAAAACCCATAGCAAATTCACTCGAGGAAATCTAAAACCGGAATTTATTTTTTTAACGGGTTGCGAGGCGTCCTGATCGTTGGTTTGTTGAAAAAAATCGACTTCATCCAGCTCTTTAACGGTTGAAGTCCAAAAACATTTCGGACATTCAAGCCCTTCACGTGCAGCCGCTTCAAAACGGTGTTGGCAATTTGTGCAGATATAGTCGGTCAGTTCTTTCGTCATGTTTTGTAGATAATCACCCATGATTGAATTTTCGAAGTTCTATTATATCGCTGAAGAACCGTGCGCGTAGAGAAATTTAAGGCAGGAAAACAAAAAGATAGTGTTCCACAAGGCAGAAAAAATCTTTTTTAATGACGGGAATCCGGGATTTACAGAATCAAAAAGATTAGCTGGAAATCGCAAATAACCGTCTGCTCTTGTATAAACCGTTCAAATCTTCAACCCATAAGGATTTTGAATCCTCAGAGACGACCAGTGCATCTTCTAATACGACCGGCAGTCCATCAATCACATTATGCGCAGGATTCAAAACCGGAACATCCACAGCCACGGGGACAAAATAGGCTCCCGTCGACATGAGGGAAAGAAGCAGAAGAAACAGCGGTGAAAATCTTCCTAAAAAAGTTTGTTTCATTGGCAAAAACCTCCTTAATTTTAAGGGTTAGCGGCAAGGCATTAAAACCGATTCATGGCTTACCCACGCCCCTGTTCTGTTGGACTTCAAACTCAAATCATGCGGACGGATATGTGCCCAAGCATCGTCACGACGCAGTCTCGGAAAAATATAATCGGCTCTAACACCGTGACTGAAAGCCAGTTGACAGCCCAGTTGATAACGGTCAAACCTTTTTCTCCCGGCAATATGAAAGACCCCGGTTTCAGAGGATACGGCTAGGTCCAAGACCCTCCGGGCCAAGTCAACGCCACGTACAGGCGTCCTGTATTCATCCGTAAAAAGATGGGTCGGTTTGCGGGCGTCTATTCTGGAAAATAGAAAGTCACGGGGACCCTTATTACCCTGAAGACTTTGCCCTATGACTAATCCGGGTCTGATGATCAGAAACGGAAGGGATGTTTTTTCAACAAGCATCTCAGCCTGTCTTTTTGTCCGGCCATAAACATGCTTGGGATTGGGCCGGGCATCTTCATCATAGCTTCCGTTTTCACCGTCAAAGACATGGTCGGTAGAAATATAGACGAACTTCTCCACGCATCCGGACTGTTCGGCCGCACGCAGCATTTTTTCGGTTCCCTCAACATTGATACGATGCGCCATGCCCGGATAGGTCTCACAAATATCCAAATCGCACATGGCCCATGCGTGAATAAAATAATGGGGTTTGACCTTTTCAAAAACTTCACGGATCTGATCTTCATCATGGAGATCAATACGGAAAAACCGGGCATGATCAAAAACGGGATGTTCTTTGCGGTAGGTTCCGAATGCTGAAAATTTTTTTTGAGCTTCACAAAAGAGATGCCACCCGATTAAACCATTTAATCCGGAGATCAAAACCCTTTTGTGTTTATTCATCGCTCAATATCTCCCGGGCGTGTTCGATTTCTTTGAGTGCGTGATGAATCCTTTCAAGATCCGACTCCAACGCAACAATTTGTTCGGCTTCGATCTGCTCGATCAACCCGGCGGGTAATCCGCTCATGGCTGCAACTTCAAGAATTCGAACATTGAGATTTTTTCGTAAAAGCTTTATTTCACGAATAGTCATTTTCATTATTGCCAAAAAATTCGTAACTATATTGATAGCAGACAGTTATGGGCTCAACAATAAGTAAATGTTTTGCTAAAACTTCTTAAAAAGCTGATGCTAAGATTATCGGGTAAATAACTGGTTTCCTATAATGGTCATACCTAATAGTTCAAAACCTTAAAAAATTTTCAAATTTTCACATAAGTCAAATATTTAAAATGGGTTACAGAGAAATTAAACAAGCAGATTATTCAAAAGACGTATCAATGGTTAGATCAGATAGACCGATAATATAGAATCCGGGACTTAGCCCTCAAAACCGGTCCAAAACCACCCATGCAAGGAAAGGATGTCTTAATGTTCTTATTCTGTAAGCTCTATGTTGCCCACCTGTTAGGTGATTTTGTATTCCAATTTGAAGAGCTCTACCGCTTAAAGGTCAGGCATGTGCTGGGCCACTTTCTACACGTGATTATTCACATCGGTTTTTCATTACTCCTGGTCTCCCCCTATCTTTCGCATGGCTTTATCTGGAAATTCATTGGTGCTCTGGGGCTGGTTCATCTCTGCCAGGATCTGATTAAATATCAGTTACAAAAAAGGTTTCCGCAGGCAACTTTTTTTCTGTTCACTCTCGATCAAATCATTCATGCCCTGGTCATTGCCTCGATTCTGTATTTTCCGCTCAGCCGGCAAAAATTAGGATTTCCCGATTTAGCGTTTCTCAATTACGGCTATTTCGAGGAAAGCTGGACTTATTTTGCAATTGCCTTTTTATTGGCAACTTTCGGTTGCGCCTATTTTTTAAACGCTTTCAGAAAGAGCTTCACGCCTGCTTCGCGTAAAGACTATTACATTACTTCTTTTGAAATGTTCCACGGCATTTTTGAACGTGGATCCATTGTGACTTTTTATTTTTTCACGGCAAATCCGCTCATGCTTTTGGCCGTTTTTCTAAGCGGATTGCTCCGTATTCCTTTTAGACCGCTCAGAAATTTTTTCGATTTTATTTCAGGGGCCGCCATTGCCGCCCTGGCCGGTTATGCCTTTCGAACCCTACACTTATGGATATAAAGGATTAAAGAAGCCATGAAACAGCATGCTGAATCCGCCGCGGGCCAGACAGTCAGAAATCTACACAAGGTATTGGCCGTCACCGCAAAAATCAATTCAAGTCTTGATCTGGATGAATTGCTCGGCATTATCATGAGCACCGCCTCTGACGTCATGCATACCCAAACAGCTTCTTTAATGCTGATTGAACCGGCCTCGAACGATCTTGTTTTCAAGGTTGCATTAGGAGATAAGGGCAGTGAGTTAATCGAAAAGTTCAGAATCAAAATGGGTGAAGGGATCGCAGGACATGTCGCACAAACCGGAGAAGCGGTGATTGTCAATGACACACAACATGACGCCCGTTTCGCCTCCCGTTTTGATGAATCGACCGGATTTCAGACCAAAGCCATACTCTGTGTTCCCCTAAAAAATAAAGATAAGGTTATCGGGGTAATTCAGGCCATTAATCCGCTGACACGGCATGAATTTTCAAATGATGACCTGGAACTTTTTTCTATTTTCGCAGATCAGGCCGCCATTTCGCTTGAAAATGCCCGCATGCACAAGGAATTAATTCAACAGGAGAAAGCCCGGCAGGAACTTCGAATCGCTCATGAAATTCAGCAAAAATTTCTGCCGGATATCCGATCACTCAAACTCAAAATGGATATCAGTGCCGAAAGTCTGCCGGCGCGTTCGGTCGGCGGCGATCTTTATGATATTGTCCGGCTGCCGGATCAAAAAATCGCGGTGATCCTCGGTGATGTCTCAGGCAAAGGTGTTCCGGCGGCTCTTTATATGGTACAGGCATTATCAGCTTTTCGTTTTCTGATTCCCACAACCACGCAGCCGGCCGAGTTACTAAACCACCTTAATCGGATTTTAATCCAGCATAGTCATTTCGGGATGTTTCTGACTCTCCTTTATTTATTCATTGATCCCGTAAGCGGCCTGGTCGAATATGCTTCGGCCGGACATCAGGCGGCTTTGCTGAAAAACGCAAACTCCGGTGAAGTGACAGCCCTAAAAGATAATGCGGGAATTCCCCTGGGGATGCTGGAGGGGACGGTTTATGAACAGACACAAGTCCGGTTGTCCAAAAAAGATTTGCTTTTTTTATATACAGACGGAATTACCGAAGCCCGAAATTCCAAAGGCAGTGAATTTGGCCTGAAAAATCTCTATCAAATGCTTGGTGAGAATTGGAAAGACGCAGACGAGTGTTCGCAGTCGGTGTTCTCCCGGTTAAAAGTATTTACTCAAGGAGCCGTCCAACACGATGACATGACGGCCCTTACGATTATTCTATAAACTTATGGTTCTGTTGAAACCTCTAAGTGATAGCGCATCATTTTTTGTGCATTTGAAAAAGAAAAATATTGTGCAGAAACAATTGGCGCCTATTGCCGAAATGAGGAGATCCGCTTTGCCTTTGAGGCCCTACAGGCAAAGTTAGCTCCTAGTGAGGCGGCGCGTTTCGTAATAATATTTTCCTTTTTCAGATTCTAGTACCGTCTGACATTTGATTTTATTGGTAGACGGTACAGTACTGCGAACCCATAAAATTAATTGTCGCGCAGTACTAGGGATTCCACCAGGGCTTAAACTCATAATTTTCTTATCAAAATGGTTAATGCTAACCGCCATTTGGTTTAAACAGGCATTTTTAGAATATCCATGACATCCAAAGTCAAAAATCATTTTCAAATTATTGTTCCGTTGTGCGCATTGATCCTGGCCGTTTTTCTGCGGCTTTTCTTTCCTTCTCTTTTTAAATCTGCCGATCTCAAGGTCTTCGATCATCTTCAAAAAATGAAGCCCAGGCCTTATCTTGAAAACCCCGTCGTGATTGTCGATATTGATGATGAAAGCCTGCAAAAACTCGGGCAATGGCCCTGGCCCAGGAATCTTAGCGCGCGTCTAATAGAACGCCTTAAGGTTCAAGGCGCTACAGCCATCGCATGGGATGCCGTTTTCGCTGAACCGGACCGGACTTCGCCGGAAAACATTCTTCCGCTATGGACAACTCGCTTTAATCAGGATGAACTGCAAAAAGTTCTCCAAACCACGGAGTCCCATGACCAGCTTTTTAGCCGGGCCATTTTAAACGCACCGGTCATTACGGGTTTTAGTTTAACGACTCAAGCCAATGAACAACAACCGGTTCAAAAAGCGGGCTTTGCCTACTCAGGAGACTCTCCGGTCACTTATCTGCCGCTTTTCCGAGGGGCCGTAACGAATCTGAAACAAATTGCACAAAACGCATCTGGAAACGGAAGTTTCAATATCCTGACTGAAACAGACGGTATCATCCGCCGTGTTCCTTTGGTCTTTAATCTCAATCAAACACTGCTGCCATCACTGGCCGCAGAAATACTGCGCGTGGCTCAGAATACATCGGGTTATGGCATCAAATCAGCCGGGGCTCACGGCGAACTCAGTTTCGGAGAAAAAACGGGGATCACCGCCGTCAAAATAGGTTCTCTGATTATCCCGACCGGGCCGGCAGGACAAATCTGGCTCTATGATTCGGGACCGGTTGAAAAGCGTTCTATCCCCGCCTGGAAAATTTTTGACCCGAAAGCTGAGCTTCGGCCGCTTAAAAATGCCCTTATTCTCATCGGGACTAGTGCGGCAGGACTCAAAGACATCCGGGCGACACCGCTGAATCCCGTTGCCGCGGGTGTTGAAATCCACGCTCAGGTTCTTGAGCAAATTATCAACCGGCAGTTTCTCTACCGCCCCGACTGGATTGAAGGCGCCGAATTTCTGACCTGGATCGTCTTCGGATCATGTCTTATTTTTCTTATGCCCGTTGCCGGAGCGGCATGGTGCGCACTAACCGCCTCGGCAGCCATTCTTTCGGCTCTTGCCGCCTGCTGGTTTGCCTTTTCAAACTTTTCGTTTTTGATCGACCCCATTGTCCCTTCTTTTTTAATTCTTATTCTCTATTTAATCAGTTCGCTGATTCATTTTCTTCAAACCGATTCTGAAAAAAAACAAGTCCGGGAAGCCTTCAGTCATTATCTCTCTCCGGCCCTTTTGGAAGAGCTGGTCAAAAATCCTCACCGGCTTAAACTGGGAGGTGAAACCAAACCCATGTCCGTATTGTTTGCCGATATCCGTAATTTCACAAATCTCTCGGAATTGCTCACGGCCGAAGAATTGACAAAATTCATGAACCAATATCTGACCCCGATGTCTGAAATTATTATGAGAGAAAAAGGAACCATCGATAAGTATATGGGGGATTGCATTATGGCCTTTTGGGGTGCTCCTTTGAGTGATGGACAACATGCCGAGCGGGCCTGCCGTGCTGCCTTAAAAATGCAGCAGCATCTGAAAGATTGGAATGTCCGGATGAAGGAACGAGTCCATCACCAGGGGAAAAAATTTGTCGAAATCTGCACGGGGATCGGCATTAATACGGGCGAGTGCTGTGTCGGCAACATGGGCTCTGACCAACGCTTTGACTATACAGTTCTGGGCGATGAAGTCAATCTAGCCTCACGGCTTGAGGGGCTTTCAAAAACTTACGGGACCGAAATTATCATTGGCGAAAAAACTTTCTTAGCAAATCGTTCTTTATCCTGCATAGAACTGGATCTGATCCGGGTTAAAGGCAAAGACCGGCCTTCAAGAATTTATGCACTCATCGGGGATGAACTCCTCCAGGATACCGAGACATTCAAAAGTTTACAGCATCAAACGAACGCTCTTCTCAATGCTTATCGGTTAAGAAATTGGCAGGGGGCCGAGGAATCCTTGCAGGAAATCGAAAAAATGGAAGTCCAGGGGTGGAATCTTAAAACTTTCTGCAGGCTTTACCATACGAGAATCGATCAGTTCAAAGTCAATCCGCCACCGTCTGTCTGGGATGGTTCCTGGACAGCTTCGAGCAAATAGCCCCACTGTTCAGGCCTGTTCGGCAATCGCCGAAATGGCGGCTTCAATCGTCTGCAAATCAATCGGTTTTTCAAGACAGGCAAAGGCGCCCAATCTGATAATCGTTGATTTCTGCTGCGGCGCCATATAAGCCGATATCACGACCACAGGGGTATTACATAATTTCTTAATTTCACCCAAAGCCACATGCCCTTCAATTTTAGGCATCAGAACATCCAGGAAGATCACGTCATAGGTATTGATTTTGATTTTCTCATACCCTTCCATCGCATTATTGGCCGTATCCACTTCATATTTTTGAGTTGCTTCAAGATTGATTTTGATCATCTGTGCAAAGTTGATCTCATCATCAATCACAAGGATTTTTTTCATATTGTATCCCCCGTTTTTGATTATTTATGCCAGGCGGAGCATGATGGTCATACATGCCCCCTTGGCTTCTTTATTATTTTCAATTTTAATATAACCGTTATGCAATTGAATAATACTTTTAACAATACTCAATCCCAAGCCCGTACCCCCGTCGTCGCGTTTGGTCGTAAAAAAAGGATCAAAGATCTTATCGATTAATTCCTCGGGGATCCCCGGACCGGTATCCTTAATGCGGATGACCGCGATTTCGTCACCAACCGCAAAAATATCATTGGTGCGGGATCCGACAATCCCCCCGGGTTTATCCAGAATTTGTTTTTCGGTCTCGATTGTCAGGGTTCCGTCGCCGGTCATCGCATGAACGGCATTTGTACATAAATTAATCAAAACCTGTTCAAACCGGTTTCGGTCAATCTTGACTTCCTGGAGTTCCGGTGAGAATTTTCTGACCAAACGAACCTGAGCCTTCGTCAATTCGTGCTGAATCAGGAGTAAAGACCTTTCGATGACTTTCCCTAAATTCTCAGATTTGATCTGCAATTCCTGCAGGCTGGAAAAATCCAGCATCTCCTTGATCACCATATCGGCCCGGCGAATCGCATCCACCATAGATTGAAGCATAAACGTATCTTTATCATTATCCATTCCGCGTTCTTTAAAATAATCAACTCCCATACGAAGCATCGCCAATGGGTTTTTAACCTCATGGGCCACGCCGGCGGCAAGCCGGCCGACGACTTCAAGTTTTGCGGCCTGAATCAGCTGAAGGCGTGTTTCTTTGAGTTTTTCGTTTGATTTTTTTAATGACTTGAGTGTATCTTTTAATTTCAATTCTATTTTCTTACGCTCACAGGCATAATTCATAATCCTCAGGAGCATCCTGGGCTCGGTCTGCCCTTTAATCAGATAATCCTGTGCTCCATGCCGCAATGCTTCCAAAGCAACGGTTTCGTCATCCAACCCGGTCAGAACGATAATGGCAATGTCCGGGGCTTCCTGCTGAGCCTTCAAGAAGGTCTCAATTCCCTCGCTGTCGGGAAGGGTAAGGTCCAATAGAATCAGATCTGCCGAAAAGTCTTTAAGCTGCTCCAACCCTTCGTTCAATGAAGCTGCCGCACGAAAATGGATGGAGGGATTATCGGCTTTGGAGAGAATCGCCGTCATGACTTTCGTTTCGATGATATTGTCTTCAATTAAAAGGACATGCATGCTAGTCATACTCAATGCCTTTTTGTCTTTGAATGCTGTTTCATCGGAAGGTTTAAACTACTCCGCCCTGGCGGTCGGATGTGGTTGAAGCGCCCTCACCGATCAAATTTCCGCTGGGAGAAACGTCATCGTATATTTGCACTTGATGCCCCGCAAAAGCGGCCACCTGGCCGTCACGGTTATTCAAATCCACCGTAACAGTCCCGACACAGCCTGATCCGCAGTCTGTTCCAAGTCCAGTATAGGTATTGCTAATTTCGTCATATTTAAAAACTGCGGGGCCGAATGTCGGAAAATCACGATTCTCCAGTTGAAATTCAAAAAAACGGTTATCTCCCGTACCCCCCGTAGGGTTAATGACACCGCTTACGCGGGAATTGCCTCCACCGACACTACGATCCCCGAAATTAACATTAAAAAAGAAATTGTAAGTCCCGTTAAGCTCTCCGCTTGGATTAAAAAGCCTCACACCCAATTGCTGAAAATGACCTACGCCGGTTTGAATCCGCGAAAGATCGGATGCCGAAGTAATTCCTTTTTGTACACGGGTAACTTCATCCGAGAAATCCTGAGAGGCCTCACGGGTTCCCTCAAAAAAGCGCTGAATGACCTGGCCGATTGAACCTGTGGCTTTAAGATTGCCTTCAGCGCCGAATTTGGTCTGTCCGGCAAGATCCGAACCTTTGTCATGCGGACCTGCCCCGGGAGGGCCATTGGCCGGTTTACGCGAATCATCCCCGTTTTTCTTCAAAGCCGGATCATTTTGTTTGCGAAATTTATTCGGCCCCTTGCCGTTATCATCTTTTTTCTTTTGATCATCGGAACCGCCATTTTTTGCAGGGGGTTGTGCATTCGGATCTTTTTTTCGGTCACGGGCGGGCGTCAATGCATGATTAATTTGGTCCAGTTTAATTTTTGGAACACGGAATGCCGCACTGGGGGCCTTCCCCTTGCCCGTAATTTCAGATCCATACTCAGACCGTTTAACCAACGTCCCTCTTCTCTGGTGTTCTGGCTTTCCGTCCGGGTCCTGTTTTAAAACAAAGCTTCCGTAACGATGTTTCGTATTGTGTTTTTCACCCGGACCGAAAAGAACGATCAGTGAGTGAAATCCTTCGACGGTGCCTCCGACAATCGTTCCGCGTACTCCAATCGTTCCCGAGGGCAGTTTCACTTCCATGTTTTCCGGTTTTTTATGCGCAATCTTGCCGGTAATAAAACGAAACACCCCTTTGGTCACACTGGCACGAACTTTCCCATTGTCCGTTGCCGGATCATAAACAAACTCATCTAATTGCATCTCACTGTTCGGCCCTAAAGTAAAAACCGTTTCATCCAAAAGAAGAACCTGCAGGTGTCCTTCCGGACCGGTTTTGATCACGTCATTTAAATAAATTCCCTGTCCGCTTTCAATTACATGGCCAACCTGCCCGGTACGGTTTAACTCGACACTACCGTGAACGGCGGCGGCAATTCCGATTAAATCACTTTGAAGAGGTGGCGCAGGCAGCGCCTGAACGGCCGCAAGGGCAAGATGTCCGTCAAAGACAAGCGCAGACACCGATAAAAAGACAGTTAAAAGCCGGATAAATTTTTGTTTTTTCATCATAAATGGAGCTTTTCGCTTTCACCTTAAAGTGTTACACAAGATACTCAAAATTCCCAGCGCTTGGTCAAAAGAGTCTGAAATTTATTATTCGTATACGTATAATTGGTAATCGTCGATAAAGACCGGTAATACTCATAGGATAGAGTCAGAGTGATGTCCTTAAAAGGGCCGGGTAAGATTTTTCCGATCAAAAGAAAGTCCAACGGGGCACCGTAGGTTACCCGGTAGCGCAGACTTTTATCGCGCCGGAAGCGCCCGGCAATCGTGGTATCCGGTTCGTCATACTGGTCATACATTAAATCAATGGCATTAATCAAAAATTGTCCTCTGCCGAGCAGCCAGGTATGCGATCCGCGAAGTCCGATCCGTTCATAGGCGTTATAGCCCTGTTTGGCGGTCTGATTATCATAGATAAAACTATTTGTCCAGCGCATGGTCTGCGTTAATTTATAGGTAGCCCCCAATTCCAATTCCCAAAGACGTCCATCCCTTTCATCTGCGGTGGTGTTCTCACTGATGCCGCTGTAATCATCGCGTTCTATTTTGAACTCACTAAAAACATTCAGTTTACGGAAAAATTCATGGGAGAGATTAAAACTTCCGCCCTGCGTTCTCAGGAATCCCTCCCGTGAAAGAAACAAATGACTCACATTAAATGACGGGGAAAAGTAAAACCATCGGCTTTTGTAGGTTCCGCCGAAACTGTATTGAAAAGAGGAGAGATCCAGGCTGTCAACCATCGTCTGCTCCTGCAAAAAATAAGTAAATGAGGCATTGAGCTCGTGACCGGCCTGCATCCCCAGGTCATGTGTGACATCAATCGTAGTAATATTGAGAAAGCTGGTGTCATCGCGTTTACGGTCCGTTCCGGTCAACCCCAACGGGATCTCACCGGCAAGACGGTACTTTGAAGACGGGGCGGCATTCCGGTTGGTATCAAATTGATATCCGATACTTTCGCGCAGCCCAAAAACGGTTCGCTTACGTCTCAACCGGATCAGTTTTAAATACTGATTCATCTCATTGCGCAGGGAATCCGGCATGGACAAACTCTTGAGTTTTTCAAGTTCTTGTCCAGCTTCGTTAAGATTATCCAAACGAAATAATACAATGGCGTAAAAAAGCCTGACCGGAGCTAGATTGGGCTGTATCAGTAAAATTCTTTCCAAGGTCGCAGCGGCACCCAGGACATTATTTTCGCGCACCTGCTGTTTGGCATACAAAAAATTAAGTTCGATATTATCGGGATCTTTTAAAATATCGCTAAAATGAATCACGCGCCCGTCCTGAAGGGTTTGCTGCTGTGACGCTTCGGCTGTTTGGACCGCCTGCTGACTGGCCATCGTTTCCTGCCGCACGGAATCGGTTTCATTCCGGTTCACCTCAGCTTGAACCTTGCTGACTCCGGCTATCCAAAACAAACCGCCAAGGGCCAGACAAACGATGCTTTTTCGCCAAACAATGCTACACGGTCTTGCTGGTGCCTTCATCAAATACCCTCTTCTCCTATTCACACGACGAAATAAAATACCCACACGGGCTATCTTTTGACATCTATTTATTATCGGCATAAATTTCTTCAAAAATTATCTCTTCCAAAAATTATCACTCTAACTGATTTATTTATAATAAGTTAAATCGGATACGCTGCTCTATTTTGATTGTTTTTGCTATAAATAAATCTCTATTAAGTTTTTTTGAGTATCTTGAATATATAATGCTATGTGTTACTCTTTTATTAGAACACAATAAAGTGAGGTTAGATCCATTGAAACATAGAAACAAAAAAAAGACTCATCAGGCACACCGGCAAAAAGTAACCCTCGCCATGACCGCTCTTTGTGTGAGTCTCCTCTACGGCGTTCCGGTTCAGGCCGACCAAACCCTGGCACAAAACAGTCAAACCGCTGTCTCCGGCGTAGGGCAAACCGTCGAACCGAATCCGATCCAGGATATTCAGGAAAAACAAAGAGAAACCACCGTTACGGAGAATACCACTCTTCATTTACTGACAGGCGAAAAAACTTTCTCACCGGCCGAGTTGTCCTACCGGACACGTTTTATACGGCCCGTGGTGACACTGATCCGCGAGAATTGTACCGAAAGCGGAAACGGCCGTGATTCGACAACTTTGTGCCATTGGGTCTATTCGGATGGTTATCAGACAACACTTTATACTGTAGATAAAATCGAGGAGAACCGAACCGTCACCGATACAACGATCACCCAGGAAGATTATTCAGAAGAATGGTTAAGTAAAAGAGAGATTCACCATGTAATTGAATATGCCTCTGAAAAAATAAAAGATAGCGAGACTTATGATATCCTCTATGAGTTTCGGGACGGCATTCAAACACGCGAAGTGCTCAAATATTCTTATTACCCCGATTCCACAAACAAACGCATCAAATCCATGTCATGGACAAAATACCGGGAGGTTTTCGGCAATTATCCCAGGGATTTGGATTATCACGCCGTACTGGTTTACGGCCCGGACGGAAGCCCCTTGAAAGGTTCGGCCAATAGCTGGGAAAACGGGCGTAAAGCTCAGAATTTTCTGGAATGGAATCATCAAAACGGCGGGCTCTCTCCTTATGAACGGGATCTATGGTATCAATGGGAAAAATGGATCCGCAGCGGTTTTCTGCACGTCTACCTGGCTTAATTAGGACTGAGGACTAAGCGATGAGGTCTGAGTCTCTCAGTGACTCAGACTACCCTGTTTGTTGTTGAGTTATTGAACACTCAGTCCTTGAACCTCAACCCTCAGTCCTCTTTTATGCGCTGCTTCCTATATAGAAATAGGTTTTAATAAATGCAGAAATACTTTCGACTAACATCCCCGGCACTTTTGAAAAAAACTCACCTCTCTGCAGAAACCGCAGTTCAGCCCTCTGGGATTCGAGTAAAAGCAGCGCAGCCGTGACCAACAACGTCTCAGCATCATTTTGTAAATAGCGTACACGTAATAATTTTTTGGAAGACCCGAACTCTTCATCGACCAAACGGGTAAAATCCACATCCCGGCCTTCTTTGGAAATATTAATCACGTACCGGTTGCCAAGCCCCATTTGAGAAGGGACCGCGTTCACCGTCACCTCAACATTCCCATATTCGGCATCCAGTTTTTTCAAATCGGCAATGACCCCATCCTCGGCATGATAACGGTCCAAAGACGCATTAAAAATAAACCGGACCTTCTCTTTTGCTGAAGCGGCTTCAAAAAGCGCAAAAAATTCATGGCGCTGTTGAGCTGAAAGCGCTTCAAAAATCTCAACATCCGTCACCACCGCATAGCGGCCTCTCAAATTCTCAAGAATCGGCCGGATATCCGGCACCTGGACGGCAGGAGCATGGGGCTGCACATTTTCCGTTTTAGGGGATACCGTTTGCTCATGCGTTGAGGCTATCGCCTGCCTCCTCAATTCCGCCTTATCAAGCGGCTTGATCCCGTCAAAATCTTTTTCTTTAATATTTTTAATCGATAACAGGTGTTCAATCGTATCGATGACATATTGCTGCATTTCCGGAGTGAGGGGTTTCCCCTCATAATTAACCGCCCAAAACTGCAAGGCCTTCTTATGCGCATCGACATCTTTTCCGACTTCGACTTTGGGATCATTTCCTTCGGTGTCAATGCGGGTCTGCGGTTCAATATTAATGTCCATATCAGCAAGGGCCTGACTGACCACATAGAGTGTTCCGGCAAAATCCTTGGTTTCAACGGCAAGCCAGGTAAAATTCTCTTTGACCGGATGATCGCCTATCCCCGCATTCGGATTCTGCCCGATATAAACCCTGGTCTTGATCTCAAGCGGGTCCTCTGCCGATGATCTAAAGAATACCGTTGGATTAAAATTAAACGGCTTATGCCTCCTGGCAAAAATATCCCGAACCGTATACTCCTCAATCTCATCTTCACCCTGATAACCAAACTCTGCCCCGTCAAAAAGCGAGGCTAAATCTTCTGTAAGATGCTTTTCCGTCCGGATCCACTCATCCATCTGGCGATTCACTGCATCCGGCGGAATGGTGATCTCACCGCTCATATCATCCCTTGTCGTCACTTTGTCCAGAATGCGGGGATCCCTCACATAAAATTCATCGTAAAGATAATTTTGATCGCCGGCCGTACGAATTTTGGCGGCAACGACTTCTAGACCGTTCGCGGCCAAAGCCCCCGTGATTTTAGCCAGGCGACCGGGCCGGTCTTCCTCACTTCGCTGCAAGATACTCACTCGGGCAAAGTCCACGTCTTCTCCGACCCGGCCTTGAAATGCATCAATGACAACACCGGTCGAATACTCTGACTCGGGAAAGCTTTTGATGGCATCCGCATAATAGTCCCCCCGCTCTGTTTCAACTTCATGGATTCTCTGACGTAATAAGCTGCGATTTTTACCAAAATCTTGATCCATGATCTCTGAAGCATATTTGAGTTCATTCAAATAAAGCCATAAGCGGGCGGAATTCGTCGAATAAATGTCCGCAAGCGTCATTAATAAGAGCAAAGGCCACCGTTTTATTTTCGCTTCAAACCGGTCAAAGATCAGGGTCAAAAAATTATCCATATGAGATACCCCGCCGTATCGGATGGTCTCAATAAGCGTTTGATCATTTTCAAGCAAGAAATGAATCCTGTCGTATTCATCGTTGTATTTTCCGCGCTTTTCAATCCCGTATTGTCTAAGCGCTTCATCCACTTTACCGGGTTCAAGTTCAGCATAGGGTCTAAGAAGAAAGGCCAAACGCAAAACACCGTAGAGTCCGTGATCACCCCGCGGAAGCCAATCGATCGCTCCCTTGGCGGCCAAACGAATGTCACGGATATCTTCATCTTCCTCTGTTGACACTTCAAAATTAAGCCTGTCGATAAACTCGATTCTCTTGAGTGCCTGAAAATCATCCGAGTAACGGCTGTGAATTGAAAACCGTGTAAGAGACTGCACTTTCTTAAATTGAGGAAAGATAAGCGCTAAAAAGCCGTAGTGATGCATCCGTTCAAGCGTATAGCTGATCGAAGATTTACTATTCAAAAATTCCCAAAACTGTTGATGAAGCTCTTGACGGAAGCTCTCATCTTGCCTTAATCGCCGGGTAAACTCCCAGCGGGACTGCGATAAACTGTCGCGCAAATCTCCGTTAAAAGGAATCCCATGTTCGGCTGAAAATTTAAAAAGCGGCATGATCTGTTCAGGGGCTATTTGGACTGTCCGTTCACCGGGTTTTTCCGGACGAGGTGCAAGCACTAACTGCCCTGCAACCTCCTGAAATCCGCCTTTTAAACGAAAGGTCAGGCCTGTTCGTTTAACCACCCGCACACCCGGCACGGGAACCACGATTCCCATTTCCTCATAGGTCACCGGATTCAATTCACGCGCGATCCGCCGGGTCACCTTTGTTGAAAAGTAAAAAAGAGCGGCTGTCTCTCTGCGGTAGCGGGTCATTAAAACCTCCGCAGCTGTAAGCCCCCGCTGGACATCCGGCTGAAATCCCAATGATTGTGCGAGGCCTTCAGACAAAGCGGTCAGCGTCAGGATATCCGCCTGCCCGGTTTGTTCAAAAAGCTTCTGGCGTAATTTCACCAGAAATTGATGGGCCTTCTTTGCCCGATTATATTCGCCCTCCGCAATCACTCCCCGGCGAATGAGCGCTTCAAATGGCTTACTCCAATTCCCCGTGTAAACCTGTGCAACCCAGCGGCTGAAATGTAAAGCACGCATACCGCCAATGCCTTCTTTCACATGGGGTTCACGTTCGTAAAGGCCTTCGATATGGTCATAGGCTTTCAGCTTATTGTTCCATAACTTGATCAGAGCTATCGCGAGCTCTTTACGCTGGGGCTCCGGACGCTGATGAAATAAATAACCTAAGGCGCTCCAAAACTCTCTGAAGGCACGGGGAATCTCCTCAAGATGACGTGTGAAAATTTCAATCACTGTATTCATCAGCCGAATCAAACCGTAAACCAAAGCACGCCAGCCTCCGAAAAGCCTGGCCTTGAAGGCCCAGGTCTGCTCCCAATACAACCTGCGGTTTCCGACAATCAAACGTGTATCCAGCAATTCCGTAATGGAGGTCAGTTCTTCGTCGGTCCCTTCCTTCAATAAATCGGTCTGGATCGGAGCCGCCGGCCACATGCTGCTCTTGCGCCCTCCGCCAAACAGATCATCCAGAGCTCTGGCAATAAACTCTCTGGCAGCCACGGCATCATCCGGTTCGGGTCTTTCGTTTTGATCTTTCGCATTAGATTTCGCGGCTGACTCTGTCGCTTTTTTCTCCAATTTTGCATAAACCGCATCAATTAGCCTGGGCATAAATTCCGAATCACGGGCAATATTCCGCTCTTCACTCAATACAAGTGCCGCAATGTCTTCTACCTGATCGGCTGAGATGCCTTTTCCATTGATCAGTTGAATGATCACTTCGATTTGTGTTGGGTTATAACCCCGTTTTTGCAGATCAAAATAGCTGAGCCCTTGTGAAAATATATTGGCTTCAGCGGCATCTGCAATTTGCTCGTCATGGGAACGAACCTTTACATGCCGCAGGAGAATCATCCCGTCCGAATCAGAACCTTGATGCATGTCCCGCCGGCTGTAGCTGCCTGTTCCAAGCAATGCAATACGGCTGACAGATCGATAACCAAAAAGCTTTGATGCTTTTTTATAAACCTTTCGGACATACTCATCCATAAGATCTCCATACCGGTGCGCCTTCCTGGTGACCGGAACCTCAGCAGACCATATATCCTGTTTACTTTGCTTCATTGCCTGCTTTAATGGATTGACCCAGTTCCAATAATCTTTATCCGTAAATCCCGGCGCCACCTCAAGACTACCCGCGGAGCGCAGCTCGGATCGTCCAGATCCGTGCGGAGTGCTGGACACATTGGTGGCCAGCCGCAGCTCGGCACGAGCAGACGAGGCTTCCCTGGCCTCGCTGTGAGGTGCTTGCGCATCAGACGCAGATAATCGTCCAGATCCGTGCGGAGTGTTGAATGCATTCAAATCTGCATCGATCACTTGATCCGTTCTCAATTCCGCGCGGCGGAAGGCCCATTTGCCGTCAGGCCCCCGGATATGAAACATTCGCGGCTGGTTTAAAACAGGACGCCCATCGACGTTAAAATCATTGAGGGGTAATTGAATATCCGCATAATGCGGATAGGCCGTTGCATCCATAATAATCAGATTGGGAACATAGGCCGTTTTGCGTGCAATGCCACTCCCATGGGGAAGGACCTTCAAACCCCTGCGTTGAGCATTTTGATCGCTGATGGGCGTATGTCCGCCAACGGCAATTTGCCCGTCCATCACCGTCAAAAATGAATCAATCCCTGCGGGTGCAAAGTTCCGGTTCCAAAGCAATGCATTCAACACGTTTCTATTTTCATCCAGTTGCACATTAATCACTTGCTCAACACTTCTTAACCCGGGAGCCGCGCCTGAATGGCTGAAGACCAATTTCGTTTTACCGGAGCGGACATGTAAAACCACAGGCAGATCATACAAAACTTCTTCAAAACCCTGTAGGCTGCCCTCCGGAAACTGTTCTTTAATGACCCCCTCCATCATCCGATCCTGAATTACGAGGATGTCATCGATATCCTTACGGCCAACCGAATCAATGCCGCCCCCCATCATCCTCTGCAGATGCGCGTAGTCATGATTACCGGGCATATAGTGAACCTGTCCTGGAAAAAACTGCATCAGTCTTTGAATTTGCAGAAGCAGCCGGAAAGAATCGCCGTAGACGCTGCGGGAAACAGGGTCGTCTTCAGGTCCGACAAACATTTTGATAATCGGATGGACGGCATCGCCGAGAATAATCAAATGAGCATCTGGGTTCTCACGTAAAGTTTTTTCGATTTCAACTTGATTTAAAATAGCCTCCAGAAAATCGTAACGGCTGTGCAAATCCCCGATCACAATCAAGCGATTCGCGTTTTGAATATACACAAGCCCGCCGGGCTGGTTTTCCCGGTTACGCGGACGATAATCTCTGAACCCGGCCGTTTCAGAAGTTTGAAGCGGCCAGGGCACACCGGGATACCCCTGCTGAAGTGCATTTTTTGATGCCGCAAAAAAAACTTCGGGACCGGCTTGCCGGAAAAGACGGTCCATTTCTTTTTTACCCACAAGCGCAGGACCCGTCCGCAGTTCAGCCTTAGGGTTCAACCGGTTCCGCAAGGCCTCAATCTGAGTCTGATATTCCGGTTCAGCCAGCTTCTCCCCCCAAGTATCCGGCCGTTCTTGGGTCAGCCGGTCAATCAACGCAATAAAATTCCGAAGCGATTCATCACGGGCATCATCGGCCAGCGTCAAGAAGAGTTCAGGCAAACCCAAAAGATTCTTAAGGGTTCCGGGAGAAATCCATCCGTACGTTTTAATCTCCTTAACGGCCCGTGCGCTTAGAAAATCAAAAAGCTCTCCATGAACGTCCTCCTGCCGAATCCAAACAAAATCACGGTCACGTGAAAGGATCTCTAAGGACCTTAAAATTCTATATAAAAGTTTAGAAATGTATCGAACCCGTTTAAGCGTGGACTCACCTTCACGGGTTATGGTTTCATGTAATTCACCTGTATCCTGAAACCCCTGTATTTTTGTCGCTAAAAGTTGATTTAAATCCACAACTCCGGTCGTCGGGTGAATAATCAATTCCCGTAAAGTTAAACGGCGCCCGAGATATTCTGAGAAGATAAGTTCATAAAGCCATCGATCTTTCTCCACTTTAATCTTGCCCAGAAGTTTATCCGTTCGCCGCAAAATCTCCGAATCATCAACCGTATCCAACCTGACGAATTGTTCGTTTTTTGTTTCATAGTCACGCGTTAAAAAGCTTAGAATAAAATCCCTCAGTTTACCTGCCGTCGACGGCGAAATGCGGCTAAGAAGGTTAAGGATGACCGGGTTTTCCACCAACCGCAGATTCAACCTTTCGACATCCGCTGCAGTCTCTGGAGACTCAGGTTCCGTACGCAGTTCAGCCCGGCCGTTCTGCTCATTGAGGTCTCTTAGGACATAGGCTTCCAGCTTCTCACGCACCTCCTCCGGTCTACGGATTTTAATCAAGGCTAAAAGATCGGGATCAACTTCTTTCTCCAAAGATGCTCTCAAATCCTCCAAGGCTCTGTGAATTTCAGGTTCATAGGTTCCTAAAAACAGTAACGCCGCCAAGGAGGGATTATGCAAATCTTTACGAGGGCTCAGCAGGTAGGAAAATAAATACCTCACAATCCTTCTCTTAATTCGGCTTTTACGGGAATCCTTCACATGGCCATAATCAATTAAGGAATTTAAAAAATGCCCCGTCTGAATAAAATAAAGAGTCTGACGGCGGTAAGAGGGTAAAATCAAATTCACGATCGAGAATAGAAAAGTGAAAAGTCCGGGACCAAAAATAAAAGCTGTTCCGCTTGAAAAGACCTGCAAAAGGACATCCATGCCTTTGAGATGATAGCTATGAATGCGTTGTTTAAGCGCCCTTCCGACATGTTTTGCATAAAAAAGAAACTCCTGGTCAGGGATTTCCTGATAATCAATCATATCAGGATGGTGGAGCGTTTCACGCAGCTTCTGTGATGAAAGAGTTAAAACAATATCCTCATCGGGAATATGCATATTAAGCCTTGCTACAGGCGTTCTGCCGGTTACGTTCAGACTGTGATCGTCGGGTGAAAGATTAATCAGATTCGGGGCATTTGTGCGAAGATAGGCTTGCAAAGATTCATTCTTTATTTCATGCACAAAAAAGGCCGGGCTATAAAAAAGAGTGTCTGTTTTCAAATCACGGTTTAATTTTCGAATAAGTCGCTTGGCATATTCGAAATCATCATCACTCCGGCCCGGCATCCAATGAAAAAAGACGGATGAAAAACCGTCAAGGACCTGATCCAAAAAATTTCCCTGTTCTATTTCCAAATTCGAGTAGCGCAGCCCGTACTCTTCTTCCAAAAATGATTCGAAATTTTTAGCGTAGTCCAGACGGTCTCTGTCCGCCTCAATAGAGACCACCGGATACCCCGTATAGGCTGCCAGAATAAAGGCCGTTTGACCGTCACCGGTTCCGGCATCCAGAATGACCGGTGTCCGAATCCATTTTGCGATAGCCCAAAAAATAAAACTGCCTAAAACTAAAGGCAATAAAAAGGTCAAAGTGCCGGCAGCACCAGCAGCCGCAAGGGCAATCCCGGAAAGCACTGCCGTTAAGACACCGGCTCCATAACGGATACTACGCGCATATTTTTTCCAAATATTCGGATGAAGATGATGCATTTCGATGTACTCTTCAAGCATTTCAAGGCTGGAGGAATCCCCTCCTCCGAATCTCGATTCATCCGGGAAGGGAAACTGGTGCAGGCTTTTAAATTCGTCCATTGCCTCCATAATCGTCTGGACACCGGGATGATTCTCAAGGAACCCGTACCGGTACTGTCCGGAATGTTCAACAAAGGGCGGCGAAGTTCTCAACTCGGATGCTTGACCAGTTCCTGACAATTCTGATTCAAGCTCCGCCGGCAGATTGTCTTCCAAATACCGGCGGAACTCTGTTTTTGTATCCATCAGCCGGAAAACATGTTTGGGGATAACTGCACGGGATGCATCCGGGAGAGTTTCCGTCTCGAGCGTTCCGTTGGACATCAGACGTTGATAATATCGCTGATGCTTTTCACTCAGGCTCGACACATGCGGAGTAATGACAACATAAGAAAAATGCTTACGACGTAACAATTCGATAATACCGTCTTTGTGAAATCCGCCGTAGACCAGCACAGCATTTTGTTCTTCACTCTGCTCCTGGATTTTTTCCAACTCACGTTCAATCGCCTGATCGCGCTCAGCCGCAATTTCGTAAAATCGGACCGCATCACGAACATTCTCTTCCCATCGCGTCGACAAAATAATCGGCTGGCTCGTTTGCTGAAAAATAAATTGGGCGATTTTTTCGGTCTTAAACTGTGCGAGCATCTTTTTGGCCGCATGGTATTCAACGGTTGTTACTTTTAATTCACTTAAACGCCTCACCAGTTCAAGCCCCTGCAAATAATTAAAAATCAGTAAATCCGCTTCGTTTTTCAAAAAATGTACTGCCAAATGCCCCGGCAGACGATAAAGCTCCTCATAAAGAACACCGGCCTCAAGAAACCTGGCCCGCTTGGCGGCCTTTTCTTCATCCTCATTCTGCAGAGAAATCAGGAGACTGATATTGGGAAATTCATCCAGGATTCTTTGTTCTCCTGCAAAACCACTGAGTCGATGGACATAATCAAGCAGGTTGATTTCTTTTTGGTCAAAACGTTCTTTGAGTTTTAAAAGCTCTTTAATCTCTTTTGGAAACCGCTCGTCAGCCATTCTGCGCAGTTCCTTTTCCAAGCGGGTGATGTCGCGTTCAAAATCCCTATTGCCTGCAGATACTTTGCGGTACTGCAGAATATTTTCATCATGCCACTTTTTACTGTCGGCACCGATCAGTTTAAAGTCATGGCTTCGGTTAATATGGGCATACTCTGCCCCCCCGATGCGCAATTGATCTAGAAGGAAGTATGCAATTTCTTTTTTGATCTTTTTATTTTGAATAAAACCAAAAAAACGGTCGGTCGGAACCTCCCCTTCATAACCTTCTTCAAGTACGGTTTTAACCTTTTCATGTTCCACTAGATAATGAATAATTTTTGCGATATTTTCCTGAGCTTCAAGGGAGTCATGCGCATCCTGAATGTAGATCACCGTCTTCGACGGCAGAGCTGAGGACTGAGGACTGAGGGCTGAGGGCGACAGTTGCTCTATTCCATTTTTGCGTAATTGACCGCGCTGTACGCTATACGATCTACGCTCGGCGCTATAAAATTCTTCAACTACTCCAAGTTCTCCGGGAATAGTAAACGGGGACAGGACTTCAGCCCTGTCCTCAGGCATCATGTTTGCAGACAATTCCCCATCGCTGGCAGGCGCAGCATAGGCATGCATAGATAATGTAATCTGCAAACAGGCTAAAAGACATGCAATGCCTTTTCGCAAAGAAAGTTTTATTGCGCGCAAGTTCAAGCGTTTAACCTCTCAGGATTAATCTAACTGTATGGAATAAAAAGAGTTAAAAAAAGGTACCCGGTGATTTCGAATTTGGCAAATCACCACAGCAAAGTTTTTTGCTTAAATTTCTAAATGCTGGCCATCGCTATAAATTTTTATATTCAAAATAGGGGCCCAAGGAACTATCTTTGGCCTAAAGCGGAAGATTTGGAAAACCGATAAGTACATACATCTATATGTTATGCTCTGGGGCTTTTGGGGGCACTGTAAAGAATTAGGAGCTTAAAAAGCCGGGGGCTTGTTTTTTATTTTCAGGAGAAATCATGCGTCAAAAGTTCAATATTCCTTTTCATCCTTTCCTTTTTGCAATTTATTATTTTCTACATCTACAGGCCAGTAATCTTCAAGAGCAAATTGAGTGGAAGGCCCTGGCTCTTCCGGTGGCAGCTGCGCTGGGTCTGATTACACTCATTTGGTTCCTGCTGAATTTATTCTTAAAGGATAAAACCCGCTCAGCTCTGCTGACTTCGGTGATTGGTTTTCTTTTTTTCTCCTACGGCCACATTCACGGACTTCTCAGCCGTCTTTTTCCGGTTTCACAGGAAGCGCTGCTTATCATTCTCGGTATGATCCTGCTTATTACAGGTTTTTTTATTTTCAAACATAAAAAACCGCTAAACCAAACAACGATCTTCCTTAATCTGATGTCATTTCTGCTTTGTCTCATGGCCCTTGTGAGCATTATTTCTTACAACACTAAACACTCAGAAATGAAAAAGGCGCTTAGCAAACAAATCATCAATCAGCCGGCCGAGCCCCGCAGGATGGTTCCGGGTTCTGAAAATTTCCCCGATGTCTATTACATTATTCTGGATGAATATGCCCACCCGGAAGTTCTTCAGAGAGTCTATCATTACGATAATTCCGATTTTATGAATTATCTTAACGATAAGGGTTTTTATGTGAGCGCAAACAGCCATGCCAATTATCTTAGAACCATTCTTTCACTGCCTTCATCATTAAATATGCAATACCTCAATTTCATGACCCAAAAACTGGGCCCGGATTCAACCGACACGGCGCTGCCTTACGCCATGCTCCGGGGCAATAATGTTGCCCGTCAATTCAGGAATCTCGGGTATCAATACGTCCTGATGCATTCGGGAGAGGCCCCGTCGGACACAAGCCCTCTGATGGATCTCCAAATCAAATTCGGATTCGAGGATGAATTGGCCTCTACCCTCGCTAAGGGAACTCTGCTTAAAAAAGCCGCTGCGGATTTTATGCACAGAATGAATCGCAAAAAACATTTTTACAATTTCAGCGAAGTGGCCAAAATCCCCGAGATCAAAGGACCCACTTTTACTTTCGCCCATTTTGTACTGCCGCATTCCCCGTTTGTCTTTGATCGCAATGGCGATGTCCCCAACACAGAAAGTTTTTCACTGCAGAATGAAGACTACGGAGACGATTATCCAAGGCTCTATCTTGATCAGCTCGTCTACACAAATGTTTTAGTTAAAAGGCTGATCGATACACTCATTGAAAAATCGGAACGTCCTCCGATCATCATTCTTCAATCCGATCATGGTAATATTCCGACCGGAGAGTGGCGCAACGACGACGAGTTCATTTCAGAGCGAACAAGAATTCTCAATGCCTATTATGTACCGGATGAAGTCAAAGAGAAACTCTACCCAACGATTTCTCCGGTCAATTCGTTTCGCCTGCTTTTCAAAGAGTATTTTAATCTGAATTATGAACTGCTTCCGGATAAGACTTACTATGCCCACAACGAAGAACATTGTTACGCCTTTACGGATATCACCGAGATTGCCATGAGAACCAGTCAAGAAAATGACGGTCTCCTGGCCACCGCAGGCCATGACAAATAGCACAGATAAAAAACCGGCCGGATGGCTGATCAATCTCATTTTTCATATCATGGTCTTGATCATCATTTTACTGGCACGCGATCCCCAACAACTCCCGGAGCATACGGCACTTCAAAAGCTTCTTTGGATGCCGAGCAACAAACCTTATCTTGCAACCGGAGCCGCAATCGGTCCTTTCAAAGCCTTTCTCCCTAAAAGAGCCACTGTTTCTATCGTCACCGATGATCTCGAAAACAGCGCCAAACAAAGGGAGCTCTGGTACGGGGCTCAAAACTTCCTGGCTCCCTTGCTGATTACAAAAGAAGAGGATGAGGCACTGATGATTGTCTATTGCAGCAATGATGCCATTGCCGAAGAGAAAATGAAAAACGCGGGATACCGCTGGTTCAAACACCTCGCGGACGGAAAAGGAGTGGCGATTAAAAACCTATGATCACCTTTCTTCCGATCATTCTTCCGGCTGCACTAGGATTCTTATGCTGTATTTTCCTTCTAAAACAAAGTGCATTACCTTATAAAAATTTCTTTAGCCTGACCTTGGCTCCGGCTATCGGCTGCGGCATCGTCTCGGTCACCCTTTTTTTCTCTTACACATTCAATGCCCGCCAGGCGAAGGTATTAAGTTTCTGGCTAGCGACTGCATTGGCATTCATTTTAGGGTTAATGATCATCATTCAAAAAATAAAATTCCGCACACACCCACTAGCTTCTAAACAGCCTCATGCCAGACCCGGTATTTTCAAGATCCTGACAATTCTCTTACTCAGCGGCCTCTTTCTCTTTTGCGCCTACACTTATTTGAAGTATTTTCTCAGCAAGACGAGTCTTAATCCGATCGGAGGCTGGGACGTGATTTTCTTCTGGCATCTCAAAGCCCGCTTTTTCTTCCGGGAACCGGTCTTGTGGAAAGGCATGTTCTCGCCAAATTTGATTTGGTCTAACATTGATTATCCCTTATTAATTCCCGGGATTATTGCCTGGGGCTGGAATCTGCTGCATGAAGAATTCTTCACCTGGCCGATTTTCATCTCGGCGGTTTATATGCTGTCTCTCTCACTGATTATTCTGTGGTATCTGGCGGCTTACCGTTCATGGTGGTCGGCATTGACCGCAGCGGCTTTCCTTGTGACTCTGCCCAATTACCGGTTCTGGTCTGCCGCCCTTTATTGTGATATCCCCCTTGCGTTTCATATCACTTCAGGCGCCCTTTTACTCATATGCGCACTCCGTCACGGCGAAACCCGGTTATTTTTCCTCAGTGGTTTTTTTTCGGGGCTTGCCGTTTGGACAAAAAACGAAGGCGCCCTTTTCTCCTTATGGCTGATCATTGTGACTCTTATCTCGCTTAGTTTCTCTAAACAGTTTTCAGGAAAACAAAAAATCTTCTTTCTGATGGCATTCATCATCGCCTGGCTTATTCCGGCAAGCGCCTATTTCTATATGAAATTATTTTTAAGCGGCGCTCAGACCCATCTCATTCAGGAAAAAGAATTCGGGGAATTCATAACCGCCTTAAGCGATTGGCCGAGGCTTCAATTCATCCTTGTCAGCTTTGCGGCACATATCCTGCATATGCGCTGGCACGGTCTTTGGTTGTTCTTTTTAGCCGCTTCGGTGATTTATTTTCTATTTTCCAAGAGACAAAAAAACGATTATCAAAGCCTTTCTTTTATTCTCGTGATGCTCATAGAATGCGGATATATACTTGTGTTCATGCTAGCCCCAAAAACGATTGAATATCACATTAAAACGGCCCTCAGCCGGCTTCTGCTTCACAGCGCTCCACTGGCATTAGTTTTTACATTTGAGACTTTCGGCCTTAATGCGGCGTGGTTTCCGTTTAAGAAATTATCGAATCCGGAAACAGAAAACGCCGATAATCTAAAGACATCTCTGAATTCAAGCTGCGAGGGTTAAATGCCTGAATCCATCAAAAACTGGAAAGCATCAAAAGAAGACTTCATTTGCCCCATAATAAAATTTGAATTTTTGAATATCTGTAGAATCTATTCATATTGTTTTTAAGATCGATACAGTGCCCCAAAGCGGCCGTTTTCTCATTTTTGACATGACTCAAAAAAAACACGATGATTTTTATTACCGGTTCTGCCATTGCTACGATATTATCGTGGAGAACGCCCGTTTATCTGCAAATTTTGTCAAAGCCTACGAACATTTAAAAGTTGATCGCCCCCTAAAACCAATTGCAAAAATCAGGCTGACAAACAAAATCGACGATTTCCCCCAAAACAGCACCACTCTAACAGGAACCTATAAAAGAATCCCCTGGAAATTGACTGTCACAGGGAGCGATTCCATGGCGGAAGTGACTTTTTATTCGATGGCATTTACCGATTTTTTGCTGACAAGAATCGTGATCCTTCCTTTACTAAAAAAACAAGCCTCACTAGCCGGAAAAATCTGTCTGATCGGATCCGCTTTTATCTATAACAATACCGGTTTTATTCTTTTCGGCCCGCCGGGATCGGGCAAAACGACTCAGCTACTGCATGCGCTTCAAGGCGGCGCCTTTTTCTTAGGAGATAACGAACTTATGATTGATCTTCAAGAGGGGGTCTTTTCTATCTTTGAAGACATTGAATTGCGCTATCAGACAGCCAGAAAAACCCAAATTTGGAAAAAGATTCCCTTGTCTATCAAAACTTTGCTGATGATGCATGAAATCATCGCATGCCTCAGCGGCAGAAAAATTTCATTTAACCGCCGTTTCAAACCGGAAGCACTTGGGATTGAACGGAAGCATTGTCCATTCCCGGAATCTTTTTCCTTTATTCACCTAAAACCTAACAACAAAAAAGAAAAGGCTGTAATTGATGATATAATATATGAAATCGAACTCTATGAGTCCGATTACCGGGAGCGTTTTGGTGATATTTTATTTTCCCAGAATGATTTTGAAGATTCAAAAAAACACTTAAGGGTTTTCCTGTCGAATTGCGCTCTCTGGAAAACAGCACCACAAAACGATATCCAAAAATTCATGGATCAAACCACAGGATAAAAAAGATGGAACAAGGAGCCTACAAAGCCAAATCTCATTATCAGTCTGCAGAGATCGCCTCTGAATATGACGACGAAAGATTCAACAGCTGGCATGGCCGCGCCGCACACCGGACTGAATCCGAAGCACTTGAGACTGCGGCAAAACTTTATTTCAGGGAGCCCGGCACCCTTTTAGACATCCCCTGTGGGACAGGCCGGCTTTTCCCGGTTCTGCTCAGCCGGGGACTTAAAATTACCGGGGGTGACATCTCGGCACAAATGATTGAGGTTGCACAAAAAAAATACGGGGCAAATCAGCATGTAAACTTCAGACAAGTCAATGCGGAAAAACTGGATTTTGAGGATAATACCTTTGATTATCTAACAAGCTACCGCCTTATGTGTCATCTTCCTCCTGAAATAGAAAAACGAGTATTGAATGAAATGATCCGAGTGACCAAAAAAATTCTTATCATCAATTATCATTTCGCATGCCTGTCGCCTCTGTATTTATTCAATTCCATCTTCCGAAAACAGTTTTGTCCTGTTCGTCTTCTAAAACCAAAGGAGTTGGCAGAACAAATTAAACTTCGCAGCGATGTCGAACTGGTCGCAATTAAAAAATTATCGTGGTATGAACGCAGCTCGGCGCTTGTGATCCTTAGAAAAAAATAGTTTAACCGGATAGTGCTCTGTTTTTTTCAAAACAGACTTTTAACTTGAAGAGATTCACCCTACTCCACTGAGAAAAAATATGCTTTTCTTCCGAAACGTCGCAATGGCCTCTGTCGCTGAAGCCGCCGCAGGCCTGTTCGCCTTCTGCTTTACCCTGATGGCCGCACGATTTTTAGGCGTCGAATCCTACGGACTTTTCCAGGCACTCATGGGACTTTACGGTTTGTTGTCTTTTTTTATCCTTCCTTTAAATCTGGCAACCGTCCACTGTATCGGAAAAGCCGCACCGGACATTAAAATCGCCCTGGTCCGCCGTTTTCTCATGATTTCTTTATACTCATCCGGAATCATCGCCTTAGTCATTGCTCTGGGCTCACCGTGGGTCAGCCGTTGGCTGCATGCCCCGGCCGTCCTGCCCGTCATCCTGGCAGGTGTTTTAGTTCTAACCACAACGCTCCTTAAAGTCTTCTATGGCTTCCTGCAGGGAGAACTGCGGTTTTCCACTTTTTCTTATTCAAAAGTCTTTCAGGGAATCATGACTTTTATTTTAGGCGGGGCTTTCATCCTTGCAGGATGGAGTGTGTCGGGGGCATTGGCCGGTTATATCGGATCCATGTCCATCCTTTGCCTTTATTTCTTCTTTAAACTACGTATTCCAAACGCTTCCGGCAAGTCAGCGGATCTTGAAATCAAGAAGGAAATCCGCTCTCTGTCTAAAATCTTTTTCATCTTCATGGTATTGCTGTTCATCGAACATGCACCTGCCGTTCTGGCGCGAATTCGCTTGAACCGGGAAGAAAGCGGGCTTTTTGGAGCTCTCTATAATTTCAGGAACGTAATCTGGCCTTTTGCCCTGGCCGTGACCATCCCCTTCTACTCCCAATCCATCTCCGATGAACACCGGGAAAAAAATCTAATTCAGAAAAGCCTTCTTGTCATCGGGTTGCTCGGGGGTGGGTTTCTGGCCGCGGGACGTTTCTTTCCTCACCAAATTTTCAGCATTCTTTACGGTAAAGAATTTGGCCCTGCGGGCAATTATTTTTTTCAATACGGGATATCATTAACTCTGCAGATGATTCTGATGGTTGTCCTATTCCATCAACTGGCCTGCCGCCGTATCCGGATCAAACAGCTCTACTTGCCGGTTTTTATTTTATCCGTATGTCTTTGGATCTTCGGAGACACCATTCCCGGATTGATCCTGTCACAGGTCACTGCCTGCGCGGTCTATCTCGCCTTGCTCTTGGGCGATGAGGCCGTTGCTAGGATTCGGGATATCTAAACAACAGCTTCCGCGAAGAAAGAGATTACTGCCGGCCGGTAGTAATTCACAATCCTATTTCTTTACAGGGATGGGATATGCTAGGTTACTGATTAAAAAAATCTTTAATTCCGCCCACGATCTGTTCTGCTTCTAAATCGGTCAGATTCTGATGCAAAGGAATGTTTAAGGCATTCTCATTCATTTCCTCGGCATTGGGAAGGTTGACACCGGCATGGAAATGTTTAACCAGATGGAGCGGAAAATAACGAAACGTGCAGTAGACATTCCTTTCTTTCATAAAATGAGCCAACTCATCACGCTTACCCGGGGCCTTGACCCAATACAAATAATAGGAGCTGCTTGTCTCTTTGAGCGGTTCAGGCGGTAAAATCAATCCTTCAATTCCCGCCAGACTTTTTTGGTAATAATCCCAGATTTCCCTGCGGCGCTTGATATACCCGGGTAATTTACGTAATTGAATACGTCCGATCGCAGCCAAAATATCATTCGAGATAAAACGACCCGACGTACATTCCAAATCATATTCCCACCAGCGCGCCTGGCCGCTTTTTAAAGCAGTCTGACCCGATGTGGTCGCAGATCCGTAACCGAGATAGCGTAAAGCTTCGGCATGTTTTAGAAGCGCCTCCTCTTTCATCAAAAGAACTCCTCCGTCGCCCATCACAAGCGTTTTCATGGCATCAAAACTAAAAACCCCGGCATCTCCGAGCGCTCCGCAGTGAGTCCCCTTATAAACGGAAGAAACCGAATTGGCGCTGTCTTCAAGAATCCGGATTTTATCGCCGCACGCCGCACGAATTTCATCAAAGGCCGCCGGATGTCCGCCGTAGTGAAGAATGATGACCGCTTTAGTCCTGGCATTTTTAAGGCGTTCAATTTCTGAAGGCAGAATATTAAAAGTGTGGGGATCGACATCGGCAAACACAGGCTTCGCCCCTAAATCAATGACCGCGCTGGCCGTGGCCACAAAATTGGCCGTAGAAATAATCACCTCATCACCCGGCCCGACCCCAAAAACTTTTAATGCCGTGTAAATCGCCGAAGTACAACAATTAAACAGCAGGGCCTTAGACACCCCAAAATGAGTACAAAGTTCTTCCTCCAAAGCTTTGCATTCGGGCCCGCGGCCCAGCCATTTGGATTCAAATACTTTTTTAACGGCCTGCAACTCTTCCTCACCCAGCGAATTCGAAAAAATCTGTATCATCATGTTCTCCTTGTCTCAACGTACTGTGTATGGCGTATTGCGTACTGCACGTTTCACTTGCTCATCTTGGTTCTGTTGAACCCCTTATAAAAACAGTGCGAGGGTAAAGAAAATGTTATGGGGAAACAATTAGCGCCGTCTATGAGCGAAGGAGATCACCCTGCCTTACAGGCGGGGAGGCTCCTAAGCGATTGGCGCGTTTCACAATAACATTTTCTTTACCACCATAAACATCTAATCCGATTAGAAGGTTCAACAGAGCTGCTCATTTTTTGTATTTGTGTAACCAGACACGCTATACACGACACGCTACTCGTAGCTTGCCATTTGCCTGGCGGTGATTCCGAATTTTTGAAACAACCGGTTGATCTCTTTACCCGAAATCCTTTTTTTGCGCATAATCTCTTTTCTCTTTTTCCACATCACGGGCAGTTTCATAAAGGCATGCACATAGGCCTTCATTAAAATACCCAACCCCTCCAGCAGCGAATGTTCCTTCCGGTAATGCGCCAAAGCACCTTTTTTTTCAACCGACGACATATACCATTGATATAAAAACCGGTATCCCGAATAAAAAAAACTCATCAAAAGCATCCCTATCGGAAACGATTTAAAACACAGATAAAGCCGGTTGCGTTCGACATGATAAGCCTTAAACGCCGAATAGCTTCCGGCCGCAGCCGAGTGGGCATGATAGGCCACGGCCTTGGGGGCATAAATACATTTCCAACCGGCCAACTGGTGCCTCCATCCCATTTCGGTTTCATCGCAATAGATAAAAAAGTCTATGTCATAATCGCCGATATCTTCAAGCATCCGGCGTTTATACAGACAACAGCAGTCATTAGCACAAAAGACCTCTTCTTCCTGCATATAGGTTTCGGCCGGCTTCAGGCGCCCGCGCCCGGATGAAGATCCGTCGCGGTATATGTCCAGCCCGCAAACCTCGATTTTTTCAGGTTCGTCCCACAACAGAATACGGCTTGCGCATGAACCGTAATCAGGATTTTTTTCAATCACCTTGACCATTTCCTCGATACAGTTCTTATCCATATAGGCATCATTGTTTAACAATGCGACATAATCACTTTGAACCGCATGAATCCCGGCGTTACAAGCAATCCCCCAGCCGGCATTATAGCCATTCTGAATGAAACGGACTGCGGGAAATTCCTTTTGCACCAGCACATCCGAACCGTCCGTCGAGGCATTATCCACCACCACCGCCTCAATCGTCGGATAGGACTGTTGAAGAACCGATTTGATACAGCGGAGAATACGCTCACCTCCGTTATAATTCGGAATAATCACAAGGACTTTCTTAAGTTTATCCACTCAATCACTCTCCGGTTTTATGAAATTTTGTCCCAGTCCACATGGAAAACGGCGACGGTCGCACCGGTATCCGGATTATGTTCACGGGATACGGGAGCAATAAAATCATAACTTTCAGCATCGAAATAATAGAGCTGGAACAAAAATGTCGAAAGCAAATCTTTATGAATGAAATCCAATGTCAGCTTCTCACCGTCTTTCATTAAAACAGCGGATACGGGCAGAGTCGAATCGGGTTCTTCCTTAAAGTTCCAACGCCTGTCATCCCGAAAGTAAAAACTCACAGGCGTCTGACGCCCCCCAAAAAGAGGCATGTGCATTTCGTTTGATTTCGCATCATAAACTAGTCCGTTTTGAAATATATAGATGTCGGCTCTTTTCTCCTTAAGAGCCATATTGGTTTCATACGGGAGCGATCCAGCCGAAATTTTAAGCATCTTCTGGACATAATCATTTCTCAGATCCTTTACGTTTTCAGTTTTGCTGCTCAAAATTTCCTGGGCTCGTTGAAAATTCCACCGGCTCAGGATCTGAAGTTCCAAGTTCTTATGGAGCACATCGTCATAGACCAGCACATATCCGGGCCGGAGATTTTTTTCAGCATGAGTTTTATCAAGCAAGGCATTTTTGTCTTCATCGTTCCAATTTTCGGGCAATTCTTTAAAGGCTTCTTTACGCTTAAGCCCGACAATTTTATCCAGAACCCCGACGGTTTCATCCGGGCTTAACCCCTTTGATTCCAGAAAGTCAGCGGCCTGGTTGCCACCGGAGGCCAGCATCCTCAAAAAACCGGCTGCTTTTTTTTCATCTTTGGTCATCAGAGCCTTGGCGATCCAAAAATTTTCCCGGTGGGCATGCGTTCCTCCGTCAATAACCACAGCCCGGTGCGCGATCGCACTAATAAAATATCCGGGCGGCCACCAGCTGTAGACAATACTGTTTTCGGAGGACTTCTTTTCAAGTTCCTTCAAAACGTGATACCACGTATCATTCATAATCAGGTGTCTCTGTATGCCCGCCACATGAGCTCCGATCAGAGAACGCGGAACAATCATACCCAAAATGATTAAGCCGCCGGCTGCGCGGCATAATTTCGAAAACAACGGCTTTTTTATTTTTCGAGATAACCTTCGCACGACGTCTTGAAAATAAGAAACTCCTAAGACCATCAACAGCGATAGTGGAAAAATTGAAAACATAGTAATTCTCTGGCTTTTCAGCGAAAAAATAAAAATCGGCAAAAAGAAGACAACGGTCAAAAGAGCACACCGGTTTTCAAGTTTTTCACGATCTTTGAGATAAAGAATACAAGCACCCGTCAATCCGATCAGACCAAACGCCACAGCTCCGTAATGTGAACATAAATAAACCCATTTGGTCAAACTGACCGGTTCTGTTTCACCAACCATCACCAGCAGATTCGGCCACACATCGATCGAGGCACCGGTCACTCCCCGAAAATAATCGATAATACTTGAAAGCGTATCCAAAGCGACCTCTTTGCCCAAAAAGAGCCATCCAAAAACAGCGGACATCACAATATAAGTGCCCGTATAAATCAAACTGCTGTATCTACGCTTAAATTTATCCTTTTTCAGAAGATCCGCCGCACCCACCACCAAACCGCTCCCGGTAATCAACATAAAAATCAATGACCACCCCTGCCAGAAAAGAGGATAGAAACCTGTCATCACCCCTCCTAAAAAACCCCAGACATGAGACTGTTTTGAATCTTTCAAACCGGACAGGCATGTTCCCAAAATTAAAATGGGAAAAAGAAAATTATAAACATCCGTGTCGTACCATCCGTAAGCGGAACGTTGTATCACCATCGGAGAAAGAATAAAGACAAGACAACCCGAAAAAACCGCAAAAAGACCGGTTCCCAAAAGACGGGCCGTCAAAAAATAAAAAAGAACGATGAGGACTACAAAAAAAAGCGGAACAAAAGCCGTCACACGCATCAAAGAAATTCCGGGATTAATCCCATTGGCCACCTTGGCAAAAAAAGCGCCTACAACGGGGTGCAAATTTCTAACGTCCGGATTGCCTGCGGGGGCACTGCGCAAGACATTGATAAACGTCCCCGGTTTAGCGGCAGGCTCCCCTAACACACCGTCCCGAATCACCTTTTCCGTGAGGGCATAATAATAATACGGATCAGCACCGGATAAATACCGTGGAGACATGGCTTCACTGCGCTGGTTCATGACTCTCTGGAGGGTTGTCTGAACCATATTTTCAAATCCTCGCGGATCTTTTTTTAAAATCTCATCCGCACGTTTATCGATAATCTGTTGTTGAATCTTAGGCGGGTATTTCGAAAGTTCGGTCTGTGAATTCAGGCGCACATGTTCTTTCAAATTATCGATGAGCGATTTACGGATCTGTTTATCCATATGCGGAGCCGGATGCAGCGCGTAAGTCCTAAAATAAAGGGCTGAGGCCAACACGATTACAATCGCGAATAACAGTTTCCCTCCGCAATGCTGTTTAGCGGTATTCGGCATGCTTAAATCATCCTTAATTTATAAAGCAAATGAGTATCCATAAGTATGGCGGTAGGGTGCAACTTTAATCAATTTATAGGCATAACAATTCGAGGCGCTTCGTTTACCCCGGATTGCCCTCACCGGTACATTTCTTAAAAACCACACTTCCTTACTTTTAAAACTCAATAGCAGTTTTCGATTATTCTTAATCGCGATTTCCAAACTCGTCTGCGTAGCGAAATCAGCCTGCACATGAATCAAAAGATAAAGACCTCCGTAGTCATGATGAACAATTTTAACCAGTTCGTCTTTCATGACACGCGTCAACTCTTCAGAATCTCGTTCAATCAGCCGCCGGAACTTAGAACTGGTAATACGCGCACTCCCTTTCGTTAAATGCCGCCGGCGTCTTTCAATGGAACGCTGAATATGGATCCCCTTAATTTGTAAATTCTTAACCCTTCCGTTTGTATTCAAAACCGCCAGATCAATTCCCTCGGCATCGGCCATGCGGTCTGCCTGCCGGTAATTCGACGGCAGCCTGAAACGCGTGCCAAATTCCTGGTTTAAAAAACTGGTAAAAATGGCCGCCGCGATCACCTCGTCCCGCCGATTCTCAGACATCCTGATTTCAAGCGAAGTTTTACCGTAAACCGCGCTCAGGACCTGTTCCGGGGCAACCCATTGATTCGTTGTTTTTTTCATAGCGCACACGATATCTATTTATCGGCATTTTAGGGTCGAGTATTTGGTCTTAAATTTCAAAAGATGAGCTAAAAAGAGGGGGCTGAGTGGGGTAATGAATCAGCAAGAAACGACCCCCGAAAAAATTTATCTCACTTTTTCGGGGATAAGTCGCTGTAATCATTTAAAATCAACTTTCCGGTTTAAATGAACAGCTTACGAACCCCCGAAAAAATTCATCTCACTTTTTCGGGGATAAGTCGCTGTAATCATTTAAAATCAACTTTCCGGTTTAAATGAACAGCGACTAATTATGAATTGCGGCGGACGGTTTTGCGTTCGTTTTCGGTCAGATAGCGTTTTCTGAGGCGTACATTTTTAGGGGTAATTTCAACCAGCTCGTCGGACTCAATAAATTCAAGCGCAAACTCCAGTGTCATTTCGCGCGGAGGGATTAACTGGATAGCCTCATCCGAACCGGAAGCACGCATATTGGTCAGTTTCTTTTCACGAACAGCATTTACGACCAAGTCATGTCCTTTGTTGTTCACACCGACAATCATGCCTTCATAAAGTTCATCCTGCGGACGCGAAAAAATCTCCCCTCTTTCCTGCAGTCCCCACAGTGCGTAGGCCACGGCCTTACCCGGACTGTGAGAAATCAGAACTCCGCTTGAGCGTTCGGGCAATTCCCCTTTGTATTTTTGATATTCATGGAAGGTTTGATACATCATCCCGGTACCACGCGTCATGACAAGCAGTTCGTTACGAAATCCGATCAATGCCCGCGAAGCAATTAAAAATTCCATACGGACTGTTCCGACCGCACTCGTCCGCATATCTTTAAGTTCCGCCTTACGCGAACCAAGCGCCTGAATGACGCCCCCTTCATAGCCGGGATCGACCTCAATGACCACTGATTCAACAGGTTCAAACAACTCCCCCTCAATCTTTTTAACAATGACCTGCGGCTTTGAGACTTCTAACTCATAGCCCTCACGGCGCATGGTTTCAATTAAAATTGAAAGATGCAGTTCGCCTCTTCCTGAAACTTTAAACCGCTCCCCTTCTTCGACCTCTTCAACCTTAATTCCGACATTCATCATAGCCTCGTGTTCAAGTCTCTCACGAATATGGCGCGAAGTCAGAAACTTCCCGCCATCCTTACCGGCTAAGGGGCTGGTATTATGTGAAAAAAACATCGAAATCGTGGGTTCATCAATTTTAATCGTCGGCAAAGCTTCCGGTTTATCTACGGCGGCAAGTGTTTCTCCGACATGAACATCTTCCACACCCGCCAGCGAAATAATGTCACCCGCTTCGGCCTCTTTAATTTCAATACGTTTCAGTCCCTGATACCCGAGAATTTTTGTGACTTTGCTGCGTTTGACCGTTCCGTCGCGTTGCACCAGGGCAATCGTATCTCCAACTTTCACACGGCCGTGAAAGATACGCCCGACGGCGATGCGACCGACATAAGAATCATAATCGAGCATGGTTACAAGCATTTGAAAAGGAAGATCAGCATCGGCAATCGGAGGAAGCACACGATGCAGAATCGTATCCAGAAGCGGCTTCATATCCCGATTATCTTCATCCAGATCGATTGTCGCCCGGCCTTCTTTGGCCGAGGCATAGACCACAGGGAAATCCAATTGCTCATCCGTGGCATTTAATTCACAGAAAAGATCAAACGTCATATCAGTGACTTCATGTGGACGGGCATTAGGACGGTCAATTTTATTAACCACCAGAATGGGTTTTAAGTGCAGCTCAAGGGATTTTCGTAAGACAAACTTCGTTTGCGGCATGGGACCGTCGAAAGCATCGACTAAAAGCAGTACCCCGTCGACCATCCGCAGAATTCGTTCAACTTCGCTTCCGAAATCCGCGTGGCCGGGGGTATCGACAATATTAAAGCGCACATCCTTATAAACAAAGGATGCGTTTTTTGAAAAAATGGTAATTCCGCGTTCACGCTCAAGGTCATTGGAATCCATAATCGTGGATTCCCCTTCTTTAAACTGATAGGCTCCGCTTTGTGCCAGCAGGGCATCGACAAGCGTGGTCTTCCCGTGATCGACGTGAGCGACGATTGCGACATTACGAATATCTTTACGGCGTTTTTGATGCTGCATAATAGGGGCGGATTCTATCAGAAACGCTTCTAAAATGCGAACTATATCGTGAATCAGAAAAGTAGGACTGAGGTCTGAGGACTCAGGACTGAGTCAAAGCATGCTCACTGGCCTGAGAGTAAAGGAGAGAGTAGAAAATAACGAGCAATGCGACTTAGGCAGCTTTAGATGCCAGAAATATCCTATTTTTCTCTCTCTTATCGATCCTCACCCCGTCGCCAAGTCTCTTTTCTCCCAGTCTATGGTCTAATCTCGGCAATCTGCTGATTAATGGCTCCGAACATAAAGTTATAGCTGCGGCAGTCTTCAAATCCCAGAGAACTGAAAACCCGCAAAAGTTCTTCGGGTGCAGGAAAGTACTTGCCCGACTCAGGCAGATACTTAAAGCTGTTAAATTCATTGCGATGAAAAACCGTCCGTCCCAAAAAGGGGATGAGTTTCAAAAAATAAAGCGTATAAAGAGCATTTCGGATACGTCCTTTAGGTTTGCCCAAATCCAGGTTGACCACCCGTCCGCCTGCACGGGTTACGCGCTTCATCTCAAGAATTCCTTCTTTAAGATCAAAAAGATTGCGTAATCCGAAACTGATAAATGTCACATCAAAGCTTTGATTCTCAAAAGGCAGATTTAAGGCGTCCGCTTCAATAAACTCAAGATTGGAAATCCCTTCTCCCCGTTTACGTGCAATCTCAAGCATATTCTTTGAAACGTCGGCACCCACCACCCGGCAGCCCGGATATTTTTTGGCAATATAGAGGGCAATATCACCGCTTCCCGTACAAAGATCGAGTACACGGTCTCCGTTTTTTAAACCGGCATTATGCACCGCTCTTTTTTTAAACAGACGGTGCATCCCCAAACTCAAGACTTCATTAAGCGCATCGTATTTATGGGCAAGGCCGTCAAAAAAATCACGGTTGAAATCCTCCCATTTATCAGCTTTAAAATGATCTCTAAAACCGACCTTATCGATTAATTCCAGTTTCTTTTTCTGATAAGTTTCGGTGTCCAGCACTTCTTTTTCCTCAAACACTTCCTGACTCATAAAACCCCCTTTAAAGCTGCTCCAAATGCCGTAAATCCGGCTCCGAACGAAAAGACAAGCAGGTGATCACCATTTTCGATTCCCTCGTCTTCCCAAATTTTTTTAATCACATAGAGAATGCTCGGCGAAGACATATTCCCGTATTGTTTCAACACCGCACGCGAACTCTGCAACGCGTTCACGTCCAGCTCCAAGGCATTTTCAATTTCATCTAATATGCGGCGGCCGCCCGGATGGATCGCATGATAGCGGAAGGGTTCCTTAACCTTTTCAGCCAGATTTTGGCGGAGTTGTTTAACCGCTTCAGCGGCAATTTCAGGGACGTTCTTGTTAATCACATTACACAAACGCGCATCGCGATGTTTAAAACGCAGATCATCACGGTATTCGGGCCAAAGCAACGAAGCAAAATTGAGAACCTCAAGCCCCTTGGCTTCGGGTTTATTCGAAAGCAGGCAGGCTGCGGCTCCGTCGGCAAAAATAGCATTGGATAAAATCAGATCGATCTCCTGACCCCAGGCCAATGCGGCGGAACAAACCTCCACGCATAAAACCATGATATTGGAATCAGGATGCGTATTGAGAAATTGTACGGCTGAACGAAGCGCGGGCAATGCCGCACCACAGCCCGTCCCGGCCAGATCAAGAGTGAAAAGGTCATCGCGCAAACCCGAGGCCTGTGCAATATAGGAAGTCAACCCGGGACAAAGATATCCGGTGCAGGTCGTCACCACAAGCCCATCTATTTCAACCGGTGTTTTACCGGCACGCGCCAAACACTTTTTAAGAGCCTGTGACCCGATTTGTGTAGCGACCCGTTCAAATCTTTGGATCGCCTCATCGGCTGTCTCATCATAGGTTTGGTCAAGCGTTTTTAAACCGAAATGACGAGTTGCGATACTTCCGTCAGAGAGAAAACGCTTATAAAAAATTTGTTCCCTGCTTGAAATTTTTTTAGTTCTCAGCAGATGCTCTAAAATCGCATCCTGGCTCCATTGTTTTTCGGGATTATCTGTTTCGATATGAGTTAATTTGACCGGCAGCACAGCGATAAACTCCTTGTTTATATTCTTATTGACCCCCTTCAAAAAACAGGGGCTGCACTCATCAACAGCGCGGATTGTTTTTTTATATTACTTTCTTCATCGCCGGCAAACAGTCAGGTCAGCAATTTCAACAGAACCTAGTGAACGATGATGAAATTTAAAAAACGCCTCCATAAGATCAGATCTTGAACTCATAAGATGTAAAATGACATCTGCTGCAGGCTTACAATGGCTCAGACGCCCCATCATTCCCGATGCCCGCAAGCGCCAAAAATATTTTTTGTGCCACACCTTGCGATAAGCATGCAAAACTTTCTCATGAGGAACACTCTCCGATTCATGGGCGGTCAAGAGCGAGGCAAGTTCATACCCCATGGAAAGGGCTAATGAAATTCCGCCCCCCACGATCGGATGCACAACACCCACCGTATCACCGGCATAAAAAGCTCCGTCTTTGGCAAATTCATAAGGAATCTTGCGTGCCACAGGAATCCCTTTCCAGGTCGTCACTCTTTGGGCGCTTTCGAGTTGTTCGGTGATGACCGGATTAGCCCCTTTAAAGTGATCAAAAAGCCCTTCAAGATCCCCGGCAAAAGATTTCACCAAATCACCGTCAGCCACATAACAAACATTCACAACATTATCTTCAAAACGGTTGATCCCCAAATGCCCCTTGTCAATTAAATGAAGAAAAACATGGTCTTCCATATTTTTTACATTTTTAAACATTGCCGATATGCCCCAAAACATCTTTTCATCTTTAATTCCCGCAGAATTCCTTAGCCCGGTAGCCCGGATAAATTGGTTTGCATAAACCATTGCTTCGCTGCCGGTCTTGAGGTTTTTAATTCTAATCTTAAAAAGGCCTTCCCTCGATGCGTTTTCAAGGGCATGTTCATCCAGGACACTTCCACCGCGGGCGACAAAGGCTTCCAACAGCGTTCCATCCAGAAGTTTCCGGCTTAGGGCCAACCCCGGCAGAGCAGATCCATTTAAGGAAATCGGAATACGCACTTTCTTGCCCCGGCTTGAACTCAGGACAACATTATTAATTTCCTCAGCCCCCCGTTGTTTTAGTTTTTCATAAATACCCAGTTCCTTCAAAAAAAGAATATTCTCCGGCCCGACAAACCCTCCGCAGACCTTATCTCTGGGGACTTTGCACTTTTCAACCACAAGTACCCGCCACCCGGCGGCCTGTAATTTTAAAGCGGTGCTTAATCCGGCCGGCCCCGCACCGGCAATGACTGCATCAAATTTATTCATTATTGTGATTCCTCCCCATCACCGTCAAACCGATCGGTAAAACAAGTAAATTGGCTAACAAAGCCATGATTAAGACGCCGATCATCATCACTGCAAATTGAATAGTCGGTTCAATACTGCCCAAAAGCGTCACCGCAAAACCGGCCGTCAGGATAAAAGTCGTACAAATCATCGGCTGCGCACAATAGGCCATGACATGGGCAATACTTTTTTCGATCTTCTGCGTTTTGATATTCTGCTTAAAACGGTAGAGCACATGAATCGAATGATCCACAATTAAACCGACCGCCACGCTGCCGATTGTAGCTGTCGCCGTGTTTAAAGGAATTCTCAAAAACGGCATACTCCCGATCATCACCGTCAACGCCAGAGCATTCACCAAGATGCTGATGAGTCCGGCCGTCAAAGACCGAAACCACACAGTCAGCATCAACCAAATGGCCGCCATCGCCACGGCAATACTCCACAGTTCGTTCTTGACCAAATTCTGAGACATGCTGGCCAAAAGATAAGTCTGCCCGGCCGGCGTCACCTGCCAGATCCCTTTCAGATCATCCGGAAGCGCGTTTTGGATCTTGGCGGCCAGTTCCATCACATGCCGGGTATCCGAAGATTTCAAAAAAACACTCAGGCGCGTGTCACGCAAATCAGCCGACATCACCCGTTTTAACTCCGGATTCTCTTTTAAATCCATTCCGGCAATATATTTTTCAAGGTAAAAATCAGGGATTTCATTTTCATCACCTTCATCTTTCCCGCGCACTGCACGATCAAGCACGTTAAGGACATCGGTCAGATAACGAACATAGGAAACCCCTTCAAATCCTTCAATTAATTTTTCAAAACGATTCCATGCCAGAATTTTTGAGGCGTCTAAAAAAGATCCTTCTGTTTCTGTATGCACCCGAAATTCAAGCGGATAAATTCCTTCCAGTTGGCGTTGAATGGTTTGAGTGTCCTGTCTAAATGGATCATCCGGTTTAAAGGCCCCTAAAATATCTGTATGAATCTGTGTCCCCGAAAGCCCATAAAGCCCTCCCCCCACGAAGATCAGGGCCAAAAGGATAATCACCCGGCGGTATTTCAAACTCCACTCCGTCAGTTGACCGGCCACAGTGCTCCAGATTTGATGCTGCGGCGCATCGCTCTTGTGAATATGCCGCAAAAAGAAAACCGGCAAAAGCAAAAATGTCCAGCACAGCGCAATGCCCGTTCCGAACCCTGAAAAAAAACCAAACTGGCGGATGGCCGGAACACGGCTGATCATCAATGAGAAAAAACCGGCCATTGTGGTCAGCGTAGTCAAAAGGCACGGAAGTGCAAGCGCATGGAACGTCACCGCCAACGCCCTTTCCGGCCGGGGTCTTCGCCCGACATGTCTGACGTGCGATTGAATATGAATGACATCCGAAATCGAAATAATCAAAATCACCGGGGCCACCAGTGAGGTAATCACATTCATTGGAGAATTCAGACAGGTCATCAGCGCCTGCGTTGAAACAATCGTCGCCACAATCACGGCTGCCGGATAAATCATGTAAAGCCAGTGACCGAAAAAAAACAAGATAATCAACATCATTAAGCCAAAGGTCAAAGGAACAAAAAGATGATGATCTTTTTCAATACGGGCGATAAAACTATCCTGCTCAACAGCTGTTCCCGATAAATAGAAAGAAGCGTTTTCCAGGGGATGGTCTTTAAGCCAATCACGGGTCTTGACGATCACATAATGCCGCTGGGCACTCTTTAACCCCGGCTTTAACGTGATAACAGCTGCCGTAAAATGGCCGGTTTCATTCATGAACGGTTTAATCCATTCATGAAAATTTTCAAGCTTGCTTCGAAGTTCGTCTGCGGTCTCATCCCCTTGCAAGAATGCCTGGGCTAGAACAAAATCCGAAACCTTCCATCCCTTACGCGCTACGCCTTTAACGGTCATCAGGTTTTCAACCGTTTCAATCTCAGGCCATTGTGCAAAATCCTCAGCCATCGTCGAAAGCCAGTTTAAAACCGGGCGGGTCAAAACCTCAAGGTTTCCCACGCCGATCACAACCGTATCATCTCCTCCGAAAAGACTTTGAAACCGCTCATTATCCTGAAAAGACTGAGTGCGTTCAAACATCGCAAGGTTCGAAGGGTCCACCGGTAGTTTCGATGCGGAGGGGATACTCGCAGCAACAACCGCTAAAACGGTCAGCGCCAATATCCATCGGATGCGGTAAAAAAACTTCCAGGGTCTCAGGATTGATCGAGTTTCCATAATGTATTAAATTGAACGGTTACATCCTGATCGACCCGGATAATCCCAAACACAGAGGGCGTTTTTAAGCGGAAATCGTCACGGCGAATGAGCATTTCCCCTTCCACTCTGAAGTTCTCACCTTCACGAGAAGCCGTGACCGGAAAAGTAATATTTTTCATCACGTCACGGATTGTCAGAATCCCGCTGATTTCACACTTTATTTTTGATTGTTCCCCGGAAGATTCAGCACACTGGAATGCATAGGCTTCAAAACGGATATCCGGGAAGGCATCGCGGTCAAACATCTTATACATCCCTTTATCCCGCTTTGCATTTTGGGTATCCATTTCGATGACCGGAATTTTCACCCATCCCCCCGAAACCACACTCAAAGTATCCGGATCAAACAAAACCTCCCCTGCAAACTGATGGGCCGATCCCTCGACTTCATGAAGCGTTGAATCAACGAAAAAATTCAGCTGACTTAAAGCATCATCAATTCGATACCGAACCTCATCAGCTCTGAGAGCAGCGGCTGAACAGAGCAGTAAACAGAAACAACCGCACAAAAAAGAAATGACTCTAATGATGTTTGCTTTCATCGCAGAGGTTCTCTCCCATAATATCGTATAACTCTATACTATCCGTAAACTTATCGATATCCGACATAAGTCGGATCAATCAGCTTGGCGACTACCCCATTTCTCATTTCAAATATTGTCATAATCTTATTGAACTGCTTATAATAGATCGTTTTACCGGTATTTTAACATTTTTTAGAGAGTTTGATTCTTATGAAAATCCGGACAAAAACGATCCTCACCTTCGTTTCAGCCTGTCTTATTCTGGCTGTGATCTATTCCTTTGTCATCCATGAGTTACATGCCTTCGAAAATAGTTCCCAGAGGACCCTTGCCTCAGAAAAAATTACCGAACTTTTAGCTGAAACCAGAATCGGACGCGAAACACTACTTCGAGGAGAGGACCTTTCAACAATCACCTATGTCCAGAATGAAATCACCGGTGTGATTGCCTATACCGAAACAGTTGCTCCTATTTTTCGGGAAAAGCAAAATATTGAATTAATTCATAAAATCACACACACCCTCAAAGAACACAGTCACCGGCTTCAAGATTTTATCCTGGCCCTGTCGAACAAAAAAGAGCTGGAAGAGAAACTTACAGAAAATGCGGCGGCATTGGAAACCACGGCAAAAGAAACATGGGCCAGATTGCAAGATGTCTCTCCGAAACAATCCCCGTCTCCGCTCAAACCCGGCGAGGCTGAAAAATTCGCAAGAAATATTTTATCTGAACAAAATTTCCCTGAAGGCCGTTCTCAACCACCGCTTAAAAACAACCGAAGACGGCTTAACCGATTTTTAACGGATATTCTGCGAAAATGGGAACGCGAGGATTTAAATCAAAGCGCCGAGACCTATTTAAATACCCTGAATGATTTTGAGAACGCTGAAGAAGAATTACGCCTCTACAGTTCGACCTTTCCGAAAACCGAGGAAGAATTACATACCTATGCGGCAACCTTACGTTCCAATACGCGTGAAATTAACGAAACTCAAAAACGCCGTTTGACCGCAGCAATTGCAATGGCCTTTCTCTTGAGCACGCTTACGGCATTAATTGTGCCTTTATGGCTATTAAATGTTGTTATTCACCCCCTTGATCAACTCAGGCACGCCCTTCTGGCCGTTGGTTCCGGAAATCTCAACGCATCCATTGATATTCATTCAAAGGATGAAATCGGTGATTTAGCCGACAGTTTTAGACAAATGACGGCCAAACTCAAGGAGTCCTATGATCATCTCTTTCAGGCCAATCAAAAATTGGCACAAATGACCGAAAATTTCAGAAACTTGGCCTTACTGGATGCCCTTACCAGCCTCTATAACCGCAGAGGGTTCGATATGTTTCTCGAACAACAAATGTCCCTTGCGATGCGCACTCAAAAACCCTTTGTCCTGTTAATGGCCGACGTCGACAACCTTAAGCAAATCAATGACGCTTTGGGGCATCCCGGGGGAGATCGGGTTATCCGTCAGGCAGGAACAGCACTTAAAGAATCCTTCCGTCATACGGATATCGTCTCACGCATCGGTGGTGATGAATTTGCAGTGATTGCTATTGATGCAAAGGAGAATCATGCCGAAGCTTTTCTTCAGAATATCTCAAAAAAACTTCACCAACTATCTGAGGGAAAAGGCCACCCCCTCATATCTCTCAGCATTGGTTACGCCTGTTTTGATCCTAAAAGCCCGCTAGAGCTTGCGAGTTTGATCAACAAAGCGGATGAAATGTTATACACACAAAAGAAAAACAAACCCAATCACACGGATTCAAAAAAATAAAAAAGGGCAGATACTTATGATAAGTACCTGCCCTTATCCTCAGCTCAAGGTCAGAAAGGCAAAAAACTTTTACCCTTCTAGCCTTTCGACTTTAAAACTTATTCGTCGCCGCCTCCGAACGCGCCTTTGACTTTGCCCCAAAACCCCTTGGGCTTACCTTCCTCAAATCCTTTTTTCTTACCCTTCTCCCAGCCTTTTGGTTGTTTTTCAGCCTTTTTAGCCGCAGCCTTAACGTCTTTGCCGGCCTTGGCTTTCTTTTCTTTCATGGCTTTTTCAGTTTTTTCTTTGTTCTTCTTAGCCTTAGCTTCGGCTTCCTTTTTCTGCTTCTCGGCTTTGGCCCGAGCCTCTTTCTTCGTTTTCTCCGCCTTGGCTTTTGCCTCTTTTTTAGCCTCTTCAGCTTTCATCTTAGCTTCTTCAGCCTTTTTCTTCATTTCCGCCTCATGCTGCATTTCTGCAGATTGAGCAGTCGCTTCCATCTCATGCGCCGCACTTTCAGCCGCTGCCAGATCCATATCCTCCGCAAAAACACGGCCTGACAAGAGCAATGTGAAAACAAAAAGAGTAATCGGAACAATACGTAATGCTTTCATTTGGAACACCTCCCTTGGATCGTTTCAGACATGATATAATGTTTTTTTAAATCAAAAAGCCATTGGGTTTTATTTTACTATAAAGAAGGGATTAAATATGAAAAAAATTCTCGTTTGTTTTTTCTTTATGATGATTGGATTTTATGGCCTTTACACGCCTACAGCCAGTGCCGGGATTTATTCCTTCATCGCCGATGATATTGACGGTAACCTAGTTGAACTTTCAAGTTACTCAGGCAAAGTACTTTTGATCGTGAACACCGCATCCAAGTGCGGCTTCACACCTCAATATGAAGGCCTTGAAGAACTCTACCGGCAATACCACGATCGCGGCTTTGAAATCCTCGCCTTTCCTTCCAATGATTTCCGCGGCCAGGAACCGGGAACCAACGCCCAGATTAAAGAATTCTGTAAACTCACCTATGGTGTCAAATTTCCGCTTTTTTCAAAAATCACGGTCAAGGGAAATAACATCCACCCTCTTTATCAATATTTGACTCAAGAGTCCCCTTTTCCGGGGGCAATCAGCTGGAACTTCAATAAGTTTCTCATTAACCGACAAGGTGAAGTCATCGCCCGCTTTGAATCACGTACCACTCCACTCAGTCCTGAAATGACCGGGCAAATCGAAAAACTGCTTTAATTTTTTCGTCTACCTGCCGACATATTCATAGAGTAGAGGTTTTCACGGAAACATTGACTGAGCTGAGCCTCAGCACTCAGTCCTCGTTTTTCAATGAAAGGACGGTTTCGTGTTGCGTTTGCGTTTTATCATTCACCGGCGAATCAATCAGAACCATTTCTTAAGGCGTACTCCTTACCGACAGCAGCACCGCAGTAGGCGCTGATCAGTCGGGTAAGTTAATTTGAAACGCCTCTTTATTCCGGCCTCCTGCCGGAAGCATATATGCTCTCCCTCTCTCCGTTCACAAACCAAAAACAGTCAATCGTTCATAGCCGATAGTCCAGAGTACTCTTCTGGCACAATTGAGGCTATTCGATTTTGAGACTTCTGATTTTCAGCGATTCACGATTTACGAGCGATGGGTTACGATTTGCGCTCCAGACGGGAATTCATAAAAGCGGAAAATTGACGGATCATATCAGGATCAAATTCGGTTCCGGCACCGGAAATCACTTGGACCAAAGCTTCATCGGGAGAAAGTTTCGGCGTTCCCATTCGCCCATTAACCAGACGCTCATACCGTCCGACAATGGCAATGACCCGGGATCCAAACGGAATATCCATTCCTTTAAGCCTGTTGGGGTGTCCTTGCCCGTCCCAACGCTCATGATGATGCCGTACGATATCGGCTGCGTGTTCATAAATATGGATTCGCCAGAGAAGGGCCGCACTTTTATTCACATGAAGCTCCGTTAGATCCTCCGATCCAGCATCAGTGTGGCGACGAATAAAAAGTTTCCCGATATTATGAAACATTGCTGCAAAAATAATCTCCCGGAGCAGCTTTTTCTCTATCTTCATGAACTCACAAAAGTCCTTGCTCCATAAACTAGTTCTCCTGGCGTGTTCCCTCTCACCTTCTTCCATTTCCTCCCACAGACGGTTCAGAAGGTTAAGCACATCCAGCTTGTGTACTTCACGTTCTTTTTTCAAAAACTCAATCATATTTTTCGTCTTGATATAAAAGAACACAAAAGGTACTCCCAAAATTAAAAAAAATACAAGAGTAATTGCACATTCAATCACTTCTACACGTAAACGATGGGCGGGCGCATAAACCCCATGAACATGTTCCATAGCATAAAAACCGATAACAAGAATAAAACTGGTCAACACATGCAGCAAAATCAACAGAGTTTTTCTAACTGGTCCGGATAGACGCCCGTACGTTCGGTTCAGTTGTACCGCGATAATGAAAATTAGAGTAAGTAATCCAAAAACTGCACCTAAAACTTTAAAGAGAAATTGCGGATTTGTCAGCATCAAGCTACCTTGATATGGCATCGTGGTTTTAACTTAAGAGAAATATTAAATGGCTTAATCTTCATCGGCTTAAAAGGGATTTTCATCGACTTTTTTATAAAAAATGTGCCATAAAGACACACCTTGGCAGCCTCAGCCTTAAACAGAGATCCCGGTTACGCCGATAAATTTAAAAAAGCGGACGGAGGTGCTCATCTTCTAATGTACGAGCAATTTCATCTGATTAATGGGGAACATCCCTGGCGTGAAGTCAGCGCTGAAGGTTATATTGATTACCTGGCTCGTTACCGTAAGGGTGGAAAAATCATCTATTTCAATTTTTCCCTGGCACGTGAACTTGGCCTGCTTGCCTCCAATCACCCCTCCCGCATGAACAAAAAGCTGGAGCAGCATGTTCTGAGAACTTTCTCGCTGCAAATTGTTAATGAATATGATCATCTAAATCATCCAAAAATTGTTCGAAAGTCGCTCAAGGGCCGTGCCTACATGGCTACCCGCTACCTGCAACTTCAGCACGAAAATAAACAGGGTAAAACTTCCGGTGACGGCCGCAGCCTCTGGAACGGCTGGATTTCAAATGACGGAAAAATCTTTGATCTTTCAAGTTGCGGAACGGGAGCGACGCTGCTTAGCCCCGGCTCCCAGGATGCCGACCGGCCGATTCAAACCGGCGATGAATCTTTCGGTTACGGTTGCGGACGGGCTGACTTGGATGAAATGCTGGCCAGTGCCATTATGTCCGAAATTTTCTACCGCGAAGGGATTCCGACCGAACGCGTCCTCTGTGTGATTGCTTTTGACGACAAAACCGCGATCGGTGTCCGGTCGGCACCCAACCTCATTCGCCCCGCACATATGTTTCGCTATCTTAAAATGGGCCTGCACGGTGACCTCAAAGCATCGATCGATTACTTTATGAAACGACAAGAGAAAAATCGTTCGGCCAAATTTGAACCTTCCGGGAAAAAGCGCTATCAGGACTGTTTGGAATATCTCACGCGCAACTATGCCAAACTTGCCGCGGTACTCGAAGAAGAATACATCTTCAACTGGATGGCCTGGGATGGCGACAACATGCTCGCGCACGGGGCCCTGCTTGATTACGGATCAATTCGCCAATTTGCGGCCAAACACAATAAATACCGTTACGAAGACACCGACCGCTTTTCCACCAATTTAAGCGAACAAAAATACTGGGCAAAAAAAATCATTCAGACCTTTGCCCAGCTCATGGATTTTGTGATAACGTCGGAAAAAAAACCACTTGATGCTTTTGATGATGCCCCCTGCTTAGTTTTATTTGATGAATCATTCAGGGTGGAACGCCTTAAACGCATGCTCTGGGGCATCGGCTTTGATTTTTCTCACATTGAAAGCCTGATTCAAAATCATGAAGAAGACGTCACTTCGTTTCAAAAAAATCTGGACTATTTTGAATCAATTAAAACCATTAAGGGTGAAGCGAAAACCGCAGACGGCATTGATCATCCCCCGATTTTTCTGGTACGCCATCTCCTCAAAGAACTGCCTCGTTACATTCTTAAAGAAATGAAAAACGGAGACTGGCCCCATATGCCGGCCGAACCCTTTTGCGAACTCATGTCCGCTTCCTACGCACAGGATAAAGATCTTGAGCTGACTAAAACACGTGAAGAAAAAGCCGCGGCCTTTCAAAAAAATTATCAGAAACTGATAGTCGATTTAAATCCCGAAAATCCCAAAGAGATTCTTGCCGTTGTGGCGAGACGCTCGTCGGTGATCAATTATGAATACCGCCGCACAGGTGACGGCCTGACCTGGATTGTCAACGAGGCCCTCAAACCGCGCTTCCGCAGAAACCGCAACAAACTCCAGGAAGCCATCGAGCGCTTCATCGAATCCCAAATCCTGATCCCCGGCAAATGGAAACCTATCCGTGAAGAAGAACTCAAAGGCAATTCCCTTAAAGCCCGTCTCCTCAGGAGCATTCAGAAGAAATTGGAGATTTATCATGAAAATATATAGAGTTTGTTTGCCTTGAAACTGATTATTCTTTCAAGGCATTACAACCTCTTACCCCTGAAAAACCGAGTCTTTTTTTGAAGGGGGATAAACTGAGATTCGTTTTGAAATTGAGCATTCTTTTGAAAGGGGCTGACAGTGTATAGCGTGGCTCGTCGCTAGTCGTTTGTGAAGCAGCAAGAAAATCACTATAAAGCGGTTTCATAGTGACTTTCTTTACACTCTACCAACTCCCCAAAATTGTCATGCGCCCGGAGGAAAAGAAGAATCCTGCTAAACAGCCCGTCATGACTGTCGCCAAGAAAGCTGCGGCCAGGGCTTTAAAGCCTAACCCCGCAATTTCTTTTTTGCGTGAAGGGACAAGCGCACTCAGACCGCCCACAAAAATAGCCACCGAAGCCATATGGGTAAAGCCGCACAGTGCATAACTCATCACCACAAGCGTCCGGGCATCACCGATAAGTCCGGAGGCTGCCATTTGAGCCAAATCCCGATAGGCCACCACTTCGGTCAGAATCCACCGTTCGCCCAAAAGGCTGGCTGACGGCAGAAGGTCATGTGCACTGATCCCCATGGCCTTAACAAAAGGAATCATGGTCCACCCCAGCATTTTTTCAATCGATAGCGCAGGATGCCCGGGTAAAAAACCGGCGGTCCTTTGTAAAATAAAATTCGCCAGCGCAACCAAACTCAATACCGCCACTAAAAGTGCCCCAATGCCCGCCGCAAGCTTTAAGCCTTCCATAGCCCCTTCAGTCACAGCTTCCATCAATCCGCTCGCCTCTTTTTCTTTGGAAGCAGGGATATGACCGAGAGTCGAAGGGACGTTGGTTTCAGGAATCATCAGTTTGGAAAAAATCACCGCAGCCGGAATTGAAATCACCGAGGCCGAAATCAAATGTCCGGCAATGGAAGGCAGCGCCTCTTTCAAGAAAGAAACGTAAATCGCTAGAGTTGTGGAGGCCACAGTGGCCATGCAGGCAGTCATAATCGTAAAAAGTTCTGAGCGCGTCAGACCCTCAAGATAAGGACGAATCGGAAATACCGCCTCAATCCCCACAAAAATATTGCTGGAAACCGACAACGCTTCGGCACCGCTTAAGCGCATTAGCTTTTTAAAAATCACCGCAAAAAAACGGATGATGGGTTGGATCAAACCCAAACGGTAGGCCAGCGATGTAAGGGCACTGAAAAAGATTAACGCCGGAAACATTTGAAATGCCAGAAAAAAACCTAAGGAAGGCTCCCCTGCCGGACCCTGCGCGCCCGGACTCACGGCCAGAGATCCGAAAAGAAAAGCCGAACCCTGGGTAGAAAAAGACAGCAGCTTCAACACGGCCCGGTTCAGCCACAAAAAGACGGCGGTGCTTTGAGGGAGGAGGAAGACCAGAGCCGCAAATAAAAAATTAAGCGCGAGTGCACTTAAAATCGTTTTCCAGGAAATCGCTCTGCGCGTCTCAGAAAAAATCCACCCCAGCATCATCAAGAACAAAATCCCTGTCAAAGACTCTAAACGCTCGATCATACCCCCTCCTTTCTGCCGCCTCTTGGCTCATACTATAGGCTATACGCTATTGACTTTTTACAGGAATCGCCGCCGACTCAAAGAGTCTGAAAAGATCTGCGACTATTTTATCGGAAAGCCCGTGACGAATATGAATCGAATCCCGATACTCATAAGCTTTAATTTGATACTGTGCTTCTCTAGGAATATAAGTCACGTAAGTGTATCGCTCTGAAAATTCACGGAACTTAGCTTTAACCATGCTATTGATTCTCATATTTCCGGCACTGTAGGCCCTTGGATCATACTGACTTTCAACCAAAAAAATGCGGGGCTTTTCCGGAAAATTTTCAAATTTTGAAAGAAATTTTTCCAATAAGGCTAAATGAAAATCCATATTCTCGTCAGCATTTTTATAGTATCCCCCATAAAATTCAATACGCAGATGCGGAAAAGCACCGGGAGGCAAGATTTGCGGTACAAAATTTCGATAAGCGGTCCATTGTAAAAAAAGAGCCTTGAAAACAAACCCATATTTCTGTTCTTTCACAAGATTGCTTAGAAATGTTCTGGCAATGCCCCGATTAAGATCAGGCACCTTCTGTCTATAAGGTTGCAGACATTGAAAAATTTCCGCCATCTGAAAAACGGATAAAGGGAATAACGGCATCGAGGAAAGATTTTTGTCGCTCAGGAGATCAAATTCGGACAGATACAGAATGATATTTTTCGGTTTTCTTTTTTCAATATACGGATAAGTCATCATGAACATGAGAGGACCTCCTAAAGGCAACCACAAGGTGTCACCTCCATGTTTTTTAAAAAATCCGCTATAGTTGAATATCACATCCACTTGACTTGATCCCAGAGCCAGGTATTCGGGTCTATCGGTTTTGATTTTGCTCAGGGGCAAATAGGTCTGGTTTAAAGCAAGTATGTGTTTTTGACGCCAATCCACATAATCCGGAGCCTGCACATTCTCATAATAATACTTCCAGGTATCCGCATGACCTATGAATGCAAAGCGCATGGCTTCAATCAATACGACAAAAGCTAAAATGGCCAGTCGGTTTTTTTTAAGGATATTCACTATAGGGTAAAACATGAGAAGCCCTCGAATGCTAAAATTGAAAATAGATGAATGGATCTCCGCCGAATTCACCAAAGACAAAAATTAAATAATAAAAGAGAACAAAGGTGCACCACCGTCGAAACGGATGGCCTCTCATAAGATCAAAAAATTCTTTTTCGCGTCCAAGCCCCGCATGGATAAGGAGCAATAACCAAATATGGAAAACAAACACCGTTCCGTAAAAACGGATAAATGCCGGATTGAAATAAAAATTAAAGCACAGACTCTTCAAAAGTATCGGTATATGAGAAAACTCTGACACCCTAAAGAAAAGAAGACCTAGGCAAAAGACGTGAAAAAAAACAATCACCTGCAGGAATCCAAACCATTTCATTTTTTTTAGTTCTGAGACAAACTTCAGAGGGGCGCACACTTCACCGACTGCCCGGTATAATAAAATAATGCATCCGTGGTAGAATCCCCAAAGAACAAAATTCAAACCTGCGCCGTGCCACAAACCGCCCAGAGTCATTGTGATCATGATATTTCGGGCATTTTTTAGCCAGCTCCCCCGGTTCCCCCCCAAGGGGATATATAAATAGTCCCGCAGCCACGATGAAAGGCTGATATGCCACCTTCTCCAGAACTCTGCCGGTCCTTTTGAAAAATAGGGTGTTCTAAAATTAACCATAAGCTCAAAACCCAAACATTTCGAAATGCCCCTGGCAATATCCGAATAACCTGAAAAATCACAAAACAGCTGAAAGGCAAAGGCATAGAGGGCAAAAAGAACCTGCATCCCGCTTGCAGCCTCAGGTTTCTCAAAAACATGGGTTACAAGAATGGCAAGATTATCGGCCACAAATACTTTTTGAAAATACCCCCAGACAATCAGACAAAGGCCTTCGCTGAATTGGTTTTCATTGAGCGTACGCGGGTGTTTGATCTGCGGCAGAAGGCTGGACGCCCTTTCAATGGGACCGGCAACCAATTGCGGGAAAAAAGAGACAAAGAGTGCAAAATCCAGAAAATCACGGCAGGGTTTCACCTCCCCTCGATAAACATCAATCGAGTAGCTCATTGTCTGAAAAGTATAAAATGAAATCCCCACAGGCAAGACGATATTAAGTGTAACGGCATCGATCTGCCAGCCAAAATTGGCAAGCACCGCCTGCAAACTTTCTGTGAAAAAATTAGCGTATTTAAAAAATCCCAAAATACCCAGGTTAACAACAATACTACAGACCAAAAAAAACTTTTTTTTCTTCTCCGATTGTGTTTCTGCAATGCTTAACCCGCAAACATAATCAACGCATGTCGATAAAAAAATCAGGGCCAGGAAATGCCAATTCCAGCTCCCGTAGAAAAAATAACTCGCGAAAAGAAGAAAAATATTTTGAAATTTGTGTTTGAGACAATGGTAGACGGTAAGAACAACAAGAGCAAAACAAAGAAACTGTATGGAGTTAAATATCATACATCCCTAACCTTCGGTTGAAGGTCCTTGATCAATATTTAGTACAAAGCACCGTCGTTCAATCAGGGGGTAACCGTATTGTTCAGATGTTAAGCCATTTCACAAGTGTTGCTAAGTGTCGAAGCGGTATAAACTTCAGCTGGCGCGTTGTGCTCCATTGGCGATACACCTAGATATCGACTACTTCGCGCGCCTAGCCAGCCTCGTTTCTCCCGATTCTTTGACTTTGACCACCCCTTATGAAATGGCTTCATTGTAATTTATGGGGGTATGATACCTCGGAGGGAAAGAATCTGGCAAAAAAATCTCGATCGGCCGGGCGGGCGGTTTGTACGAAGACTGATGCGTCGTGCATCAGCGAGCCTGCCGCAATCATTGGATTGAGGTATTCGATTCCTGTCTAAAGATGGACCCCGCACTGGAAATGCGTGCGGGACTAATCTTTTCGATTGATTTCTAGGGGAAATATAAAAGGCCTGTCACTTTTAGTGACAGGCCTTTATATGAAAAGATTGGGGAGTACAGGAATCGGCGCCTACAACAGGATAAACGGTCTCATAATTCGTTCCTCACAAATTATTCGACCATCCTGTGTCCGGTCGGCCATCCACAGCCTCACAGGAAGTCGGCGCTCCTTCTCGTCGCGCCTCAATAAATCAATGGGGTTCGTCTGCTCCAATTCGATTCCTGTACTCCAAAAATAGAAAAGCCTGACACAAATGTGTCAGGCTTTTCTATATGGTGGGGAGTACAGGAATCGAACCTGTGAAGACCGAAGTCAGCAGATTTACAGTCTGCCCCCTTTGCCGCTCGGGACAACTCCCCCCGAAATACAGGAGCGTCTTTAACTCCTTATGAAGGGTGCTTGCGCATTAGCGCAAGTACAAGTAATACAGAAACTTCTTTGGCGTACTCAGCTGGCGGAGATCGAAAGCCAATGCTTTCGACATTCCGCCGGGAACTTGACGGTCCACGGCTGCAGGATTTGAACCGTTCAAATCCCAAAATACTCAGCTGGCGGAGGGATTTGAACCCCCGACCAACGGTTTACAAAACCGTCGCTCTACCACTGAGCTACGCCAGCAATCATAAAAAATGGCTGCCGAATAGACCGCGTATTGTACAGGAAAGCTTTGAAAAAGAAAAGCAAAGATGTTATCTGGTGACTGTCAAACGGGTTAGGTTCACGTCACGGCAATGATTTTAGGCAGGGTCAAAATAAAGCGGGTGCCTTTTCCGAGCTCACTTTCGATTTCCATCTTACCTTGATGCGCCTGCAGGGTTTTTTCGACGATCATGACGCCAAGTCCGGTTCCCTTTTCACCTTTGGTCGAAAAGAAGGCCTGACGGATTTTTGCTTTAACCTCATCGGACATACCCGCGCCGTTGTCGGCGACAATGATTTGATAATGACTCGCGTCGACGGATTTGGCTGAGATACGCACATAGGCGTCTTCTTTATCACAGGCTTCAAGCGCATTTTTGACCAGATTCAGCACAGCCCGGTAAAGGGATCTTTCCTCGGCATCCACTTCCCCGAGCGCCGGATCAATATCAAATTCTAATCTCGCCGGAACCTGGGCCGCTTTTTCACTCAAATCAAGTTTGAACTCTTCCATGAGCCCGCCCAAATTTACTTTTTGAGGTTTGATTTTATAATTCTTGGTCAGACTGAGTACTTCATAGACAAAACCGTTCATTTCACGAATAGCTTTTTCAATACCCTGGATACCACGTTCAAGATGTTTGGGGTTTTGTTTCTTAACCCCCATCCGAAGCCATTCATCGGCAAAGGTCGCAAGCTGCAAAATATTTTTGATCTCATGCATCACCATTCCCATAGATTTACCGATCGAGGCCAGGCGCTCCATTTCAAGATTTTGCTCAAAAAGAATAATATTTTTAAGCGCGGCAGCAACCTGAGAAGCCATATCCGAGGCGATTTCAAAATCCTCAGGACTGAAGGCACCGCTCTTTCTGATAAAACAGGCAATACCGATTTCACTGCTTCGGACAATCATGGGAATAAAAAGCAGTGTTTCTTCATGCAGAGGTTTACCCGATTGATAAGCTTGTGCAGCCTGAGAGTGAAGTTTTTTAAATTCTTCCGAAGAATCTCCGAAACAGGTTTCAAGCCAGATTTTTTCCTCAATGCCGGCCAGAAAGAGTCCGGCTGCGTCGGCACCTGCCAACCCTGCGGTGCTTTCCAGAAAAAAATCGCACAACGCCTTTTTATCGGTCATAGATTGACAGATTTTACCGATTGCGCTGACCGCTTCATGATTACTATGTTGTTTATTTTCCATAAGATAGGCAATTAAAGCTTAAAGGTTAAGGGTGTTTTAGCCGTTCTATTTTATCGACCATTCATTAGGTTTTTTCATAACAAAGGGAGGTATTTTCAATGAAAAGAACGACCAAATTCATGGCCATCTTGGCTGTTATGCTCATGTTGTCTTCCAGTGCTTTTGCCGCAAGTCCCTGGACTGAAGCCGATACTTATGGCGGTAAAGTCACCCAGAAGCTCGAATTTGGTGTAAAAAACTTCCTCGGGGGATGGACCGAGATCTTTCGAGCACCGTGTTGTCCCTGTCCTATGATGAAGGATGCTTGCCCGCTTGTCAAACTCGGCAAAGGTGTCGTTAACTCGGTTGTCTATACGGTCGGCGGTGCGCTGCATTTGGCTACATTCCCGATTCCTGTAGATATTCCACTTCCGCATAACGGTGTTCAATTCGACTAGTGCTCCGTCAATGCTGAAATGTTAGGTTTGAATTTCAGTATTGTTACGAGCACTTGTACCGCGAATCCTGGTTTTAATGGATGAAGCGGTACTAGTACCTTTAATTTTATTGGCAGTAAGAAGGCCGGTGTAATCACACCGGCCTTCTTTATTTTCACGGTCCTCAACGCGTTTTTATGGCGACCAATTTCTTCTTTGACTTCTGCCCGGACAGAATCACAATATGATCCGTATCCGTCTCAAAATACCGGCTCAACGTTTCAATCACGGCACGATTGGCGGCACCCTCCTCAGGAGCAGCCTTAACATAGACACGGTAATGATCCGCATCCATTTTCTCGACCTTTTCTTCTTTCGCATTAGGTTTAACAATAACAGTGATTCGCATGGTCTGTGTCGATTTAAAGCCGGTTGAATTTAAGATACAGGTATTATAGCATTCAGCATGACTTCATCATCGGATAGTGACCTATTTCGGCAAAAGATTCAATCCGCAAGACGCATCACCGTTTTAACCGGCGCAGGGATCTCCACCGAAAGCGGTATTTCCGATTACCGTTCCAAAGGCGGGCTCTGGGATAAATTTCAGCCTGTGACTATTCAGGAATTTATCGAAGACGAAGCAATGCGAAAAGAATACTGGCGGCGCAAAAAAGAAATGTACGCTCAGATCAAAGATGCCCTTCCCAATGCCGGACACCTGGCACTTGCCAAACTTGAAGAGCGCGGGCATCTGACCGGTCTGATTACACAAAATATCGACGGCTTGCACCGCCGGGCCGGCAGCACAAAAATGATCGAACTGCACGGAACCAACCGTGAAGTCATTTGTCTGTCATGTGAAAAAATTGATTCTTTCGATACGGTCTACGGCAGGCTGCTTGAAGGAGATGAGGCTCCCCTTTGTATGGATTGCGGCGGTTTACTCAAACCGAATACCATTTCATTCGGCCAGGCTCTGAATCCGGATCACTTAAACCAGGCGATCAACTGGGCCCGTGACTGCGATCTTTTTATCGCGGTCGGCTCCACATTAATTGTAGAACCCGCTGCCTCTCTACCGGCCATCGCCCGAAGATCCGGGGCATGCCTTGCGATTATTAATCAGACCGATACCCCTTTTTCAAAGACCGCGGATTTTAATTTCAGTGTCAAAATCGGAGAGTTTTTAAAAAACTTAATCGATTAGGTCACTTGTCACTAGTACTGCGCGATAATTAATTTTATGGGTTCGCAGTACTGTACCGTCTACCAATAAAATTAAATGTCAGACGGTACTAGCAATCCAGAGCACGTCAATTAAGCGAAACTCAATTCCTTCATCAGCGGCATCTTCAAGCGCAGACTCAAGCCCCTCAAAAACAAGCGCCCAAAGGGGTAAAATCTGCTTACGCCGGTCTTCCTCAAAATGAGCGTTAAGAAACGTCTCTTTCATTTCTTGACGGACAAAATAGCGTCCCTGTTTTTGTTCAAAGGCCTTGTCCTTGAATTCCTTGAGCGCTTTTGTATTAAGCGGTTTCAATTTGGCGGATTTGGATTTTAAGACATCCCGGGCAAAAGCCGTAGCCAGCATCACAAATAAATGTTTTTCCGGACAAAAATCTTTTAACTTTTGGTAGGTGTCAAAAATATCCAGTTGATACGTTTGGCTCAGCCACTCATTTACCGCCGCAACCTGCCCGACAGCCGCATGCGAGCGGTTCACCTCATTTAAAGTGCTGAAATCGCGAAAATGCATCGGATGATCGGTGACCGAAGGGTCATAGAACTCAGGCACTTTTAGCATCACGGCGCGTAGGATCGACTCATAAACCGGGTGCAGGGCTGTAAAAAAAGCATCCTGGTCACCTTGCCATTGATTACGGACAATTTTCAAAGCTTGTTCACGCATATCCAAAAGAGCGGTCGAAGTCATACGGAAGAGGGTCTCAAGCCACCGCTGCTTAAGGCACTGCACCGCTTCATTAAGATTATTTTTGGCAACCAGTTCAAGGGCAATACTGACAAACTGTCGCGCACGACGAATACCGTGCTTGACGCGTTCTTCCGAGGAAAAATCGATTCCTTCAGAAGCAATCACTTTATTGGAAAGCCAAACCAGTTCTTCCTCGATTCTTTCAAGTATTTCCTTGTCATCATCCGCTAGAAGCAATAAGGCCCGGTCCAAAAATAAATGATTGGAGGACCAAATCATAAGATAGTCCGGTTTTTGCTCCTGAAAGAGAGCGCCTTCCTTAAAATCTTTTTTAGGCGTCTTTTCAAATTCCTCGCGATCAATGCGGCGGTAGATTCTATTCGCACTTTCAAAGTCGGGAAAGCCCCGGTCGGAAAGACGCATTTCACGATTACGAAACGCCTCTTCTTCAATTAAGTCATCCACCTCGCCCAGAATGCCTTCCAGCAAAGTCGTATAACGCGTACGATCGCGTTCAAACAGAATTTCAATGGCCCGGCGAGCCACCATGTAATTTTCTTCCGAGACCAGAATATAGTACATCTGATCCAGCGTAAAATAAGGCTGATCCCCGAGCATTTCATCCGCCGCATATTCCCACTCAGGTTTGAGAACCTGAATCATGCCCTTTAGGCCGGCAACCACACTTTCATAATCCATACCGCGAAACCAATGCATGACCTGCTCGTCACCGGCTAAGATCAGCGTTTCCATCCAGCCCAGCATGCCCTTACTGTCAAAACGGTCTTTCTGCCAACAGCTCATATCCGAGAGAAAACGAATCTGTGGCAGGGTCGCATAGCGGATGATTTCGGATTTTTCCTCAAGATCCATCTCTTTGGTCACAAGATAAAGCTCTTCCTGCGAAAGACCCCGGGTCAGCTTCATCGGGTCGTGCGAGCGAATCAGCAAGTCGCCCTTATCACGGATAGGACTCTTACGAAAACACTCCTGCTGCTCGTCAAAACTCATATGGTCGAATTGCTCTTTATCAATCATAGCGATATTGTATGAGGACTTCTCATTTGAAATCAACTCTACTTTTTTTTACAAACCAAAGAACGATATGGCTATAGCCATTTGTCACTGGTATTAAGCCGCTTGAGAGGGTACACTATGAGGCCAAACGGATAAAGGGTTAAAAGTGAGGCTTAAGCATTATTGTCTTTTTTTAAAGAATTATTCTTCTTTTTTCATCATGTCCCGGGCCGCATGGCTCGGGCTCTTGATTCTTTGCGGGGCAGGACCTCTTATGGCACAAACTGAACAAACTGACACTTTTGCGTTTGTCCGTGAAACGGGCGGCATTCATGAATACGAACTCAAATCCAATGGGCTGCACGTCCTTTTGATGGAAGATCATTCCGCTCCTGTGGCCACGGTCATGGTGAATTATCAGGTCGGTTCGCGTCATGAAACCGAAGGCTTACGGGGTTCTGCCCATCTGCTTGAGCACATGATGTTCAAGGGAACCGAAAAATACCAAAAGGCCAAAGGAACGGCCATTGCCCGCGTTCTTCAAAGCGTCGGAGCCCATTTAAACGCCACCACCTGGCAGGACGGCACCAATTATTATGAGACGATCCCCAGCGATCATCTGGATGTCGCACTGGATATCGAATCCCAACGAATGCGCGGCTCGCTTTTCAAGGCCGAAGACCTGGCCTCGGAGATGCATGTGGTCCACAGCGAGCTTGAAAAAATCGAAAACTCACCGATCACCATGCTGCATTATGCGCTTTGGGGCGAGGCCTTTAAGACTCATCCCTACCATTATCCCGTGATCGGTTTTCGTGAAGACATTGAGGCCGTTACCTCCGAAGATCTGCACCATTTCTATGATCTCTATTACTGGCCCAACAATGCATACCTGACGATTATCGGAGATTTCAATACGGCAGAGACCCTTGAAAAAATTTCACATTTTTTCGGATCGGTCCCCCGCAGCTCCGATCCGGTTCCGTCGATGAATATCACCGAACCTGCACAAAACGGGTTTCGGCATACCGAAGTGCGGCGTGAAGACCAGCTTGAGTCGGTCATGGTGGCACATAAGATTCCGGGAATGACCCATCCAGACATCCCTGCGCTTGATCTACTCTGCCAGATTCTCTCAAGCGGAAAAAATAGCCGGCTCTACCGCCTTCTGGTTGACAGCGGACTGGCCGTCGAAGTACGTACCGATATTTCAAAATCACATGATCCCGGCCTCTTAATTACACATGCCGTGGCCGCACCCGAAACGGCTCACGACGATTTACAAGATCTGATTCTTGCGGCCTACCGCGATATTGCCGAAAACGGCGTAACAGAAACCGAATTGACCAACGCTAAAAATATGCTTGAGGCCAATCTTCTTTTTTCACGCGATGGCTCTTTTGCCATGGCCAGCGATATCAGCGAAGCAATCTCAGGCGGTGATTGGACATTTTTTGTCCGTTATCCGGAAAAAATCCGTGAGGTCTCTGCCGCTGATGTTCAAACCGCTGCCGCAAAATATCTGGTTGATTCACAAATGACGACCGCTTATCTGATCTCGAAAAATACTCAAATGCCGGCAAAGAAAAATCTGACCGGTGCGGACAAAAATGCATTCCTTGAAGAACAGAAGGCAGGTATCGACACTGAGCCTGCAGCCTCAGCGATTCTAACAACGGCATCGGCACAGAATCAGGAAGAGCGGTTTAATCTCTCTTATCAAAAACGAATCGCAAGTACCGAAGAAAACGGGATCAAAGTCATGAGTATCCAAACGGGCTTAAAAGATGCCGTAACCCTGGTCGGTTCATTTGACGGTGCCGGATATGCCTACAGCGATGATTCCGTTCTCCCCTCGCTTGTGGTGAATATGCTCGAAGAAGGGACGCTTAAGCATAACCGGTTTGAGATTGCCGGCCTGCTTGAGAGCATCGGCGCTTCAATTGCTTTTGATTTGGATCAGGAACGGGTCGGATTCAAAGCCATGTGCCTCAAAAAAGACATTCCTCTGGTTATCAACTTAATTGCCGAACAGCTGCGTGAACCGGCCTTTGACGCCCAGGAGTTTGAAAAACAAAAACAACGCCTATATGTTGATCTTATCCATATCAAAACCGATACGGCCTCTCAAGCCGCCGGAGAATTATCGCGTATCCTTTATCCAAAAAAACATCCTTATCATGATGAACCGACCGATGAGCAACTCAAGAAACTGCAAAAAATAAAGCAGCAGGACCTGGTTAAATTTCACCAAGAGCACTTTGGTCCGCAACAGATGATCATCGTTGCAGCCGGTGACACAGATCATAATCTTCTGTCTTCAGCAGTTCGTGAAGCCTTTGCCGGATGGACGGCCAAAACCTCTCAGACCGTCTACCCAAAACCCGATGCGGAGAAAAAAGGTGTGCACAAACAGGTTAAAATAGCCGAGAAATCAAAAGTTGACATCGTGATGGGGCATGTCCTCCCCCTTAAACGGCTTGATCCCGATTATTACGCAGCCTTTCTGGCTAACTACATCTTAGGCGGTGATTTTTCGGCACGCCTTTCCAATACCGTACGCGATGAATTGGGCCTCACCTATTCCATTTACTCTGAATTTTCAGGGCTGACCGAAAGACACGAAGGACATTGGATGATTCATCTGATTGTTAATCCAAAGGTCGTTGACCGCGGCATTAGCGAAACGCTTAAACAATTGACTCTTTTTGCTGATGAGGGGATTAGTGAAAACGAATTGATTGAAGAAAAGAAAACCCTCATCGGCCGATTTAAAGTCAGCCTATCGACCTCGGAAGGAACCGCCTGGAGAATACTCACCAGCGAACAAACTGGTCTCGGTCTGGGCTACCTGGATGACTACCCGTCCATCATTGGAAAAATCACCTTATCCGAGGTAAATACTGCCGTTAAAAAACTCTTTCACCCGGACCGGTTAAGTATTGTCTCTGCCGGAACATTTGCCAAGCAGACCACGGACAACAAACCGGAGACTACAGACTGAGAACCGGGGAAACTGGACAAATTTGCCCAACGAACTAAACTGAAGTAACCGGACGCTTAGTCTTCAGACCTCATTTATGAAAATGCTTTTATTTGACATCGACGGGACATTACTGCTTTCGGGTGGTGTCGGCAAGACCGCTTTCGAAAAAGCCTTTGAAGAAGTTTTTGATATTCCCGGCTCCTGGGGGAACACGATTCCCGACGGCAAAACCGATCCTATTATTTTTGAAGAAATCCTAAAACGCGAACTCACACGCCCTTATACTCCGGACGAATACCGCAGATTATTCGACCGTTATGCTTTTTATTTCAAACAGCATATTCATGACTCCCCCCGGTTCCGGCTGATGCCGGGAGTCCCGGAGTTACTGGAATATCTCATGGGCTATGACCAACTGCTTCTGGGCATAGCGACAGGGAATATCAGTAAAGTGTCTGAAATGAAATTAAACCGTGCGGGTTTGAGTCACTATTTTCGATTCGGAGGATTTGGGTGTGATCACGGCGAACGTATCCGTCTGGTGGAAACCGCCATCGGTCGCGGAGAAAAAATCAGCGGAGAAAGTTTTGCAAATAAAGATATCTATGTGATTGGGGATGCTGAGGCGGATATCCGCGCAGCAAAGGCGTTGGGCCTGAACATGATCTCGGTTGCAACCGGAAGCACACCCAAAGAAACTCTCGCAGAACTCGGGCCCGATTTTCTTTTCGATGATCTGACCGATAAAAACTGTTTTGCAGCCGCCCTGTCTTTATAAAACGCTCTCCGTTATTCCGGGACAATTTCTTCAGATTCTGAACCTTGCATTTCTTCCTCAGCGGGCGGTGTCTGCGCAGAAGCATTTGGGTTTTCCAGCACACGCGTTCCGAAAACAAGAAATTCGGTGTGTGAAACCATCCGCTGCACGGGACGGGTTTTACCCTCACGCGCCAGGATACTGCGCTCCAAAAGTTCAATGCTCGCGACATTGATAAATCCGTGGCAGCGCATGGCCTCGGCGGCTTTTTCGATCTGATTAAAGGTCGGATTCAGACTTACGATATGTCCCCCACCGGCAATCGCCTTTTTAACCACCCCCATCTCTTCCCAGGGGGTAGGGATATCCAGGATCGCGGCATCAAAATCTTTTTCGGGAATCTCCTGCCCGGCTTCACGCTGGTGAAACGTCACATACTCTTCAAGCCCGGCGCGTTTAATATTTTTATGCGCATTTTTAGGAAGGTCACTACGGCGGTCAAATGTATGCACATGCCCGTGCGGAGCCACGGCCTGAGCCAACGCCATGGTCAGTGATCCTGAGCCCGTTCCAATCTCAAGCACCTTGGATCCCGGACGAATCCCGGCTTTCATGATTAAAAAGGCGGCATCTTTAGGATAGATAATTCCGCTTTCACGCGAGGCCTTCATCATCAGATCTTCAACCGTGGGATTGAGCAGATACCCTTCACCATGATCGCACTTAACCCGGGTACCGTACGGGAGACCGATCCATTCATCCATGGCAAGCGGCCGGCCGCAGTGAATCGGGAATTTTTTACCGGCCTCGGTACGCACAAGGTAAGATACCTCTTTGCGTTCAAACCATAAAAGCACCAGAGAACCGTCTTTAATCACATTTTTAGTCTCAATATCCACTGACATCTTTCTCCTCACTTACCTTTCGTTAACTTTTAACTGTTTGTTTACCATTGCTCATGCCGGCCCATTTCCATCAATTGATGAAAGCCATGTGCCAGAATATCAGGCCCTGCATTTTCAAGATCGCGTTTATCGGCAAAACCATGCGTCACAACCGCAATCGGTACTCCTGAGGCTCGGGCGGTTTCAATATCAATCGTACTGTCGCCGATCCAAAGCACCTCAGAAGCTTCGACACCACAGATACGGATCATGTCCAGCGTCGAGGCCGGATCCGGTTTGTGGGGATAATCCCCGTTACCGGGAATAATCCTGAAAAAATAACGCGTGAGCGCAAGGGCTTCCAGCATGTCACTCGTATAGGGATCCGGCTTATTGGTGATGACAACCTGATGAGCTCCTTTATGCGCATCTAAAAACTCACGGGCTCCGGAATACGGACGTGCATGATCCAGCATATGCCGGGCATAATAATCACGATAAATTTTCCCGCCCTTTTCGATCATCTTTTGATCCTGCGTCTCCAGGCATTTTTCAACCAGATAATGAAGGCCCCATCCGACATATCCGTAAATTTTCTCATGTTCCAGGGGGGGCATTCCCATTCCGGTCCGCATCGCATTGGCCGAAAGAGCAATGTCTTCACGGGTATCAATAAGCGTTCCGTCCAAATCGTAAATAAGCAGTTTTTTCTTTTTTAAATCCATGGTTCAGAAACAGTGATTCCTTGGCAGTGATGATTCTAAGGAAGGTAAAGCGCTTTCAAAGCAATACGGTTTTTCACAATAAGCGCATCTAAGTGCTGTTTATGCCTTTCTGGGCGGGGTGCGGCGGGCACGTCCGTAAGTCATTACCTGCCAGTCGTATTCATCATCCTTTTTCTCATGCACGCATTTTTCGCAGCGGATGAGATGATGGCCCGAGCGGGTGACCTCTTCAAAGCCTTCGGTCCGGTCAAAATTTTTACCGCAAAAATCACAATACATGATGGCCCTCCCTTTTGTCAGGACAGTTGCCGGTTACGCATTTCAAGAATATCGGACTGTATATTCCGGATTTCCGGGCCCAGCCGGTTCATTTTTTCCGGATCAAATGTCTCGACATATTGCCATTTATTTTTTAAAAAGTAAAGAATTCCTGTCGCCGGACTCTTGCCGAGAATCTCCTGCACGGCAAGGGCGTAAAGACCGATCTGGCGAATGTAACCCGAATTTTCGAGTTTGTCCAAACTGCCTTCGGCAGTCTTATAATCCAACACATGCCATGACCCGTCAGGATCCTGAAAAAGCACGTCAATGACACCGTAAATCAAACCGTGCCGTTCATTTAAAATGAACGGTATTTCCTTTTTTACCACTTGCGCCTTGGCCAGACGCAGGCAAAGCGGCGTTTGAACAAAATCCCTGATAATTCGAACCGCTTCTTTGCTCTCTTCGGATGAAAGAGTCTTAAAAATCTCCTCTGTAAGGTCAACTGCATTCTCAGATTTTTTAAAATCCAAAAGCTCTAAAACCTTATGCATGCGCGTTCCAAACTCCGCAGCCGTCACACGCCGATCGTCCGTTTCTTCGCCGGAGGGTTCTTCCCGGCCCAGTTTTGCATCATCCGAAGGAAATCCCATCTCATAGACCGCTTTATACTCCGCCTTTGATTTCTGATACAAGGCATAGGCAGATACAGACAAATCAATCACCCTGGAAGGCTGCCTCTCTACCGGCCGGGTCCCTTTAAGCACTTCTTCGGTCTGCTTTTCAATTTTCTTACGCTGCTTCAAATCGGGAATGAGCGTTTCAAACGGTTTAGGGACAAATTCTTCTAAAAGCTCTTTGATCGTACGGTTTTCAAAAAAAGGTTTTTGTTTTTTGGCCAGATATGCGGGGTCCACATCAAACGTTTCAAGTCCCGGAAGGACCTGTGCCGGACATCCGGAGAGCCACTCCATCCAGGAACTCATCTCATAAAACGATTCCTTGGCCTTTTCTTTTTCTTCATAGACCCCGGACAGGATCAGACGCTGCACCGTCCGGGTGGCCGCCACATAAAAAAGCCGTTTCCACTCCTGCTTCTCTTTGGCGGTCACTTGCTTGTCAATTCTCTTCCATCCCGCTGGCTCGTCCCAATCCTGTGTAAGCGGATTTAAAACTTTCATCGCAAAGCCCTGGTGCGCCGCACTCAAAATCGTTTTCGATTCGGGCGACTGGCGGCGCCGGCCCAGATCCGCAACAAAGACAACTTTAAATTCAAGCCCCTTGGCTTTATGAATCGACATCAAGCGTACCGCCCGGCCGCTTTTTTCGGCCTCAACCTGGGCCTCGGATTCGCGTATTTCCTGAGTTTCCAGCTGACGAAGGGTATGCAGGTATCCGTTCAATGAAAGCGGCTCATACGATTCAAATTCACGGGTCAGAGAGATTAATTTTTTAAGATTAGCATAGCGCCGGACACCATGCGAATCAGTCAATACGGTCAATTCATAGGAGGTTTTTTCCAAAATCAGATCCAGCAGTTCTGTCAGTTTCAGACGGTCTTTGACCTGAAGAATCTCCTGCGTAATTTGAAGAAAAAGGGCGGTGTTTTTGCGGTCGTCATCACTCAACTCCGTAATTTGCTCAAAATTTTTAACCCCTTCATAAAGACTCCCCTCGATTTTCTGATCCTTGACAAAACGTGCCAGCCAGAAAAGCCCGTCGGTTGAAATCTGAAACATCGGTGATCTCAAAACGGCGGCCAAAGGAATATCCGAAAGCGGATTATCCAAAAAGGCCAGATAGCTGACCATATCACGAATTTCCGGTTGATGATAAAAACCCCGGCCCGAAACCGCAAAATAAGGAATTCCGTATTTTTTCAAGGCCTGTTCATAAATCCCCAGTTCGGTCATGGCTTGAAAAAGAACGGCTACTTCGCCAAACTCAAAACCCTGTTCATGCAAAGTCAAAATACGCCGTGCAATAAATTCAGCTTCCTGCATACGTGACCGGTCAAGCGACTCGCCTTCCACCGGTTTGATGCGCGCCAGTTCCACTCCGTCCGGCGAGCAGGTCTCAATCATGGGGAAAAGCGCTTCAAAATTCATTTCATCTTCAACCCAGAGATGTTCAAATAGCCGGTTAATCCAGTTAAGCACACCGGCGCTTGTCCTGAAATTTTCAAGCAGGGAAATTCTTACGCCATCCCCGTTTTCCTGATAGCTTTTTTCCTTGGACAAAAAGACTTCCGGCTCCGCCCCGCGAAAACCATAAATCGACTGTTTAAAATCTCCGACAAAAAAAAGATTGTTTTCGCAGGCGATCAACTCAATGAGCTCAAGCTGTAAAAAATCCGTGTCCTGAAATTCGTCAATCATAATCTGACGAAACTTAGTGCGATAAGACTCTTTCAAGCGCACCGCAGCAGCACCCTCTTTTTTGAAAAGTCTCACGGCTAGCATCGGCAAATCATCGAAATCTAGAAAACTTTTTTCTTTTTTCAATCGTTCATAGATCCGCTCAAAATCAAATGCCAGGGTTTTAAAGCTGGCTTTCCACGGAGCCGCCAGAGGCTCCACTTTCAAGGCTGCAAGAGTTTTACATAAGTCGCTCAATTCACGCCAAAGTTCTTTATTGTTTTTCCCTCCCCGCCTAGAAAAGGGTTTAAACCATTTTTTAAATTCTTCAACTTTGTGCCAGTCCCATGTTTCCACACATCCCCATTTCTTCCATTCATCCGCCAAATCATCTTCTTCAAGCAGGTCAAAAATCTGACCGATTCGCCCGGCAGGCTCATCGTCGTAAGCTTCAGAACCATAACGTTCAAAAAAATCACTCAAACACAAACCTTCGTGCCTTGCGGCATTTAAAACATTCAAAAGCCCATGGCGAATGAGTGTTTCCCCGTAAGTTTGCAGAAGTTCAAAAACAGGGCTCTGCACTTCGCATCGTTCTTCCAAAGCTTCATCCAACGCCAATTCTTTTAAATACCCTGCCTCCTCCGGCTCCACAACCCGGAAATCCGGATCCAAACCTGCCTCAACCGGATGATCTTTAAGCAGCCTGGCTGCAAAGGCATGGATTGTGGAGATATAGGCCGATTCCAACTGACGTCTTTCCGCGTCAAGCCCCAACTCGCCGAAACGTTGCAAAATTCTGGATTTCATCTCGTTTGCAGCCTTTTCAGTAAACGTCAGCGTCAGAATCTCAGTGACGGGAATATGATGGTGCACGACAAGGTGGATAAAACGCTCAACAAGCACACGGGTCTTGCCCGTGCCCGCGCCTGCGGCCACCAGGATATTTTTTCCGGCGGCCTCAACGGCCGCTTTTTGTAATTTTGTTAATTTCATAAATACCGCATTTCGTAGTTCGTCGATCGTGATTCGTGTTTTGCGCTCAATTGTACACAGTCATAAATCGTTTTTTGCTGTATCTCCCAGTCTCTCTACCTTTCATCAAACGTCAATCTCTTTTCACCATGTCGCCCCGTCACCCAGTCTCTGGTCTTCAGTCTGTGGTCTGTTTTTCAAGCTCAAAGCGGTCTTTTTCTTTAATCTCTTCCAGAATAACGGGCAGACGCCATTTTTCAATACGGCAGACTGCCGAATAAGGACAAAAACTTTCACAGAGCCTTGGCTTAACCGAAATATTCATTCCTTTCATTTCGGACGAATATTTACGGATAAAAAAGACGGCTCTTTCAAGAACGGCTTCAAATTCCTCATCACTCAAAAGCATCCGGCGTGAGGACATCGCACCAAGCATTTCCTGCCAGGCCTTACGGTAGAACCCCTTTTTCTCAAGTTCTTTGAGGGAATAAAGTTCTGCGGACACGGCTTTTAAGTTAAGATGCTTTTCAGCCACAAGGGCATAAATCGGGAGCTGAAGAGCCACCCCAAGCTCAAGGGCAGGCTTTTTAAACTGCGCCTTGCGTTTGTAATCCAGCACGGCAGCCAGCTTGCCGCTTGAATCCACATCAATACGGTCGATCTTTCCGCGAATCCTGATTGTTTCACCTGCGCAATCAATTTCAAGCGGCGGTGAGTCCGGATTATGGCTTCCACCAAAGTCAAATTCAAAATAACGGGGGGTAAACGCAGCCCCTCCCAGTCTGGGCAGTTCAAAATCAAGAAAACGCATCAATGTTTCTTTCAAATCCTCTTTCTCAAGTTCATATCTGAATCTTTTTTCGATAATCAGAGGATACTTCCGCAAAGTCTTTTCAAGTTCTTCCGTCACATTTTGGCGGGCATCTTCGATTTTTTTAAGCAGCGACGGTCTGCGGCGCGCAAGCGCAAAAAAGTTCTCTAAAACTTCATGCAGAATAATTCCGCGCAAAGTAATGTTCTCATCCTGTTCAGGATCATTGAGCTCAAGCACATTGGAAGAAAAATACTTAAACGCGCATTTACCGTATTCTTCCAGGCGGGAAGCGCTGGTTTTGCAAGCTCTAAAGGCATCACGTCCGGCAATTCTCGAATCGCTTAACGCATCGCTTACCCGATAAAACGCACGGCGAATCCGTACAGCGCGAGGGGGCTCCGCCAGAATTTTATTCAACAGATAGAAGATTAAATCCTGTTGCAGATTCTCGTCTTTGACAGGACGCCGCAAGTCTCCGATCAAAGCCAATTCAAGCTCACGGTCATTGACGGCATCATCTAAGTCCGGATAAGGTTTGCCGAGTTTCTGCTCACGCTGATAGAGACTTCCTTCAAATAAAGATCTGATTTCCTCTACGTAATAAGAAGGCAGCGTCTCTTTTCCTTCCAGATCAAGTCTCGGATAAGTCATAATGAGGAATTCCCGTGCACGCGTTACCGCCAGATAAAACAAGTATCTTTCAATACTCTGTCTAGGCAGATATTCACGTAAAATCTGAGTCATTCGGTCCGCATTAAAAAGACGTCTTTCCCAATCGGACAGAAGCGGATCCTCGCGCATCTGCACCGGGAACTTTTTCTCCACCATACCGGCCAGATAAACTACCCGGTATTCCTTTTGGCGGGCCAGCGAGACGTCATAAACCTGAACCCGGTTTTTATCCCGTTCATGCAGTGAATACAGATCCAACTCCGCCAGACGCATAAACCGGTCCGTAAAGATTTCAAACAACTTTTCCTGGCGAGGAACAAAGGCATGTGTTGTTTTGCGCAGTGAGCTTTCAATTTCATCCAGGATTACGCACAACCGCTTAAAGGCTGCCGCATCGCGCCGTACATGCTCACCGGTTTCGTCCTCTGCCGTAAAAAGCCCGAAGTTTTTAACCGCATCAAGTATTCGTTTTTTAAGGGTTCTAAAATCACCTGCTTTTAACAATGCATCCTCAAGAGCGCCAAGCGCCTGAAGACAACGCTCCTTTTCATCGTCAAAGGCCGTTTTAGATCCCTCGTTCCAGGATTCAAGCCAGATCTGCCGGCCCGCAAAAATACCTTTTTTCATGGATTGATGTTCAAGAGTACCGACCCATTCATGACTTTTGGGTTTTCCTGCGATCCTACGAACATAGGATGATTTTAGAAACTGAAGCAGGTCTTCACGCTGCCATCCATTTTTAAAAATGGCCAGCAGATAAGAAAGCGTTCTGATCATGGGTGAAAAATAAAGTCTTTCACGCTCATGAATTTCAACCGGAATGCCATAACGTCTAAAAATCGACCGGATAATACCGTCATAATTTCCGATTTGCCTCAAAAGAACGGCAAAGTCACTAAAACGGTATCCTTGAGAGCCGTAAAGTTTGAGAATCGAACGGGCAATCATTTCGATCTCTCCTTCCATACCAATGGCTTCAAAAACACCCAAACTCAAATCCGGTTTAGGTCTTTCGGCCGGTTTGGGATGGATAAAAAGATTTTTCTCGGCAAAGGCAAGCCCATCTTTTCTAGTCACCTGGGCTCTTTTGAGTTCCTGTGTTTGGAAACCCATTTCGTTTAAAACCTGTTCGGTTCGTTTAATTCCCTCAAAGAGAGCTTCGCGGCGGGGATCTTTTTCAAACGTCAGAGTAATTGTCATTTCGTCGCACAATTGACTTAGCTCGTGAATATAGGCCAGTTGCAAATCCGAAAAATCAAAGAAACCGTCCATCCAGATTTTTCGGATATGGGTTTGCGGGGGAAGCACCCCTTTTTCCTTTCGCTGGCGATAGACCTCAAGAACATCCTGGCGGTCAATCAGTCCCTTTTGTTTGAGGCGGACCTGATATTCCTGATAAAGCCCGGCCAGGGATTCATACTTGACCGCAAATTCGGGTTCCAGACGTTTTAACTCATTCATACGCTGGCGGAAAAAATCTTCGGAAATCAAAGATTCTTTTAATTCACTCAAAAATGACAACACCGCATTTAAAAAACCGGAGCTCGCTTTAATCTCTTCAAAATATCCGTGGTTCTGTTGTTCGAGAATTTCTTTAACGATTAAAAATCGCGTCACGTTCTGAGCGGTCTGCTGCCGAACCTGTCCGAAAGTCTGGGCCATGAGGTTGGGCAGGGTCGTAATGCGTTGATAAAAAAAGCCCTTAATTCCTCTTTGCAAAATCAGCGAAGTGATGCGTTCGGTGTGCTCTGCCGAAGGAAGGATAAAAAAAGAATCAGGATTTAGCGGATCTTCGGACTGATGCAGGGATTGCTCAAATTGATTGAGAAGCTGGTAGGTTTTGCCCGATCCGGACGGACCGATTAGTAAAATTTTGCTCATACCGACTGTGGTTCATCCGGATGCAAAAAACGCAGCCGGTCTGGTTTACGGGTTTAACGGCTGCTGTATCCTGCACAGGAATTGGGGGTCTCCCAAATTTTCACGGAACTGACCGCAAGCCCCAATTTTTGAGCTTCTTCGTAGATCCAACGTGCAAGGGCTTCAGCCGTGGGGTGTTCGCGCATCAATACGACGGGTTCCCCGGCGTTTTTTAAAACACCCGCCAGCACGTCTTTTTCCCAGAGAATTGTCCTATGATCAAGATGTTCATCCAGCCACTCTCCGATTGTCCTGCGGATTTGATCAAAATCCACCACCATGGCCTGATCATCCAGATCCGGACTGCTAATCTCGATATGAACCACTCCGTTATGCCCATGCAGATGGGCACATTTACCCGGATGAAACATCAGGCGGTGCGCATAACTAAAATGAATTTCGCGAATGACTGTATACATAGGATGACCTCAAAATCTATCCGGAAATTAACGCTCCGCCTTCAATAGGCAGCGTTGCCCCCGTAATAAAATCATTTTCAATTAAAAAGGTTACGGCATTTGAAATGTCACGCGGGCTACCGAAACGTTTTAATACCGTTTTCCGGACAGCCTCCTGCGCCTGCCCCGCCGTTTTACCCGGAGGCGGCAGAATCGGTCCGGGAGCAATACTGTTAACCTGAATGGCTGGGGCCAGGGCCTTAGCCAATCCTTCCGTGGCCGAAATAAGTGCTGCTTTGGAAATGACGTAAGCAAGATACCGGGGCTGCTGCCTGAAGGCCTGCCAGTCGGTCAGATTAATAATTTTACCGGCCGGTTTCTTTTTATCACGGTGCCGTTTCAACATCCGGATGGAGGCTTCACGCGCCAAAAAAAAGGGAACCTTCAGATTCAGCGTCATCACCCGGTCCCATGCCCTGTCATCGGTTTCAGACAGGGATGCCGGTTCATAAATCGAAGCGTTATTGACCAATACATCCGCATGATATCCCGAGGCATCTATCTTTTTAAAAAGCTCCCGGACAAAACGGCCCACCTTAGAGGTCGGCATCACGTTCAAATCCGCCCGGATTAAATAAGCTTCCACCCCGCAGGCTTCGATTTCTTCTTTGAGCGTATGGGCCTCTTTCTGTGACCGGTGATAATGAACAATGATGTTCATTCCTGCCGAAGCCAGGTCCAATGCGATTTGCCGTCCGATTCTTTTGGCAGCACCGGTAATCAAAGCGGTCTTACCTTCTAGTTGCATAAGCGATACTCCCCGGTAGGGTTAAACAGGGATTTGAACTCCGGGAAAGCCTTATCCGGAAATTAACGGGTCCAGCTTACCCTGTTCGTCAAGGCTGCGGGCATCATCATAACCGCCGATAAACTGGTCACCGATAAAAACCATCGGGACAGTCATCCACCCTGTCTGGTCGGATAGTTTCTGCCGCATCTCGGGATCATAAGTCACATCAATTTCTTCCACTTCAATCCCTTTGGATTTAAACAGACTTTTGACTCTGCTGCAAAAGGGGCAATACTGTGTTGTATAAATTTTAACTTTGGCCATACACAGATCATCACAGATTAAATTTGTTCATTGATAGTTACAAAAACGGTCATGAGACTTCAATAATCCGCTCAATCACTTCCTCAATGACGCGATTGGGCGTTGATGCCCCCGCGGTAATCCCAATAGTGAGATTTCCTCCAGGCAGCCATTCACATGTTTCCAGAATTTCAGAACTGAAGACTTTTTTGTGACGGATCAGTGTTCCGGAGGCAATGCATTCAGCGTCCTTAACGTGATAGGCCGGACAATATTTCGATGAAATTTCAACCAAATGCCCTGTATTACTGGAATTATATCCTCCGACAACCACCATTAAATCCACCTTTTCTTCGGCTAATTTGAGCACCGCATCCTGACGGTCCTGGGTTGCCGAACAGATCGTATCATAATGTCCGAATCGTTCACGAAGGGCCTCTTTTCCGTAACGGGCCGCCATCGAGGACTGCAGCATATTAGCGATTTCAAGCGATTCGCTGGAAAGCATCGTCGTCTGATTGGCGCAGCCTATTTTTCCAAGATCACCATCCGGGTCAAAACCTGCAGACACGGCTCTTTCAAACTCTTTTAAAAAATGATCTTTATTGCCTTTCCCTTCGATATAATCGCAAACAATCCGGGCCTGCGTCATATCACGGACAATCAAATAACGGCCGTCCGGAAATTGAACAGCCCGCGAACTTGTCGCACGAGTCTCTTCATGGTCATATTTACCATGAATAACTGAAGTAAAACCCTGCCGCCCGTAAAACTCAACACGCTTCCAGACACTCATCACCGACCCACAGGTCGTATCAACAATCACACAACCTTTTTTCTGCAAGATGTCCAGTTCTTCAAGCGTCGTACCGAAGGCAGGCGCCAAGACCACGTCTTCTTTAGTCACATCATCAATCGTCACGCCGCAGGCGTAGGGACCGGATAAAAACTGAATCCCCATCTCCAAAAGTTTCGCATTGACTCTTTGATTATGAATAATCTCGTTGGTCAGAAAAATTCGCTTCTCAGGAAACTTGGCTTTGGTTTCATAGGCATAGTCGATCGCGCGGTCTACACCATAACAAAAACCGAACTCCTCAGCCAGACGGATAACTAAGCGGCCTGATTCATGACGAAAGCCCTGATTTTTAATCTTCTCGATTAAAGAGCTATGAAAGTTTTTCTGAAGTTCGGGTTTCACCTCATCTTTGAGGCCAAAACTTTTTCTGATAATTTGCGGCGGATTTGACATTTGATTGAATTTCCTCTAACGGCCTAATCTTCAGGCAGAAACTTCATGCTTACGCAGCTTAATCCCCGCCTCTTGAAGCAATTTGACGGAGACATCACTTAACGGATATTCGACATTAAAAACAACCTCGCGAATTCCGGCATTGATGATCATCTTGGTGCAGGTCAAACAGGGAGAAAAGGTGGTATAAAGAACCGTATCTTTGATATTCACGCCATGGTAAGCCGACTGAACAATGGCATTTTCCTCGGCATGGGAACAAAGGCATTCATCCAGCCCTGTTCCCGAAAGTCCGAAACTATTACAACGGGGACAACCGCCTTCATTGCAATTTTTCACCCCTCGCGGAGTTCCGTTATAACCGGTTGCAATAATCCGTTTATCCTTAACGATCACCGCGGCAACTTTGCGCTTAATGCAGTTTGAACGCAGCGCCACGACCTTGGCTATTCCGAGAAAATAATCGTCCCAGTCAGGCCTGCTTTTTTTTTTTGAAAACTCAATCAGGATGCGTTTGACCTGTTCGTGAAGTTCGTCAAGTACCGATTCATTTTTAAGCACCACATCGGCACGCTGGATGGCAAGGTCAAGCTGTTGATCAGTACTGTTTGTGCTTGAAGCTTCTCGCTGCTCAAGCGCCTTAAACTCTTCCAGGGTTTTGGGGTCTTTTTCCCGTTCGCGCTTTTTTATTCTTTCAAACCGGATTTCCTGTGAAGCATCAATCGCGGCCAGAAAAAAATCATTTCGGCGCCGAAAAACCTCCACCTCACTGGGATGACGGACAGAATCCACGACATAATTTTTTTCGGGATCAAGACGGGAAAACACCTTTTCGGCAAGTACGCTGGGACCATGGCAAGAACGTAATTCGTTGCCCAACTTTACGAGGTTATCGCGAGTGACCGGCAAATTCGCCTTTTGGGCCTCTTCACGCAGCACATCTGAAAGAGAATAATAATGAAACCCCCGCTCTTTGAGAAACTTCGCGGCTTCCCCTTTGCCGGAACCATTTTTTCCTGTAAGACCAATAATCATGTCCGATATGATAATCGAATTGAAAGGTCTAATCAACAGTTGCTTAGAAGCGGTTTCATAAGTATTGCTAAGTGTCGAAGCGGTATAAACTTCGGCTGGCGGCGTTGCGCTGCATTGACGATACACTGGGGTATCGTCTGCTTCGCGCGCCTACCCATCCTCGTCTCTTCCGCTTCTTTGACTTCAACCACCACTTATGAAACCACTTCTAGTCCTTATTTGACAAGGTGTTAGTGCTTTCTAAAAAAGAAAACGGCACCGCCCACAGCAAATCATGCTGTAAACAATACCGTTTTAAACAACCCGTTCACTTAAAGCTCGAATCTAATATTCGCTCAGATAATCATCCTTTGAATAAGAAGAACCTTCCTGGTCATCGGTTTCATCATCAAATTGAAGGCCCTGGTCTTTTTCCAAACGGACTACGATTTTGTCATTATCCTTGCAAATATAATCAAACTCCACATCATCGTTTGACTTAAAACTCTTAAGCAAAATTCGGGGGTGAATGCGATAGGCATTTTCAACATCTTTACCTGACTCGTCATCAAATTCGCGGATATAAATCTTATCCGCTTTTATCCGGGCAATCACACCATAAGAAAAAAATTTTTCCACAGTTCCTTTCTACCGTCCAATATCAGTAAATACAAGACTCAAAAATCACTCTTCCCGGCTGATTGAAATAATTCGGCTACCCTTTGCCATACTCACAAAGTCAAATTCAATCTCATCATCGGCTTTCAAATCATCCGGTTTTTCGACACCGGTCAACTCTACGGACGGATCGATCAAATAGGTGATATTCACTTCCGCATCGGCATCATAATCATATTCCGCCACCACAATCTGATCTGCGCTGACCGACACAACACGGCCGTAGGAATATAGCACGTCGTCTTCGGCCCGCATGGGAAGTGAAAAAAATAAACCAATGACGCCTAGGAGCATCAAAAAACTCAACGATTTGCGTATTTTCATTTTTTGTTCTCCATGTTTTCTGAGTTAGCTATAAAATCAAACGGTATTTGTACTCATTTTAATCCGGCATCTCCAAAAGGGCGGCTGTAGTATAGCTAAAATAAACCTTTTGTCACGCGTCAGATTTAGGGTGTGCCGTCAATGAGTGCTCCATGTCAAAAATGACCGATTTTATCCAAATAAACCCATTTAATGGCACGCCCTAGGTTTTATAAATTTCGCGTATCCCCTTAGTCTGTTCCTGGTAGACATGATAGTTGGTCGTCAGGCTTTTACCCTCAAGAGGTGTTTTCGCAAAGGATTCCTCCAGGTTATCCATACGTTCCTGACTGATCGGACGGTTCTGGTAATAATCATAAAAATAAGGCAGGGTTTTAGAGTCTGCACGGAGGAATTTTCCCATAAGATCCAGCATCGCCTGCGGGTCATAACCGCTTTCGATCAAATAATCGAGTGCCAGCGAATCGGCCTTCACCATCCGTTTAGCCGGATCTTCAGGCACTGCGGAAGTTGCCGCATGAACAGCTACAAAACCAATTGCCGCCAGAATTCCGAAGGGACCGAAAGCTGGTGCGATCCCCGCCCCGGCGCGTGAGATTTCATGCCAGGCTTTGCGTTTTTCCGACAATCTCGGATCGCGGTACTGGAGCTCTCCGATCTCATGTGCCAGCACGGCCGCCAATTGGGCTTCATTATCCAAAAAATTGAGCATCCCCGTTGTGACATAGACAAAACCGCCCGGAGCCGAAGTTGCGTGAATTTTATTACTATAGAGCAGAAAAAAATGATATTCGATTTCCTGGCGTTCTGCTGCTGCCGCTAGCTTCTGCCCGATACTTTCAATATATTCCCGGGCTTTCGGCTCCGTGTAGAGATAAAACTCGGAAGTGATCTGCTGATGAATCTGCTGACCGATTTGAATCTCTTCAGAGATAGAAACAAACCCTTCGTCGACATTACCACTGCTATTTGAATGATTGGACACACAACTTGAAAAGTAAAAAAGGCAGGTTAACAACAGCACTGTACTTTTAATTCTGAAGAGCTTCGCCATAAAGCATATGGTAGCGCGCATCCCGAATTTCGTAAAGCTCAAGCAGGCAGGCAAAAAACTGAGGTTCTGGAACCTCGGACCCAATTTGAAAAAATCTGGTGCGCTCGACAGGGGTCGAACCTGTAACCCTCTGCTCCGAAGGCAGATGCTCTATCCAATTGAGCTACGAGCGCAATTAAAAAATTATTTCTGCCACTGACCATTTGCTCTACCCCACTCCGGCCTTTGGCCTTCGGGGGCGGCTCCGCTTTGCTTCGCACGTCCAATTGGCATGAATCTTTATTCATGCACGTCACAGCGCGGCTATAGAAACCGCGTCTGTTCCATCGCTTGAACTTTTGTTCAAGCACGGCAAAGCACTTCTAAGGACACCGTGTCTTTGCCAGCGCCTGAACTTTTGTTTATGCACGTCAAAACGGCATTCTAAAATGATTCGGAAAAATAGAAGCTCAGTTCTGTTTTTTATTTCTGCTGGCTGAAAACAAGGGCCATAGCACCTAAATTGCCGACGTTATCGCCCAGCTGGGTGCGAGTGATGCGGACTGCACGAAAGGCTTCAGGCCATGAGCGATGGCGGCAGCTCAATTTAAAGCTCTGATAAAATACTGCAGGAGCCGTTTTGAGGACTCCTCCACCGAGGATAACAATCTCAGGATTGAGAATGTTGAGCAAATTACCGATACCGATCCCCAAATATTCGCCGGCCCGTTGAAAGGCGGCAAGCGCCAATTTATCTTTCTTCTTGGCGGCAATACCGATTTCCTTGGTAGTCAACGGACCGTTTTTACTCAGTCTTTTAAGAAACGTCGTCCCCCGGCCTTGTTCCAATTCGCGATTGACGTAGCGTGCAATTGCCGTTCCCGAGGCATAGGCTTCAAGACAACCGATTTCCCCCAGAGCCCAGGGCTCTCCTTGAGATTCAATCGTCATATGACCAACCTCACCGGCGACGAAACTAACCCCCTCAAGCAGTTTGCCATTGGCATAAATGCCGCCTCCGACTCCAGTACTAATGGTGATATAAATAAAATTTTCGGCCTTTTGGGCTTGCCCGAATATTTTTTCAGCCACAGCGGCAGCATTCGCATCATTGGTCATGTAAACTGGTTTTTTAAACCTGCCAAACAACCGTTGACGGAGACGCAGACCTTCCCATCCTTTTAAATGCGGCGAGATGGGTGCAATCCCTTTACGGCTATCCACCGCGCCCGGTAAACAAAGTCCGATCCCCAGGATCTGCCGGGACGTTAGTGAGGTCTCACGTAAAAGCTGTATGATATTTTCTTCCAACTCTTTGAGACATTTTTGGGTATTGGATTTAATCTGGGTGGGAATGAGACGCCGGCCAAGGATACGGCCTTTTTCAGTACCGATCACAATGGATATCTTCGTTCCGCCGACATCAATGCCGATTGCATATTTCATAAATTTGATTATCTAAATTGAATTAAAAAAAGACAGGTTTTTTAAAAACCTGTCTTTTAAAAAAATTGGGCAGGGAGAGAATCGAACTCCCGACACAGGGATTTTCAGTCCCTTGCTCTACCGACTGAGCTACCTGCCCAAGAAAAAGCATCAAGCTTTTTACTGGCGTTTCAGAATAAGAATCCTGAAACTGCCCTTACTGAAGCATCCAGCTTCAGAAGAGGCGTCCCGAAACAAGAGTTTCGGGGCTGCCCGTATATTTACAAAAACGTCAAGTTTTTGAAGAGGCGTATCAAAACATTAGTTTTGATGCTGCCCTTACAAAAGCATCAAGCTTTTTACTGGCGTTCCAAAATGATAAATTTTGGAACTGCCTGTATATTTTTGGATGAAAACGAATAATTCCCTTGTTCCCTAAGAACAGCCCGGGGAAGAATTTAAGATAATACTGGAGCTTTCCAAGCGTGTCAAGAATCGAATCCGGTTCTATTTTCCGCCTTTACGGGCCCAGCGGTCAAAACTAAAAAGGTGATCTGCCGTTAGCAGCAATTTTACTCCTCCGAAAAAGTTAAAGATGTCGAGTAAAATAACCTGCATAGGCGTTAAATGGATCATTGATCCCTGCCCAAAACACCCGCATTCCAACGGCAACTCACCGCCCGCAAGTTTACTGAATCCTAAAAGCGCTACAAAACTCAACGTCATCAATGTAAGGACACCGGAACTTAAGCGCGTCATATATCCCAAAAAAAGGAAGAGTCCGAAAATAAATTCTATCCAGGGAATAACATGAGCAATGACTGGAATCAGCACAGATGGCAGAAGTTGATATTGCCTAAGAACACCGTAAAAATTTTCAATCGGTTCGGTCAGTTTGGTTAACCCGGAGTATAAAAAAACTAATCCGATAAACAAACGCAAAAATAAATCTATCCACTTCACGAAACGATTCATCAGTGGTCCGTCGTCGACGCAGGCGTCTTTTGAGTTTGAGGCTCTACCGGTAAAACAGGCAAGGGATCCAACCCCAGTTCCTGACGAATAAAGGCAGCACCTTTATCAAGGAGCTCCCCCGCACCGACAAAGCGCTGGCGGTTAATAAAAAATGTCGGTGTCGAACGAACCAGAAGCACCTCGCCTTGTTGCTGTTCATCGGTGATCGTCTGGGCTGTTTCTTCATCTGTTAGACACTGGATAAATCTTTTCCCATCCAATCCTATTTCACGCCCATAAGTCAAAATAAGTTTTGAAGGGTTTTCTACTTTTGACCACTGGCGCTGTTCCTTGTACAGCATGTCGTGCATCGGCCAGAATTTATTCTGCCTTGCGGCACATTCTGCGGCCTGGTGGGCAAGCGGAGCACTCCGGTGTCCGGGAAGCGGATAGTGATAATAGATAAAACGAATACTGCCGGGGAATTGGTCCATGACTTGCTGAATGATCGGAATCGCAAATCCGCATGCCGGACATTGAAAATCGCTGAATTCAATAATTTCAATCGGAGCATCAACCGGCCCCTTGGCCTTTGGGTTTTCAACCGGCGCCGGAAAAACAGGCGGTTTCGGATTCTTTTTTAAGAGGAAAATCGTCGCAATTGCAAATGCAACAATAATACCCCCCATGACCAAATAACGTTTATTCATTTGTGGTTCCGTCTCGTATAAATTGCGCTTAAAAGTTAGTATTTTAACGGATTCAAATAGGAATATCTACAGGGTTATCGGTGCGTTTCAAAAAAAACCGCGTTGGAAGGCTCCAGAACATAGAGAGCGTTTCGTTCCTTCAGTCTATTTCTTTTTTCACTCCCCCCATACACGACATCCCCGGTATCAAGCACGACTGTCCATGAGTTTTCTAAAAAAGGATGATTTAATGTCAAAGGCTGCCCGGCGAGTGAAAAGGCTGCAACAAGCGTTTTATTTTTTGTTTTGCACTGATACCGGATTAAAAAATGTCCATCTCCTTCACGATGATCAATTTGAAAATTGTTACGGCCCGTTTCGGATATCAAATCATAATCTTTACGAAGTGTGATTAAATCGCGATATAAGCGGTAAAGAAATGCATGTTCACTGTTCTTCGCCGTTAGAGCCCAATTCAATTTCGCCTGTTCAAAGGTTTCGGGCGCTGCAGGGTCGGCCGTTTTCTGCCATCCAAAACTCTGAAATTCCCGCTGGCGCCCCTGACGCACGGCTTCGATTAAACCAGGATCGCCATGATCAATAAAATACTGAAACGGCGCTGTTTCACCGTATTCCTGTCCCATAAAAATCAAGGGGATATAGGGCGAGGACAAAAGTAACGCCGCCGCCCATTTCAGTTTTTCGAAAGAAATTAATTGTGAGAGCCGATCACCCCGGGCACGATTGCCTACCTGATCGTGGTTCTGTATACAAAACACAAATTTTTCACCGGGCAGATGACTTGCAGGAACTCCATGTTCCCTGCCGCGAAACTTTGAATATTGACCTTCATAAACAAAACCGTCTCGTAACGCCTTGACGATATCTCCGATCCCGTCAAAATCGGCATAATAACCGTTTATTTCACCGGTTAACGTACGGTGTACGGCGTGATGAAAATCATCCGTCCATTGACTATCAAGCCCGTAGCCTCCGGATGATGGAGGCTCGACAATTTTAGGCAGATTCAAATCGCTTTCGGCAATCACATAAACAGGACGCCCCTGCCTTTGGGCCTCATTCTGCACACGTTCTTTTAATTCTGCCAGGAGATGTTTTTCGGATTGATCAAAAATGCCGTGAATCGCATCAAGACGAAGTGCATCCACATGAAAATGACGCACCCAATAAACGGCATTTTGAATGATAAAGTCCCGAACCTCACGGCTGTCTTCGCCGTCATAATTAACGGCCTCACCCCACGGAGTCTGATAACGATCCGTAAAATACGGACCAAATTCACGCAAATAGTTGCCTTCGGGACCTAAATGATTGTAGACCACATCCAAACAAACGGCTAAACCGGCTGCATGGGCAGCATCGACCAGCTTTTTCAGACTATCGGGGCCACCGTATGAATTTTGAACAGCATAAAGGAAAACGCCGTCATACCCCCAATTGCGTTTTCCGGGGAATTGGGCTACCGGCATAATCTCAATACAGGTAATCCCCAATTCTTTAAGGTATGGAAACCTGGCAATGGCTGACTCAAGTGTCCCCGATGCCGTAAAAGTTCCTGCATGCAATTCATAAAGAATGTAGTTTTTAAGATCAAGCCCGTTCCAGTTTTTATCCATCCAGGTAAAAGCCTCATGGTCATAAACTTGGGAGGGGCCATGCACCGTATCATACTGAAGATAAGAAACCGGATCAGGACGCTCACGCTCACCTTCCAAAATATATTGATAAAGACTGCCCGGAAAGGCTTCTTGAGATAAATAATTAAAATAACCTTCGGCATCTTTCTTCATCGCATAAACGGACGGGCTGTCGCCATTGAAAATTTTTAACTCCATTCGCGAAACACGCGGAGCCCACACCCGGAAATGAACACCTCCGGATTGTACAATCGCACCGGGAAAACAAATTTCTTTTTCAAAAGGCTGTGAACTCATAAGGATAAGAGGTGGCTGAATTCAAAATTAAGTAAAATCGCCGTATTTAAATGTTTAAAAAGATCTCCCGCATAAAGACAAGGCTGTTTATCACGGCTGTAAATCCGGATTTTTTCTTCGGTAAAAATATTTTTCAACACAGTACCGGATAAGTCTTTAGGCAAACGGATACGCGTATCTTTCCAGCGTCCGGCCGGAGGCGGCCATGAATGGACATCACCCGCCAATGAATAAATAAACCGGACCGAGGCAGTCAGCATATATTTCCCCGCTTTCTTTCTCAAGAAAGCAACAATGGAATGAGCTCTTTCGCCGCGGACTTCAAGCGGAATATAATCGCCGTTTACAAAAAGTTTGTGATAAAGCTTACGGAAATGCAGAGCCCGCCACAATAAGAACATTTTAATCCGGCCGTCGTCTTTATTTTTTAAAAATTCCCGTATTGACCCGCACAGCGATTTTGTCCGCTGTATTCCGGTACGAATATCTTCCAGCAGTCTTTTCCTATGGTCATAGTCCACAAGCCGCCTGTTATCGGGATCCACCAGGCTATAATCCCAAATCTCTGTTCCCTGATAAGTATCCGGCACACCGGGTGAACACAGTTTTAAAACAAGGGCGGATAAAGAATTATATTTACCAAAGACAGAAATTTTTTGTTGAAAAGGATAAAAGTTTCTAAGAAATAGATTTTGGGCAGTCCGTTCCAGAATTGAAAAAAGAAATTTTTTTACCGCATCCTCATACTCCTGATTCGGATTCAACCAATTGGTATAGACTTTCGCCTCGCGAATGGATTTATTCAGCGCTCCCCAGAGTCTTTCCTTAAAATCCTGATACCCCTGCTTTGAAAGCGGTCCATCCGGCCAAACGCCCAACAGCGTCTGATAAATAAAATATTCCGTATTTTTATCGGGAAAAAAATGCTGGCCAATCAATGTCTTATATTTGAAATTCAACCGCGTCCAGCGTCTGACCGCTGAACGCCAAAGAACAGGCATCTCGCTTAAAACATTCAACCGCATACGGACGTCTTCACTGCGTTTGGTATCATGCGTGGAGGTTGAAATCATGGTATACGGCCAAAATTTCCGCCGCTCAATATTATTCTTGTGAAATTCACCTGATGAACATCCAAAATGCAGAGGATCTCCCCCGACTTCATTCAAGGAAATAAAGCGGTTATAGATATAAAACACCGTGTCTTCCAAACCCTTGGCCATGATCGGAGCCGTCAACTGCTGAAATTTCAGGATAAAGTCCCGATATAATCTTCCGGAAGCCGGATGAGACGGGTTAAAATTTTTCAATAATAATATTTCACGCAAATACTCAAACAGCGTATGGCTGATCGCCGGATGTTTGGTTTTTGCCTTTTCAATCGCAATATGAATATAACGGGCATCACGGACGGAGACAGTCACGGTTTGAGGGGAAATATAAGTACGGTAAACCGGAAAACAGGCGATGACTTCGCGAAGCGCTGTCGTAATATCGTTTAAGGTAAAATCCCGGTAACGGCGGTCATTTTGACAGATCTGCTGCAAACGGTAACCCAGTGTATTGAGTTCACTGGTCATATAAAAAGCCGCAAAGTATTTCTTTTTTTCATAGACCAACTCATGGAAATCTACGGTTTTTTCAGAAAACTTTTCATAAAACTCATTGAAAAACGGCTCATTTTCACGCTGGATAAAAAGCCCGTTAAGATCATTCAAATAATCATATCCGACGGTTCCATGCACATTCCAATCGGCAGGTAAGGACTCTTTACGATCCAAAATCTTCTCAGCCACAAGATAAAACGGTTTTACGTTTTTGAATTCGTTTTTTCTCAAAATGCGCCTGAGACGTTCCCGGATACTCGCCGTTAATCGAATACCCTTCTGTCTCAAAACTTCCAAGACCGCCTGACGCATAAAAGCCCTTTGCAGCTTTGAAAAATAAACGGGTGGATTATATAAACCATCAGGGTGATCAACTCTCAATCCCTTGACGCACCCCTGACCGATCAACTGAAATAAAAACTGATGATAATAATTAAAGACATCCCCATCTTCCACCCGGATCGCGGCGAGTTCATTAACATCAAAGAAACGGCGGTAGTTAATCTCATGAGAGGCCACGCGCCAATAGGCTAAACGGTAAAACTGTAAATTCAGAATCCGGTCCAGATCATCAAAGGTGCGGGGTTTACCCTTAACGCCGTTTAACTGCACAAGTCTTGCGGCAATATGCTGTCGAATAAAAATAGAGCGTTCATAAAGGGCGGCAAGCCGTTCTTTGGCAATCGCCTTCTTGCGGGCAAGGTCATAGTTAGAATCAAACTGAACGATGTTTTGTTCCTGATACTTCAAAGTTTCAAATGCCCTGACGACATCAAAATATTCTCTCTCATGCTGCTTATTTTTTTTCAGCACCTCGGAGGATGATCGCAGAATATCCGCATAGGTTTCGGCTGCAACCGGAAGCATCCGGCTCCAATAATAAATACGGAATTGGCCGTCTTCATAGGCTAAGCGGATTTCTTTGTTTTCCAGTACCCGCCCGTATTGATCCCCCAAAATGGGCAGCAACACCTTACCGTGCAGTTCTTTTTTAGCGGGCATCCAATTAATATCAAAAAAAGAAGCGTAGTGGGATCTCTCACCATTTTCAAGGACATCTACCCACAAACGATTAGCATGACTTGCAATCCCCATATGATTGGGCACCAGGTCAAGGATCTGTGTCATGTGGTATTTTTTAAGAGTGCGGCAGAAATTTTCATAATCGGTGTCTTTACCGATCTCTTCATTCAACCGGGTAAAATCCGCAACGTCATAGCCGTGCATACTGCCCGGGCAGGCCTGGAAATAGGGCGAAGCATAAACCGCATGAATACCCAGCTCATTTAAATAAGAAACAACCGTCCGGGCTTTAGAAAAAGAAAAATTCTGATTAAATTGCAGGCGGTAAGTTGAAATGGGGGCATAGGTGTGCTTAAGGACCTTTTTGATGGATTCATAAATCAATCGTTCAGAATCAATTTTATGAGCTTTTTGAGTTTTTGGCATGACTTTCAGATTCCTGAAATTGGATGATACCGGCTACATTGTGCTGAGGGTGCCGCACTGAAACCTATAAAATTAATTATCGCACAGCATTAGACCGTTTTCTGTAGTGGGCACTCTGCCCGCCGCCCGCGGGGGGTTATTCGTTTTTCTTATATTGTTCAAGAAGCTTACGGATGTCTCCGTCCGCCTGCCGCAGAACCTGATGCGCAATCAATATCATAATTGAAAACTGCCAGCAGTCTTCAGGACCGGCAGCAAGTCCGGTAGCCGTGTCTTCGATCTGCTGCAAAGTCTTACGGTGATATTCAATGGCTGAGGATAAGCCGCCCTCATAAAGATCCAGGGTATCCCCGACGTGATTATATTTAAGTGACGGGAAACGAATACCCCGCACAAGAAAAAGTGTATTTAAAAAATGATGCTGTCCCGGGAAATCTTTTTCCAGTTCAAATCCGTCAAATTGCGGCAGATGATCAGGCAAAACGATCGACGGGCGCTCGATTAAAACCTGACCTTTTCGAACCACCGTGTCTCCCGGATTCAAAGTGGACTCGGCCAAAAAAACGTAAGGCAGATGCGTTGCCTGAAAAACGGGCAATGGCTGAATTCTCGAACGGATAATTTCCGTTTTTTTTAGGGCCTTGTTCCAGAATTCTTCAATATTCATAATGAATGACTTTAGATTTTAGGTGATAAGTTATAAGGAATAGTGGAAGATCAAATGCTTTTGCTTCGCTGGCCACTCACAACTCAAAACTTATGACTTACAGCTTCTTATCCTTCCTTATTGACGAATAAGGTCTGCGTCGGGTAAGCAAAATCAATCCCCTCTTTGGCAAAAGCATCCATGACCGATAGATTGATCTGTTGCTGCACATCCATATAACGATTGTAATCATTGCTCAGGATGAAATAGACCGTTTCAATATTCAGGGAAAAGTCGCCAAAATTCTTAAAGTGACAACGGTCAAAAACCGTCCCTTCAATCCCTTCAATAACCTGTTGAATAATCTGTGTGGCGCGTTTCATCTGCTCGACCGTGGTCTGATAGACAATGCCGACGGAAAAAAGAATACGGCGGCGCTGCATCCTTTTATAGTTACGCACACGGCTTGAAGTCAGGTCGCTGTTACCAAAAACAATCTGCTCTCCGCCCAGTGAACGGATGCGTGTAGTCTTAATACCGATTTTCTCGATCTCGCCGAGATAATCATCAATGATAATAAAATCCCCCTCTTCAAAGGGTTTATCAAAAAAAATTACAAAATAATTAAACAAGTCACCCAGAATGGTCTGAGCCGCCAGGGCAATCGCAACACCGCCGATGCCCAACCCGGCAACAACCGCCGAAACATTAAATCCCAAATTATCCAGCAGGAGGATGAATCCAACGCTCCAGATCATCGTCTTAATAATCCAAAGGATGGTCGGCGGGGTCTCTGCCCGGCGCCCGGCGGATTGCTCCTTCTTAAGCCAGGTATATTTAAGAAGCAATGAAACCGCTAATGCGGCCAAACGCGTTAATTGAAGAAAAATTAAAATGACATAGATTGTCTTAATCGTTTTATCCACAGAGGTGGGAAAACTCAGATGCAAAACCGCAAGGTAAAAAGCTCCGACATACAAGAGCGGTAAGATCGTTTTTTCGGCCATGGATAAGAGATAATCATCCAGTTTAGCCGGTGTTTTCTGGGTGTAGACGCGTATACGGCTGATTACGAACTTATTCAAAAGCACCAGGACAATTGTCGAGAGTACAAAAAGAAAAAAAGCACTGAGATAGGCCGCATAGGTATTACCGAAAAGTACATTTTGAAAAAATGGGATTTCCTTTAGCATAGTCACTCCTTAGACCCTCTTAACAAGTGTCTTTTGCTTGTTTAGAGGGTTTTATCCCTGATGTTTTTCATCAGGGACTGACCTCTTTTTAGAGGCTCTGGTCCCTGACACTTTTCATCAGGGACTGACCTCTTTTTAGAGGCTCTGGTCCCTGACACTTTTTATCAGGGGCTAGTGTTCCGTCAATGCCGACGGTTTAACCTTCATCAATTTTAAAACTTCCAAGAGAATATTAGCCGCCAGCCCGATCAAAAGCAGCGGGACCACAACCATCAGCCAGTCAGGTGAGACCGGAGATTTATTCAGTCCCAATGCCTGTATAATCTGAAGAGCAAACGCAGCAATCGTCGTCACCAGCATAAAACACGCGGGAATCAGCGTCATATAAAAACTACGCCCGCGGTTTAACAGCCAGCAACTCGCCACCATAAGCGTAATGCCTGCAATCAGTTGGTTGGCCGCACCAAAGGCCGGCCACAGAAGATTCCATTTGCCGGTCATAGCCAGAATACCGCTTGCCGCAACGGCAATCGCGGTGGCCAAATATTTATTTGAAACACCAAATAGTTCGGCTGTGATATAGCGAGTGATACGCGTGGCCGAATCAAGCGTAGTCAAAATGAATGCGTTGAGGGCTAAAACTGCAAATGATTTTCCGTACCCCCCCAGAAAGACTTCAGAAATCGAACCATAACCGTGGCTAAATGCGGCAATCGGCCCGCCGTTTGCAAGCAATTCACTCAAACGCCCGCTCCCAAGGCCCGCCGTAACGGCTATAATCACCAGCACTCCGACCAAAGACTCCACCAGCATTCCCCCATAACCGATGCGGCAGGCATGCGCTTCGGTTGCAATTTGTTTACAGGTCGTTCCGGATGAAACGAGCGCGTGAAATCCCGAAATCGCGCCACAGGCAATCGTCACAAAAAGCATTGGCCAAAGCGGACCGGCTTCGGGCCAGGCGACCGGAGCAAACTGTGTAAAAGCCGGTGCATCCATACGAGGAGCCTTCACTAAAACTCCGGCAATTCCGAGAAAAATTAACGCAAAAAGAATAAAACTGGCTAAGTAATCCCTGGGTTGCAGCAAAATATTCACCGGCACGACCGAAGCCACAAAACAATAGGCGAGCAAAATAAGAATCCAACACGCCTGTCCGTCGACTGGGCCGACCGCAGGCATGATAACATGAATACGCGTTCCGAGATAAAGCAGAAAAACGAGCGCGCCAAGTCCGACAGGCGTCACAATTACATTGGATATTTTTTTATAATAGAGCATCCATCCCGCAAGAACGGCCGTTGGAATCAGCCCAAACGAAGGAATGACCGCATCGGGTTCAGCCGTGAATGTTTTGGCGGCAAAAATTGAAAAAACAGCGATCACCAGAATCAAAGACACCCATAGGAAAATCAGAAAGTAGAACTTTACGCGAGTCGAAATTTCCACCCCGGCAATCTGCGCTATCGATTGCCCTTTAGCCCGTACGCTCATCACCAGCGAGGAAAAATCAGAAACAGCACCCATCCAAACAGAGCCGATAATCAGCCAAATCAACCCAACGCCCCATCCCCAGTAAGCGCAAGCCAAAGCCGGACCGATAATCGGTCCGGCTCCGCAAATGGATGAAAAATGATGGCCGAAAAGCACCCACCAATTGGGCGCCGGGACAAAATCAACCCCGTCATTTTCCGTATGCGCAGGCGTGGGCCGTGATGAATCAAGCTCAAAGATACGGCGGGACAAAAATCGCCCATAGAGCCGATAGCCTGCCGTAAAGCAAATAATTGCAATAAGTAAGAGAATCGCTGAATTCATTTGAGCAATAAGTGATGAGTTACCAGTTTTAAGCGCTAAACGGGTCAAAAGTTTTCATTATTATCTCAAAAAAAGCTCTTTATTTGAAGGAGTAACTTCTGACATCCATGGGTACGAAATTCTTGGATTTAGCCTTCATTTTAAACAACATCGTCTGGAGACTAGGCATAAGAAATTTCGTCCGAGAGCTCATTGCGATCATCACGTTGATAAGGAAAATAAAACGCTAATTTTTCACCGATCTTTTCAATCCCGTCACACAAACCGTCCGCAAAGTGATCTTTTCTAAACTGTTCTCCCATCAAAGCGACAATTTCATCCCAAAATCCCTGAGGGACTTTTTCATTAATTCCCTTATCGCCAAGAATGACAAAACGCTTACTCTTAATCCCCATAAAAATCAAAACACCGTTACGCGATTCGGTACGGACCATCCCCAGCTTTTCAAACCGCTCGGCCGCATGCTTAAAAATATCCGGCCGGGCTTTACGCTCTAAGTGTACGCGGATTTCGCCCGACGTTTTCTTTTCAGCCGAACGAATCGCCTCAACGATCTGCTCTTTTTCTTTCTTTGAAAAAAACCACAATGGATTTGCACTTCTTTGAATTCTCATATAGACCTTATAAATAATCGATAATAAATTAAATGATGAAATTATTACGCTGTTACTCAAAAATATTCATGTCACGAAGTGACACCAGAATTTTCCATTTTTACTTTTTCATTCTTAATTGTCTCACCATCCCCCGCTGGCCCCGCCGCCTCCGAAAGAACCGCCTCCGCCTGAAAAACCGCCGCCGGAACGCCCTCCGTAGCCGCCTCCGCGGGAAAATAAAGCCGCATAAAAAAGCATCCTCAGGATGATATTTAAAAGGAATAGCAGAATCGCAAAACGCAACCACCATTCCCAAAAAGTATAGCGGTTACGATAAATACGATGCTGATGGGCATAAGTACGGTAGCGCAGAAAATCCACCGCAAAAAGAAAAGCGACCAGAAAAAACACAAATTGTCCGATCACTCTTCCCTGTTTTTTAAGTTCTTCGATTTCCTGCGGAGTCAACGGCCGCTGATAGTCATAGCCGTATGAACCCATGGGAACAGGCTCAGCCTTGAACTCACCCTGCGCGGCTTCGATAATTGCGGCAACACCCGATAAAATACCGCCATCATAATCCCCTTTTTTAAAATACGGCGCTACCTTTTGACTGATAATTTGACCGGCCAACGCATCAGGCAGCGTCCCCTCAAGACCATATCCCACTTCAATACGCATCTTTCGGTCGTCTTTAAAAATCAGAAAAATGACACCGTTATCCTTGCCCTTTTGCCCTACTCTCCATTTTTCAGCAAGCCGGATCGAAAAGTCTTCAATGGATCCGTTTCCAAGACTTGTAAAAGTTGCGACGACAAGTTGGTTGCTGGTTTTCACTTCAAAGGCCCTGAGCGCTTGCTCCAATCGGGTACGGACTTCGGGCGAAAGCATTCCGGCATAGTCATTCACATATCCTCGCGGTCTTGCGGGAATATCCAAAGCAAAGAGTGACGGGATAAACCAAAGTGACAATAAAATAAAAAGGACAGGTCCCAAGACCTGTCCTTTCTTACGCCGTCGCTGCCTGCCGGCAGACCGGCATTTATACGCTAGACGCCATATACTCATGCTAGAATTTAACTTGCGGGGCTTTAGATGCCGCCTCATCGGCTTCAAAATAGGCCTTGGCTTTGAAGTTCATCATATTGGCAATCAACACATTCGGAAACACACGGCGGGTTGTATTAAATTCGCGGGCCGCATCGTTATATCTTTTTCTTTCAACCGTAATCCGGTTTTCGGTTCCTTCAAGCTGTGTCTGCAGTGCTAAAAAGTTCTGGCTGGCTTTAAGCTCCGGATAACGTTCAACCACGACCATCAAACGACTCAATGCGGATGAAAGCTGGCCCTGCATTTGTTGAAATTTTGTCAAGGCATCGGGATCAGCAATTAAATCATCGGTCACGTTCATTTGTGAGATTTTCGAACGCGCTTCAACTACGTCCTGCAGAGTGGTCTTCTCATGGGCCGCATAAGCCTTAACCGTTTCGACTAAATTCGGCACCAGATCAAGGCGCCTCTGATAAACATTTTCAACCTGTGCCCAGGCACTCGATACGCTCTCTTCACCGGCCACAAGCTTATTGTAAACACCTCCAAAAATCACAAACCACAAAACAACAAGCCCAACAATAACCCCTAATGCGATCAGCAACCCTTTCTTCATTTCTTCTCTCCTTCAACTTAAAGGTAAATTATGTATACGGAAGATTGATTGTAACGCTCTCTTTGGTCGAATTCAACCTCGAAAAGGCCGGAATCAAAGAGTAAAAAGAATAAAAAGTTCCAATTTTTTACCTAGATGCCGATAAATGCCTGTATATAATATATGAAACTATGGCTCTTATTTAAAATTGAAGAGGTACTCGTTAACGGGAGGATGTTAATATGATGAATTTGGGATTTATCGGGGCAGCCGCTGCCCTCGTTTTTACAATGCTTTTAGCCGTCAAAGTTCTTAAAGCACCCGATGGCAATGACCGCATGGTCGAAATTGCCCAAGCCGTACGCGAAGGCGCCGGGGCCTACATGCGCCAACAGTACATCGGCGTCTCGATTTTCTTTTTGGTTGTTTTCGCCCTGCTTCTGATCCTTTCTTATCAGGGTTATTTTTTGATTTATATTCCCATCGCTTTTTTATTAGGCGGTGTTTTTTCGGGTGTGGCAGGCTATATCGGAATGTCAATCGCTACTCATGCCAGCAGCAGAACATCACAGGCTGCGAGCAGCAGCTTAAACGACGCTTTACGGGTGGCCTTTTCCGGTGGTGCAGTGATGGGATTTATCGTTGTGGGTTTAGGACTGCTTTATGTCACCGGATGGTTTTCGGCTCTTAAATACATCTTCACCACCTCCTCTCAGTTTCAGGGGCAGGATACCGTTGACCTTATTTCTCAAACCATTCTTCCCTTCGGAATCGGAGCAAGCGCCCAGGCACTGTTCTCCCGTGTCGGCGGCGGAATTTTCACCAAAGCGGCCGATGTCGGCGCCGATCTTGTCGGGAAAGTTGAAGCAGGTATCCCTGAGGATGATCCCAGAAATCCTGCCGTGATTGCCGACAATGTCGGAGACTGTGTCGGTGACTGCGCCGGAATGGGAGCCGATCTTTTCGAATCCTATGTCGGATGCATCATCGCCGCCTTAGCCCTGGCCTCAAGCGCAGGCTTGGGATTGGCCGGAATGAACCTTCCGCTTTCTCTGGCCGCGATCGGAATTTTCTCTTCTATTGCCGGATTCTTTGTCGTCCGCACACGTGAAAATGCTTCCCAGGAATCCCTGTTGGCGGCTCTCCGCAAAGGTGTTGTACTGAGCAGTATTTTAGTCGCTGTACTTTCGTACTTCCTCGTTGATCACATTTTAGGCAAAGGCCATCAGGGTATTTTCTATTCGATCCTTGCAGGGTTACTGGCAGGCGTCCTGATCAGCTTGATTACCGAATATTACACCTCGGACACCTATAAGCCGACGCAGTCCATTGCGGAAAGTTCCCTGACCGGACCCGCGACGGTCATTATCTCAGGAATTGGAGTCGGTATGATGGCTACAGCCATTCCGGTCATTCTTGTGGCGGCCGCAGTTTTGTGTTCGTTTTACTTTTCAGGCGGCGGTGACAATTATGCTCAGGGGCTTTACGGCATCGGCATTGCAAGTGTTGCTCTGCTCTCAACACTCGGTATCACCATGGCTTCAGATGCTTACGGACCGATCGCCGACAATGCCGGCGGTAATGCTCAAATGGCCGAGCTTGACCCGCATGTCCGTGAAAGAACGGATGCCCTTGACAGTCTCGGCAATACGACGGCCGCAACCGGAAAAGGATTTGCCATTGCATCGGCAGCTCTCACAGCTCTGGTTCTAATCGTCGCCTATAAGGATCTGATCGTAAAGCTCGGCGGGCAGACGGATTTATCAGTGACCAATCCCCGTTTTGTCGCAGGTCTTTTTATCGGAGGCATGCTCCCCTATGTTTTCTGTGCCATGCTGATGGATTCGGTCGGTAAATCAGCAGCAAAGGTTGTCGTCGAAGTCAGACGGCAATTTAAAGAAATCAAAGGCCTCCTTGAAGGCAAGGCTAAGGCCGATTATGCCGGATGCGTACAAATTGTTACCCAGGCGGCACAAAAGGAAATGCTGGCCCCGGCGATTCTTGCTCTTGCCGCGCCGGCGCTTGTGGGTTGGATGCTTGGCATTGAAGCTGAAATCGGATTGCTTTTAGGCTCACTTGTCAGCGGTTTCGTGCTGGCCATGATGATGGCGGCTTCGGGCGGAAGCTGGGACAACGCCAAAAAGTTCATTGAAAACGGCGCACACGGAGGAAAAGGCTCTGTGGCTCATAAAGCTGCGGTCGTCGGTGATACGGTCGGGGATCCCTTTAAAGACACGGCCGGACCGTCGCTGAACATTCTGATCAAGTTAATGTCGATGGTTGCCATTGTTTTGGCATCGTTTTTGTTAACCCACTCGATGTTTTAGAAGCTGTTCCGTTTGCTTTTTAAACGGATTACAGCTTCTTATCCCTGAAAACCGAGCCAATTTTTTCAGGGGTTAGAAACGCCTGCTGTTCGATTTGAAATTAAGTTTTAAAATTTCAAATTGATTACAGCTTCTTATCCTTTAAAAAAAGGGGGCCTGGTTTTAAACCAGGCCCCCTTTTTTTCTAGCTCTTTCGTCTTCGAAACTTTCTGACGTTTACCCCACACTTACAACTCAGGTGAAATCTTTATACAATTAAGTAAAAGATGAAAATATTGTTAAAGAAACAATCAGCGACTTTTGTCGAGACGAGGAGATCCTTCTGCCGAAGGCGGAATAGCTCCGAGTGAGACGGCGCGTTTCGTAACAATATTTTTATCTTTCGAGGATAAAAAAACTGTAATCTTTTTGAACTATTTACTCGATTTTAGACAGATTACAGCTTCTAATCGCCTCCGGCAAATAATCCAGAATATCCCCTGCAACCAGACTCACTTGTCCGATTTTCCTGGCCGCCAAATCTCCTGCCAACCCATGCAGATAAACCCCGAAACACGCTGCATCCCAGAGTGAAAACTTCTGCCCGATCAGTGCTGCAATCACACCCGTGAGAACATCACCGCTTCCTCCGGTCGCCATCCCTGGATTGCCCGTAGAATTCACATAAACTTGTCCGTCCGGTGCAGCCACAACCGTTTGATGTCCTTTCAGAACCAGATAAATACCGTATTTTTTCGCTACTTGGTTTGCTCGCTTCTTGCGCTCGAGCGTCTTATCCGAAAGCCTTCCGCCGAACAGACGTTTAAATTCACCGGGATGCGGTGTTAAAATCGCCCGCCGGCCGGCTTTTTTCAAAACATCCAAATGGCCTTTGAGCGCATTAAGACCGTCGGCATCAATCACCAACGGTTGCTTGAATGCGGCAATCATTTTAAGAATAAGTTTTTGAGTGGATGACTGCGTCGAAAGGCCCGGGCCAAATGCTATCACATCCTGATTTCCCGAAAAACGATCAATCGCCCGGAAACTTTGTAGAGCAAGTGTTCCCTGCGGCGTCGAGGTAAAAGGCTTGACCATCACTTCAGCTTCACGGCGGGCCAATACCGTGTAGACTTTTTCAGGGACACCCAGCGTGACAAGGCCGGCTCCGCTGCGTAATGCTCCCATCGCAGCAAGATGGGCGGCGCCGGCCAAGCCCTTGGAGCCGGCTAAAATAAAAACACGCCCAAAATCTCCCTTATGGGAAGTTTTCGGACGCGCCTTCAATTTTCTCCGGATATTTTTTTTCATTTATAAATTCAACGGATTAAACGCTTCATCTCACGAACGGCTTTTTCCATTCCGACAAACAACGCACGGCTGACAATCGAATGTCCGATATTAAACTCCTCGATCTCCCGAATATGACAGATGCCAAAAATGTTCTGATAATCAAGGCCATGGCCCGCATTCACTTTAAGTCCGGCTTTTGATGCCCATTCGACGGCTTTTTTAATTCTGCGGTATTCCTGTTTACGCCGGACCCCTTTAGCCTGCGCATAGGCGCCCGTATGAATTTCAATCGCATCAGCGCCGACACGCCGGGCACATTCAATCTGATTACTGACCGGATCAATAAACAAACTAACCTCAATGCCCTTAGCATGAAAACCCGGCATCGCTTTTTTTAAAGCCCGTTCAATTCGGCATACATCCAACCCGCCCTCGGTGGTCAATTCCTGCCTTTTCTCCGGGACCAAGCATATTTTCTCAGGCCGGCTGCGTAAGGCGATTTGAGTCATCTCTTGGGTGAAAGCCATTTCAAGATTCAAAGGAATTTTAATGGCCTTTTTGATTTCTTTGAGGTCATGATCCTGAATATGACGGCGGTCTTCACGCAAATGAATGGTAATGCCGTCCGCGCCCCCTCTCTGGGCTGCAAGCGCCGCAAGATAAGGGATGGGTTCTGTTCCCCTGCGAGCCTGACGGACAGTGGCCACATGATCAATATTCACTCCGAGCTTTTTTTTCATATTCTGAGAATCTTTTAGGATAAGATGATTTTCTTTTTATTTTTAATCGTTACTCCGACCTGAATACTGCCTTCATCTTTCAAGATCACTTCTTCGGGCAGGAGAATATTTACGGGCCGTTGATATTCGCCGGCATCCAGCGCAGAGACATCCAGATACGCAACGATTTTTTCGGGTTCCAGTTTTTCAAGCTGAATACGGGATCCCTTCAGAACAAATGAGATTTTCGGAGGAATAATCTCGATCGTAATATCACGGTCAGTTCCCTGAAACAATTTGACGGGAATATCCTGAAATTCCTTTTCACCGAATTCTTCCTGAATGGGAACAAAAATATCAATCAACGACTCACTCACCGGTTCAATACCGGGAGGCATGTCCAGCTTCACAGTCCGGCGAAATGAACGGATGCGTCCGACAAGGTTAATCGGTTCGGTCTTAAGCGCATCCAGTTTTTCAAGCTGTCCCTTGGCCCCTTTGACCAACAATGCATTTGGATCAATTTGAATTTCATCCTCTTTGATTTTATAACCAAAGGCCGTTTCACCGACAAAATCAGGATGGATCGGCAACTTCTGAACAATTAATTCATCCAGTGTAACCCGAAGAATCGGAGGTTCAATGTCGATGACGCGGATCTGGGGAGACGGTAAAGCGATCTCCGAAGGCTGCAGACGAAAGGAATAATCACCCGCACCCTGGACTTCTTTACCGATCTTATGCACTGCGGCAATGTCTTTAGAGGTTAAATCCGAAAGCCGGGTACGGGGCACGAGAAATGTCACCTGGACATTGCGGGCAGATGTCCCCAAAACGCTCATCTGTTCATTTTGCACCTGAATTTCCACCGGGACATAGCGTTTTACTTCAACGCTCTCCTCGCCTACGGCATAGAACCAGAGTCCGATGGCCAAGAGCAGTGAAATTAATTTTATTCCCCAGTCACGGGTGACCCATTGCATCATGATAAGTGTTTTTCCCTCAAATTTTTCCAGTTTTTTTCTATAAATTCACGAGCCGAAAGCTTACTGTGGGGCGGACGAAATAAGTTCATCAACACCTTTTTCAAACCGGTAGAATCCAGATTTTTTGTCAACTTGCCATGGACTGCAACCGAAATATTACCGGTTTCTTCAGAGACAACGACGCAAACGGCATCATTCTCTTCAGTCAACCCAACCGCTGCACGGTGACGGGTACCGAGGAAACGGAATGTATCTGAATTTTGGCTCAGAGGGAAAAGACTTCCGCAGGAAGCGATACGTTCACCGACAATAATGACACCGCCGTCATGCGTGGGCGTATTGGGTGAAAAAAGCGTAATCAAAAGTTCCTGACCGACTTTAGCGTCAATGGTCATACCGCTTTCAATATAATTTTTTAATCCAATATCCCGTTCAATCGCGATGAGCGCCCCGATCTTATGACGCGCCAAATACTCACACGCCTGGATCAATTCATCAACTGTCCCTCCTTTTTTCAAGTAGGAACTCAACAAAGTATTCTGTCCGATACGGGCCAAACCCCGGCGCAATTCCGGTTGAAAAATAATCAGGAATGCGACGACACCGACCGCAAATAACTTGGTCAACACCCAATTGATCGTATCCAGACCCAGGATCTTGGCAATATTGAAAACAACCGCAAGCATCACCAGTCCCATCAATACCTGCATGGCGCGCGTGCCTTGAAAGAAACGGATCAGATAAAAAAACAAAAACCAAATAAAACAGATTTCCAGCAGCGGACGCCAAAAGGACAAGAGAGTATCGATCATTTATCGTTTACCTAAAAAATTAAATAAAACGGTGAGAATTAAGCTGATGATTAAACACGTTGTAACCGGAAAATAAAAACTGAAGTTTTCCTTACGTATCGACAAATCACCCGGAAGTTTTCCGAGCCATGGAATTTTTGATGAAAAGCTCAGAAAAATTCCGAGGACAATGCACACAAATCCTGCGATAAAAAATAATTTGGCTGCATCTTTCATCAAAATACCGCCTTATGGAGAGTTTGGATTAATCGCAAGTGGTTACTATATCACGAGATATGATTTCGAGGCAAGCATTTACCGGACACTGTCCGGTAAAAAAATCTCAGGGTGCTAGAATAGCTCACCGGCACGAGCGGAGGGTTTGATCCCGAAATGCTCGTAGGTTTTACGGGTAACCACGCGGCCGGACTGAGTCCGTTTTAGAAATCCGCGTTGAATGAGGTAAGGTTCATAAATTTCTTCGATGGTTTCGCTGTCCTCGCCGACACCGACGGCAAGCGATGAGAGTCCGACCGGTCCCCCGTCACATTCCCCCATCAAATAATTCAAAATACGCTTATCCATCACATCAAGGCCCTCGCGGTCAACCTCAAGCATCTGAAGGGCTTTGTCTGCGATTTCAGCACTAATACAGCCGTCGGCTTTCACCTGAGCATAATCACGAACTCGCCTCAATAAACGGTTCGCGATACGCGGTGTCCCGCGTGACCGCTTTGAAATTTCAGCCTCTCCGGAGGGATCAATTTCAATCCCCAGGATACGGCTTGAACGCGCAATAATCTGCGCCAGATTGGCATCATCGTAATAACTTAGATGCTCGACAATTCCGAACCGGGTTCTGAGCGGGGCCGACAATAAACCGCTTCTTGTCGTCGCACCGATCAGCGTAAAGCGCGGCACATTAATTTTAATGGCACGTGCATTCGGCCCCTTGTCGATCATGATATCAATACAATAATCTTCCATAGCCGGATAAAGATATTCTTCAACGATTCTTGAGGTGCGGTGAATTTCATCGACAAACAACACGTCACCCTCTTCAAGGTTAGTCAAAACACCGGCCAGGTCACCGGCACGTTCCAAAACCGGTCCGGAAGTCGTATGCAGATTAGCCCCCATTTCTTTAGCCACAATGTGAGCAAGCGTTGTCTTGCCTAAACCCGGGGGGCCAAAAAAAAGCGTGTGATCCAGTGGTTCCGAGCGGCGGCGCGCCGCTTCAATATAAATGGCCAGATTTTCTTTCAATTTAGGCTGCCCGATAAACTCGTTCAAAGACGATGGTCTCAGAGAAGCTTCCTGATCAAAATCTTCGGGACGTTTGGACTGGCTCATAAAACGATCATCCGGCATGGTGCGACTCCGTTTACCCCATCTTGCCGCGCACGACGACATCGGCATGATCAATACAAAAAGAGGTGTGCTCGTCGTTGGCAACATTTTCAATGAATTGATTGAGCTGCAGCTTGTCTTTCTCTGAAATATTGGTGAACTGAACAGCGACCGAGTAAATAAAAGTTCTTTTATTGCGCCGCATTCTCAGAACACGCGCTTCGGCCTCAAAAGTACGTCCCAGAGGCTGAGCCAGAACATTCACTTTGATTGTTCCCGAAGCCGGAAGCATTTCACGTGTTAAAAAACGCGCGCCGCCGGCACTGATATCTTTAATGTTGGTAATCCGGGCCGCATCCCCCATCACACCGGTCTGATATTTCACTAAAAAAGCCGCTTTCAACCTTTTGTGCTGTCTGGTATTTTGTGTTTTAGCATTCTTTTTTCCGAACATAGCCTCTCCCCCAATGATTAAACCTGCTGCAGTGACGCACGGATCAATTCTTCAATACTCAACTCTGCAGCGCTATGCTGCTGCATTACCTTATCAATCGCCTTTTTGGCATTCGGCCGTTTGTAACCTAATGCCACCAAAGCCTGAATAGAATCTTCGATCAAACGGGACGATGAAGATCCTGAAACCGATTCTTCAGAGTCTTCACTTCCCCCTTCAAGTGCCATTTTTTCACGCAATTCGACAATAATCCGTTCAGCTGTTTTACGTCCGATTCCGGGCACTCCTTTAAGGACTTCAACGGAACCCGCGGCAATGGCTTTTTTCAGTTGTGAAATCTTCACTCCCGAAAGAGCCGTAACCGCCGTTTTGGGCCCCACCCCCGAAACCGAAACCAGCAACTGAAAAATTCTTTTCTCTTCGAGCGTTAAAAAACCGTAAAGGATTTGCGCATCTTCACGCACAACAAAATGCATGAATAGTTTAACTCTCTGCCCCAAAGCGGGAAGACCGCTAAAAGTTGATACCGGAATTTGTATTTCATATCCTACGCCGTTGACATCCAAAATCACTTGCGTGGCGGATTTTTCAATAATGGTTCCGTTTAAGTAGTGATACATGATTTTTTACCGGATTGATCTCTTCAAGCCTTCGGCCACCAGTTTTTTCCATTTAGTATTGATCGATTGACTCTTCACTCGAACGGAACTCCCTTTACAGTTAAGGTGACAAATCGCAACCGCCATGGCATCAGCGGCATCCGATGGGGGTATTTCTTTTAATCCCAGCAGTTTTTTTGCCATCTGCTGAATCTGCTGTTTTGAAGCACGCCCATTGCCGGTCACGGCCTGTTTGACCCGTGTCGGAAGGTATTCTACCACGCCGATGCCTTGTTCGGAAGCGGCCAGCATCGCACAGGCCCGGGCCTCACCGATTTTAATCATGGACCGGATATTTTTATGATAAAAGATATTTTCAAGCGCAAGTATCTCTGGGCGGTAGTCTTGAATGACCTTAAGGAGAGAACGAAAAATGATCAGCAACCGTTTAGAGATATCCACGCTCTGGGTAATCGTGATCACTTCAGAATGCAGGAGGTGATAGTGGTTACCGGAAGACTCGATGACACCGACTCCGGTTCGCCATGTCCCCGGATCAATGCCGATAATTCGCGCCATACACGTCTCCCAGCCTTTTATGAATTCAATTCCTTTAAAACATCTTCGGGAATATCACAATTCGCATAGACATTCTGCACATCATCATGATCTTCAAGCGTTTCAATCAATTTAAGCACAGAGCGTGCGTCTGATGAAGAAACCTTGACTTCGTTTTTAGGAATCATGGTCACTTCGGCTGATTCTAATTCAACACCGGCTTTTTCAAGCGCTTCTTTGACTTCAATAAAATCACCAGGCGCCGTTGTCACCTGAAACTTTTCATCCTCCGTGCTCAAATCTTCAGCCCCGGCCGAAAGAGCCACTTCCATCAGCTGATCTTCGGTCGATTTGCTTTTATCGACGGTAATGATCCCCTTCTTTTCAAAAATCCAGGCAACCGATCCGGCACCGGCCATAGAACCTCCGGCTTTGGTAAAAATGCTGCGAATTTCAGCGCTGCTGCGATTCTTATTATCCGTAAGACAGTGCACTAATACAGCCACCCCGGCATTGCCGTAACCTTCATAAGCAATTTCCTCATAGTTCACACCTTCAAGCTCGCCGGTTCCCTTTTTAATGGCCCGTTCGATATTATCCGCAGGCATATTTGCGCCCTTAGCACTTGAAATGGCTACACGGAGTCTCGGGTTAGTACTCGGATCTCCACCGCCTGCACGGGCAGCCACCGTAATTTCTTTGATGATTTTGGTGAAAACTTTTCCGCGTTTGGCATCAACAATTGCTTTTTTATGTTTAATACTCGCCCACTTATTATGCCCTGACATTACTGCTTCTCCTCTGTTTTATTTACCCGACGCACGCCGTCCGGTCAAAAATCGCATGAACCACCCGCAGAACATCACAGGCGGCCTTGACATTATGCACCCTCAAAATATGAGCACCGTTGATTAAAGCGACCGCATTCATTGCAGCCGTTCCGAATTCACGCTCACCGGTATTTCTACCGGTCACTTTACCGATAAATGATTTACGCGATGCTCCAATCAGTACCGGGCAGTCTAATCTTTGAAACTTTTCAAGCTCCCGGATAATCTGAAAATTGTGTTCCGGTTCTTTGGCAAAACCCAAACCGGGATCAATTACGATCTGCCCGCGTTTAATCCCCATCGCTTCGGCAAATTCAATACTCAGACGCAATTCATCGATGATCTCAGAAATAACATCAGCGTAATAGGTCATCGCCTGCATGGTCTCCGGCGTTCCCCGGCGATGCATCAAAACGAAACCCGCTTCGTAATGTTCAACCACATTGGCCATGGCATGTCCCGACACTTTAAGGCCGCTGACGTCATTAATAATCTGAGCCCCCTCTTCTAGACAGACGCGGGCAACTTCCGCTTTGGTCGTATCAATTGAAATAGGCTGTTTGATATGGGGGGTGATTTTTCGAAGCACCGGCAGGATTCGCGCCAGCTCCTGATCAGCGGTCACCGGCTTGGCTCCGGGACGGGTCGATTCTCCACCGATGTCCAGAATGCCGGCTCCCTCATCAGCCAACCTCCGGGCATAATCGGCAGCCCGGTCAGGGTTCATATACAAGCTGCCGTCTTCGGAAAAGGAATCGGGGGTCACATTGACAATCCCCATCACAAGAGGACGATCTAATTGAATCTGCTGATGTTTAATTTTCCAATACATAGTCGTATTTCTGATTTGAGTTTTTGATTCAAAAACTCCGAGTTACCCATTCGGGTGGCTATGCTATAAGGAAGGCGTCGAAGAACCGGGGTGGCCGTGATAGCCGTTTAAGCCAGCCAGTTTCGGAATTTCTTCCTGATACAACACCTCTTTTTCCAGCAGGGCCTTGGTGAGATTTTCCAATTTCTCGCGATTATCGTGAATCAGTTTTCGTGCAATGACCTGGCACTCGTCAACAATCCGTCGAACTTCCTGATCAATCAAAACCGCTGTTTGCTCCGAATAATCTTTTTCGCGGTTGAAATCACGTCCCAGGAAAATCTGTTGCTGGTGGTGGCCGAAGGTCAAATTACCCAATTTATCCGACATCCCCAACTCACAAACCATTGACTGCGCATATTGCGTGGCTTTTCTGATATCATCCTGAGCCCCTGAAGTAATTTCGCTAAAATATTCAAATTCCGCCATCCGGCCGCCGAGTAAAACCGTAATGCGGTCAAGAATCTCCTGCTTGGTAATTAAGTTTCTATCTTCATTAGGAAGCTGAAGCGTATATCCGCCAACACCCATACCACGCGGAATAATCGAAATTTTATGGACCGGATCCGAATTGGGCAAAAGCAGCGCAACTAAGGCATGCCCCGACTCGTGCACGGCCTTAACTTTCTTTTCCTTATCGGAAATCACACGGCTCTTGCGCTCCGGCCCAACCATCACACGTTCAATCGATTCTTCCAACTCAATCTGTGTCACCGCCTCTTTACGCCGCCGGGCGGCAAGCAGCGCGGCTTCATTAACGAGATTAGCGAGATCGGCACCTGAAAAGCCGGGCGTCTGCTGAGCAATCTTGGTCAAAGTGCAACCTTCATCCAGCTTGACTTCACGCACATGAACTTTCAGAATTTGTTCGCGCCCTTTGATATCCGGTTTATCGACCACAATCTGACGGTCAAAGCGTCCGGGTCTTAACAGGGCGGGGTCAAGAACGTCAGGTCGATTAGTTGCTCCGATTAAAATGACTCCGGCATGCGAATCAAAACCATCCATTTCGACCAATAAGGCATTAAGCGTTTGTTCTCTTTCATCATGCCCACCGCCGATACCGGCAAATCGCTGCCGTCCGACAGCATCGATTTCATCGACAAACAAAATGGCTCCGCGCCCTCCGGCCTTGGCGGCCTTTTTGCCCTGCTCGAATAAATCACGTACACGGGCTGCCCCGACACCGACAAACATCTCAACGAAATCAGAACCGCTGATGGAAAAAAACGGAACATCGGCCTCGCCTGCAACGGCTTTGGCCAAAAGGGTTTTTCCCGTTCCCGGAGGCCCCATCAAAAGCACGCCTTTCGGGATACGTCCACCCAGTTTTTGAAACCGCTTGGGATCTTTTAAGAATTCTATAATTTCCTGAAGATCGTCTTTGGCCTCTTCAACTCCTGCGACATCGGCAAAGGTGATTTTTTTCTTTTCCTCGGAGTCAGAACGTTTGGCTCTGGATCGGCCGAATGAAAAGATACGGCTTCCGCCCTGCTGAACTCCGCGGTAGACAAAAAACCAGAAAAAGATAATGAGCAGGATGACGGGCAAAACCGAATAAAGCAGGTTGCGCCAGAAAACCTGCGGCGGACTAATTTCAAAACTGGGAACGTTCTGGCGCAGTAACGGGATCAATTCAACATCGTTCATCGGAACATTGACCTGGAAATATTCCCCTGAGCGCAGCTTACCGCGGACAACCCCCTCAATTAACTCACAGGAAGCGATTTCCATAGTCTGGGGATTGCGCTGCACCATACTGAAAAATTCAGAATAGGAAATGCGCTGAATTTCAAAATTAGGGAAGACAAAAATTTGTAAAATCAGAAAAAAAAGCATGGGGATTAAAATCAACGCCATGAAACGGCGTTTTTCGGGATCCCCTCCCTGGCCGGGTTTTTGCGGACCTTTTCCGCCTGTCGGTGGAACGCGATTGGGCTGATTTTTGGTTATTTTTTCCATAAGTGCTGATAGCCTCTCTGTTTCAAGCCGGTTAGTCTATCATACTTAATGTAGTTCGGCAATCTCTGAATCAGGTGGTAAGGCTTAGGTGTATTTCTTATAAATCAATATGCGGGAAGGAGTTAGAGCGACATCGATGTCCTTGGGAAACGACTGGCAGTAGCGACTGCGTTTAAGGTTCATTTTAAGGCTCTGCCAGGCATCATAATTGATCCCGCTTTTGACATCCAGGGTCTTCAGAGCCCTTGCAAGTACACGAAATTGCAGAGCCCTTGCCAGCGACGAAAAAACCTTACGATTCAGAAAAATTTTCTGTTTTAAACGGCGGCTAAAAACCTTTTTCCAGGCATCGTTTTCCATTTCTTCAAAAAATTTATTTTCTTCATCCACAATGGCAGGCAGCCTGGCCAGAGTTTCGGAAACGCGGGGGTTAATTTCACGCTCAAGCCAGGGCAGAAAATAATGTCTGATTTTATTTCGCATAAAACGCGTTGAACGATTGCTGTGGTCCCGGCAGTATTTGAACCGGTTCCCTTTTAAAAAACGCAGGAGATCCTCTTTATTAAAATCCAGCAGCGGACGCACATAGGTCAAATGCCCTTTTTCAATCTTTGTCCGTATCCCTGAAAGGCCGCGGACACCTGTTCCGGTCACCATGCGCATGAAAACGGTTTCGGCCTGATCTTGGAGAATATGTGCCAGGGCAATTTTTTTGATTTTGTATTTTTTTGCGGTTTTTTCAAAAAAAGCGTAGCGGGCATGGCGCGCAGCTTCTTCGATTGATTCTTTCATTCGACGTGCCTGTTTCTTAATTCCATTTGCTTTTTCGGTATAAACGGAAACTTCATGTTGCTTCGCCAAAGCCATGACGAATTTCTGATCCTGGGATGAAGCCTTTCCCCGCAAATCATGATTGAAATGCAAAAGACCTAATTTCAGCTTCCATTTTTCACGCAGGGCATTGAGCAAATGGTAAAGGGCCGTGGAGTCAGGCCCGCCTGAACAAGCGACAAAAACCGTATCACCCGGTTCGATCAGTTTGTTCTTTAGAAGTGAATCTTCAAAGGCTTTGATGAGAGACATGATAGAAACAATTAAAAGTTAAAAATTAAGAATGGAAAATTATTGTATCACTTGGTGATATTAATGCCGCAAAGCGGCACCTTGCTTATTCACTATTAATTTTTAATTCTTAATTGCATTTAAAATGGCGGGAGCCAGGATCGAACTGGCGACACGAGGCTTATGAGTCCTCTGCTCTACCAACTGAGCTATCCCGCCGGGACTTTCGCGTAGGCGGGAAATATAACATAGCCCGCCCGGTCCGAACAAGCCTTTTTGGAGCAAGCCAAAAGATACGAAGGGGCGAAAGGTGACTGGGCGAAAAGAGACTGAGCGATGGACCACGGACGACAGACCACAGCAGCAACCGCAGTGTCAGCGGACAGGGTATTCATAAGTCTCTCGACTTTACTCTCAAGCAACTGGGTATGCTTTTGACTCAGTCCTCAGACCTTAGACCTCAGTCCAGGTTGAGCAACTGACCACTATGCAGCCCCGAGACCATTGTCTCGGGACGCATGGGCACGGTGTGTTATACAGCTTGGACTTCAACAAAATCATGCAGCCCCGAGACCATTGTCTCGGGACGCATAGCCACAGCTTGGACGCTGTGTGCTATGCAGCCTGCGCGGCGGCTTCTGCGACTTTCCAGGCCAGATAGACACGGGCGACCGTACCAATCACCGTGGAGGTATGTCCGTTTGCATTCATTTCAAACATGTTGCCAAAGTCACTGTCTTCAAGCAGCAGACGTTTAAAAAGCTCCTGTTTTAATGCCACTGGATCAACACTTCCGTCTTCACGCAGAAGATTCTGGTTATTCGCCGTTAAGTCCACAATATGGACCGCAGCCACAGTTTCAAGTTTTTCGACAAATGCCGCAATCGATGGATCATCGACGCCTTCCATATTAGCACTGACCAAATAGCGCGAAGGATGCATGGCTCCGATCTGAATTTTTCCGGCTGCCACCGAAACCATCAATTTCTGAACCGCATTCGTAATCAAGGCAGGCCGCAAAGGATCTTCAAAGCGTGGGATAATGCCGCCCGCTCTCAACGCATCCTGCAACGCAGATACGATTTTGCCCAGGCTTTTACCGCCTGAAATCGGGGCCGTATCCACGGTGTCACGCCTCTGCCCTGCGGCTTCCACAAAACTCGAGGTGAAAGACGGCGAAAAATCATTCGTGGATTCAGGCAGAAAAATACCGACCCCATAGCCGGCCGTATCAATATTCATGAGTGTTGAGTAGAATCGTTCAGCCTCACGCTGAATAACTTCCTGTGCAATCTCCGAATCAAATGAAATATTCACTAGAAAATGAATTGCATCGGCCAATTCAGCAATGCCTTGTTCACGGGGCTTGGCGCTTAGATTCGTCACCAGATCCTGCGCAGCTGACATCAGTGTTTCACCCGGCAGCACAACCTGCGGTGCCAATGCCACGGCAACCCGTAGCTCGCTTTTTCCAATCGAGGGCGCTTGAACTTTATTTTTGGACTTGTTTTCACTTTTAATTTGAAGCGTCAGATAACCGTTGGAGTCGACCGATGCGTCAAATTGCGCATATTGGCGGGTAATTTGCTCTGCAATAAGCTGAAGGGTTTCCTGCTTAAATTGGCTGACACGCGCGGCCGCCTCTTGAGACTTCTCTTCAAGTTGAGCCGTGGGTTTATTCAATTCAGAAAGAGCATAATGCACTGCAAATTCAAAAGACAGCAATCGATGCAAACCGCTCGGACTGTCTTTCAGCCGGTCATAGAGAAACACCGCTTCCTTGGGCAGTAGTCTCCGGTTTTGATCCGCCCAGCTTATAATCTCCCGGTTCCAACTCTCCCCCCGATCTATAGACATTTTGATGATGTTATCCTCAACCAATTGATTCAAAACATCCTGGTCAATGAACCCCGCATTGAGATCACGCGAATGTTTCCAGCTGCTATGCCCAATACCTAACATGGCCCGAAGGGACGCACCCCCTGCATCTTGACGATCGATCCAGTCTGGCAGCAGCTCCGCCAACTTAATTGAGAAACTGTATTGATACGGTACAAGTCTCCCATTCGTTTTTTGATAAATCACAAATTTCTCATAACGCTGCCCGTAGTTGTCCCTTTTCAGTGGCCAGCTGTCCGAAAAGGGCGAGTACCCGATCATAGCATAGCCGCCTTCCCTGACTCTCGGGGCAAGATCCTCAAGATCGATTTTTCCGGCAACATTAAAAATCCGCAGTAAATCATATTGCCCTACGCTCTTCGGTTCCTGCCGAAAATCACCCTCCTCAATCACTACCTGGGATCTAAAATGCTGCTCCTTCATATGGCTTTCAAGCGGCCTTTCAACAATCTGAAAACCTCGGACGCTTTGACCGGACAAAACTTCATCGGCGACTGCCTGAAGCTCCAGTCTTTCCGTTTCGTCCATCCTGCCGGCATGAACAGAGTTCATAGAATCAGTCGTCAGAGCCGCCACCAATTGCCCCTGTTTATCCACCAAAAGAGTTTTAAATTCATGCAGGTTCACAGATTCTCTTAAGTTGTATCCGACCGGTTCTTCCAGCACAATTTCGCGGTCTGCAACGAGTATCTCCAACCCAGTAAAATGAAAACGTTTCTTCGGAAATTCATTCTCAAAGGCTTGTATCATTTCCGAAAAAACATAGGGTCTCATCCCCAAACCGATTTCCAGCACCTCCAGCTCATCCCGGTCTGCAAAATGACGACGGATAAAATCAACCAGGTGCCTGTCCACGATTTCCAGCCGCCCCCTTTCGGTCCTGAGAGAAATAACCGGTTCTTGCGGCTGCCGGTTCTCAGAACGGATAAAAACCGCGTACGGTACTGAGAAACCGTTCACATAAACATCCGGAGGCCGCTGATCATCATCCACACTGACTCCGATAAATCCGTACTGGATCAACGCATCTTCTTCGTGGCTTTGCAAGGTGTGATCCTCAGGCGCAAAAATCAAAAGTCCCTGACGCTCGCCATCTTCTCCCGTCCTTAACTTTTGCACCGCCAGCCGGACAATATCCGCATTTAAACGGTGCGTTACAATATGATCCAGCGAATGATCAGGAACCTTCTGAAGTTCACGGCTCAGATTCAATACATCCTCAGGGTCAAGCTCATAATTCTCTCTGCGATCAGAGGATCTTACATTATTCGGAAATGGCAAAATCAATCCCTGTCCGTCAACAATCATCCCTTCCTGCACAAGCCCGGCATAGAACTGATAAGTCTTTGAAAGAGAAAAGCCGCTATCCGTGTCCGAGGCGGACGGTGCATCTTCAGCACCAGGATGAGTTCCGGATTTCGCATGCGGTACTTCAAAAGACGGCGGATTACGCGCTGCCAAAACAGGCTCAACCTTACGATATGATGCCGCAATACCGGTCGTAATCCTGAAATCACTGCGCAGCTCTGCTTTTACCGGCTCATTCAAATCAAGTCCATTAAAGGATAAATCCAAAAGTGCAAAAGGCGGGTAATCGTGATCATAGTCATGGGCCTTAATCGCCGCAGCAATGCTTCCATCCGTATCTTCCCTAAGCTGTCTGAGATAGGTTTCAAGTTGAAAATCAGGATTATTGATTTTCAGATATTCGGCAAAGACCTTAAAAAATCCTTCTGAATTCTCATCCACCGTAAACTCCAACCCTTCGTAGCCCTGAGATTGAAAGACTTTCGCAATGACGCGGATTAATTCAAAGCCGAAATCCTTGGGCATTTTATATCCGGGAGATAATGGCTGAATGGAGCTGCGATAAAGCTTCAGTTGTTGAATCTTTTTGTCTCTCACCGCCAGTTTTACGATCAGGCTGAGACGTCCTTGGAAATTAATTTCATAGACCCCTGCCGGCCCTTTCATCTGATCTAATTCAGCAACGCGCTCAAAATTCGCAGATTGGCTTTTTGAATAAATTAAACCCGGTTGGGTTGGACCTCGACGCGTAATCACCACCCGGTTGATTGCCGGACCCATGACGGATGATTCCTGAACGGCGGCAAAAAGATCATTACCCGAAACAGGCAACGATCCGGCGTCAACGGCCGCAGCCTGATTTTCGCGAACGGCCGTTTTAGCATAAGCGGCTAACGCTTCGGGTTGAAGGATTTGCATGACCCGCTGACCACGTTCATTCAGAACAAGTTCAAGCTCATCCCCCGCCGTTCCTTGCCAGATTTTTGTTTCTATGCCGTTAAAGACGACCTGCAAAATGTTTCGGCCGAAAGTAAATTGATACCCCGCATCTCCGTCTTTTTCGATTTTCTCAACCTTATCGGCTTCGTTTATTTTTTGAATATAGTACGAATACAAAGCGTAACGGAGATTTAAGGGGTCGACATCAATAATTTCACCGGACGGCAGATAAAGAAAATTCGCAAAATCATCAACGGGATTTTCAGCATTAATTCGCACATCCACGGCATCCAATCCGTACTGTTCAAAAGTAAAACGGCTAATGGCCTCAAGAACTTCTTTAGCCTTGAGAAGGGATTGTTTTTCCGGCTGCAACACGTCCACGTCCGACTTTAAGATTTGGCTCAAAACATTGCGGATCGTGGCCTGTTGTCCTCTCAAATCTTCGGCAATATCAGCCTGCGCCTTTTTAACGGCCTGCAAAGCCGCATAAGCCCCCAGTTCCTGGCCTTCCACATAATCCCGTACAACAGCCCACTGACCGGCAAAGTCCCCGGCTTCAACCTGCTTCACGGCCAGGTGAGGAACCACCGGCAAACCCTGTCCGGCGAGAGCATCCCGAAGGCGATTATTCATTTCGACAAATAACTCCAGGTGATCACGAGTCACCGAGGCATTCTGAAGATGAAAAACCTTGGCGGCCTCACCGGTAGCCGTATTCCGAAATAATGCCCCCTGACTGCCGTGATTCACATATTCATACTGTTGTCCCGCAATGACAATGGTTCCCACTTGTGTCAACGCAACTCCCCCCTGGGATGTGGCCACTGTTTGATCATCGGTTGCAACAAGTGCCTGATAACTGGCGGTCTTCACTCCGGATACGTCCTGCACAGGGCCATCCTCAGTAGCGATTTCCTGCTGAACTTCAGCCAAAAGATCTCTACCCGACTGCACTAAAGCGGTGCGTAGCTCAACGCGACGGTTACCGAAAAGAGCCTCTTCAAACTTAGAATACCCTGGAACAGGATTAAAATCATATGGTTCAAAACGGGGATCATTGTTCAATAAATCCGCTAACGACTGTAATTGGTCATTGGTCAAAAAGGTCTTCGAAAGCAATCTCAAATCATCTAGAAATTTTTCTTTAACCCGCTCGATGGTTTTGTCCATCTCCCTCAATTGTTCATCATCCAAGTCATCTTCCCTATCCTCTGCGATTTTCACCTCATAGAATCGCGCAATCTCATCAACCGCTGCCGGCTCACCATCCGTCAGCAGAGCACTCACCACATTCTCAGCAAATAAACTTTCTTCAGGCTGTTCAATTGCGTCTGAATCCGGTTCGGCCAGAACATTTATCACCTGCTGAATCCCTCTACGCTGCTGTGCTTCTGCAATCTCCTGAATATCCGGCCGGTAGATTAAAAGGAAAGTCCTGCTCACAAGACCGGGAAGCGGGAAGAGAGAGATCGCTATACGATATGGAGCATCGGCTGTGGGGTGTATATTTAATAGTTCCAGAATCCGATCGACGGAATCAACTTCATCCTCGCTGCCGCTTTCTGTAAGGTCATAAAAACGAATGTCTTGCCCACCTGTCCCAGTGCCCAGATCGCTGGTTGCAATCAAGCCCAATTCAACGTCCGATTGAGCAACCGTTTGCCTTGTCTTATTGATAAACGCGACCAAATCTTCAGAGTTGGAAAAGGAGTTCCCCAATTCCCCGAATCTAAAACCTTCCAATGGCGGATGTAGACCCTGCTTCAGGCGGTCCGTCCGCAGTTCCGGACGCTGTAATAATGGTTTGATGACAGCGAACTCTCCTTGATGATCCTTCCACCGTTCAGTATTCAACTCGAGGCTGACCGACCAATCGATATATGCCGATGAAAGCACAGCTAAAGGAATGCTGTATTTGGTTTCGATGGTTTCTCCTGTGAAGGCGTCTTGATGCGTCTGCACCCCAAAAATACCGTTCGCGCGCTGCTGCGCGGCAGGGTCAGTCATCGCCAAAATCTCACGGCGGAACGCATCGATATACTCGGGGCTTAATTGTTCGTCGCCAAAGCGGTTTAACCCTAATGCCGCCCCGCTTCGAGGTGCAAAATTGATCAGGTAGCGCGGCACTCTGTTTTTAATAATCAGTTCCCGGCCAACCTGTTTAGCCTCTTCAACGTTATTACGCGCCCAGGATTGAATATATTGCTCGGATTCAAAAATTGAATATTCAGCCTGATTCACAAAACCAAACCGGCGAATCAATTTTAATTCGGATGCGGATAAAGAGCGGTAAAGATCGAAATATAAACTATCGGGATTAATTGAAACCGAGGTGTATCTTAATTGCTTATTTTGCCCGGTTTCGGTCGATTCTGTATGCAGGTCGACAAAAATAATGAAATCATAAAAGACATCATCTTGTTCGCTTTCGGCGAGTTTAGAAACCACCTGATTCAAAACCTCGACACGCTCTTGATCTGCCATGGGCATTAAATCATTTTCAAATAGTTCGAAGAGTTTTTCATAAGCCAGACGACGCAGTGAAGGATCAAGCCCACTCTGATCTCCGGGTATAAAAGAAGCCAGAAAAGTTATTTGATCGGCAGCATTTAAACTTTGTGACAATCCTTGATTAATTATCTGCTCAGCCTGTGAGCGGTCACGAATCTGAATAAATCTCAGCATTGTCCGCAATTCCGGCCTTTCCAGTTTAAGTTCTTCAACAATGGCATCGATTTCAGCCTTGAACTGGCCCAGATACTGATCCAGAGCCTCAACATTCTCCGGTAATTCCGCACCCGTCTTGGCACCTGCTTGCGTGACACGCCGGATATTCCATGTGATTTGGGCCGCACGGCGCAGATGATCCAGAGCAACTTCAGCCTGCTCATCCTCGCGCGCCTGTTTTGCCCTTTGAACAAAGGTCTGAAGAAAAGCGATAAGCACCGTGGCAACGATCTTTTCAAACTGCCGCCTTGCCCCAGCCCCCTGCTTTTCCATCGCCGTCCTAAGGTCAAGACGAGTTAATCGCTCAAACCCAAAACTGTAAAAGGACCCGGCTGAAAGATCTCCTGTTGTAAAGGCCCCGATAAGCCCGGGATCCAGAAACGTTGCGACCGAATAAAGCTGCAGCCATGAAAAATCATTTAACACATTATCCCGGATAAACTCCCCCCCCGGTTGCCCGGCAGCACTGTTCACCATGTCAAAAAAAGCGATCACAGCCCGGTAGTCACCGGCTCCATACAAATTGGCCATTTGGATAGCATAGGAAATGCTTAAATCCCCTGTCGGTTGAAAGCCGCGATCAATCACTTCCTGCCGGGCAGCCAGAATTTTGCGAAAACCTGCCTGAGCCGCCGGAGCAAATGGAGTTGTAAATCCTCTCGGGTCACTTCGCATAACCTCAGCAATCGCATCGTTTATTTTTTGAGCCATCCGGAGGTTGGCCTCCTGAGCACTTCGTAATTCACTCTGCCGGTTTTCGGGGGCATAAGCCAATACCGCATAAGCAACAGGTCTTGTTTCTACGACGGGGAGCTCCTGCCCATTATAGGAAGTGATTTGAAACCAGCCGGCTTCAGCCAGAAGATCAAGAAGTTCTGCATCAAGCACCCCGTCCTTGGGAACATAAATTACCACGCCGTTTGTTTTCTCATCATCTCCGGCCGTGATAAGTTTTTGCCTGGCCAACTCCAGAAATTTAAAATTGAGCGGTTTATTCGTGATGATATGATCCACGGAATGATCTGTACGTGCTAAAAGCTTGGCGAATTCCTCTTCAAAGGGAACCGGTGCACGGTATTGCCCCGGAGGAGCCGGATCAGCATATAAATAACCTGATTGGCTGTCTGCAATAAGTTGCCGGGCATTCAAAAGGTCATAAACCGTCCACAGATCAGCCGTTGCCTGCTCACTCGGAGTGGGTGTTCGTGAAGCGCCGCCTGGAGCAACCGGAAGAACAACCCGTGTCCGGGATTGATCATCTCCCGGAAGCAAATGATTCCATACCCGGTAAACCGGACTAATCCTTTGCACCGGTGTAACCCGCAATTCGGCTTTAGGTTTAGTAAAAGTCAAAACATCAGGCGTTGAGACTAACCCCATGACCCAAAGCTGCTGGGGAACAACTTGTCCCGGCACAACATCAAGCTTCCATTTCTCAGACAAGGCCTGTAAATATTTATCCCAAATCGGTCGAAATGTCTCACGGTTGGCATTCTCCGGCAGGACTTCCAGGATAAGACTTCCGCCCGGGACAATTCTCTGCTGAATGTTCTCCCAGAATTGGTCTTGGTCATACAATGCAGGCACATAAGTCCAGACATTTTTCATCCGAACCGTTCCAAAACTTTCTTGTGAGGAAGCAATATCCAAGACATTCGCATTTCTCACCTCAATCTGTGAAGCCTTCAGAATAGTCTTGGCCTCATCCAGATATCCAACCGCAAACGGCGAATAATCCGCAAAAATATATTTACGGCCAGAGCGGATGTTCCTAAAAAACGTTGCTGCATAGATTCCGGAAGCAAAATCAATATAAGGTTCGTCATTTAAATCCTGGCCGGGCAAAGTGTTATTCAGTGACCCGTTTTGATCTGCTGCTGGAATTTCATCGATGGCCAAAAGTCTTCCCATTTTTTCACTGAATTCCGCAGCCAGCACATCCTCACGTTCACGGCTGATAAAGGCGTAAAACTTCTGTTTCATTTCACCGGAGATAAAATTGAACTGCGGGGATGCATAATCAAACAAATACAAAGTCTTGTCATAGTCCCCAGCCTTGTTCCATTGCTTCATGAAATCATAAGCGAACTCAAAGAATGTATAATGACGCGCCTCAAGCAGGGGCAATAACGCTTCATCCACCCCTTGATAGATTTCAAGAACTCTCTGCGCCAGGACCTCATCTCGGGTCTGATCAGCGTTTCTTAACTCAGATTTTAGTTCGGATTGTTGCAGAACGGCTGGCGGCTGTTCTTGATTCTGCCGGAGCTCGGCATCGGCCTGCCTCATTTCAGAGCGGTTGAAATTTAAAAAGATGGCTGCAAGAGAAAGGTTTTCCGACCGCAGGGCCTGATGAATTTTTCCGATAGGATCATACTTTAAAATATGCGCGGCTAAGTCCAGTGCATAAAAATAGAGGATGGAATCCCTACTAATCATCCCTGTCCAACTCAAAGAGATGACGAGCGCATATTTAAGAAAGACCATCATCGCGGCAAACCTATCCTTCTGAAGCATTCGTGCAAAAAAGGTTGTGGGCGAATAACTCTCAATCAATTGCGCGGCAAGGACAAGCGTCATGGTAAAACCGCCCCAGAGAAAACCGATGACAGACCATTCCAAAAGAACAAGCGCTGCGGCACGCATTAAAATACGGGCAAGTTTTAATCTACTCGTGTTCGCCACAACATCGGGGGCTTGGGACAAAACTTCTTGGGCCGCTTCGCGCGATAAATCAAACCGGTCGGCGGTTTTTAAAACCGCCGGAGGGCCCTGTGCTTCCTCTAAAATCTGATCCACAAAAGCGTTCCACGCTGCGTCATTGAACGGTTCAGGCCACTGATCTTGCGCCCGCAGCTCGGATTTTGAGAGGTTGATCACCAACGCAACAAAACGCCCTGTATCCGGATGATCCTGACCAAAATGATTCTGCGCAATCTCGATCAAAGCCGGTGTCGGCTGCTGGACACTCTCAAGACCACCTTCAAGAACAAGGCTTTTAATCTGTCCGACAAGCGCAAAAGGATTTTTTGACCACTCACCGCTTTCCTGCGTAGATCTTCTGATCCCCTGACTCAGGACACTTGAAAAATCCGCGGCCTGTCTTTGTCGAATTCTTTCTTCATCAGAAGCACGGCTGACCGCCGCTTCATCCGTTCCGTCCAAAACCGCGCTTTTTCTTTGTGCCCACTGGGCCTTTAATTGCTCGGTCACTTTAAAGCCTCCATTCTGACGGATGGACTGCTCAGTCAGAACGATCGGATTCTCAAGAATAAATTCGGCATCTCCTTTTTTCAGGCCGTCCTCTTTAACATTCCCATATTTGTCTTTTTCATCCTCTTTAACGGTCCGGCCATAGTCAAAATAAGGTGTTGTCCAAATGGTTGCTTTTTTGACGATTTTCTTCTCATGAAATTTTTTCTGATCAGCCGAACCCAATTTTTGCTGCTGGGCACTTCTTTTGGCAACCGAAGAACGGTCGAGAAAAATACGTGGCACATATCTGGACAATTCCTTAAAGGCCTCAAGCCACAGGGCATCCAAATCATAGTTGGAACCGTTATACTCTGAAAATACAAGCACACCGTCGTTCGTTAATACCAGCACGGCATTAGAAATGGGGTTTCCCCTGGAATCATAGGCAACGGCAAAAAAAGCATTCGATTCCAGGGCGTGGACTGCCGGCATCTCGCGACGGGCGCCTGTATAAGGATTAAAACAGCCTGATCCGTTGCAGCGACCGACTCCAGCTTCTTCTTTTAAATCCTTGCGAATAACAATCGTCACTTCCTCGTCAGGACGGTTATCTTTTATTTTTCGCCTTTCTTCAAGAGTCTTTAATTCACGGCCTATGGTCTCAAGCTGCGTAAGAAATCTTTCAAATACCCCATCAGCTTCATCTTCTGAAAGCTTACGCACACGGCGCAGATGCCGGATGACCTGTTCACGCGCCGCATCGGGACGCACAAATTCATCAATCGCTCGTTCAGCCTCTTGGGAATCCGTGAGATCTCTCCCACGAACCTCTCCCGTCCAAAGCCCCATTTCTTTTAAAATATCTGCAAAGGCTTCAGCACTCTGAAAGGCCCGCAGCTCTTTTTGTTCAACACTCAGGCCCGCACGCACAAATCCGCTCACCTCAACGCCTTCATTCCAGAGCGACGGATCATAACCATAATCAACGACGAGTTCCTGTTGAACACGGTTATTGGCTTCTCGGTCTTTGCGACCCAGTCCTTGGGCGTCTATTTCAGCCGCCTCCGCACCGCTTAAAAACCAGCGGCGGACAATCCGACGCAACCGTGTTTGAAAAATCTCGTCATCGTCAAATCGATGGGCTGCACTACCAACGCTGAAATAAAGCGACACCACTACCATTGCACTCGGTTCTTCGATGATCCAGTCAGGCGCATCCTGCTCAAGTCTGCGGGCATGACTCAGAAGTCTTTTGACTTCACGGAGGGTTAAAAATTGATCAACCGATTCCGCACCCTGTAGAAACCCTTTTGCAAAAAGCCACCGAATAAACTCATTTCGCGCAAAATTCTCAGCCCCCTCTAATTCTATAGCCTGTTCAATTTCTTTGCGGCTGACTTTTAAAAGACCGGCTTTTGCAAAATAACCGATCATCTCATCATTTCTAACCCGCACAATTTCCTTAATGAGATCCTTTTTGCTCTGCCGGATCAATGCAGCCGTCTGATCACGTAATTGTCTCCACCCCGCCTTGGTTTTGGAGCCTAATTCGCCACGATCAAAACTTTCAAAGAGCTCATTAAATTCAACCGGTGCTCCGGCAGCATCAAGATTATTCACAATTAGGGCTCGTTCAGCCATCAGAACGGCCATTTTGCTTTTATCCGTATTCTTGACGTCCGGATCATTCAGAAACCGGACAAAAAACCCCCAAAGCTCTGTATTGAATTGCCCGGAGGTAACGGGGTCAAGCGCATTTACCGCAGGCACATCTTTTGCATGAATAATCTCCAGGACAAATCGGATACCGCTTAGCTCAAGTCCGTTATTCAAAAGCTTATCCAAAATGTCCTTCACCCGGCGGTACTCGACTGCATTATTGGCCCATTGGTTCAAATCCTCGGGCTGCACAATACCGAGCAACTCACTTCTCTCTTCCACATCTGTGACTTGCCCAAAAATTTTCTGTAATAGATTAAGATACGTTTCCACAAACGCAATTGGGACAGCCCCCAATACAGCCGAAAGCGTTTCAGCCTGAGTGGGAGTTAACCCTGCAAAAAACTCAAATTGTTCGGAAGATATGACGTGGGCAACCGAATAGCCGGCCGACTGCAGATTTTGAAAGAAAACCTCAATTTCTTCATCAGTGGCGGCCACCAGCCTTTGCAAAAATCCGGCTTGTGCAAAAACAAACCCCTTCGGATTATCCGTTTGAATATGCCAGGTTGCAACCAGACGTGAGAGCGTTTCGGGGTTGAGCGATAAAAGATAAAATAAATTGTCACGACGAATATCTCGCAAAGCTTTTCGGGGAAGTCCCAACAGAATATCCAGTGTTGCTAAAAGATGTTCATTCCCCATCACTTGAGCCAGCTCTTGAATATATTTGGCCATATCCATACGTTCGCGATCATGCCATCTCAAATAGATTTCCGGGAAATGTCTTTTAAGCTTTTTCAAAAACACATCCACACCCGAAGACTCTATAATTCCGTTTAGAGACTCATCCATTTCAATAATTTTCTCTAATGCCGAAGGTCCCGTGGAGATTATCGCGATTTTGGGAAACCATTTCACAAAAGGCGACTCCAGGGGGGTAAATTTGGGTTCTCTCTGTTTAGCTTCAACCCTTTCGGTCTCCGCCTTTTTTAAAACAGTGACTAGAGCATGCTGTAGTTCATGAATGACTGACAGCTCGTCCTTTGCCTGTCGCGGTGACATAAAAAAAAGTTTCCATGTACGAATGAAGAACTCCTTCACCTTCCAATAAGAAAATCTTAGCTTTAAAACCAAAAGCTGGTACCACTGAAAATTCCTATCCCCTGCCGCAATCATTTGGTTCAGAATGGCCGGATTAATAATAAACTGCTGAAAATTAAATTCCTGTTTACCCCAGCCTGAAGGAGTAATACGTTTCAAATAATCAAGAAAAGGCTCTGAACGATTTATTTCTGAAAGAGCCGAACCGAGTCGGCCCGAACGAATCGCATAGAAAAGGACTTCTCCGGCATGGGGAATCCGATTAAAGAAATTAACCACACGTTCATCAAGATTGCCGATCTGCAGTAATTCCGCATGATATCCAGCCAATTCGTCCCACCGCGATTCGCCCACAAGGGACTTCCACTGTTCCTCCGCCGAACGGAGTTCGGCGCGGGAGTTGTGCTCAGTTTCATATTTTTCGACAGCCCGGCTTCTGCGGAAAAAGTTTCGCTCGGGTATAGGACGCAAACGCACATCCCCAAGAAAAAACTGATCGGGGTTCATTTCTTCTCCCGGGAAGACGGGTCGTTCACCTTCAGAATGTTCAAAAAGGATTTTTCGTAAAGCTGACGTGTCAGGTTGCTCAATACCCTGCTGTTTTTCGGCCAGCCATTGGCCAAAACCCCGCGCAAAAACATTGTAAAATTGAGCATCCAGATCGTAATAATAGGCAGCGGTGTGATAGGCAAGCACCTGGTAAAAATCATTATCTTCTTCCACACCGGGCAGCACAGAAAGGAAAACACCATGACTACCGCTATAACCCGCCAGATTTTCAAGACCCCCGTTATATTGAAACCGTCCGGCCTCCCAATCTTCTTTGAATCTCTCAGCCGCCTGATAATCTCCCAAATCCGTTAGAAATGATTGAATGGTTTCACCGGCTTCGGGAACAAAATCTTTTAAATCCGCCTGATCAAAAGTTAATGAGGAGCGGTTGATCCTGTTTTCAATCCTGCGGCTGCGGATAGAATAACGGACGGCGTTTATAAAATTTCCAACCGGACGGCGGAACCATCCGAAGAAATCAGACAGCCCTCGATAAAGCCCGTCATATCCGGCCACGAAAAAGGCATAGCGAAGATAACGCTCAACTAAAACCGCCAGCCGCACTAAGACAAATCCTTTTGTATCTGCCCAGCCTCGTCCGATAATGGCTGCTTTCCGGAAGGCCCGGATCATCTCGGGAGTTATTTCCAATAATTTTCCATAGTCGACTCCCGGCTTTCTCTTAATTGAAAGCTGATTTACCCTGTCTGCGCCAGTTAACCGAGTGAGGTCAATATTCTGCCCGGCAGCCGTAAGAAGAGCGGCTTTTCCAATGTCTCCCCTCCGCAAAATATCACCGGGAAAAGTTCCTTCGCCTTTCTCAGGTTGAATAAACGGGTTGGCAATACCTTTAAGCGCATTACGCTGAATTTCACTGCGCAATTTCTTGGCCTGACGCGAACGCTTGAGCCGACGTAAAGCTCTCAAGGGAAATGTAAACAGATTTGAAATGAAACGAAGAAACCTTGTCCACTGCTTCTGACTTTTTTCTTCCTGTTCATAGGCAAAACGGACGATTCGCTGTTTAAACCCTTCAATATCCTTAAAGGCTTGGGGCTCCAACTCCTGAAGTGCACGAACCAGAACCTGAATAAGCCGCTGCATATCGCCGTCAATGGCCGTGATCTGTAATAAACTATTTAACAGGCCAAAGGCAATGACATGCGCTCCGGCATGATCATAAAACTGCTCCCGCCCTCCGCGAATCAACGTAAAATCACTGATCACATCTCGAACGGCACTTAACACATGCGTTTTTTGCAGCAATGCGGGTAAATCCCTTAAAACATCCGTCTGAGGCAGTTTTTCTTTGAGAAAATCCGAAAGACTCTGTTTATAGGCACGCATATACTCCCGGTATTCATTTTCAACCGCTCGGACCATTTCACGGAAACGCTGTCTTTCTTCATCCGTGGTCAATTTTTGACCGGCAAAGGCCCGAGTCGCCGGGTGAGCCGCGAAGAACTGATTGAAAGTCTGAAAGGGATTTTGCCTTAAATATTCCTGAGCCAGGCTTCCTGCAGCACCTTTTAATCTGACATCATCCAGCCATTCTTCATACGAAATACCCATGACTCGGGTCTTAAAGACATAATCTCCGAGGTAAGCATAAACCTCATGGATAGATGAATCTGCTGACGGTGAAATACGGTTAAGCGGAAGATGTGCCCCCTCATGGGCAAGGGTTCCATAAACCCTGCGCGTTGAATGTTCAGATACCCACTCGTCCTCAGCAAGTCCGCTGATATTGATATGAATAAAATCTTCTGCTGCACCGGATTGATCCATCATGCCGGCTTCAGAGACATAAGGCCTGACATGCACATCCGCAATCAATGAGTCTTTGAGCTCTACGGGAAGATTCAATTCATCAAAAACAAACCCCGCAATCTCGCGGGTCGTTTCGCTGATACGCTCACCGGCCAGACGCTGTTCGTCCGCCCTTTTGTCAACATCCCCTTGAAGCAAACGGCTCAGTTGTTGCAGCACGGCAGGATCTATTTCCTGCGCCCGCATTTCGGATTTTTTGACTCTCCTGTCAGTTTCTCCTCCAATAGTTTTATTTAACTGCCTTCTACCCTCCTCTTCCACCACCCATACTTTTCCGATCGCAAGCATCAACTCCGGCAGCGAAGTTGCGACTCCCAGGGCCAATCCGATCAATGTCCCGACAGAGGGAAACATCTTTTGCAAATTTGAAAGCGCAAAAACAGTGGCATCGGCGGAAAAGTAAAGCGCCGTGAATCCCGTGATTGCAAAAACAGTCAAAACTAAAACCTGAACATGTTTCGGCGCCTTCGGTTTCTCTCCGTCAGAGGCCTCTTCTTCAATGCGCAATCCCAAATTCTGGAGTTCTTGAAACACTTCAATTCCTTCAAAACGGTCGGGAAGCGCCTGCTTCTTTTGATAATACGCATTCAATTCTTCTTGGTATTTATCCCGACGGTCTTTCAATTTATCAAATTCCAGAATATGTTCTTCCTCTACGGGGTTTCTTTCCGGGTTGTTTTCATCCTCCATCATCTCAATCTCCATATCGATCTTAGAAAGAACGCCCTCGATCAAAACATCTCTGAATAAAGGCAAACGGCTCAGAAAATCCGTAAATCGATTTGAGCTGAGCGCAATATTCGGTAAAAGCGCATTGACCAGAGGCAGAACAATCCCTGTTGCAATCAGTCCCAGCACAACCAAAAAATTCAAACTGCCGGTTGCAAGAACAGCAATACTCAAAAGGGATACCGCCGTCAGCGACGTTACTGCACCGAGAAAATCGGCCGCCGTTAGTGAGGGGAGATAATCATCAATTTCAGATTTGTCTCCCGTAGTAAGAAACGCCCACAGCAATCCCCCTGCCGCGGCGGCCGCAAGAAAACCGAATGCAAGAATCCCGGGAACCGAAAATAGCGTAGCCGCCACAAACACTGCCGGTGTTGACATCGTTGCAACAAAGGCGGCCCGCATGAGTTTTTGTGTGCGAGCCTGGTTGGATGAAACTTTCTGATGCGCATAACCCACAATATTCGGCAGCACGCCTGCAATCGTTTGCGTCATAGCAAGATAGGAAACAGCGGCCATCTCCGGTGAAAAACCCACGGTTATCCCCGTCAATCCCGTACCAATTAGAACCGCGACACCAAGCAGACCGGAGTTAAATCCGTTAGAACCGATCGCAATGCCTTTACTATTGTCGACGGCTTGAGTCACCCCTTCTTTCAGACTTTCGATGTCCGCGAGTTCCACCCCTTTTTGACGTGCGGCCCGCTTCAGACTGCGAACAATGAAAAATAAGTAGGGCACGACAATCGCAATAATAACCGGATTGAAAAGGGAGCTCCCTGCGATACCAAGGTAAGCCAAGGCAATATTACCTGCCTTTACAGACGCAATCGCGGCAAAAAGCTCCGGCAAAGAACTGCCCAAAGACTCCACGGCCGTCACCACACCGTCCGGGAACCCGAGTCTTTTAATCATGTCCGACAAGGCTCCGAGATTATCTGCGATATACAGCACCCAAAGAATTGAGGGAATGCCGATAAAGAATGTTGAAACCAGTGGGTTAAAACTGAATAGGAAAGGAAGAAAGGCACTAATCCTTAAAATGCCTTTCACTTTTGCTGTGGCACCTTCAATATGATCTTTAACTCCCAGCGGTTCTTCTGATTTTTCTGCACGTTCACCGAAAAAATCTTTAAAGAGGGCCTGAACAATCCCCTCGTGAAAAATCATCTCTAAGGCATGCCAGAGCGTAAATTCACTCTCACTGAATTCAGCCTCATCAGCAAAAATCTTTTGCCTTCCATCCGCATCCTCCCGCATTTCAGACTTACGATTATCCGATCTCATGATTTGATCAAGATTTTGAGCAAACCGGTTCCAGCCCCCGGCAGCCTGGCGCATTTCCGTACGAACATTACGAGAGACAAAAACGCCTGTTTCGGGATCGGTGCTGCGCAGATAGAGTTTCCCGTCCCGAATTCTCAGATTGGCATTTGCATGTTCATCACTGATTGCAATACCTCCGCCGCTGATCAGACCGGCTTTGGGAAGTCGCGCAAGCTTTGCTTTGGGAGCTTCATAACTATTATTTGCTTTAAATTTTAAAATCCAAAGCCCCTGCCCCTTCTCATAACCAACCACTTGATAAAAGGCATTACCGATACGCAGGAAATCACCAAAAACTAATTCCACCTCGCCCTCGCGGCCTGCGCGCAGTGGATATAAAGTGTAATCTAAAGCCTTGCGGACGATTCTTTTTGCTGCTTTGGCACGTATCTCCCAATCCCGCTGTAAATGTGCCAAATTGGGACGTTCGGCAGCTGCAGGAAGCAGTGACTGGCGGATCGGCAAGGCCTCACCGGATAAAAAGACATGAGCCGCTTCAACGGCTTCGGCAAACTCATCGTCATTGACCTGCGACCGCAAATAGATTCCGATCACATCTGTCCATATCTCACCATCTAAAAGATTAATCTCTTGGCCCCGTTCTCTTAATTGCCGGATGGCCTCCGGAATCATCACCGGTTCTTGTTGGGGATATTCGGAGCCGGTGCTGCCATTGAGTTGATTTAGTCCGAAACTTACCATTTGCAAAATCGTCCAGGGATTACCGGGAAAATTGCCCTGAACATAGCGCTGGATGCCAAGAAGCACATCCCCGTATTTTTTAATCAGCGATTGAATGCGATTTTCTTCATTTCTTTTTTTACGCCAGATTCTTTCCCGCTCAAAAGTTTTCTGATAATAACCGAGCCCTTTTACACGATCTTCATAACGAATGGATTGACTCAGATCACTGCGGGCTCTTTCAATTTTCGTAATAAAACTTTTGAGTTCAGCATCAGACATCTGACTTAGATAGAGAAGTTTTGAGGTCAACACCAAATGCTCGGTCTCAGTCAACGACTCCTGAAATCTCTGCCAGTCCCTTTCAAACACATCTCTTCGCTCCACAACAGAAGAGACGTCTCCGGAAGAATCATCGCCAGCATCAGAGGAGAAGTCTTGAAGGGAGACTACAGCTCCCCCTCCAAAATGGAGTGTCATCTCCGCTAAAAGCTGGTCATAGCTCTCATCATCCAGTGTGCCGTTACGGCTCAAAATTTCATCAACCATCGCCAGGGCGCGCCCGCTCATACCAAGTCCGCGGCCTCCGCTGTGCTGCAGAATCTGAAGCACAGCCAATACCTGTTCCCGTCCAATGTCACGGGCAAGCGCTTCCAATTCCTGAATCACTACATTTCTGAGCTCCTCCGGTATACTGCGCAATTCGGCTTTAGAAACAGCCGGCAGGGTTTTGTCATAAAGCGTTTGCGCGTCGATCACAACCCGGTAATAGGTTCTTTGCTCGCCATCCTCGGCCATCACTGTAATTTCTCCGACATGCTGAAAACCAAGATAACCGGCCCCTTTGAGGTTTATCTCTTCGACATCCGCAAAAATTCTTTTATCCTGCAATGTTTCGTCCTGAAGAACTTTGGCTGCAACCTCATGAAGAAGCTTCTGAATTATTTTTTCTTTTCCATTCCGGTATTGCTTTTTAACGGAAACATTACTGATATAGGGAGTGTAGGGAGCTTCCGGAGGATCAAAGCCGATATGGTAATTCGTCTCGAACTTTCCCCAGATGGGTTCCACCAAAATAAACCCGCGCATTTCGCCATCAGCTTGATAAGTCGCAGAAATTTTTTTCCAATCTCTCACAATAGCGTCCGTAAATGCAGCCGAGCTATAAGTATCCACCCCTAAGTCCCGGCTGTTTTCTGTGCTAATCGTAACAACCTCCTTTTGAATCTTCCGGTTCCAGAGATAAATATTGTGCAGATTAGGATGCGTTCTTCCTGTTTGAAAAAGCAGATTTTTGACAAATACCTCTACATCCCGCAGATAAAGCCTCAGCCATCTTATGAGTGTACTGATGGCGCTTACCCGGATTTCACCGCGCTGTTTGGTGGCGAAATCGGTCAAGGTTTGAATGGCGCGGGCACGTCTTACCGAGGCGCGGTTTTGCCATGAGCGTTTTAAATGCTGCAGAAAAGCTCGCGGGCTGGAAAAGGCAAAAATCAAACCTGCGGTGACAAAACCTGTAAAAATGATATTAATGGCAGCATTCGCAAGCCCGCCGGCACCGCCCCATTGTGGCATAAGGATATTTGCCATCAGAGCAACCCAAAGGATAATGGCGCCGAACGCTGCATAGACAATATTATTTTCAAATTTTCTTTCCGCATCCGTGTCAAACTGATAAGGCACATAGGCATCCAGAGTATCGTCCATGACCTTAATCAGCTCGGCATAGTCATGCGGTTTCAGGCGGTTTCGTTTTATTTCATAAGCGGTCAAATCATCCGGTAAATAAATTAAAATGTCATCATTAGCCAGAATCTGAAACGGTCTTTCATACCCAAGGAATTTTTCCAGAGCCTGCTGTTTGACTTTACCAAGCTTCCAGCCTTCTTTGGTATAAAGCTCAGAATCTAAAGGCTCCTCCTTCTCTTTCCCCAGCGGAGCTGCTTTACGCCTCATTTCGGTCTTTGGGGATATCTCTTGAATCTTAGGCACCGGTTGAGATTTCTCAGAAGATTTCAAATCAGCAATACGAATACCCTTACCCTTATAATCAGCCGCAGGACGGCTTTGGTCGGGAGAATCCACCGGACGCAATCGCCGCTCAGGCGATAAAGTAAACCGGTTAAACCTGGCACCGCTGAATTGCCCGCCATACGTCAGTGCCGAACCGAGCGATGCCGGCCTAAAAAGTTCAAAAACGTTCTGCTGGGTTAATTTATTCTGCTGATTTAGTTCCTTAAGTCCGGCGATAAAGCGATCCACATTAGCAAGCCATTCATTTTTGAGCCGGTCATCCGAAGCTTTCTCTGTAGATGCTTCATCGAGAAAATGCGTGTACTCCGCTGCCTCAGCAATACGGCCTTCCTCGGACAGACGGCGAATGACATTGTCGCGCCAGGCCTTAAGGATATATCCGGCATGGTCTCCGGCCTCACTCAAAAGCCGGTCACGCGTACCACGCACAAAGGCCTCATAAAGATTCATGCTACCGTCTTTAACACTCAAATAATCTTTCCAGCTGACTCCGCCCTGCATCTGGTCCATATAATGGTTTTCTTCCGGTAAGTTTTTTACTTTCGGCATAAGCAGCACATACGAAACATTCCGTTCTTTGAGATACCGGATTATTCCTTCGGCATGAAAACCACCGGCCACAAGCAGCGCTGAATCGGTTTTATTTTTAACATCTCCCTTGCGCTGCTGATCCATCCGGCTCATCAATTTTTCAAATAGAACCCGGTCACGCTGCTCGGCATTCTCGTAAAAGGCTAGGGCCGGTTGAAAATTATCAAATACATCCCGGTCATCGATCGCCACCCCCTCTTGTTTGATCCGGTTCCAATCAGCATGGTCAATTTTCAAGCGGGCCAGGCGTTCATAAAGCGCAAACTGTTCGGTGAGCCGGTCGAGCTCACGTTCTCCGGTTTTTGAGAAAAGAGACTCCTTAATCTGATGAATATAATCTTCCAGCTCACGGAAAAACCGTGTCCCTTCAATTTCCGCAAGGCTTCTTTGATTGCGAACCGAATCGGAAAAACTTTCAGACACATGAATATTCGCCCCTATTTTCTGTGCGGCCTCATTCAAATAAGCGGAGAATTCCTGTACGCTTAAAACCGATGTCTGAAAGGCCTGATATTTGGCATTCAATGTTTTCCGGGTTTCATCTTTCAGATCACCTTTCGGCATCATCTCCAACTGCCGCTTGAGCACGACGGCCGTCCTTTTCACTTCCTGCTCAAGACGCAAGTCGCGCTGTTGCCCACCCGCCCCTTGTGAAAGAATGAGCGCAAGTTCAGAGCCCTCGGGAGGCGCCTGAAATCCGGCAAGCTCCTTGAGAAGACTCATGAGATCAATCTTCTCCTGTCTGAATTGCTGAATGATGTGATCGGCTTTAAGAAGATCGGGTGAATAGATTTGTGTTTTGCGGCTTTCAAGGGCTTTATTCCAACTTTCAAGTTTGGAAACGATTTCAGGCATTTTTTCCATGGCATGCAAAAAATAAACCAATCCCTTTTGATATGTTGACCAATCTTCCACTCCGTAATAAGGAGTCTGTACCGGATTAAAAAGCGCCGACGCCGTCGTTGCCGTCAACTCACCGGCCGCAAGGTATTGCTTAAGAACTTTTTTAAGTATTTTTTCATCGGGAAAACTTTTAAAGAGCGTCACATCCATCTGCTCGGTGGGAGCCGCTTCAATGGCAATAAAATCAAGACCGGCATTCTTCTGAAAATAGTCAATCAGACGCTGAATACTCTTCTGGGCTTCGGGAATCGCATGAGCATCTTGCACCAGGATAACCGCCCGGTTCCCGGAACCCTGAAAAACTTCTTCAATCTTTCCGGCCTTCTCAGGAATCTGCAGTTTGAAAATATCGGAGGGAAACTGCCCAACGTTTTTTGACTCTACTTGACCCGCAATAACCGGAGCCGATTGAGCCCATAGAAAAGTGTGATTGCTCAAGAAAAAACAAACGGCCAATACGGTTGCGGTTATTTTTCTAAAATGAAGGGGTCTCATGGAAAAATATCCAAATCGTGTTTACTTCGCTTAGGCATAACGCTTCCTCGCACTATCCGGATGCAGAGTTTTCTTTAATCGAAACAAAGTCCTCTATTTTTACAAGCGTGACTTACTATATAAAAGATACCTGTTGAGACCCAATAATTCAATGCAATCAAATTCAAAACATGCTAAAAACAATCAAAATATAATAATTTTATCATGTTAATACTGCGAGTGATTTAAGTCTAATAAGATGAAAGGGTTAGAGCAGGTGTATCTGATCGAATTTTTTTAAAATTTCACTAAGAATTCAGGTAGGTAAACAAAAAACGGGTGCTTTCCGGTTTTTCTAAGAGACTCTAAGGAAAGCACCCGTTTTTTGAATTTTTGAAAGCTATTGAGAGGTTACAGCTCCGCGGGAAGCCGACGATACAAGACGCGCATATTTTGCCATCACACCACTGGTATAACGCGGTTTGGGAGCCTTCCATTTTTTCAGACGCCCTTTAATTTGGGTGGATGACAACTTCACATCCAGACGGCGTTTCGGAATATCAAAACGGACAATGTCTCCATTTTTAAGCGCTGCAATGGGTCCGCGATCCGCGGCCTCGGGAGCGACGTGTCCCACCATCAGGCCATGGGTCGCACCCGAAAAACGTCCGTCCGTCAGCAGCGCGACGGATTCACCCAATCCTTCACCGACAAGGGCTGCCGTCACACCCAGCATTTCACGCATTCCGGGCCCGCCTTTGGGGCCTTCGTAACGAATGACCACCACATCACCGGCTTTTATCTTACGGTTTTTAACGGCTGTAAAAGCGTCTTCTTCACAATCAAAAACTTTGGCAGGACCTTCAAAAGACAATCTCTTTTCTCCTGCAACTTTCAGCACGCAGCCTTCAGGGGCAAGATTCCCCTTAAGAATGACCAGTCCACCTGTGGGTTTTAAGGGATTTTTCAGTGATCGTAAGACCGGCTGTCCTTTAGTTTCCTTAGCCAGACGCGATTCCTGCGCAATCGTCTTACCGGTCACCGTCATGCAATCACCATGGAGTCTTTTGGCTTTAAGCAAACGCTGGGCAACAAGGCGGAACCCTCCGGCATGATAGAGATCACTGGCGACATATCGTCCGCCTGGTTTCAGATCGCCAAGAAGCGGCGTCCTGGCACTGATACGGTCAAAATCCTCAATTGAAAGTTTAACTCCGGTTTCTTTGGCAATCGCAAGCAAATGTAAAACCGAATTGGTGGAGCCTCCGGTCATGGCCACGGCCGCAATGGCATTCTCAATGGATTTGCGCGTAATAATTTTTGAGGGGCGCAGGTCTTTCTTATAAAGATCCATCACAAGTTTTCCGGCCTCGATACAGGCCTGATCTTTTTTCGGATCCATCGCCGGAATTTCATTCATCCAAATCGGAGACATCCCCATGATCGCAAAAGCGGTGGACATGGTATTGGCGGTAAATTGTCCGCCGCAGGCCCCGGCATTCGGACAAGCCACATTTTCCAAAGCGCATAATTGCTGCTGCGTCATTAATCCCGCAGCCTGTTTACCGACTGCTTCAAAAACATCCTGAATGGTCACATCTTTACCCTGATACTGTCCGGGATCAATTGAACCGCCATAGATCATCAGTGAAGGGACATTCAAACGGGCCAAGGCCATAACCGTTCCGGGAATGGTTTTATCACAACCAGAAATGGCCACAACCGCATCGAAATAATGCCCGCGGGCCACAAGTTCGATTGAATCCGCAACCACTTCGCGGCTGATGAGCGATGTCTTCATGCCCTCTGTGCCCATCGTGATTCCGTCTGAGATGGCGATGGTGTTATATTCAATCGGAGTTCCTCCGGCCAGCCGGACGCCTTCTTTAACTTTTTCGGACAATCGACGCAAATGGGAATTGCAGGGAGTTGTCTCAATCCAGGTATTGGCAATACCGACAATCGGTTTTTTTAGATCAGCGTCACTAAATCCCATGGCCTTCATCATAGACCGGGCCGGAGCTCTGGAGGGACCTTTTAAAATCGTATCACTGTGGCGTGTTTTTTTCTTCATATCTGACCTTTCAGTTTATATTGATAATAAAAAGACATCCGCGTAAGGAAGGGCATTATAACACAACTGCCCGGGGTTGCCATAGCCCTCAACTCATAGGCCTCATACGCCGATAATATTAGGTGATATGAAGAAAAGTAACCATCGCAAAAAAGCTCAAAAGAAATCCACCATTAAAAAGAAAAAGGCTTCCGTAAAGAAAATCAAACCGGTTGCCCAATCAGTCAAAAAACCGGCAGGCCCGGTTTATGACTGTATTATCTTTGACATTGATAATGTTTTGATCGATACACGCACTTCCTATTTGGACGCTATCCGTTGGACAGTCGAAATTTTCCTAACCCATAGTAAGGTGCCTATTTTCATGCACCGGTCAAAAACCTCGACTCCTTTTCTTCTGACAAAAGAGGATGTTGAATGTTTTAAACTCCTCGGTGGATTTAATGACGACTGGGACTGCTGCTACGGCATACTCACCTATTTACTCAGCCTTCCGGTCAAGGACCGTAATCTCTCTTCTCTCAAAGAAGCTATGCGGATTAAAGAATTTCTGGCTAAAAACCGCACAAAACCTCTCGGCGTTTCCGGCATCGTCAAAAAACTCGGCAGGCCGTCAATCGTAACAATCGAAAAGATCAGCCGCATTTTTCAGGAAATTTATTTAGGCAAAGATATCTTTTCGATCAAATATAAAATGACACCGCAATTCTGGAAAAAACGCGGGCTGATGCGTAAGGAAAAATTAATTTTTAAAAAGAGGTTCCTTGAAAAACTGAAACGGCTGGGATTAAAACTGGGAATCGCTACGGGCCGTTCACGTTTTGAAGCGGCCTATGCATTAAAAAATCTTGGGGTTTTACATTTGTTTGATGCGGCGACCACCATGAACGAGGTCAAAAAAGCCGAGAAGGAACTCTGCATGTCGCTGCGCAAACCGCATCCGTTTTCAATCCTTCAAACCGCAAAGCATTTAAAAAAAGGAAGACGTTTGCTTTATATCGGCGATCTTCCCGATGACGTCATTGCGGCCAATCAAGCCAAAGAGCATCTGGCAATATCCTCAGTTGCAATGATCGGCGCCGCCCACGACACAGATCACACGCTCAATGAAATCAAAAAGACCCACCCTGACTACATCATTCACAAACCTGCGGAGCTTTGGGATATTGTTCTGAAAGGTTGACTCCTGAAAGAATCAGGTTTTGACCGCTTTACGCAAGAGGATATAGCCGACAAACAGAAGAAGAAGATTCGGAAGCCAAAGGGCTATGGATGCCGGTAATTGTTCCTGAAGAGCCAGTGCCTTAGCACCGGCAAACATTACATAGTAAAGGCTGACAGTCACCATCGATATCCCGAAACTGACGATGACTTCCCCTCGTTTGACCAATATGGCAATCGGAACTCCGATTAAAACAAAAATAAAGTTCCCGAAGGCAAAGGCAATTCTTTCATGAAAAGATGCCCTTAAATCAATAATATCGTTTTTCTCCACATGAGGATCCGCCAGATAAATTAATATTTCCGCCATGGTTAAGTCTTTTTTCTTCTTCCGCATATTACGGATATCAGACGTATCCAGCGGAGGAAACTCATAAGTCTGAAATTGAATCGTATTGACGCCTTCATCTTCAGCATCCGAAATACTTCCATCATAAAGACGGATACGCATTTCACTGTGATCTGTCCCGCTGATAATCTCTCCCCTATCGGCAATAATCGTACGTACGGGGCGGTCTTCTTTTTCGACCTCATAGGCCACAATGTCACGCATCTGATCATCATGAACTTCCTTGGTCAGGAAAATAATTGAGTCATTCAGCTTCACAAAACGTCCCGGCTCGATGAGGGCTTTGGGGTATTTAATCAGCATGGATTTAGTCGTTTTGCGCAATTGAAAACGGGCATTGCTTGAAACCTGGTCGGTAAAAACAAACATCACCAGGCTCAGAATTAGCCCTAATGCGAAAGCAGGAACAATCACATAAAACAAATGCACGCCCGATGCCTTCATGGCGCGCAATTCATTGCCTTGGGCTAGTCCGCCGAAGGCAATCATAATTGCCGTCATAATGCTGGTCGGAATCGTATACGTAATCATCTCAGGCATGGCCAGGATCAGGATGTAAAGCGTATCAAGCAGCGGAACATGACGGCCAATAATAAAATTGGCCGCCGTCACAAGATAGCCTGCCATAAAGATAAAATTCAGCACGATGACCGCAACAAAAAACGGCAGCAAAAGTTCTTTGAATACATATTTCTGTAATATCTTCATTAAATTAACCTGTATTTCTCAACCCTTGGGCAACACCGTTTATCGAAAGAAATACTGCCCTCTCGGTCATCTCCCGATTTATCCTTTTAGAGTTTCTCAACACTTCAAGAAGAACGATCTGCGCATAATTTAAAGGATCCACATAAGGATTCCTGAGCCTGATCGAATGCTGCAGCGATACGTTTTTTTGCAAAAGCTCAGTTTGATCCGTAATTGCAAGCACGGCTTGTTCGGTTATTTTAAATTCTGAACGAATTTTATCAAAATACGCATCGCGAATCTCTATTTCTTTTACAAGGTTGACGTAATGACCCGCAATGTTCATATCCGCTTTGCATAAACTCATTTGCATAAAATCGACCAGGGCTTTAAAAAAAGGCCATTCACGATACATTTGCTTTAACACGGCGATTGCCTGCAGGCGATTAGACGCTGAAAATTTTTCAACCGCCGTACCAAATCCAAACCAGCCCGGCACCGTCTGTCTGGACTGCATCCAGCTGAAAACCCAGGGAATCGCCCGTAAGTCCTTAAGCCCTCCATCGCGGCGGCGTTTAGCCGGCCTCGATCCCAGGTTTAAGCGCGACACCTCATCAATCGGTGTCGATTGGCTATAATAGTCTAAAAAACGGTCGGACTCTTTGATTAAATCCAGATAAGTCTGGTAAGCCGTTTGCGAAAGACTCTCCATCACCTCTTCCCATCCGGGAATCTTCGTTGACTCTTTGGCATGCATAAGGTTTTCATGCAGCACGGCAGAGGCGACAAGTTCAAGAGTCCGCTGGGCAATATACGGATTACCGTACTTGGCATGGACCATTTCACCTTGCTCGGTCATCTTGATACGCCCGTCAATCGTCCCCTGGGGTTGGGCCATAATCGCCTGATTGACCGGTCCTCCGCCGCGGCCGATACTGCCGCCTCGTCCATGAAAAAAAGTATGTTCCACTTTAAATTTCCGGGCAACACGAGTCAAACGCTGTTGGGCCTGATAAAGCATCCAATTTGAAGTCACAAACCCGCCACTTTTATTGGAATCTGAATAGCCGATCATAATTTCCTGACAACGCTTCATGCGTATAAGGTGTTTTGAGTAGAAGGGATCGGCGTAAACATGACTCATAATCATCGATGCATTTTTGAGGTCGTCGATCGTTTCAAAAAGCGGAACGATCATAAGATCTTCAATACCGATCTCTTTTGTCAGCCATAACACCGACAGGATATCAATCTTACTTTGAGTCATACTGAGGATGTAAGAGCCCACCGCATGCGGATCAAAGCGGCTGCGGATTTCACCGATGGCAGTCAAAGTTGCCAACACCTCTTTGGTTGATTCTGACAACTTGAGCGATGAAAAATTTTTATGCGGCGCATTACGGATTAATTGATGCAGGAGTTTTGTTTTCTCATTTTCATCCATTCCCTCAAAAGGCGCGCTGCTATAATCTGCTTTCTTAATGAGTTCGGCCGTGGCGCCGGCAATGACCGCTGAATTATCACGCACATCCAGCTGGGCAAAATAAAAACCGAACAAATCAACACTGAGAATCAAAGTTCTTAAAGAGGAAACCACTTGTTTCCCCTTATGATGTTTTATGGAATCCAACAGAAGCTCAAGGTCTTTTTTGAAATCTCCGGCATGGGCATAAGAGCCTTCAATCGTCTGATTCGGAGCTGTTTTGGGACGTGACTCCGAGGCATTTAAACGCAGCGTATTGACCAACCGGCGCTGCATCAAAACCAATTTTTTCCGGTACGGTTCGCTTTGGCTTTTTTCGGCAGTGGCAGCCGCAAAAAGAGGCATTTCTGAAGCGTCACGTTCAATGGATTTTAGCAACTTGGCCGGAACACCCACCAGATGCATTGACTGGCTCATCTGTTCGAGCAATAACTTCGTCGACTCAATATATTTTTTCAAAATGGCATCCTTGTGACGCCGCACAGTCTCAAGAGTCACCTGATGATCGACAAAGGGATTTCCGTCGCGGTCTCCGCCGATCCACGAGCCCAGTTTAAACGAAGGACGAAGTGTGATTTTTTTACCATAAGACTTAGAGACCACTTCACGAAGCCTCATCATCATTGCCGGCAAAGCATTAAAGAGAATCTCGTCCATATAAAACAACCCGTTATCCACTTCATCCAGCACGGTCTGACGGCGCCTGCGCAATTCATCCGTTTGCCAAAGCAACGTAATCTGCTCATAAATACGGTGATCGATTTCTTCTTCCTCCCTGGGAGTTAAAAACCGGAATTCACGCTTAAAAAGAAGTTTTTCGAGTTCAAAAATTTTCCCAAACACGGTTCGTCTCTTGGCTTCGGTCGGATGTGCGGTAAGCACCAATTCAACAGACAATTCATCCATCGCCTTTTGAACACGGCTGTATGGAATATTGGCTTTACACAGGCGATCAAGAATATCATCGAGAGAACCGGGTTGAATTCGTTTTTGCAGCTCATAATCCCGTTTACGCCGGATACGGTGTTTATCCTCAGCCAGATTAACCAGCTGAAAATAAACCGTAAAGGCACGTATCACCTTGGTTAGAGTCGGAAGGTCCAGACTTTTGATTTTCTTAAGCAATTTCTTTTCAAGGCGGGAATCAAAATTTTTACGCAGGTCAATGGCCATACGCCGGATCATTTCAACAAGCTCAAAAAAGGCCTTACCTTCCTGTTCAACCAAGACATGGCCGAGAGTACTTCCCAAAAAACTGACTTCGCGCCTGAGCGGCATAAGCTTTTCGGAAGATTCTTGTTTTTTAGCGGACATACCAATATGAGAGGTTTGAATTAATGCGATTCGCACCGCATATTCTCTGAAAAGATGTTCTGTTCCTTAGATTGAAAATGATTCTCCGCAGCCGCAGGTTTTACTGGCATTGGGATTGATAAATTTAAATCCTTTATCCTTCAGCGTATCGGCATAATCAAAAGTAATGCCGTCCAGATATAAAAAACTTTTAGGATCGATCAATACGTTTAAACCTTCGAAGTCGAATTGATGATCGCCGGGTTTTTGAACATCAAAATTCATGTCGTAAACAAGTCCCGAACAGCCGCCTCCTTTGACCGCCAATCGCAGCCCCGCTTTCTGGTCAACCTGGGTTTGGCTTTCCATCATACGTTTCACTTCTTTAACTGCCGCGGGAGTTACCGTAATCATCATTGCCTCCTTGAGGTTACTTTTTCCCCTCTTTAGCTGCTTTATAGAGCGGCGACATTTCACGCAATTTCCTGACCACCTGAATAACACGTTCTGCCACGCGTTCAACTTCCTCAGCCGTATTAAAACGTCCGATGCCGAAACGAATGGCGCTTACCATCAAATCGGGCCGGGAATTAAGCGCGCGTAAAACATGCGAAGTCTCGACACTGCCCGACGTGCAGGCAGACCCCGAAGAAACCGCAACCGTGTCTCCGATTCCCATCAACAAGGCCTCGCCTTCAAGATATCCGAAACTCAAATTAAGATTTCCCGGCAGCCGCTCCGTCGCATGTCCATTCAAATAAACCTCATCCAATTCTTTCTGAAGCTTTTCTTTCAGGGAGTCCCGCAACTGACTGAGGCGCAGGCCTTCTGAGCCCATCTCCTGCTCGGCAATCTCGCAGGCCTTACCGAAAGCGACAATCCCGGCCACATTCAAAGTTCCCGAACGGAATCCCTGCTCATGCCCGCCTCCGTGCATTAAGGCAGACAACCGGACACGGGGATTTTTCTTACGAACATAAAGTGCCCCCACACCTTTAGGCCCGTACATTTTATGCGCCGTATAGGATAGCAGATCTATTCCCATCTCTTCGACATTCACCGGGATTTTTCCCACAGCTTGAGCGCCATCCACATGAAAAAGGATTTCGCGTCTCTTTGCAATCTGCCCGATCTTTGTGATGGGTTGAATGGTTCCGATTTCATTATTGGCATACATGATCGAAATCAAAATCGTTTTTTCGGTAATGGCATTTTCAAGGTCACTAATACGGATTAGTCCATATTCATCCACAGGCAAATAGGTTACTTCAGCACCCTTGCGTTCCAGATAACGGCAGGCATCCAAAACCGCTTTATGTTCCGTGACTTGAGTAATGATATGATTGCCTTTTTCCCGGTACATTTCAAACACACCCTTGAGTGCGGTATTGATCGACTCTGTAGCACCGCTTGTGATAATCACCTCTTTGGATGATGCACCCACAATATGCGCAATCTGTTCACGCCCTTTATCCACAAGTTTTTGAGCTTCCCATCCAAAAACATGACTGGTACTGGCGGCATTGCCGAACACATCCGTATAACACGGCAGCATCACTTCAAGTACCCGTGGATCCAACGGAGTTGTCGCATGATAATCCATATAAATGGGTTTGGGACGCACATTCGATACCGTCGTTTCGGATTTTGCAGGCCGATTCTCATCCTGTATCTGCTGCGCCCAATGTTGGGACAAATAATCCAGATGGGTTATCACCGCCTTTTCATTCTTCAGCAAAACATCCAGAGTAATCTTGCTGCAGAAATCATTAATCAACTCAGACAGCCGTGTCCATATCGGACGTATGCTGCATTCGCGGTAATGTTCACAAACAATTTTCTCACGCATTTCCTCACGGCAGAAAGCCTCAAAAATACTGTTTCCCTCCAAGGCCTCAAAAACTTCTTTAATGGAGATCTGCGACGCGGGGCGGGACAAAGCAAAACCGCCTCGCACTCCCTTATGACTTTGAATAATGGAGGCGCGTCTCAGCCTTAAAAAAATCTGCTCCACATAATCTTTGGGAAGCTTTTCATTCTCGGTAATCTCTCCCAGAGAAATCGGCACACGGTCAGTATGTTCGCATAAATACTTGAGACAAATTAAACCGTATTCACTGCGCGTTGTTAGTCGCATCGAATGATATCCTTGAGTGAATAAAATAACTGCGTTTTCAATAGCAAATAGGGGCGGATGCCGTAAAAATGGGATCCGCCCCTGTTTAGAGTATGCCTATTTTAGGATTGCTGACCTTTTTTGTCAACTTTTAGAATATTAAATTAACTTGTTTAAAATGAAAGGGTTATGACAAATCAAAAAAGGCTGGTAGGGAACTGTTCTGTAGGTTTAGCCTTTTGGGCGAGAATCTGCTCGGTTGTCTTTTGCCATTGGACCGGAATTTCATAGGTTTTGTAATCCCAGTTAGAGGTAAAAAAGATCTTCCCTTCACGGCATCCGTATTCATAAACCTCTTTGGTCAAACGGACATCATCCAGGCAATACTTAATCAGCTCGTCCATACGATTTTCTTTATAAAGCGTAATGGCGTCTTTACCACTGCCGGATTTATGTTGTTTGAGCGTCGGCCCGGCGACACTATCAAGACTGACCCGGTGTCCGCGCGCTTCCTGAAGATCTTCCAGTAAATCCAGTTGAGGTATCTGATCAATCGGAGTAAACAGGTACGGGGCAAGCACCGGTAAATCAAACCGTCGGCTGTTAAAACCTATCACCAAATCCACTTCCCTGAGCCGTTTTTCAAGCTCCATCATCCGGCTTTCTTCATAAGCCTGATACTCACCGGTCAAATAGTCATAGACACCCACCACGGAAATTTTTAATTTTTCCAAAAAATTTTCACGTGATTTTCCGCCGACTTCTTTGAAAGACTTTTGCGTCTCAAGATCGAGGACAATAATATTTTGGGAAGACATGGTCTAGTACCTCATTAAGCATGAAATGTCAGATTTCACGGCACAAGTGTCCGTAGCAATGTTGAAATTCAAGTCCGACATTTCAACATTGACGGAGCACTAGCACACCTGTCTAAGCACCGATTGTGCGGTAACCGCAATCGACATAAATAATTTCACCGGTAATGCCGCTACCCAAAGGACTGAGGAGGAAAAAGGCGGTATTCCCTATTTCGGAGAGCTCAACATTACGCCCCAAAGGAGCCCGATTACGATGATTCTCAAGCATCGTGGTAAATCCGGAAATTCCTCGAGCTGCCAATGTGCTAATCGGACCGGCCGAAATACCGTTGACGCGAATATTTTTCTTACCCAAATCCGCAGCCAAATAGCGAACGCCCGACTCAAGACTTGCCTTCGCAAGTCCCATCACATTGTAATTCGGAACCACTTTATCGGCACCGAGATAAGTCAAAGCCACAACACTGCCGCCTCCGGCCTTTTCAAACAAAGGTTCGGCCGCTTTGGTTAAAGCAATAAGTGAAAAAGCGCTGATATCATGTGAAAGGCGATAGCCTTCACGTGTCGTGTCGACCGTTCTTCCGGCCAAATCATCTTTCGATGCAAAAGCAATACAATGCACCAAAAAATCCAGACTGCCAAAATCTTTTTCAACCTGGCCAAACAGGGCCTGAATCTGATCATCACGGGTCACATCGCACTCATAAAGCGGCGATTGGGTCGGAAGCCCTTCGACAAGCTTACTGACACTCTCTTTAATGCGTTCCCCCTGATATCCAAAACCGAGCTGGGCACCATGATTTGAAAGCGCTTGAGCAATCCCCCAAGCAATACTGCGTTTGTTAGCGACCCCAAAAACGAGCCCTTTTTTGCCTTTAAGCAAATTTGATGTAAACGGCTGCTGCTGTGTCTCTTGATTCGTTTCCATGAGATTTTGCCTTTCCTTAAGGTATTGGAGATAATTACGGAATTTGAAGTGTCAGTTTAACCCAACTACCGCTACCTGTCAAGCGTATAGCCGTAAGAGTGTCCGGCCTGTCAAACCCCCAAAAAGGGACCAAACCAAAAGGGTTCGACAGCTCCGTGCGGAGGCGGAAACCTCAGGTTTCCGCGAGCCTGCTGCAATCAAAAATTGCAGCGCTTCAAGTCCCTCTTTCGGTCAGTGCTGCATAAGACAGGACCTCACTAGTCCTGCTTATGCGTACCAAATCATAGGATTTGGTGCTGACAGAGACAAAATTTCATTGATCTTGCTCTGTCGTATTTACGCATAGGCGTAAATGCTGGCAAAGACGAGGTTTCATCATCCCCTTTGGGATGGTACGTATAAGCACGGCTGATGACGCCGTGTCTTATACAGCCTTAACCTCGCTTTGCCGTATTCAAACATAAGTTTGAATGCGGCTAGAGGGACTTGAACCCCCATGGATTAATCCACTAGATCCTAAGTCTAGCGCGTCTGCCAATTTCGCCATAGCCGCGTGAAAATAAGTCCTTTGAGGAAGAGAGTTGATGCTACGCAAGACACGAATACCTTGATCGTGCTTGCGTGTACCAGTTCAAAAAAACTGGTGCGCCCTGATGGACTCGAACCATCGACCCACTGATTAAGAGTCAGTTGCTCTACCAACTGAGCTAAGGGCGCTTGATCTTAATGATCAAGCACGGCAAAGCACTTCTAAGGAAGACGTGTCTTTGCCAGCGCATTAATCTTTAGTCAAAACACGGCAGAGTATATCTGCCGCACCACACTATCTATACTGAGAAAAGAGAATTAGGGCAGCTGAGTTTCGCCCATAAGGTAGCGGTCAACTTCTCGTGCAGCTCCACGGCCTTCATTAATCGCCCAGACAACCAAACTTTGCCCGCGCCGCATGTCTCCTGCTGCAAACACACCTTGAATATTGGTCGAAAATTGACCATGCTCGGCTTTTGCATTGGAACGCGCATCCCGTTCAATATTCAAATCCGACAAAACCGTATCCTCGGGCCCTAAAAATCCCATCGCAAGAAGAACAAGCTGTGCAGGAATCACTTTTTCGGTGCCCGGAACTTCTTTGGGAATAAAGCGCCCATTGGCGTCTTTCTCCCATTGTATCTGGGCAATATGCAATTCTTTCACATGCCCGTTTTCATCCCCTACAAATTTTTTAGTCGTGACCAAATACTGTCTGGGATCACTACCGTAAAGCGCTGCCGCTTCTTCCTGTCCATAGTCCATCTTATAAACCTTGGGCCATTGCGGCCAGGGATTATCGGAAGCCCGTGCAAGAGGTGGTTTGGGCAGAATCTCAAGTTGGTTCAAGCTTTTACAACCATGCCGCAGTGACGTGCCTACACAGTCGGTTCCGGTATCACCGCCGCCGATCACCACAACATCTTTCCCTTTAGCGGAAATGAAATTGGCGCATTCTTTGTCATCCAAAAGACTCTTGGTATTGCCATGCAGGAATTCCATAGCATAGTGAATTCCTTTTAATTGACGTCCTTCGATCGGTAGATCACGGGGTTTAGTCGCACCACCGCACAAAACAACGGCATCAAATTCTTGCAGAAGTTTTTTAGAAGGATAATCTTTACCCACCTCGGTATTCGCAACAAATTTAACTCCTTCGGCAGCCATCAGATCGACACGGCGCTGTACAACCTTTTTGTCCAGTTTCATATTAGGGATGCCATACATCAACAGTCCACCGATGCGGTCAGCTCTTTCAAAAACCGTAACTTCGTGCCCCGCTCGATTTAACTGCGCCGCACAGGCCAAACCAGCAGGTCCAGAGCCGACAACCGCCACTTTCTTACCGGTTCTTTTGGCCGGAGATTCGGCAACCACCCAACCTTCGTCGAAAGCGTGCTCAATGATCGATACTTCGATATTCTTAATGGTCACCGGCGGTTCACTAATACCGAGGACACAGGATCCTTCGCAGGGAGCGGGACAAACGCGACCGGTAAATTCGGGAAAGTTATTGGTCTTATGCAGACGATCGATCGCTTCACGCCACAGTCCCCGGTAGACCAAATCGTTCCACTCAGGAATCAGGTTATTAATCGGACAGCCTGAGGCCATGCCGGCAAAAAGGGCACCGGTATGGCAGAAAGGAACACCACAGTCCATGCAACGGGCACCCTGGTTACGAAGTTTGTCTTCGCTCAGATGATCATGAAACTCATTCCAGTCCTTTATCCTTTCGACCGGATTACGATCAACCGGAATTTCCCGTTCAATTTCTTTAAATCCTGTTGGTTTTCCCATAGCTTAATCTTTTAGTTACCGCCCACACGGGCCATATCGTTAATATTTTCTTCAAATGCTGCCATATCGGCCGCATCTCCGCTTAATCCGCTTTCTTTAACTCTTTCATAGGCCTCAAGAACGCGCTTATAGTCATGAGGAATAACTCTTACGAATTTCGGAAGCATTTCATCCCATAAATCCAGAACTTTTTGACCGCGCTCACTGGCCGTATAGGCAACATGCTTTTCAATCATCTGGCGAACTTCGGCAATTTCCTGAGGGCTTTCAATGGGTCCTAAGGCGACCATCTGTTTATTGCATCGATTTTCAAATCCACCGTCAATATCCAGCACATAAGCAATTCCACCTGACATTCCGGCAGCAAAGTTACGGCCCGTGGAGCCTAAAATCACCACGCGCCCGCCAGTCATATATTCACAGCCGTGGTCTCCGACAGATTCTACAACCGCACTCACACCACTGTTTCGAACACAGAATCTCTCACCGGCAATGCCGCGGATATAAGCCTCACCGGAAATGGCTCCGTAAAAAGCAACGTTTCCGATAATAATATTTTCATCGGCTTTAAAGACCGACTGTTTGGGAGGATAGACGACAACTCTTCCGCCCGAAAAGCCTTTGCCCAGGTAATCGTTAGCATCACCTTCCAGTTCAAGCGTAATTCCATGCGGAACAAACGCGCCAAAACTCTGTCCTGCCGAACCCGAAAATTTTAAATGGACCGTATCATCCGGCAGCCCGGACTCGCCATAACGCTTAGAGATTTCGCTTCCCAGAATCGTACCGACCACGCGGTTGGTATTTTTAATCGCAAGCGAGGCTTTTACTTTCTCTTTTCTTTCAATGGCCGGTTTACACATATCCAAAAGAACTTGATTATCCAAAGCTTTATCAAGCCCGTGATCCTGGGAAATCTGGCAATAACGCCCGACCGAAGGATCGACCGTCGGCTGATAGAGGATTCTGGAAAGATCCAGGCCCTTGGCTTTCCAATGATCAATGGCCTTCAGACTGTCAAGCCGGTCGGTACGTCCGATCATCTCGTTAATCGATCGAAATCCAAGCTCAGCCATCAACTCACGAATTTCCATTGCAACAAAACGCATAAAGTTCACGACATGGGCCGGATCCCCGGTAAACTTTGCACGCAACGCAGGATCCTGAGTCGCGACTCCGACCGGACAGGTATTTAGATGGCATACTCGCATCATAATACAACCCAGCGTAATCAGCGGAGCGGTCGCAAACCCGAACTCCTCAGCACCAAGCAATGCCGCAATCACCACATCGCGCCCGGTTCGAAGCTGCCCATCGGTCTCCACTACGATACGGCTGCGCAGATTATTCATCACCAGGGTCTGATGGGTCTCAGCCAGACCGAGTTCCCAAGGCGCTCCTGCATTTTTAATGCTGGATAGCGGTGAGGCACCCGTTCCACCGTCGTAACCGCTGATCAGCACAACATCCGCATGAGCTTTAGCAACTCCGGCAGCCACTGTCCCGACCCCGACTTCAGAAACAAGCTTGACATTAATACGCGCCTGCTGGTTGGCATTTTTTAAGTCATGGATGAGTTCGGCTAAATCTTCAATGGAATAAATATCATGGTGCGGCGGAGGCGAAATCAAACCAACACCGGGAGTGGAATGACGGACTTTGGCAATCCAGGGATATACTTTTGGACCCGGAAGCTGCCCGCCTTCACCGGGCTTCGCGCCCTGAGCCATTTTAATTTGAATCTCTTTGGCTTCCGTTAAATATTTACTAGTGACTCCAAAACGGCCTGAGGCGACCTGCTTAATCGCACTATTTTTGGAATCCCCATTGGCTTCGGGAGTGTAACGCGCCGGATCTTCTCCTCCCTCGCCGGTATTGCTCTTGCCGCCGATACGATTCATGGCCACCGCGAGACTCTCATGGGCTTCTTTACTGATTGAGCCGTAAGACATCGCTCCGGTTTTAAAGCGTCTCATAATTGATTCGATCGGTTCCACTTCATCGATAGGAATAGCTTTCTTGGAATCGATTTTCAGCTCTAAAAGTCCACGGATAGTGGAAAACTGTTTTGACCGGTCATTAATCGTTTTTGAAAAATCCTTAAAGGCCTCATAATTTCCCGTACGGCAGGCATTTTGAAGTTTATGCACGGTTTCGGGATTGACCATATGAAACTCTCCCTCCCGCCGCCATTGAAACTGACCACCTGCATCCAGAGTTCTTCCGTTAGCTTGCCGGGCGGGAAAGGCCTGCAGATGACGCTTTGCCACGTCGTCGGCAATTTCCTTCAGACCAACCCCTTCGATTCGTGTCGCGGTCCAGGTAAAATACTTATCAACCACCTCCTGGTTCAATCCCACGGCTTCAAAAATCTGCGCACCCCGGTAACTTTGAATCGTGGAAATACCCATTTTCGACATGGTTTTGACCACGCCTTTGGCAATCGCTTTGGCAAAATTCTTCACCGCTTTTTTATGATCAATCTCTTTAATAATCCCCTGACAAATCAAGTCGTCCAGAGTTTCAAAAGCCAGATACGGATTAATAGCACTAACGCCATAGCCGATTAATACGGCAAAATGATGAACTTCGCGAGGTTCGCCGGATTCAAGAATAAGCCCGACTTTAGTGCGAGTCCCTTTACGAATCAGGTGATGATGGAGTCCGGCAACCGCCAGCAATGCCGGGATAGGTGCATTTTCGGCATTAATCCCACGGTCCGACAAAACAATAATATTTTTATTATTTTTGATTGCCCGGTCAGCCAGCTGATACATTTTATTCAAAGCATCCTCAAGGCCTTTAACCCCTTCACGGACATTGTAGAGAATCGGCAATGTCACGGCTTTGAAGTGGCTGTAATCGACATGGCGCAATTTTTCAAATTCTTCATTGGTTAGAATGGGACTCTGCAGCTTAATATGCCTGCAGCTTTCCGGTTCAGGCGCAAGCAGGTTCCTCTCCGGTCCGATGGTTGTAATGGTCGAGGTCACGATCTCTTCACGGATACAATCAATCGGCGGATTGGTGACCTGCGCAAAGAGCTGTTTAAAATAACTGTAGAGCGGTTGGGACTTATTCGATAGAACCGCCAGTGGGGTATCCGTCCCCATTGATCCGATGGGTTCTACACCGATCTGTCCCATCGGAGCCAGAATCATCCGCAAATCTTCAAACGTATAACCGAATGCCTGTTGACGTAACAGCACCGTCGCGTGATCGGGTTCATGAACATGCGGGGCCTCAGGCAACGCTTCAAGCGGAACCATATTCTGGCTCAACCATTCACGATAAGGATGCTCTGCGGCATATTTATTTTTAATCTCTTCGTCGGCAACAATTTCACCACGTTCCGTATCAATTAAAAACATACGCCCCGGTTCAAGACGCCCTTTTTTAAGCACCTTTTCAGGAGCGACTTCAAGCACTCCGACTTCCGAGGCCATAATCACAAGATCATCCTGAGTTACATAATAACGTGATGGCCGTAAACCATTCCGGTCCAAAACAGCACCTATTTGACGCCCATCGGTAAAGGCCATGGATGCCGGACCGTCCCAAGGCTCCATCAAGCAGCTATGGAACTCATAAAAAGCCTTTTTCTCATCGCTCATGCTCTCGTGATTCGACCAGGGTTCGGGGATCATCATCATCATCGCTTGCGCCATGGAGCGGCCGGAAAGAACAAGGAATTCAAAACAATTATCAAACATGGCCGAGTCACTGCCCTGATCATCAATCACCGGAAGCAGTTTCTTCATGTCCTCACCGAAAAGTTCCGATTTGCAAAGCTCTTGACGGGCATGCATCCAGTTAACATTTCCACGCAACGTATTAATTTCCCCGTTATGGGCCAGATACCGGCAAGGCTGGGAACGATCCCAACTGGGGAAGGTATTAGTACTGAAACGAGAATGAACCAGTGCTATCGCGGACTCGGTTGCGGGATGTGTGAGATCCGGATAAAACTTATCCAATTGATTTGTCGTCAACATGCCTTTGTAGGCAATCGTACGACAGGACATGCTGGAAATATAAAAATACTCAGCCCCTTTGCGGTCTGATTTACGCAACTGGTGTTCCATCCGCCGGCGGATGACATAAAGCTTCCGTTCAAAAGCATCCCCATCCAATTTCGGAGCCTTCGCAATAAAAAGCTGATAAATAGACGGTTCCACCGACCTAGCCGTGGGGCCCAATAAACTGTCATCGGTCGGAACTTCACGCCACCCAAGAAGAGCCTGTCCTTCTTCAGCAATCACCTTCTCAAAATCTTTTTGAAATGCCTTGCGCTGCTTTGCATCAGGCGGAAAAAAAATCATTCCGACGCCATAGTCACCGGGTTCTGGTATCTCAAAACCTTCCTGGGGACATACCTGGGAAAAGAGTTTATGCGGAATCTGCATGAGAATACCGGCACCATCCCCGGTATTTTCCTCACAGCCACAAGCGCCACGATGATCCAAATTCACAAGGATCTGAATGGCCTGCTGGACAATCTGATAGGATTGGACCCCTTTGATATTAGCGACAAACCCCACACCACAGGAGTCATGCTCAAACTGGGGGTCGTAGAGACCTTGTTTTTTCGGTAATGGCATAATTTTATGTAGATGATTGAGTGCCGTATTAATCGCTTACTTGAGGATAAATTGCGGCATTTTCGTCTTAAAGCTATTCGGTCTTTCCAAGATTAAAAACGCTAACCTCAACAATTCCAAAGAGTTGAGCCATAGATAATAAGCGAAAAGCGACTTTTCTGTCAATTGAAAACGTAAGTTATGGTATGGTAATAAGTTAGCGTTTTAGACAGCCGTCTACAACCACTAAACACCCGTGATATAGTCTTTAAGATATTGATTTTCGTATTGAGAGTCCTTGAGCTGGGCCTTAACCACATCGCCGATCGAAATCACTCCAACCAGAGTCGTTCCGTCCATAACGGGAACGTGGCGGATTCTATTTTGAGTCATAATTCCCATAATATAACTGACTTCATCCTCTGGCTTGGCAACGATGACACGGCGGGTCATCACCTTTTCGACCTGTGACTTTGCCCATTCGGTTCCGTTTTGATAGCATTCGCGCATGATATCGCGCTCCGAGAGAATACCAACCACATGTTCGTGCTCATTGAATACCAGAAGAGCCCCGATTTTATTATTGACCAGGATAGACAGGGCATCCTGTATGATCTCATCGGTCCGCACCGACCACACTTTTTGTACTTTGGTTTTCAAAATATCTTTAAGCCGCATCCCCTCCCCCTTTCGGCTATGTTGTTATTCCGTTTGTCGCTTTTTAGCTGTTTCTTCTGAGACAACTTCGGCAACCCCCTCCGTCTGAGGAGAAGAAAATCCGGTATATCCGCAATGCCGCTCAACCAGTTCTAATACCGTAAACGGCATGCCGTCGATTTCTTCGGGCTGCGCAAAAACCTGCCGAAGATTGGTATTTCTGGCGCCGATAATCGATCCGCTAAAACGAACTCCTTGTTTTTCCAAATAATAAATCGCCTGGGTAATCTCATCCACTTGAATGGCAAGATGATGAATTCGCTTATCTCCAAATTTCTGAACCCATTCACTTATCAGAGAATTTTGTCCTCTTTCATCTTTATACGCCTGAACAATAAAAATCACCGGATACCCTGCTTTGCGGTAGACTTTGGCTGTCCATGACTCATACTCCATCACCTCCACCGACTCATCACATTGATAGCCATAACGGATAAACTCATTTACACATGTATCAATATCCAACGCACGGAAAGTTATATGGTCGATCAACGGCCTCAAACCGATTCCCAAAATCGACAAGCCCTTAGCGACAATTTTCGCCGCCTGATTACCGGCAACGAAATCATCAATATGTTGAGCAAGAATATTTTCTAAAGGATCGTGAGAAATCAGGTAAGAATTTTTCGAATCACTGTTTGGGCTCATCGTTAAGTCCTAGCACCGCGGCAACCATTAAAAAGCGGGTTCTCGGCACAAGTTTCCGTAACAATACCATCGGCATTGACGGAGCACTAGAAACAAACAAGGACATTGAACCCAAAGGCCCAATGTCCTTGTCCTTAAAGCTTAGTCGCACCGTGTCAAATTAATTGACCAGCGTGTTCCCCTCTCTACGAGGCGGATCATCACGGGGACGCTCAGGAACTTTTGCATTTTCTTTAAATTGCGGCGAAAGTTCTGCGTTCACTTGAGCATAAGCGGGATCATAGTCTTCTGATTCCACAATTGCTCCGATTGGGCATTCGGGAAGACATGCGCCGCAGGTGATACAAACTTCAGGATCAATGACCATAAATTCCTGACCCTGATAATCACCGGGATACATGCAATCAACCGGACACACCGCAACACAGGTAGCATACCTTTCACCAAGGCATTTTTCTGTAATTACGTATGACATTTTTTATCCCTCCTAAATACAACAACAAACATCACTTTGGTTAACCGTTGCGTATTGTATCGTTAAGAGGATGATACGTCAATACACCCTCAAAACTTAATTTTTCATTTAAAATCCCAATGCCCGCGCCTGGTTCAGAAGCCTCTCCATGCGTTCTTCGACATACGGAAACATTCTTCTATCCGTCTTCTGTCGAAAAAGCAAAGGGTTGATCATAAACAAAGGTGCCGTTGCCAGCGTTGCTTCATGCAGGAGATAATCTTTTTGTCCCAATTCCATTTTCTGTAATGCGCTCACAAGATATAACGGATTAGAGCTCATGGAAGCCGCCTTTCGATCCCATTCAAAAACAACTTTAGAAGATCCTCTCATTGCACGGATAAAAAAACTTGCGGCCAACTGACGCGCAGTACGCATCGCCGATATCAACACCCCACCCTTGACAGGGCTTTCCCCTTTAAGTTCAATAAAACCGGCCAAAATAGCTGCGATTGCAGCGACGGTTCCTTCCTTCTTTTCCAAAAAAACCAAAGCAAAAGCTAAAACCCCTTTCAACTCGGCCCGGTTTAAATTCCGCAGCAGTCCTTCGGTCAATCCAATGGCCGCATATCCTCCGGATAGAGAGCCACAGGTCATGACATTAGGTGACAGGCTGGGAATCCTATAAATTTCAATCCGAGCGCAAACATCCGCACCACAGAGCTCACTCAAAATCGCATAGAGGGCCGGATCCTTTTCCGAATAAATCCGTTCGGCTCTAAACTTTCGCAGAATCATTAGTCCGCTATACCGATAAAGGAAAAGAAAGAAAATAAATATGCTGGCCAGTGAAAAAATGATGCCGGACGTAGCGGCCAGAGCCATCCCAACCCAGCAAAATAGAGAGGTGATCAGAAAATAAAAAATTATAAGTCGTATGAGCGCTCGTGACAAATTCTGTTGATCTCCGCAAGCTCAATAAATGCCTTTATATTTCAATTCCGAATTTTTTCAGATCTTTAATCAATTGCGGTGTCCCACGGTATCTGACCGAATGCATCCCGACTGCCCGAGCTCCTTTGACAAACTTGATTTTGTCATCAATAAACAGAGTTTCCGAAGGATGATATTTAATCTTTTCTAACACACGCCGATAAACCGCGGGTTCCGGTTTACGCGCACCGACTTTGTGTGATGGAAATAACCGTTTAAAGTGTTTGAATACCTTATATTTTTTACGGATGTGCTCATAATGCAGATCATTGGTATTGGAGATGACATAAAGCGGATATTTCTCCTTCAATTTCAAAATAACCGGAAGAATACTCTCATTTTCCCAAAAGATATCATTCCAATAATGTTTAAAATCCGCATAAGGCATATCAAATTGAAGGGCCTTACAGGCATGGCGGTAAAAGGCTTTCGAAGTAATCTCTCCACGGGTATAAGCCTTTTCAGTCGGATCCGTGAAAAAATGCTTCCAGAGTTTTAAAAACGACACCTTACCTGCTTTGGAAAAACGCTTACAGGCCTTCGGGGCATCAAAATAAAGTAATACATCACCGATGTCAAAAATCACTGTTTTAATTTCAGCCATTGCATACTCCTTATCACTTAAATTCTTAATGAATCAATGAGTGTTTCTTCTGCGGGAGCCGTCACAAAAACAGACGCACCGGCTCCGTTAAGCTCCATCGAAATCTCACTTTGTTCGGGTAAAGGTTTTTGGGCATAACGCAGAATCACCGAGCCTGCACACTTCAGACGGTCATCCGTGACAGTCCCGATAAGAATTGCCGTGGGTCCGGCAAAATTAACAGGCGTCAACAACGCCGTATTTTCAGGATGCAGATGTTCGAGATAAATATTCTCTTCTTGATTACGGCCAACGATCAACTTGGCATCATCCTCCAGACGAAAATGCCGTCCCGTTTTTAAGATCTCAAAATACCAGCGTTCGGAATCCTGATGATGAACAAAAAGATCACGGACTTTCTGAGCAAACTCAGGCGAGGTCAGCGCACATCCTGAAGAAGGGTCCGGGGGATCTTCAATTCCATATTTATGGGCCAGTTCCAAAAGCTGACGGCGTGAACGTCCCTGAATACCGTAAAGTTTGGAGCGATCGATAACCCCTGATTTTTCCACTTCGGTTTCGGGTAATAACTTGGCCGACAAAGGGCGGAGAATCTTACCCTCAAGTCCCGTATCTTGTTCTATTAATTGAAAATCACGTTTCTTCTGAGACATCGGCCTCTGACCAAGCACTTCACCTGAGATTAAAAAAGAGGCGCCGGTCTTTTCCATCAATTCATGGGCCAGCTCAAACATATACCCGCGGCAATCCACACACGGATTGATTCCACGGCCGTACCCATGTTTAGGATTTTTGATCAGACTGATGTAATCATCTTTAACCTTAAGCACGGTAAATCCCAGGCCTAATTGATGAGCAACCTGTCTGGCATCATTTTTACAACAGCCGAACATGGTTTGAAAATTAACGGCTTCAAGTTCAACCCCCTGCTCTTTAACAATACATGCGGCCAGAGTCGAATCAAGCCCACCCGAAAGCAGGACCACTGCTTTGACCATACTGAAAAACCTCCTAATCCCTTTTCGATTTTGAAATTGTGAATTGCTGAGTTCAAAATTTTCAGAGGTACTTGCGCATTTGAAAAAGACTTATGTCCGATTACTTAGATCTTTAAGACCAGACACTTAGCGGCACCACCCGCTTTCATAAATTCCGAAAAATCAAGTTGATGGACCTCGTAGCCACGATCCGTAAGAGCGGACGCCGTCTGCGGACACCCTTGCGGCATGATAATCTGCTTTTCAAAAGCAATCAGATTACAGGCAAAGCGCAACGCTTCCTGCTGAGGAACTTCGACCGGATCCTTCACCGTTTCAAATAATGTCAACTGTGCATACGGAGCAAAAGCCTCAGGATAAAAAACAGCCGTGTCACTGCTCACCGGGGCAAAGCACGTGTCCAAATGATAGAATCGCCGGTCCTGAAGCTCAAGTGCAAAATAGGACTTTTTAAGATACCCTGCGACAGCATCATGCGCCTCCACATCGGAGCGAAAATGAAATCCCGTATAAAGCTCCTCATTCATTAAAAGCGCGTCGCCTTCACCTTCAAACACAAACGGTTGAGGAACGGTCTTAGTGATATAGCCCTTCCTGCGGAACCATTTTTCAAAATAGGGCTCTTCCCCTTTACGTTCCCCATAACGAAACTGACTTCGAATAAAAAGACGTTTGTGAACCAAACCGGCATTGGCCGTAAAAACCATATCGGGCAGCTTCGCAACGGGATCGATCAAATCAACCTTTACCCCCTCTGCAGCACTTAAAAATTCATACAAAGCCTTCCACTGACACGAGGCCTTAAGCTGATCAACTTTTCGCTCAACACACATCCAGGGATTGATTTCATAGACCACTTCAAAATAATCCGGAGGGCACATCAAAAAACGTATCGGGTGGGATCTACTGGTATCCAAGTTCTTTGAGAACCTTTTCATCGCATTTCCAATTGTGCATTTCTTTAACCCATAACTGCAAAAAAACTTTACGTCCCAGCAATTGTTCAATATCCTGGCGCGCTGCCGTTCCGATCTGTTTGATATTGAGTCCTTTGGCCCCGATAATGATCTTTTTCTGCGCGGGCTTCTCGACAATAATCGTCGCATGAATATGGGTGATTTTTTCTTCTTCCCGGAACTGCTCAATCACGACACTGGTTGAATAGGGCACTTCTTTGGACATCATGCGGAATATTTTTTCACGGATAATTTCCTGAATAAAAAAACGTTCCTGCTGGTCGGAAATCTGATCCTCTTCAAAAAGAGGCTCCCCTTCGGGCAGGAATTCAAAGGTTTTTGCCATTAACAACCGTAATTGATCTCCGGTTTTGGCCGAAACCGGAATGAGGTCTTTAAAAGCAAACTGCCGGTGATAATTTTCAAGGGCCGGCAGGATTTCAGGTTTGGGATAACGGTCCACCTGTGTCACGACCAAAATCACCGGTTTGCCCGCCGCTTTGATTTTTTCAAAAATCTCCGGATCGCTCGCGTGCGGCTGCCCCGGAGTGACGCAAAAGTATAAAAGATCCGCACTTTCGATCGTCTTTTGAATTTCTCCGATCATCCAATTCCCCAGACGGTCCTTGGGATGATGCATCCCCGGTGTATCCAGATAAATAATTTGTCCGGCTTTACGGGAAACAATTCCGCGAACAACTCCCCGGGTCGTTTGGGGTTTAGGCGAAATGCCGGCCAGCTTTTCACCGACCAATGCATTGAGCAACGTGGACTTACCTACATTTGGACGACCGATAATACCGACAAAACCGGTTTTACGTGAGTGGCTCATAAATTTTCAGTTAAACTCTTTTCAGATTTTTTTTAAGGCTTTTATAGAACAAACGCGCCGCATTAAGGTCCGGGCTTCCGTCGCGCAAACTGAAAGCCTGAATTCTCAACTTCCCTTCGTCTAAACTGATTTGTTCTATTCTTAGAATCAGATGGGCATTACCGGAGAAAAGATCCGCTTCCAACCGTCCGGATAATCGGTTTTCAAAAGTAACCTGACCGCTTTCATGGATTAAAGATGATAATAATTTCCAAGTCACATCATATTCACGGGCAATCAGGCATTCCAGCTCACCTTCCCGTTCCACCACCTTACGCGCTGAAGCGGCATAGACGGGATGAAGGATACCGGCAACCAAAAAGGACAGGATAAAAAACCGCATAGCAAGTTGAAAAATTTTTCTCATCATCATTCTCCGGGGTTAAGCCCTGATCTTTTGTTCAGCCATTTCAACGACCTTAACAACCAACTTCTTAATACCCGAATAAGCCTGGGCCACATTTTCTGCAAGCATATAGGCCGGTGTCGTGACTACTTTATTCTCCTGATCGACACAAATTTCATCGACCCGGCATTCACAATGGGTATGACCGAGCAGGCGGACGGCTTCAGCCACCGCCGGATCATTTCCGATGGTCAATTGAAGTGAATGGCCTTCAAAAATCCTGGCCATAACCGCCGGTGAGATACACACGGCTCCGAGCGGCTTTCCTTCTTGATGAATCTGTTTAACGAGCCGTGAAACGCCTTCATGAATCTGACACTTGGCACCGTCGAAAGCAAAAGTGCTCAGATTCTTAGCCGCCCCAAATCCGCCCGGAAAAATCAGAGCATCCAATTCAGATGTTTTCACCGCCGCTAAATCGCGGATATCTCCCCTGGCAATTCTGGCCGACTCGACAAGGACATTACGTTTTTCATTTTCAACCTGACCGGTCAAATGATTGATCACATGGTGCTGTTCAATATCCGGTGCCATACAAATCACTTGAACACCTTTTTCGGCAAGTGCCAGCAAGGTCAAAACCGATTCATGGATTTCAGCTCCGTCATTGACGCCACAGCCTGATAAAACAACGCCCACTCGAATCATTTCACACCTCCCGCTTTCATTTTCTTTTGAACCCGGACTAATTTTTCGACAAACAAATCAATTTCTTCCAGCGTATTATAAAAGTGCGGGGCCACCCGGATGCCTTCACCTCGAGGCAGCACATAAACTCCCTGGTCAAATAAACGGCGCCAGACCTTCTGAACCTGACCGGTCTTAAAAATAACGATTCCGGAACGCTCGTGAGAATCCTTGGGTGAAATCACCTCAACCCCTTCTTCTTCCAGTCTTCGGATTAAAAAATCCGTCAGCTCCAAAATCCGCCGGCTTATGTTCTGAATACCGATCTGCGAGAAATATTCCACCGCCGCACCAAAAGCAAAGATTGAAGCAAACGGAGGGCATCCCCATTCATAGCGCGCCGCATCAACACGTAAATCGGTCAGGCGATTATTCATCAGATCCGGATTTTTCATACTACGCCATCCGGCGCCGTCCGGTTCAAAACGCTCCAGCCATTTCTTGCGGATGTATAAAATCCCCCCACCGTAACCGGCCATCATCCACTTGTAGCTATTGGTACATAAAAAATCAATTTTTGACTTTTCGACATCCAACTCAAAAGCACCAAACCCCTGAGTGGCATTGACCACAAAATAACGACTACCCTTTAAAGCCCCCAAGGCATTCAGGTCCTGTTTAAATCCGCTTGAGTACTGTACAAAACTGCTCACCACGGTTTTAACCGGTGGTTTAAGCTGTTTACGCAATTCTTTCAAATCAATACGGCCGGCATGACTCTTTTGAAAAACCAGCTTGGCACGACGCCAAATCCAGGGAACCGTACTACTCGGAAATTCACTCTCATTGGTCAACACCGTACCCTGCCCGGCCAATAATTCTGCGATTAAATTCATGCCATGCGAAGTGCTTGTGGTAAAGGTTATTTCGGCAGGATCTGCACCGATAAAGGCCGCCGTCTTTTTACGCACAGCTTCTCTTTTTGCAAGCCATTGCGGCCAGGATAAATCCGCCTCAAATTGATGGACCCGGCTATACTTACGGTAGGCTTCAACCGCGGGACGGCACATCGGCCCGGCAGAGGCGTGATCCAGATAAATACATCTTTTGGTAATGGGAAAATCTTTACGGATCTTTTTCCAAAAAGTGGACATGACTTAGCGCATCCAATAAATATCTGATTATTGACGTTAGAGAGAAATAAAAAAACAGCGGGATATTTAAACAAGACCAGAGACTAAAGACCACAGACTAAAAACTTAAGGGGACATTAGCCTTGATATTTCAACAGGACGAAAGTTCTTCGGTGCGAATTCCGCAGGCCCGTGAGGGCCGAGGATGTCTGAGCACCGGAGAATCTTTGCGGACTGATGAAATATTCAAAGACTTGTGCACTGTGACTTAGTACCTTGGGACCGCAGAATCGATTTTTAATGACCATGCATCAATTCCACCGGCCACATTTTTCAGTTTATTGAACCCCTGTGTTTTCAAAAACTCCAGAGCCTTGCGACTGCGTCCACCGTGATGACAGTGGGCAATAATCTCTTTTTCTTTATAGGGGTTCAATTCCGATAAATGATCAGGAATCTGGCCAAGCGGAATCAGTTTTGAACCTGGAATATTGGCGATTTCATATTCAAAAGCTTCGCGCACATCGATAAAAAGAAAATCATCTCCCGAACCAAGCTTCGTCTTCAATTCTTCAACTTCAATATTCTCAATGCCGCCCGGCGAAGGTGCAGCTTCACCACGGCTCATGCCGCAAAAGGCATCATAGTCAATCAGTTCGGTAATGGTTGGATTATCGCCGCAAACCGGACAGGCCGGATCTTTTTTCAGCTTCAGTTCCCGGAATGTCATCTGCAGCGCATCATAGACCATCAATCTCCCGACCAGTGAACGGCCGATACCGACCAGTTCTTTGATTGCCTCAGTGGCTTGAATCACACCGATCACACCCGGTAAAATTCCAAGCACACCGCCCTCGGCACAACTGGGCACCATTCCCGGTGGAGGAGGTTCCGGATACAGACACCGGTAGCAAGGGCCCTCATCGGCTTTAAACACCGTCGCCAGTCCGTCAAAACGGAAAATAGATCCGTAAATATTGGTCTTTTTGAGGAAAACACAGGCATCGTTGGTGAGATAACGAGTCGGAAAATTATCGGTCCCGTCGATAACCAGGTCATAATCCTTAATAATCTCAAGCGCGTTCTCAGAACTCAGACGCGTCTGATGTTTGATCACGACGGTATCGGGATTCATTTGCTTAATCCGCTTTTCAGCCGAATCAATTTTAGGTTTTCCGATTTCGTCGTTCGTATGAATAATCTGACGCTGAAGATTTGACAAATCCACAACATCAAAGTCGACAAGCCCCAGAGTCCCCACCCCGGCGGCCGAAAGGTAAAGTCCGAGAGGAGAACCCAATCCTCCGGTTCCGATCAAAAGAACCTTTGAATCAAGCAGTTTGCGCTGCCCTTCCTGTCCGATCTCAGGAAGGATAAAATGACGGCTATAACGTTTAAGCTGTTCTGTCGTAAAATTCATGATTCAATCCTCAGTGTATTGTTTGACTTAAATCTTCCACTTGTTCCCGGCTTAAAACCGGATTTTCGGTTGCCAACAAATTTTCAGCCACCTGCTGTCTGCGTTTAGCCCCCGGAATCACCGTCGAAACTTCCGTATGGCTTAAAACATATTCAAGCGCGGCTTGAATGAGTGATATTCTCCAGGGCTCAATCTTCTTTTGAATGATTTGAACTTTGGCCCAATCGGACTCTCTTTTTTCCGCTAGCCACCGCCGGCGATGATCATTTTTATGGAACTGATAGTCCGGCGGATAATTGGCCGAAAGTAATCCGCAAGCCAACGGTTCCCGAACGATCACGCCCACACCGGCTTTCGATGCCTCTTTAAGGACCTCACCGGTCATTTTCTGTTCAAGCAGACTCAAAACAAGCTGAAGCGTATCAACCCGTCCGTCCCGGATACAGGCTAAGGCTTCTTCGGGGCGATGAACGGAGACACCGCAAAAACGGATTTTTCCGGCACGCTTCAGATTTTGTAAACTCTCAAAAATCTGGCCACGCTCAATGATTTCAAGTGTCGGATTATGCATCTGATAGATATCAATCACATCCGTCTGTAAACGCTTAAGCGACTGATCACAGGCAAACTGCAGATAATCCGATTCGAAATTTTTCCGGCTTCCCCCGTGATAAAAATCCCAACCCGCTTTTGTGGCAACAACCACCTCATCCCGGGGTTTAGTTCTCAAAAAACAAGCTAAGAGATCTTCGCTGTGGCCGTGACCATAGGTATCCGCAGTGTCATAGAAATTAACACCATGATCCCATGCCGTCTCAAGCGCGGACAACGAATCTTCATCACGCGTTGGCCCGTATCCATTGCCGCCGATGGCCCAACACCCGAACCCAATCTCGGAAACACGCAGTTGAGTCCGGCCGAGACTACGGTAGTGCATGCCTTAAGCGTTGACGGTCGAAGCAGCCAAAAGCGACTTACCGTTGGCCTTCAAATCCTCAACGGCCTGCTGCACCCGGGCAGCCATGGCTATTTCGGCTGCTTTGAAATACACGCGCGGATCATATTTCTTTTTATTCCCGACATCACCGTCTACTTTCAAAACGCCGTCATAATTTTTAAACATGTGATCTACAATCGGACGCGTAAAGGCATATTGCGTATCGGTATCGACGTTCATCTTCACGACACCGTATTCCAGCGTCTCATGAATCTCTTCAATGGTTGAGCCGGAACCACCGTGGAAGACCAGCTGAAATTTGGCATCAGCACCAAATTGTTTCACGACCGCGTCCTGCCCCTGTTTTAGAATGATGGGTTTCAATTTTACGTTTCCGGGTTTATAGACACCGTGAACGTTTCCAAAGGTTGCGGCAAACATGTAACGCGCACCCTTGATGGAATTCAAGCGGCGGGCAACTTCAACCATATCTTCGGGAGTCGTGTAAAGTTTTTCGGCCGGAGCATCCTCGGTATTAACACCGTCTTCTTCTCCGCCGACCACACCGGCTTCAACTTCCAGAATAATTTCAGCCTTATGACAGCGTTCAAGCAGTTTCACGGCAATATCCATATTCTCTTTTAGAGGAAGCGCACTGCCGTCAAACATGTGTGAATTAAATAAGTTCGGCTGCCCGTCCGAACGGCGGCGTTCGGTTTCGGCAATCAACGGAACCATAAACTTCTCCACCTTATCGGCCTGACAATGATCGGTATGCAATGCAACATAGATATTGTAGCGTTCGGCCATGCGATGCACGTGTTCGGCCAATGAAATAGCACCCAGAGCCATATCTTTCACCGAAGTGCCCGAAGCGAATTCTCCGCCACCGGTCGAAACCTGGATAATACCGTCGCTTTTCGCATCGGCAAAACCTTTCAGGGCCGCATTGGCGGTAGCCAATGATGTCACGTTAATTGCCGGAAAGGCATATTTATGTTCAAAAGCACTATCAAGCATTTTGCAATAGGTTTTATAGTCGGGAACTGGCATGGTATAACTCCTTTTTCACTTAACGGGCTTGGCCCTGCGTTGACCTTAGAATTGTTTATGCACAAACTTCGTCGATGGCTCTCTGGATGGCTTCCTGTGACTGAAATCCTACAAGACGGTTCACTTCTTCGCCGCCTTTGAAGAAAATAAGGGTAGGGATTCCCTGGATACCAAATTTCTGGGGAACATTCGGATTTTCATCAACGTTCATCTTACCCACCGAAATCTTATCGGCATTGGCTGCAGCCACTTTTTCAACGACGGGTGCAAGCATACGGCAAGGTCCGCACCACTCTGCCCAAAAATCAACTAAGACCGGTTGGGGACTGTCAATCACGTCGGTTTGAAAATTAGCGTCGGTGTAAACTTTCTCACTCATAATCAATCTCCTTTAAATAAATCGGATATAACCTTATCAAAACGTTTATAAGGCCAAAATAGCACCTTGTTGGATGCTTTAAAGAGCCCTTAATATACAATAAGACCTGTTTAATTGTCTAGGGCGTGTTGACAGTATCCGCGCCCATTCTCCGGGTTTTACCGGCACCTATCCGGTAATTTGCCTAATGGCCCATTGGGCATGGCTTCGAACGAGTTCAGATTTGTCTCTCAGGGCTTTTTCAAGATAAGGCAGGGCTTTGGAATTTCTAGAATTACCTAAAACAATACAGGCATTCCTGAGCAACTGCTTGCGGCCAATTCTTAAAAGGGGGGTGTTACGGAATATCTTTTCATACTGCGAATTAGTTTCTATTTTGAAAATCTGGTCCATAGACAACCGCGGACCGGTTCCTTCAGAAGCGTTGAATTCCTTCCACCCGGTTTCTTTTGATTTTGAAGTAAATGGACAGATCAGCAAACACTCATCACAGCCGAAAATCCAGTCTTTGATAAGTGGCCGCATTTCAAGCGGAATATCACCTTTGTATTCAATCGTCAGATAGGAGATACAGCGACGCGCATCCATGCGGTAATCCTGATCCAAAGCTCCAGTCGGGCAAACCGTCTGACAATGCGTACAAGTTCCGCAATCACCTTCGCTGGGGAGATCTTTTTCCAGCTCAATATTTATCACAATTTCTGAAAGAAAAAGCCAGGGTCCGAAAGTCTGATTTAAAATGCCTGTGTGCTTACCAAAAAAACCTGCGCCTCCCTGTCCCGCAGCATAGCGTTCAGGCAAGGGTTGGGTATCCACACAGGACTTGGCCTTTAAACCGGGTATCAACGCCTTCATCTCTGCGATTAGAATTTCATGTTTTTCGGCGATGACACGATGGTAGTCTTTGCCCCAGGCATAACGCGCAACTCTACCCGAAAGATCTTCGACAGCACCAGTCTTCGTTGTTTTTTCGGCCTGAAAATAATTTACACCGAGAACCAAAATGCTTTTAATTTCACCAAAATCATCCAGGAACCGCTGTTTACGTTCCTGAAAATTTTCAAGATAGTACATGGTTCCGTGAAAGCCCTGCGAGACCCAGTCCCTGACCGCCTGTTCCCCCTCAGCTAAGTCCCCGGCCAAAACGATTCCCACCGTATCAAAACCGCTCCGCCGGGCAAGCCGTTTGACTTCAACTGTTAATGGATGTGTTGTCATTTTTTTGACGGACATAACAAACGAATTTCGCAGCGGGCACAGTCAGGACGCCGGGCAATACAACGCGCCCGGCCGTGATGAATAATCAAATGAGAATAATCCGTCCAGTCTTTCCTGGGAACAAGCCGGCACAATTCGGTTTCAATTTTGACTGCATCGTGCCGGCGGGTCAGCCCGAGCAGATTATTAATTCGGATCATGTGCGTATCCACCGGCATCCCCGGCACCCCGAAAACATTCCCCAAAACCACATTGGCGGTCTTGCGGCCGACTCCGGGAAGCTGCACTAAATCCTCCATACGGGCCGGAACCTCACCGGAAAACTTTTTCACCAGCGCCTGTGCCATTAACCGAATATTGCGGGCCTTGTTCTGATAAAAACCGGTCGAACGGATTAACCCCTCAATCTCCTGCGGTTTGGCCCGGGCATAGGCCTTTGCATTCGGATATTTTTTAAAAAGAGCCGGGGTGACCATGTTCACCCGCTTATCGGTACATTGTGCCGACAGAATAGTCGCAACCAGTAACTCCAGCGGATTCTTATGGTCCAGGGCACACTTGACATCCGGATAAGTTTTACGCAAAGTCCGGATGATTTTGAGGACTCGCTTTTTTTGTTGTTCCTGAGTTTCTCTCATGTTTAGGCAGATTCTTTATTCTTGCTTTTGGTTTTAAAATTCGTTAATTTGCTTGCTTCTATTTGATAAAGGATAGGTATGACCGTCATCGAAGAACACAAAAAAGAACTCCAGGGCATTCTGCATATGCTCTATTCCTCGGTTGCCTTTTCTTTGATGGCCGTCTGTGTCAAATATGCCGCCCGCTCATTGCCCAGTCTTGAAATTGTGTTTTTCCGAAGCCTGCTCGGGACTCTCATGGTCGCGGCTCTTATTTTGTCAAAAAAAACATCGTTCTGGGGAACGCTCAAACCGATTCTTATTCTCCGAGGCCTTTCGGGTTTCTGTGCTCTCACACTCTACTTTTATGCGATCGGCCGCGTCCCCCTCGGAACGGCTGTGATTCTTAATTACACTTCACCGATTTTCGCCGCTGTTTTTTCAGCCTGCTTTCTCAAGGAAAAGCCAGGTCTTTTCTTAATGGGAATGACGTTCATTGCCTTCACAGGCGTTTATCTGCTGGTCAATACCAATATCGTTCGCTGGGATCTTCCTGTGTTTTTGGGCCTGCTGTCAGCTATTTTTGCCGGTATTGCCTATGTGGCTGTGCGGGCGGTCCGCGACCGGGAAAATCCGCTGACCATTATTTTTTACTTTACGTTTATTTCAATGATCGGATCCTTAAGCTTTCTTCCCTTTGGTTTCCGCTGGCCAAATGCCGAAGCCTGGGGATGGTTAATCGGCGTGGGAATTTTTTCGCTTCTGGGCCAGATCTGGCTGACATTATCACTCAGGCAAACCCGGACATCCCTGGTGATGCCGTTTTGCTACGTCACCCCGTTCCTGTCCTTTTGTTATGGAATTTTTTTATGGGACGAACCCTTCAGTTTCAAAAGTTTAATCGGAGGGGCTTTGATCGTCCTGGCGGGGTCACTGATTTCAATTTACGGCAGAAGCGGTAAAAATCTACCGGCCTCAAAAACATCCGGATAGTTTATCCCCAAATGTCAACAGAACCTAAGCAGGCCGGACATCCGTTTTCTTCAGCACCCAAAACAGATATCCCATGGTCACGATAAAACTTCCGGCAAATCCAAATGGAATAAATTCCAGGGGCGGAATAAAAAGTCTCAGCAGATTAATCGCAATGGCCGGAGTCAGAGCTAAGATCGAAATATTCAGCAGCTGCGAATAATCCAGTTTGTCATGACGTCTCATATTCATTAATAAGGCAAACCAGGAATAAAACAAGGCGGCCATGACTTTCCATACAAAAAAAATCACCAGAACCGCAGAGAAAACAATCAGAAGAATCCACGGACGCATCGAATCATAAGTTTTCTGAACCAGTGCAGGTGTAATCTGAACGGGGCCTATTGAAGAAAGCTGGTTCGTGTCCTCGGTCAAACCCTGCGCCGTAATATCATAGGAGCGAATATTGCCGCTTCCCGCGACCGGCCTCAAATAAATTTTCCGGGCAGTCACCAGAACCGGATAGTCCTTCATCTGCGCAGCTGTGGTTTCATCCTTCTGTAAATCAAAAAGAACCAATGGGCCATATTTCTCATGAACCATGGCATACGGGGCCTGTAAAGGCATCTGAAGCCCTTGGGGGGTCCAGACGAGTGATGCGGGCATATCCGCTTTGAACCATTCCACAAAATCTTTCACTTCAGGCACAGCACGGATATTGTAGGCCATGACTGAAAAGACGCCCATCAGCACTGACAGATAAACCAAATAGAAAAAACCTTTGCTTATTTTCTCACCGGCCGCACGGCGGTATAAATCAAGCCGAAAAAGTGCAAAAAAAGGCGTCTGCCAAAAGCTCATTTTTCCCTCGTGATTTTTTTAATCTTTAACTTAATCTGCCCTGCCGGAACATTGATTTCAACGACTTCATCAAGCCCCTTTCCCAACAGCCCCTTACCGATCGGAGAGGTCACCGAAATTTTCCCGGCATTAAAATCGGTTTCGTCTTCGGTTACCAGCGTATACTTTAACTGATCCCCCGTCTCGATATTCTCAATTTCAAGAGTCGTTCCAAGATAAGCCTTATCTGAAGGCAAATCATCGGGATTAACGATTTCAGCGCCTGCAATTCTCTCCTGAAGCATGGCAATGCGTGCCTCAAGCTGCTTTTTGGCCTCTTTGGCGGCATCGTATTCGGCATTTTCACGTAAATCCCCGTGAGCACGTGCCTTTTCAAGCATATCGGCGACTTCACGGCGCTTTTTCGTTTGTAAAAAATTCAATTCCTCTTTCAGTTTTTCAAATCCCTGCGGTGTCAGAATATTTCTTCCCATATGTACTCCCTTAGAACTTGTCAATTCCCGATATATTTTGCATAAAGGCTCCTGGCAATCCCTGAATCTTCAGTTCCCTTGATAATTGCCCGGCCGTTTGAAAAAAGCGTAATCCCATAAGGCGGTTGTTCAATGTTCATAATGTAGTCATTGTACTCAACCCGCCCACTGCCTTCAAGCTTTGCCGCCAACGCTTCAAAATCAATTTTACGGGTCTCCCAATGATGAATTTGAACGGCATTTCGCCCGCATAACTTCACTGTTTGTGTTCCCTGATCTCTTTGAAGATAGGGAAAGTCTCCCGAAACACACCCGCTACATGGATCCGGGCAATCGTCCGGAGTAATATCAACGGAATGAAATGAGGAATCCCACACATCGATCTTCAGCAGAGAGCGGCAAATTGCCTCGTTCCTGCCGGTCAAAATCTTAAGGCATTCAGCAACCTGTAAAGAGGCGATGAGGTGTGAAACAGGTGCCAGAATACCGGACCGGTCACATGTTTGAGCCTCATGTGACGGGACTGCTTCCGGAAAAAGACATCTCAGACAGGGCCCTTGACCGGGCAACACGACATAAACCAGGCCATGCGTCTGCACAGCGCCTCCGTAAATCCACGGAATCTGATGTTTGAGGGCATAGTCATTAATCAGATAGCGGGTTTCAAAATTATCCGTCCCGTCGACGATCACATCCACGCCTTCTAGCAGGTCATCGACCGTCTGCGCATTTAAATCTGAAGCCAGGGCATTGATCTTAATTTCAGAGTTAACGCGTTTTAACTTTTCTTCAGCCAGGACAGCCTTAGGCAAATGACGATCCAGATCATTTTCATCGTACAAAACCTGACGCTGCAGATTATTTTTTTCCAAAAAATCACGGTCAATAAGCTTTAAAGTTCCCACGCCTGCCCGGGCCAATAAATTTGCTGAAACGGACCCAAGCGCACCGAGTCCGACAACCGCAACACAAGAGACGCCAATACGCTCCTGCCCTTCTAAACCGATTTGAGGGATTTTAATTTGACGATCGTAGCGGGAGAAAGAGGAGTTGGATTGGGACATGATTTTAGTTATAGGTTATGACCCGCAAAGCTGTCTGTGGAATTCAAAAATTACAGGTATTGATAAGAGCTATCAACCAGACAAGGTTCATAGCCGGCGTCACGAATAAGCCGTTCAAGTTCAGCCTGACTCAAATCCGTAGGAGTTTCAGAACCGGCATCGTGGACGATTTTCTCATTTAAATTCGTCCCACCTAAATCATCGATTCCGAAAGACAAGGATACCTGCCCCATCTTCAACCCGGTCGTAATCCAATGGGCCTTAATATGAGGAATATTATCAAAAAGCAGCCTGGAGACCGCATAAACTTTCAAATCCAGAAAACCTCCGGCCTCACCCAAACGGCCCATGGGCGTATTTTCAGCATTATAGGCCAGCGGAATAAACGAATAAAATCCTTTGCTCTTATCCTGCTGCTCGCGCAAACGCAAGACATGGTCAACACGGTCTTCATCACTTTCAATGTGGCCATAAAGCATGGTGGCATTGGTTCTCAAGTCAAGACCATGCGCGATTTCGTGAATCTCAAGCCATCGTTCGGCATCAATTTTATCGGCGCAGATTTTGCGGCGCGTTTTCGGGGCAAAAATCTCAGCACCACCGCCGGGCATTCCATCCAGCCCTGATTTCTTCAGCGTCTTCAGCACATCTTCGGCCGACAGGGCTTCACGCATCGCCAAGTCATCAATCTCCGGTGAGGTCAAAGCCTTAATATAAATTTCCGGACTGGCCTGCCGGATCAATTCGAAAGTCTTTGTATAATAATCCAATCCCAGGTCCGGATTGTGACCGCCGACAATATGCACTTCATTAATATTCCACTTTTCAATCCCTTCTTTAACTTTGTTCTGAATTTCCTCGGGGGTAAACGTATATCCCCCCTCCTGACCGGGGCGCCTTGAAAAGGCACAAAAAATACAGCGGGCCGTGCATACATTGGTATGATTAATATGAAGGTTAACGGAATAAAAAACTTTTTTTTGGTTAATGCGGTGGCGGATCATCTGAGCCAGTGAACCCAAAACGGAAAGATTATTGGTTTGATAAAGACGAACCCCCTCTTCAAAACTCAGGCGTTCTCCAGCCTGAACCTTTTCATAAATATCTTCAAAGGGTGCGTAGTAATTCATAACCGTTTCGTTTTCCTAAGGATCTCGGATTTTGGTTTTTAACCGTTCTTAATTTATTTATACAGCATTCGGCCGTCTGAGTTTTATTTCTTCAAAAAGCTCATCAACAAGCTTTGCCTCATCGACAACCCTGTGCTGTTTACCGTCAATATAAATCATCCCTTTGTCTTTACCGCCGGTAATTCCGAAATCAGACTCATGCGCCTCACCAGGGCCGTTAACGACACATCCCAGCACTGAGATGGTTAAGGGTTCTTTAAGTTTCATCGCACGGTTCTCAACTTCTTCGGCCAGCTTAAAGACATCGACTTCGGCCCGGCCGCAGCTTGGGCAGGAAATCACGCGAACCCCTTTACGAAGTCCCAAGGCCTCAAGAATCATTTTGCCGACTTTAATTTCCTCGACCGACTCAGCGGTCAAAGAAACACGAATGGTATCGCCGATACCGTCATTGAGCAGCGAACCGATGCCGATGGCATTATACAAACTGCCGCGCTGAAGTGTTCCGGCCTCGGTCACCCCCAAGTGCAATGGGTAATCAAATTTCTCACTGGCAAGCCTGTAGGAACGAATCATTGTGGGCACATCCGATGCTTTAAGCGATACGATCGTATCATGAAAATCCAGTTCTTCAAGAATACGGATATGACCCAACGCACTCGCAACCAAAGCTTCGGGCGTAGGCCCGTATTTTTCCATCAGCTCTTTCTCAAGCGATCCGCCGTTGACCCCGATACGGATAGGCACTTTCAACCTCTTGGCCTTTTCAACAATCTGAACCGTACGTTCGCGGCTGCCGATGTTACCGGGATTGAGCCGGATCTTATCGACCCCTTCATCCAATGCGATCAAAGCGAATTTGGCATTGAAGTGAATATCTGCAATCAGCGGAATCCGTATCCGTGCCTTGATCTTACCCAACGCCTTGGCATCTTCTTCGGTCGGACAAGCGACACGAGCCAATTCACAACCGGCTTCTGTAAGCTGTTCGATCTGAGCGACAGTGGCATCGACATCCCGTGTGTGGCTGGTGGTCATGGACTGAATACGAACCGGGGCATCACCCCCGATCGTTACATTGCCGACCTTAACCTGCCTGGTTTTTTTTCGAACAATCATGCCAGCTCCAGCATTCTTTCAATGGGACGATACGCTCTCTTGGCAAGTTCTTCAGGCACTTTGACTTCATACTGCAGGTTTTCAAGCGTGGCAACCAGCTTTTCCAAATCATTCATTTTCATATACTGACAAACCGATTGAGGGCTTGCAGGAATAAACGTTTTGTCCGGATTGTCCTTTTGCATACGGTGCAAAATTCCGGTCTCGGTGGCCACAATAAATTCATGAGCAGACGATTCATTGACATAACGAACCATTCCTTCGGTCGACATGATTTTATCGGCCAGATGCATCGATTTGGTCAGACACCCGCATTCCGGATGCATTAAAAACTCAGCACCGGGATGAGATTTACGGAGTTTTTCGATTTCCAAAGATTGAATCAGCATGTGAGTCGGGCAATATCCCCGCCACAATTCGATATTGTCCCGCCCTGTAACATTTTTCACATAGGTCCCTAGAAAAAAGTCAGGAACAAAAAGAACTTCTTTATCTTCGGGAATCGCCCGGACAACCTTTACGGCATTGGAGGATGTGCAGCAATAGTCGCATTCGGCTTTAACAGCCGCACTTGTATTAATATAACAAACCACGACTCCGTTCGCATGCTCACTCTTCCACTTACGGATATCTTCGGGACGAACCATGTCAGCCAACGAACAACCGGCGGCAAGGTCAGGGACCAGAACTTTACGGTCAGGGCACAGAATACTGGCGGTTTCAGCCATAAAATGCACTCCGCAAAAAACAATCACATCCGCATCTGTTTTTTTAGCTTCCTGTGCAAGCCGGAGCGAATCACCCGTAAAATCGGCAATGTCCTGAACATCACCCATTTGATAATTGTGAGCCAAAATGACGGCGTTGCGTTTTTTCTTAAGTGCCTGAATTTCTTCTTGGATTGAATTATAAATTGCTTTTGTCATTATCTTTAACCACCCTGCTGTTTAGGCATTCAACAGTTTTTCCTGCCTTTTTTCTTTCTTCTCTTTTTTGACTGCCAGTGCTTCCTGTCCAAGCTTTGTCAATTCCTGAGAAAGGTGCATTGAACAAAATTTAGGACCGCACATTGCGCAAAATTCCGCATCTTTAAAATATTCATCCGGCAAAGTCTCATCATGCAGCGCCTGTGCCCGCTCAGGATCCAGTGATAAGGCAAATTGTTTTTTCCAATCGAATGTAAAGCGTGCCCGGGAGAGTTCATCATCACGATCACGTGCACCGTTCCTTTTGCGTGCAATATCCGCGGCATGTGCGGCAATTTTATAGGCCACCACCCCCTGACGAACATCCTCCAAATCAGGCAGCCCGAGATGTTCTCTGGGAGTCACGTAGCAAAGCATCGCTGCCCCCGATTGTCCCGCAATCGCAGCTCCGATCGCTGAGGTAATATGATCATATCCCGGTGCAATGTCGGTCACGAGCGGACCCAAAACATAAAAAGGGGCTTCATGGCATTCTTTGATTTGTTTTTCGATATTCATGGGGATTTGATCCATCGGAACATGTCCCGGACCTTCCACCATCACCTGAACATCCTGCTCCCAAGCCTTAAGCGTCAATTCTCCCAATATTCTTAACTCAGCAAATTGAGCTTCATCACTGGCGTCTGCTAAACAACCCGGGCGGAGGCCATCTCCCAGGCTGATCGTTACATCGTATTTTCTACAGATCTCAAGCAAGCGATCGTATTGGGTATAAAGAAAATTTTCCTGTTTATGGTATAGGGACCACTGCGCCATGATGGCTCCGCCGCGGCTTACGATACCGGTAATACGATGAGCAACAAGCGGAAGGGTTTCAAGCAGTACCCCCGCATGGATAGTCATATAATCGACACCCTGTTTAGCCTGATGTTCAATCACCTCAAACATAATCTCCGGAGTCAGATCCTCCGGTTTACCATTCACGCGTTCAAGCGCCTGATAAATCGGAACGGTTCCCACCGGTACGGAACTGTGCGCAATAATCGCTTCGCGCGTTTCATCCAAATCCGTTCCTGTCGAAAGATCCATCACCGTATCCGCCCCGAGTTTTACGGATAAATTAAGCTTATCGACTTCTTTAGGAATATCAGATGTGACCGCTGAATTACCGATATTGGCGTTAATTTTACATTTTGCATTAATACCGATCGCCATCGGCTCAAGGTTGACATGATTCACATTCGCCGGAATCACCATGCGCCCGCGGGCAACTTCAGAGCGGATGAATTCAGGATCAAGATTTTCGCGCTTAGCCACATAAACCATTTCTTCAGTGACCATTCCCTTGCGGGCATAATGCATCTGGCTCCGGTTCTGATCCTGTTTCCTCTTCTCTACCCATGTCTGGCGCAAACTCATACTCAAATCCCCTTTAGTTAAATATTTTTTATACGGTTGCCGAAGTGGTATAAACCGCCTCATTCAACCGCAGCCAATTCTGCAAATCCTCATTAAGATATTTTATTTCTGTATTTTTTAACACTTTCCCCTTGGCAATAATCTCTTTCTGCCAGGGGCCGATTACGGATTCAATCGCTTGAACAACCTCTTGACACGCATCCATATCGTTGGCCTGAATATCGGCATAAAGAGAATAAGGCCAATCGGGATAAACCGGTTTTTTCTGACACTCGATTATCTTTCCAAACCGGACAATCGCCTGCGCTGCTCCGTCCACTCTCTCGTCCGGAATACTCCATAAAACCTTAAAACACGCCGATTCATCCGCCTGCGATTTTTTCTTACAAACAGCTGCGATTTTCTTTAAAAAATTTCTTTTCTGCAGCGACAAAAGCACTTGCAAAAATCTCTCACCCTTAAGCCCTGCCTGAGAGGCAAACTGCTTAAAGGGTTCGTCAATAATCGGTATTTCTTTTTGTAAAATACGAATACACCGGGCTTCTTCGTCCGAAAGTAATTGTCTCGGCCGTTGTCTTCGCCTTTCGGTAACAGCTCCTGAACTTTGCCCGCCGAGGGTTAGATCCTCCTCTTCTCGAGTCTTATAATTCTTCCGGACCGGCAGGACTAGAGTTCTTTGCCCACCGCAAATACGCTGCAAAATATCAATGTGCGAATTCAACTGTTCAGAAACAGGCACCGCCATCTTAAACCAGAGTGCCATTTCACCCGGCCGTCTTTCCAAATAATAAATCGCCGGATGCTCTGACAGGGTTTTGGCGGCAAAATCCACAAGCCCGCTATCAGGAAACTTCATCGCCGCCTGAATGGTTTTATATTCGAAACAGCTCGGGTTCCACAAAGCCCGAATTTGAAAAAAAAGGCCCGCCCGCTGCAACCGGTTGAGCCGAATAAGGACCTGAGCCTCATCACTGCCGCTCAACTTCGCAAGTTCCTCATAAGGATGCCATGACAGAGGAATTTGATTCCGAATTAAAATTGCTAATGCCCTATCCAGATCATCCATATCATTGTGACCATCAGAGCAACTTGGCTTTCCTCAAAACCGGAAAGATCCATTTTTCCCGTTCCTCTGTTTGCAAATATTTATACGATAAGTATTTTTGTTCAAAGGATATATGGATTTTCGTACCGCAAGTAGCCATAAAAAACGGTTTAGCGGCATAAGCACTCTAACCGAGATATAATCCCAACTCAACTTCGGTGAAGTGCTAGTACCTCATGACAATTGAATTTGTATATCACATGATTTCAATTATCAATCTGTACAGTGCCACCTACCCCTAAAATCAAATGTTAGGCGGTACTAGAGGCTTTTTGACTGAGCAAGAAGGCTCATTGCACGAATTTTAAGTTTTATTTCCTGATCATAATACATCAGGAGGTATCTTTTGTCTATGAAGAAGGCAGAAGCCGTAAGCCCTGATTCTGTCGGAAGTTAAATTAAAAGGGCTGCACTTAAAATCGCTAAAGACACGTGTGGAATTTGGGCCGGTACGGCCTATCCCAAAAGTTAAATACCAGGCAGGACTAACGCCTCCAGGTCGAGGGGAAGAAAAGAACTAATACCGTAAAGACCTCAAGACGGCCGATGATCATGCAAAGGCTTAATACGAATTTAATCAATGCAGGCAAAAACGCATAATTACTCGTTGGGCCGACTAATCCAAATCCCGGCCCCACATTGCTCAGGCAGGCCAAAACAGCCGACATGGACGTAAGTCCGTCAATATTATACCCGAGTAAGATTCCGGTACAGCCGGCAAAAATCATCAGATAAATCAACAAAAAGCTACTTACGCCCTGAAGCACATTTTCGGATACCGGATGTTGATTTAATTTCACAGAAACGACAGCCTGAGGGAAAATGTGCTGCGTAATCGATTGTCTGGCCCGTTTAAGCAGAAGAAGCCAACGCACCTGTTTAATCCCCCCACTGGTCGATCCCGAACATCCACCGACAAACATCAACATAAAGAGAATCCCTATCGCAAGACCCGGCCAAATATTAAAATCATCGGTCGCAAAACCGGTCGTCGTGGTAATTGAAAGAACCTGAAACAAAGAAACCCGGAAGGCTCTGGCTGCCGAATAGTCCAAGCGCAGAATCAAGCAAAGGGCAATGATTAAAATATTCACGGCCAAAATCACAACATAGAATTTCCACTCCGAATCATGAATTAATTTTTTAAAATCACCTTTTAAATAAAAATAATGCACCACAAAGTTCATTCCCGCTAAAAACATAAAAAAACTCACAATCATTTGCAGCTGCGGGCTGTAATACCCCAGGCTTGCATTGCGTGTTGAAAAGCCTCCGGTTCCCATAGTTCCGAACATGTGGCAAAGGCTGTCAAACAGAGACATCCCGAACAAATGGGTCATAAAAACCTGTAAAACTGAAAAAAGAATGTAAATCTTCCATAAACTAAGCGCTGTCTGACGAATACGCGGTTTTAACTGTTGAAACGTCGGTCCCGGAGTTTCGTTCTTCAGAAGCTGCATCCCGCCGATCGAAAGCTGGGGCAGAATCGCCACGGCAAGAACGATAATCCCCATACCGCCGATCCAATGCGTGAAACTGCGCCAGAATAAAATACCTTTTGGAAGAATTTCGATATTATTCAGGATGCTTGCTCCGGTCGTCGTAAAGCCTGACACCGATTCAAAAAAGGCATCAATGAAATGGGGGAAATAACCCGATAAATAAAATGGAATGGCTCCGAAAAATGATAAAAAAAGCCATGTCATGGTGACCAACAAAAAACCGTCTTTGAGACCCAACATATCATCTTTTGCAGCCGAACATTGGATCATAAAGACCGCTCCCAAAATCAGAGCCGCGCATGAGGCCGCAAAGAAATAGAAAATAAGTTCGCTTTCATGGTAATAAAAGGAAACAGCGGGAGGAATGAGCAGAAATGCGGCACATATAAAAAGGAGCCTGCCTAATAGATAAAAAACTGCTTTAAAATTCATGGCATCCGGGAATTAGGGGGTGAATATTTTTTTAACCTCAGCAATGGCCGTTTGGGTGGTAAAAACCACCACATGGTCATCCGGCTGTATACGGTCATTGCCTCTGGGGATAATCAGTTTCTCTCCGCGAACAATCGCACCGATTAAAGTCTGCTTAGGCAATCTAATCCGGGTCAGCGGCGTTCCGCACAAGCGCACTTCTTTTTGAATGACGAATTCCATCATCCGGCCCTTCCCCCCTTCAAGAATCGTCAGACCCGAGAGGTCCTGGTGATGGATGGAGCGTACGATTTCATCCACAATCGCCGAACGAGGATTGACCACACAGTCGATACCGATTTTTTCGATAATCGGATTGTATTGAGGTTTAAGCGTCATCGCAATCACGCGACGGACTTTCTTCTCTTTGGCTAAAAGCGAAATCAACACATTACTTTCATCATCATGAGTCAACGCCAAAACATAATCAGCCTGGTCAATACCCGCTTGGCTGAGAATTTCATCATTGGTTCCATCACCATTAATCACAAGCACGCCATGCAATTCGGCTGAAGCAACTTCCGCCTTATGTTTATCTTCTTCAATCAGACGGACTTCTATATTGCGCCGGCGAAAGACTCGCGCCAACTGCGCGGAGATTGAATTATAACCGATTAAAATCACCCGCCTGACCTTGACCGGATGTAAGCCCAAAAGACTTTCAATCTCACGGCTTTTTTCAGGATTGCCAATCACAAGCAGTTGATCGCCGGGCTGGATGATAAAGTCCCCGCTCACGATTGAAAACTCTCCCCGCCGCGTTGCCGCAATGATTAACCAGGAATCGGGCACCTGGATATCTTTAAGACTCTTGAAAATAATCCCGGAGTCATCCGCTACATGCAGCCGCATCATTTCGGCTTTCCCGTTGGCAAAAAACTCAACTTCATCCGCCGACGGATTTCCGACCAGCCGTGTCAGATCCTTTGCCACCGCCATCTCGGCGTTAAGCACAGATACCTTGGGATCATCAGTCAATAACGGATGAATCAAATTGGTAGGATCCGAAACGCGAACGAGTGCTCTTTGAGTTCCGAAATTGCGGGCAATGAGCGTGGCAAGGATATTGACTTCATCGCGGTCAGTCGCTGCGATAAAAAAGTCCGTTTTTTCATCCAGCAGTGGCTCTAAAACTAAGGCATTAGCGCCGTCGCCATGAATAATCTGCACATCCAGATGCTCTGTGGCGTATTGAACTTTCTTCGCATCCTTCTCAATCAGGATCAAATCATGTTTCTCTTGTGAAAGGAGCTGTGCAAGATAATAACCGGTCTCACCGATACCGAGGATAACAATTTTCATAATACTTGAAGATACCCGATCAATTCCTTAAAGTAAAGGGTAAACAACACATGTGAAGAAACCTCTAAATCTATTCTCTTCTCTCACGGATGTGATGACGGATATCAATTCCCTTATTGAGATAAATCACATCTTCGGCAATATTTGTCGCCAGATCACCGATACGTTCGAGGTTATGGGCAACCATAATTAATCCGACACCCGGCCTTACCGTGGACGGTGCCTGTTCCATGATTTTTTGAACATCCTCATAAACCGTATCATAAAACCGGTCTAAGACATCATCCATTTCCAGAATCTGTTTTGCCTTCTCAACGTCCCGATGCATAAACGCATCCAACGAGCCCTGCACCATTTCCTGTGCCTTAGGTGCCATTTGCGGAAGTTCTTTATACGGTTTAATCGGTGGATATTCGTTAATCACCAGAGCCTGCTGCGCAATATTAACGGCCTGGTCCCCCATCCGCTCAAGGTCGCTGGTCATTTTCAGGACCATGGTAATCAGCCTAAGATCGACTGCCGCAGGCTGATAAAGAGCGATCAATTCATGACCTAATTCATCGATCTCAATTTCACAAATATTAATCTCCTGATCATTTCGAATAACCGCCTGTGCCTTTTCGGCATGTCTTTCAAAAAGGGCCAAAGAAGCATCCTTGATCGCCAGCTCAACCAAGGTGCCCATTTTAAATAGCTTTTCTTTCATTTTGCGCAGCTCATCATCTAAATGACGTTTCATACTCTGTCTCCTCTAACCGAATCTTCCGGTAATATAATCCTCGGTTTCTTTTTTTGAAGGGGTTGTGAAAATTTTTTCAGTCGGTCCGATTTCGACCACTTCGCCCAAATAAAAATAAGCCGTCTGATCACTCACCCGGGCCGCCTGCGCCATATTGTGAGTCACAATCACAATCGTATAATCGTTTTTTAAATCACGGATCAGTTCTTCCACCCGTTGTGTTGCATTGGGATCAAGAGCTGAACAGGGTTCATCCATCAAAAGCACTTCAGGGCTGACCGCCAGAAGCCTCGCAATACAAAGTCTCTGCTGCTGTTCACCGGAAAGATCCAGCGCAGATATGTCCAGACTGTCTTTCAAATCACTCCATAGATCGACATCCTCAAGGCTCTGCTGTACCCGTCCATGCAATTCTTTTTTTGTCAGCTTCATATGCAGTCTGGGGCCAAAAGCCACATTCTCATAAACCGACAGCGGAAAAGGATTCGGTCTTTGAAAGACCATCCCGACTTTTTTTCGGAATGAAACAAGATTAAGCCCCTTGTCATAAATCGGCTGATCATCCACCAGGATCTGTCCGGTGATTCGAACCGTATCAATCAGGTCATTCATTCTGTTAATGGATCGAAGCAGTGTCGATTTACCGCAGCCGGAGGGGCCGATCATAGCCGTTACCTGTTTCTCGGGAATCTCCAGGCAGATATCCTTCAACGCATGAAATTGATCATAAAACAGATTGAAATGATTAATTCGGATAATTGTCCGTTCACTCATAATTCACCCAGAGGCTCCTCAACCAAACCGGCCGGAAACATACCCCTCCGTTCTTGGATCATTCGGAACAGTAAAAATCTTTTCCGTGACATCAATTTCAATTAATTCTCCCGTTAAAAAGAAAGCCGTCCGGTCGCTCACGCGCGCAGCCTGTTTCGTGTTATTGGTCACCAGGATCTGCGTATAAACGCTTTTAAGTTCAACCATGGCCTCTTCCACTTTTGCGGTCGAAATAGGATCTAAACCGGAACACGGCTCGTCATAAAGAATCACTTCGGGTTCAACCGCTAATGTTCTGGCAATGCATAATCTTTGCTGCTGGCCGCCCGATAGTTTTAAAGCCTGGAGATTTAAACGATCTTTAACCTCATCCCATAAAAAGGCCGACTTCAAAGTTTTTTCGACAATCTGGTCCAGGTCACTTTTTTTCCTTTTACCGTGCATACGAGGACCGTAGGCAATATTGTCATAAATCGACAGCGGCAGTGGATTGGGCAAAGCAAAAATCATCCCGATTCTCTTCCTCAGCGATGAGACGGCAATATCTTTGTAAATATCGACTCCATCCAGATGAATGCTGCCGCTGATCTTAAATCCGCTTTTATTTTCATTTAACCGGTTTAATGTCCGAAGCAGACTAGTCTTGCCGCTATTGGCAGGTCCGATGACGGCCAGGATTTCCTTATCTTGGATTTCAAAAGTAATACCCTGAAGCGCTTTTTTCTCTCCATAAGCTATCGAAACATTATGAATATCGAGCTTACCCGTTTTCATCACCAGAGCTTCTTCTTTCTAAAATGCGAACGGATCACAATTGCGACAATATTCATGATCATAATCATGAGAACAAGAACAAGCGCCGTTCCATATTGAATGTGAGGTTTAATATTAGGCACCTGCGTCGACAGGACATACAGATGGTAGGGTAATGCCATACATTGATCAAAGAGGCTTTGCGGAAGACGCGGTAAATAAAAAGCTGCCACCGTAAAAAGGATGGGGGCTGTTTCACCGGCGGCCCGGCTTAACGCCAGAATGGTTCCTGTCACAATCCCTGATATCGAATTCGGTAACACAACATGACGGATCGTCTGCCACCGCGTAGCCCCCAGGGCAAGACTCACCTCACGAAAAGACTGTGGAACCGTATTCAGGGCTTCCCGTGAGGCCGTAATAATGACCGGTAAACTCATAATCGCCAAAGTCAAAGAACCGGCAATAATTGAGGCCCCAAATTTAAGAAAGACCACAAATAAACCCAATCCGAACAGGCCGTAGACGACAGAAGGCACGCCAGCCAGATTCACAATGGCAATATCAATCACGCGGGTTAACCAATTATCTTTAGCGTACTCGGTCAGATAAACGGCCGCTAAAATCCCGACCGGCAAAGCAAACAGCATCGTCCCCAAAACCAGATAAACAGTTCCCACAATCGCCGGAAAAATTCCTCCGGCACGCATACCAAGCCTTGGACTCTGGGTCAGAAACTCCCAACTCAATCCCGCAATACCGTTCTTAACAATCACGGCAGTAATGAGAATCACAGGGATAACAATGATTAACGTACAAAGCAACAGGCAAAAAAAGGCTATTTTCTCTGTCAACAACGCTCTGGAACTCATGTGAAAATCACCGTTTACGCTTAATAAAAAAACTGGCTGTAAAATTAATCAAAAAAGTAATACAGAACAATAAAATCCCGATGCCAAAAAGAGCGAAATAATGTTCGCTGCCCTGCACCGCTTCACCCATCTCGGCGGCAATTGTGGCAGTCATGGTTCGCACGGGTTGTGTGATGGATGTCGGAATACGCGCGGCATTTCCGGTAATCATCATCACAGCCATCGTTTCTCCGATCACACGGCCGATTCCAAGCATAATGGCCGCCAGAATGCCCGAGGAGGCTGCCGGCAAAAGAACGCGCCAAATCATCTGCCACTTCGTGGCGCCTAAAGCAACGGCGCCGGCACGATAACTTTCAGGTACGGCCGTTAGGGCATCTTCCATAATACTCACGATGGTCGGCATCGCCATAAAGGCCAGCATAATGGCTCCCGAAAGTGCCGTCAGACCGGTTGGCAGCCCGAAGACTTCCTTGACAATCGGCACCAATGTCACCAAACCGATAAAACCCAGAACAATACTGGGGATCGCGGCCAAAAATTCGACCAGCCCTTTTAAAATTTCACGAAGCCAACGGGGGGCCACTTCGGCAATATAAATCGCCGCTCCGACACCAAGCGGCACGGCAATCAAAATCGCACCCAGCGTAACGACAATTGAGCCTAAAAATAAAGGCACCACTCCGAATTTTGGGGGATGTGAAATGGGATACCAGGATAGCCCAAACAGAAAGGAAAAAGGCGAGTAGGTTTTAAAAAGAGACAAACCTTCTTTCAGCAAAAAGATAAAAATCAACACTACAAACGCAATGGAAATAATACCGGCCAAAAAAATGACCTTTTCCATCACGTATTCAACGATATCATTCCAGCGATGTTTTAAAAAATTCACAAAATCAATCGGCTCTTAAGGGTAATAATAACCGGCTTATTTATTTTTAAGCGGCACAAAATCAAGGATTTTAACAATCTCCTGACCATCGGGACCCAAGACAAAATCCATATAGTCTTTCATGACAGGATCCAGGGTGCCGGAGGTTAAAAACAATAAGGGGCGTGAAATAGGATATTCTCCACTCTGGGCTGTTTCCAGATCAGGATGGACATAAGGGCCTGCGGCTGACTTCGCAACATCTAAGACTTTAACCTGCGGCGAAACATAACCCAATCCAATATATCCGATGGCGCCTTCACTGGATTTTACCTCTTGAACAATGGACTGATTGGAAGGCATCATCAGGGCTTCATGGCTGTATTCTTCGGTCGCCTTCTTAATGCCCCGGCGGACAATTTCTTCGAGAAAAAAAACATGTGTTCCCGAATTGCGTTCACGGGAAAGAACCAAAATCGGAAGATCATTACCGCCTAACTCTTTCCAATTTTTGATTTTTCCGGTAAAAATGGCCGATAACTGATCGACATCCAATTGGGTCACGGGATTTGAGGGGTGAACAATCACAGCCACCGCATCCAAACCGACTACGGTTTCAGTAATCGGGTGGCCCATTTCAGCGGCATTTTTAAGTTCTTCATCATGCAGACTCCTGGAGGATTGCGCCAGGTCACAAGTGCCTGAGAGAATAGCTGCAATTCCGGTGCCCGATCCGCCTCCCGTTACGGCAATGCTCGCATCCGGGTGTTGATACATAAATTCTTCAGCCCAGGCCTGTCCCAGATTCACCATGGTATCAGAACCTTTAATCTGAAAAGTCTTCGTATCCTTAGCGTAAGCAAATGTGGAAACCGGTAAAAAGATGATTAAGGCAATAGACAGAAAAAGAGCACACTTCTTGAGTCGTTTCATAAATAATTCCTCCCTTGTGAAGAAGCCAATCATAAAAAGAAACGGACTGAAAAGCAAGCAAAAAGCCTATTGGAATACTAGCCAACAGGTCTTTGATTGTTGATTTTAAGAGAATTTGCTATATTAGGGGCCGTCATTATGAAAATTATTTCAGGGAGGTTTTATGTCTATCGTTGAAGAGATTCTTGAACAATGCATTGAACGCCAGGCCTCCGACATTCACTTGGCCCCTTTCCAGCCGGCAACCTACCGGGTTTTCGGATCTCTTCGGCCGCTCAACGATCAAACCCTGTCTGAAAAAGACATCCATTCCATCATTGAACAAATCACGGCGCCTGTTCATATCGAAATTTATCAGCGCAAAAATTGTGCTGAATTTGCTTATGATTATAAAAACGGGGAAAGGTTCCGTGTTTCTTTGTTTAAGCAAAGGGGGGCCGACAGTCTGGTGTTGCGGCGCATTCCGGGACAGATTATGCCGTTTGAAGAGACCGGATTACCGGAAAACATCAAACAGCTGATCCAAAAAAACCATGGCCTCATTCTTGTCACCGGGCCGACGGGATCCGGTAAATCAACCAGCCTGGCATCGATGGTCAATTATATTAATGAAACCGACGACCGGCATATTATCACCATCGAAGACCCGATCGAATTTGTACACACCCGTAAAAAAAGCCTGATCAGTCAGAGAGAACTCGGGGCAGATACCCCCGCCTTCGCGCAGGCTTTAACGGAATCTTTAAGGCAGGATCCGGATACGATCCTTGTCGGAGAAATGCGTGATCTTGAAACCATTGAAACCGCACTCATGGCCACAGAAACCGGGCATATGGTTTTTTCAACTCTTCACACCTTCGGAGCAGCCCGCACCATCGACCGTATCATCGACGTCTTTCCGACCCATCAGCAAAATCAGGTTCGCCTGCAGATTTCAACCAATCTGCTGGCCGTCATTTCACAGCAACTTGTACCCCGCATCGACCGCGAAGGACGCATTGCGGTCTTTGAGATTATGATTCTCACTCCCGCCATCCAGAATCTTATCCGCAAAGGGCAGACCTACCACATTACCAATGAGATTCAGATGGGAGTCAAACACGGCATGATCTCGGCTCAAAACCAGCTCATTGAGTTATATCAGAAAAAGATTATCTCTAAAGAGGATGCCCTTTTTTACTCGCTGGACGCCGAAGATTTAATTAGAAGGCTGGGCAGCTAAGCAATCGTCCAAAAGTTTTTTAATATTTGGATACTTCGTTCAGTAAAAAAGAAAAATAAGGGCCTCCTCGTCTCAGCATGAGACGTCAATTGTTTCGACACAAAATTCTTCTTTTTCAAACACACAAAGGATTGGATTCTATTACTTAAGACGGGTAGGTTTCGGGCCTTTCCTGAATATAACGGTCAATGGCCCTGAAAAATTTCCGGTTGGTATAATTAATTCTCGAATTCAAAATTTCGACTTGGGTTTTAAAGGCATCCACACGCTTAACCTGTACTTTAATGGCCCTTCCGGGACCAAAAAACGCCCCGTTTTCAACCGTCAGAATTCCTCTCAACTGATCCGTTTCTGCCAGGTGCCAGGGTTCCATATCATCGAGAGCATTGATGACATTCAAATAGGTCTGGTCATAAGACATATCATAAACGGCCGACTGCCTCATATTGGCCGCACAGCCCCAAAGCAAAAAAAAGATAAGTGCAAAAAGATATTTTGTTTTTTTCATTTCATGCCCTCTTTCGCTTATCTGCGGTGAATCCAATATCTGAGTTGTTCATGCTCGGCGGATAATTCTTTTTGAGCATCCATGATTTTGCTCTGATTCTGAAGCACAAGATCGAGTTTTTCTTCAAGCCGTTTAACCGTCTCTCCCATTTTGGAAACTTCCGGCCCGCAGGCAGCGGATTCGGCCGCATGAGAACGCGAAGAAAGAACCGCACAGGCTGCCATAATCATGATAAAAACAAATGCCTGCCTCAAAAGACCGCGGACCGCTTTATTTCTTACTGTTCTTTTTTCCATTCTTTTTCCCGTTAAAGTCTTCTTCGCTTTCCTTTTGATAGTCCGCAAAATCTTTCTGGCTCTTTTTCCATTCTTCCAGGGCTTTCTGGTTATAGACGTCATCGGCAAGCGTCACGGTAATAAAGAAAATGGTTTCAGTTCTGGATTTGGTCGGATTTTTACTTTTAAACAACCAACCGACTACGGGAATGCGGCTGACCACCGGAACGCGATTACGGTTATCGGCCTCTTCCTCACTGATTAAACCACCAATTACAAGCGTATCCCCACTATTAATGAGGACCGTCGTTTCCGCCATAATCGTTTCAAAACGCGGTGAGGTCAGATTCGTGTCCGTAATCGCTTCAAAACCCAGAAACTGGCTTACCTCAGGCCGCACGCGAAGCAGGACCTCTTTTTTCTCAACAATGTGCGGAGTGACCTGCAGAACAATCCCGGTATTGCGCTGTTCAAAACCCGTAACTTCAAAAGAACCGGTGGACTCATTACGCTCAAGCGTCGGAATCCCCACTTCCTCACCCACTTGAATTTGGGCCGACTGGTGATTCATCACAACAATTCTGGGATTTGAAATAATCTTGGTACTTCTGCGGTTTTTAAGCATATTAAAAACCGCACTAAACTGACTGAAATCAATCGTACCAAAAGTAAACTCTTCAGGATCCACAAAGGGGAAACCATAGGTATTCGGGAAATCCGTTGAAGATGTTGTCGTTGTCGATGCGGATGTCTGTGTGGCCGTGGTTTGTGAATTCGTTTGCCCTTGAGGTAAACCATCGACGCTCCGCAAAAAGCGGTCAAAAGGACGATTATCGGCATTCTCCGAGAAAGGAAACGTCGTCGGGCGTTTGGAGCCAGTCACCTGAAAGGTCGGATTCCAGTCAATCCCCAAATTCTCACCTTTGGATAAAGTGGTTCGTACAATCTTTGTTTCAATGTGAACCTGCGGCATACGGTAATCAATGCGTGCCACAATATTCTTTGCAACCTCAAGACTGTCCGCCGTATCCGTTACAATGATCTGATTTGAACCGGCCACGGGTTCGACCACAGCCGCAGGTGAAAGGGCATTTTTCAGGGCTTTGGCCACCTGATCAAGCTCGGCATATTTCAGGGTAAAGACTTCGGAGTTAAAGACTTCTTCCTGGCGTTCTTCCATGGCCTGAGCCGTAAACACCTGATAAATATTGTCTTTTTTTTCATAACGAAAACCATAAGTCTCGACAATCGTTTCAAGCGCGCTGGCCCATGGAACGTCTTTCAGCTGAATATTGACTTTCCCCTGAACATCCGGGCTTGCAACGATATTGACATCTCCTTTAAGCGCCAACACCTTGAGCACGGACTGGATATCCGCATTGCTGAAATCTACCGTAATCAGTCCTTCTGCATTCATTTGGAGAGCGCTGTCTGAGATTTCGGTTCCCGCTGCCGATTTGGCGGCATCCACGGCGGCATGAGCATTCAACGTCAGACATCCAAACAGGCAGGCAAAAATAAAAAGGCCCGAGATTTTATTTTTCATGATGATTTTCCTTTTTTCATATTATCTTTTCAGCGCCAAAGGCACTGTTTCACCCTGCGGACTTTTCAGCATGACTTCCTGAGATCCGATCGACTCAATGCGATAGCCTTCCACAGAGTCCTGTTCTTTAAAAATACGGCCTGAAATAATACAAAGCGACTTATCTTTTCCCGCAAGAATGCCCTGCAGTTCAACCTGCCGAAAAAAAGGCATGCCGTCCATGCTTTCAATTACCGGGCCGGGATTCTTGACAGAAACCACTTCTGAAGGCATTGGCTGCTGAAAAGATGCCGGAGCTGGCAGGGGTTGTGTCTCCTGCCGTTTCTGTTGCAGCCAAAACCCCAAAAAAGCCAGCGCCAAAATCAACAGCACAATCCCTATAAACCTTAATGACCACCCCCGAGGCTGTTCCTTTTTAGAACTTGAAAGGAAAAATCTCTCGGACGGGACAGTCCATAAACTTTTCTGATTCATTTCTTCTTTACTTTCACTCATGCCGCTGTGCGGCATATTCCTTGATTCACCCGCACCGGCTTTATTAATCACATCCATAATCAAACTCATCGTTTTTACCCCTCACAGACAAAGGCCATCTCGTCCACGGCCTCTTTGAGTTGAAGTGTGATTTGCCGGGTTTCTTTGGAAAATGCCGCCAAAAGAGCCCGGTCACAAAGAATATTGATCAATCGCGGGATACCGCGGGAAAGCCCATGAATATGGGCAATCATTTCATCCTCAAAATTCAGTGTAGACTCTTGTTTACCGGCTTTTTCCAGACGATGCCGGATATACGATTTGGTTTCTTCAAGGGTCAGACCGTTAAGATGGGAATACACTCCGATTCTCTGGCGCACCTGGGTTAAATCTTTATGCTTGAGCATGTCTTTAAGTTCGGGCTGCCCGATAAGAATAATTTGTAATAATTTCTGTTTGGTCGTTTCAAGATTCGTCAGAAGCCGTAATTGTTCCAAGGCACGCGGCTTGAGCCACTGGGCTTCATCGATAATAATGCAGGCATTTTGTTTTGACGGCAATCCGTCGATCAGAAAACGGTCCAGGGCCTGAAAATAATCACCTTTGGATCTGCGGCTGCATTTAATGCCGAAATCTTTAACGATAGAGGCAAGAAGACATGTTGTAGAGACTTCCGGATTAAAAACCACGGCCGTTTTGCACGAGGCCGGAAGCTGGCGCAGCAGATGCCGGCACAAAGTCGTTTTTCCCGCCCCGATTTCACCGCTGACGACAATGAAACCTTTGCGCTGATAAACGCCAAAAAGCATGTTCAGTAGAGCCTCGCGGTGGCCCTGGCTCATATAAAAGAAATCGGGATCGGGCGTATTATTGAAAGGATCTTCATGAAAACCGAAAAAAGAATGCACCAGCTTTTGGAGATTCTCGGCCGGATAGGCGCCTTCAGAAAGATTTTCTGGATTGTTGAGATGTGCTGGTTCGGAAATACCGTTGGAAATCACGCCCGTTTTCGCCTTTGAGTGTTCTCTTTACTCGCCGTTAACGACAATCGTCTCTCCGCCGTCGGTTTCCAAAATGACAGAATTGTGGCGGATTTCTTTAACGGTATTATCGGCTATACGGTCTCCTCTTTTAACGATTTTTTCATTGAGCACGGCATATTCATCCCCGCCGGAGCCAAGAACGGTTCCCTGCAGATGAAAATGCTGTTTAACCACGGCTTCTTCCTGTTCTTCGGCGGCAATAGAAAAGGGGCTTTTACTCCAGTAATCCTCATCTGCGGAAGTTTCCGACTCGGAGGATGTTTTCTGCTGAAAAACAGATTCATCCAAAAGCGTTCCCAGATCATTGACAGCAGGAAGATCACCTGTCTGAACACTTTCTGTCTGTTGTTGAACAGGATGATGTTTTGCGGGCTTTGAAAAAAAAGTAGTCCATAACATGTAAAATAAAAAAAGGAGAAGCACGGCCAATACAATCATTTGTGTCCGTTTCTTTTTTTCTATTTCCGCGGATGCCTGCAAAGGTTTGGAGGCCAGAATTTTAGGCCCTTCATCAGAATTTTCATGCCGCTCATGGGTCTCTGTCATAAAAACACTCTTTAGTTTTGACTTTGATCAAAGCTCATTAATACCCCGAGCTTCATCTCCACTGTAAGTACCGGCTCTTTAAACACCGATGCCCGGTCCATCTTCACCAAATGCATATTCATATTTTTGACACTGATTTTATACGGCGCATTTTCCAGGCGCTTAAGATAATGCGCAACGGCACCATAACGCCCTTCAGCCTGCATCACAATCACCACTTCATTAATCACATGATGGTCTATCTCAAAAGACTTTCCGGGCTTTACCTCCAGCATATTATCGTCCAAAGCCTGCATCGAGATCACCTTTAATCCGTCCGCTTGTGCTCCGGAAGCAATGTTTTCAAGAACATTGGACAGATTCCAGATGTCGGGCGCCATTTGCTGGTACTTTTTCAGGAGTTCCTGAATCGTCTGCAGCCTCTGCCCAGAGTTTTTTGTCTTCAGAACTGTTTTTTCAATATAGACATTCTCAGAGGCAATCTCGGTAACCTGCCGGCCTAATATTCTGACATTACGAAACTTAGGCAAAACAATCAAAATGAAAAAAACAATCAGAAGAATCAGAATACCCAGGCCCTGAATGAGCATTTTCTGTGACGACTTGGTCAAATCGGCGCTGAGAGGCAGTTTACGCATCTGCGATCTCCTTTAACGAGGCCGTCAACCGGAACGGGCCTTTACCGATATCCGTTTTAATCGTTTTTAAAGGCGGCACTTCCACATGTTTAAAATTCGGATCATCCTGCAATAGTCTGGAAAACTCGGTCATCGTAATCGCACGTTTCTTAGGATCACCGTAGATTTCCCCTTCAAGTTCCACCTTGCGGTTCTCCCGGTCAATCACCAATGAGGAAAGAATCAAATTCTTGGGTGATTTCTCCGCGAAAATTTTTAAGATTTTCGCGGCGGAAAGAACCGGCGCATCCGCCTGGTCAACAAACTTTTTCCATCGGGCCAACTCACGATACGGGACCTCGACCTCGCGCAGAAAATCACGATGCCTTTGCAGCATTTGCTGTGTGCTCTTGAGATGCCACTCCTGCATTTGAAATAAAACAAATCCGCACATTAGAACAGCCACAGCCAATGCCCCGAACATCCTTAAAAAGGAGCCCGCTACCGCTTCCATTCGCCCCGTCTGAAAACGGCGCGGCGTTAAATTGGCATAACGATCAGGCTTCAAAACCAGAGAAACCGCATTTGCATATTCATGGAAATGACTCTCAAATAAAGCGGCTGAACCGGTTTCCGACGGCTTTAAACTTTGCGGACATTTGAGACTTTCCACTTTGATTCCGATCTGTTTTTCAAGATACTTTTCTATATTTTGATAATTACACATTCCCCCGGACAAATAAATCTTCTCGACGTTCTCCCCTTTGAACTTATCATCAAAAAAGCCAAAGGTCATGCGAATATCCTGTATCCAAGCGGTCAAAACACCTCTGACGGCTTTAAAAAGATGAAAATTCTGTTCTTCCGTCAAGGTCATATCCTGGTGCTTTGAAAATTGCTCACGCAGCACCGTCTCATCCCACTCCGCCTCTCTGGAAACAGAAGTTACATTTTCATTCAAGGGAATACGGCCTGCTGTTTTCAATTTTTCGGCAAAACCGAGATCCGACCCCTTTTGCCCTCCTTTGGGTTTAATGCAGCTGATCAAAATAGCACGGGTGATGTCCTGCCCGGCCAGAGGGATTTCTCGGACATAGACCAGCACACCCTTTTTAAAAAAAGAAATGCTGGTAATGCTGCGGCCGGCATGGATGAGAGCAACTGTCCCCTGAGCAGAATGGTCACTCTCCGCCAGTTTGATCAGTTCTTCCTGGGCATAGCCCTGAACGGTCATCTCCGGAACCGTACCAAAAATACCATTAAACTGCTCAACGATTTGAGCGGCCATCTCCTGAGGCACGGCCGCATAAGTATAAATCGTATCTGCCGGCGTTTTGGGTTTCTCTTTATCTGTGCGGTGATTGCCGGCCAGACGTACGGCCTCCTGACAAAAAAAAGAATAATGCTCGATCTTTGCCGGCAGTTCTTTTTTCAAGGCGGTCTGAACGGCATAGGTTTTGTCCGTTTCATCCGGAATCGTCAGGCACCCGGTTAAAGCGGAAGCCCCCTGGACATGAATGACAAGATTTCTTAGATTTTTCTTGGAGATAATTTTGGAGATTTCTTTCAGGAAAATGGTTGGGTGTATTCTTTCGTTTTCTTTTTTTGAGTCGTCGAGAAAAAAAGACCCATAACGGCTAATCTGTCTTTTGATTCGGTCATAAAGGACATACCGGATAGCAAATGTTCCCTGATCAACCCCGAGAACAAAACGCCCTTTACGGTCTAGCCCTAAAAATGATGTCCAATTGACTTTCATATAACTTATTTTATCGGCTTAAAACGTAATGAGTAAAAGAGATGATTTTCACTAAAGAAGAGTAAAAAAAACGGTACCGGGTAAAATGTACCCGGTACCGTTTGTCAAATCACATACCAGACAGTGGCGGTTTACCACGCGCTAGTATCAGTCGTTCCTTCAGAATACGCTCCAGCAACACCCGTCGAGGTAATATACCAAAAACCTGCCGAGGAACTTGTTGCTGTACCAGTCGGCGCTGATGAAACAGTTGCGACGCCCGAAACACCTGATAAAGCATTTTTAGGTGTCTTCCCATCAGCAAAATCCGAAGCTCCCAAAGACGAGGGAAATGCTGCGCTGCCATTTGCAGCATTCTTCGCATACTGAACAGCCAGAACAGACCGAATCGATCCCAGCGTTGCCTGCGTCGCTGAAATCTTGGCATTTGTCGTCAAATCGACAAATTTCGGCACTGCAACTACCGCCAAAATACCAAGAATGACCATAACAATGACAACTTCAATTAGAGTAAAACCGCTTGTTTTTTTAAGTTGCTTTCTAATTCTCCTTATCATTTTCACTTCCTCCTTAATTATGTTTTATTAATTTTATAATGCTGTTACTCTGAAAAAATTATAACATATTAATGACAAATCAATCTAAAAAGTTCTTTTATGATCAAAAATATTATTTTTTATAGCAAAAAAATACTTTTAAACGCCTAACTTGTTCAAATTAAATGAGTTAGACTTCAAACAGCTCCTTTACTTAGTCATCACTGAAAACTACCCGACTGAGAGAATTAACGGTTTAAAATGCAGGCGGCTTGAATATTAAAAGCAAAGGCCCCCATGGACCTATCAGGCGGATTGCTGAATGATGGTGTTCATATTCCACATGGGTAAAAAGATACCCAAGGCAAGCAATAAAACAAATCCGGCCAACAGCAGAATAAAGATCGGTTCTATGAGTGATTCCATATTTTTGGCCATGATTTCAAGTTCCCCCTCATAATAACCCGCTATCTGAAGCAATAGCTCATCCATTTTTCCCGATTCCTCTCCCACCCCGGTAATCTGTACCAGTAAAGGCGGGAAAACCTCTTCCTGTGCCATCTGTGCCGCAATCCCCTCACCGCCGCCCACCTTTTCGCGCACACGCAAAACAGCCTCGCTGACAACGACGTTTCCGGCTATTTCGGCAATCATTTCCAGGGCCTGCAAAACATTGACACCGCTTTTGAGCATCATGCCCAGCATCCTTGAAAACCGCGCAAACATCGCTAATTTTAAAAATTCACCCGCGATCGGAAGATTTAATACCAGCCGGTGCCAAAACCGTTTTCCGTCCGCTGTTTGATAATGCCGTCTGGCCAGCAAAGCCGTTACAATGAGAGCGATCACAACAAAATACCAGTAATTAATGACCACCTTACTGGCACCAAGCAAAATCCGTGTCGGCAAAGGTAATTCAGCTCCGAAGCTCAGAAATAAACTTTCAAAACGCGGAATGATAAAAAGTGTTGTTCCGAAAAAAGCCAGAATCAATATACTCATCGCAAACATCGGATAACGCAGGGCAGATTTGATCTTGGAGCGGATGTAATAGTCTCGTTCCAGCAGTTCGGCCAGACGCAGCAGCACCGTATCCAGTTCCCCAATCGCCTCTCCGGATTTAACGGTCGCAATAAAAAGTGGATTAAACACACGCGAATGTTTTGCGATCGACTCTGAAAAGCTGCCTCCCTTTTCAATATCCAGATAAACCTGAGCAATGCTCTCTCTGAGCATGTCATCCTTAATACCGATTTTCAGCGTTGAAAGTGCCGTCAGCATCGGAACCCCGGCCTTCAATAGAGTCGCCAGCTGCCTGACAAAAAAGTTAAAATCGGTTTCTTTGACCTTTGCAAACCGGGCAAAAAATTCTTTAAAAGAAATATCCCGGGCTTGAGCCTTTAACGCCAAAATCTGATACTGATGATCCGCCAGAAAATCACGCGCACTGGTCTCTGAAGAAGCCTCAAGCACCCCTTCCATCAGTTTTCCGTCTTCATCGCGAACTTTATATTCAAATTTGGCCATACGTTAATTGATTCCGGTTAAAGCGTTGCTTTTAATACTTCCTGTAGAGTTGTAATGCCCTGCCTGGCTTTTTCAAGCCCTGCCTCGCGCAACGTACACATTCCCTGTTGTAGGGCCATTGCACTAATCTCACTCTGGGGTTTACGGGCGGTGACCATATCACGGATTTCAGGGCTTATGATTAATAACTCATGAATGGCCGTACGGCCGATATATTTTTTTTGATCACACGATTTACAGCCTTTTCCCTCATAAAAAACCGTCTGTTCGTCCCCAATCCCCAAATCCTGAAGCAGTTCAACGGGCGGTTTATAGACCTCTTTGCAGTCTTTACAAATAGTACGGACCAACCGCTGAGCCAGAACGCCAATAATCGCCGTCGAGATTAAAAAAGGCTGAATCCCCATATCCTGAAGACGGGTGATGGCACCGCAGGCATCATTGGTATGCAGCGTGGAAAGCACCAAGTGGCCGGTCAACGCCGCCTGAATTGCAATTTCGGCGGTTTCCTGGTCACGGATTTCACCAACCATGATCACATCCGGGTCCTGACGCAGAATACTGCGCAACCCAGAGGCAAACGTTAAACCGACTTTGGGATTGATCTGTGTCTGACGGATAAGTTCCAGATCATATTCAATCGGGTCTTCAACAGTCACAATATTTTTCTCGATATCATTAATCGTATTCAACCCCGCATACAGGGTTGTCGATTTACCACTCCCTGTCGGACCCGTGACTAGCAAAATACCGTGCGGCGAACGAATGAGCTGATCAAACCCACTCAAAATTGAAGGTTTCATTCCAAGACCCTGGAGATCAATTTTAACCGTCGACTTATCCAAAAGCCTCATCACAATATTTTCACCATAAAGCGTCGGCAGAGATGAAACGCGCACATCAATCTGCTTACTTTCCAGATTAAAACGGATACGGCCGTCCTGAGGCTTTCTTTTTTCGGCAATATCCATTCCCGCGGCAATTTTAATGCGCGCAATAATGGCACTCTCAAGATCTTTTTGAAAAACAAAATTTTCATGCAAAACGCCGTCTTTTCGACAGCGTACGCGCAAGACCCGTTCATCGGGTTCGATATGAATATCACTGCAGCGGTCTTGAATGGCCTGCATAAAAAGATGATTGACCAATTTGATCACAGGGGCCTGTTCAGCGTTGATCTTCTCCTGTTTTTCACTTTCACCCGCAGGCAGGACGCCCTCTTCCATTCTCTCTTTCTGAACATCACGCAGGATATCGTGCATTTTTTCCTGCAATCCGTAATTGCGGTCAATAGCCGCAAGCACATCCTGTTTAGGCGCATAGGTCGGAATAATGGCATGTATTTTTGTGCTGCGGCGGACGGCATCAATGGCATGAATATCTTTCGGATCGGCCATGGCCACAAACAGGACCTCTCCATTTTGATAAAGCGGTATCAGCGCATATTTAGAAGCCAGGTTTTTAGGAATAAGCTGCAGGACCTTCGGCTCGACAACATGCTGAATGACATTAATCAGCGGTTTCTTGACCGGTGGGGTATCCCTCACACTTTTTTCTTTTTCTTCCGGTTTCTTTTCCTGCACCTTAGCACCCTTTTCGCTAAAACAATCGTGAATTATATTCTATGTATAACGGCTATCTCTGCTTTCAACTTAGTTCTCGCTCCATACCGCAGGTCAACTCACTTCCGTAAAAGCCGTTGCGGCATGCACAGTCACCGTTCGCGCGGTTGAGTCTGATGAGGATGAACTCCAGGTATTTAAACTGACGGTTGCGTCAGAGGTATAGGTCGCTTCATTATTATCCATCGGAACTCCAAAGGCATCGAAAATGACCGACTGGCTGACGCATGACCCGGCGGCACAAAAATCAACCGCAACAATCTGGACGCCCGAAAATTCAGGCAGCAAATCAAAATCAACCGTCATGGCTTTATTCGTATGCGGATCGGTAATAAGCGTCTTGGTGTTGGATGATGCATTGTAGCTAAAAACATCATAAGCATTATTGGCCTGTTTGATTTCAATCCCATAGTAGGTGTGATGACTAAGTGCCAGCCAGCGGGCATAACGAATATCGGACATCAGCTTATCGGCGGCAGCGCCGGTACGCACCGCTTTTAAAGACTCAAGGGTTTTGGGCAAAACAGCCAGTGAAAGAATGCCCAACACAACAAAAGCAATCACCATTTCAATCAGCGCAAAACCTCTTGGTTTGCGAAGGGCCTGATTTTTTTTCATCTCGATCACCCCTCGTGCCATTGCTGCAGATTCAAATTTCCTCCCTCTGCCAGGGATTTCACCAGTTTCTCATTTCCATTAATCAAAATAAATCCACGTTCATTATAGATGGTCAGATCTCCGCCTGAGAAAATGCCTCCGTTCATAATAATGGCATTCCCCCAGTTGTCGTCATCATCAAGATCCGCCGTAATGGAGACCTCTCCGCCTGTAATCACCATGCCATGAATCACTGTACCAAGCCCCATCGCTTCAAGCGCAATATTTCCCACAGCAACCAGAATCGGCTGCACCCCGCCATTACTTCCAAATCCGACTGAAAATGTCGAGTGCTGAGAAAGCGTTCCGGTGATATCCCCGCCTGCGGCAAGCGTCCCCGTCGCAACAATACTTCCGCTGAGTACGATATTGCCATCCGCAACAATATTTCCGCTGATATTCGCCCCATCTTGAATAATGACGTTACCGGTTACGTGGACATTGTCACCGGAATTCCCGTTAATCGTAAGATCTCCCGTATGTTCCGTATCGGTCAACTCATCCACATAGGTCGAAAGATTAACTTCAGGCAACGTCACATTTTGATTGGGCATAACATCACCATGGATCGTGAAGTGGTCAGGATAGACGATATTTCCCACTGCCGCAATGTCTCCGAAAAGCATACCGCTCGGGAAACAATGATTTCCGTTCGAATTACAAGATTGATTTCCTCCAAGAGAAATATCTCCGCCGCTGAAAACCGGATAGCTCACCGGAATTGCCATGGCGACGGTCTGTTGGACAACGCGGACACTACTGCCGGCCTTGGCCGTAATCTTGATATCCACACTGGTCTCGGTCTGATTTGAGTATTCAGCCCAGTATTGAGCATTTCCAATCGCAACCGGCGTTCCACCGTAGGGAGCACCTGTCGGCGATGCATTATCACTATAATCCACATCCAGCATAAATTCGTTCGTGATAATATGCTGCAATCCCCCTTCTGCAGCGTAAAACGCTTCCCTCGATTCAACGTCGGTTGTCGACATCGGCGATTGCGTCGATACCAGGTGGGTCATGCCGATACCCATCGTGCCCATCAAGAGCATAACAAAAATAACTGCTATTAAAGACAATCCCTTTTCATTTTGTAAAATATAAAAAAACTTGTTTCTTCCAAACATCTGATTTGATTTAAACATGACTTTAAAACCTCCCTTCTTTCCTTACTTTATGGATTTAAATTTCGCGGCCGCACCTGCGTCCGAAGTGTCGAAGACTGCCCGCCGGCCGCAACACCCAGCGTAATTTCAATCCGGTAGATATCTGTATCCAACGGCGAAACTACCGGAACAGACACACTACTGTTTGAATCATCCCAATAGTTAAAACCAAGAGAGCTGATATTGTCCGTCAAAATAACACCGTTTCTTTGAAGCTGCGATCCGCTCAAAGCATAACTCACTGCGGCATTATTGGTATCGGTAAATGCCAATGCACTACCGTTTGCCGTGGTCACACTCTGAAGATCGCGAATCTGGCTGATATCCCTACCCATTTTCAACAAAGCCAAACGGGCCTCGGCCAGCTTATTCTGGCGGAAACTCTGATGCACCCACAGATTAGAAACCGGCACCGCCATTGTTGCCAATGTGAAAAGAAAAACCCCCATTAAAACCATGGTGACAATCAGCTCTACCAGCGTAAATCCGTCTGTTTTAAGCGTTATGAGTGTTTTTCTTCTCATCAGTTTTCCTTATTTTCCACCGGTATTTCTAATACGTGTTCCTCGATCTGGCCGATCCCACCACGGTAACCAATGTCGTACTAATCGAACCCTTGGAAACAACGACCTGCACGCGTTTAAATTCCGGTGTCCAATCATCGGTAATCGGGGATGGGATGGTTAGAGCCGTATTCAAATCATTGGCCGCAACATAATCCACCCCCACGGTCCGTGTAAATCCGGCAAACGGCGAGGACATATTCTCAGTCAATCCATCAAAATCATCGACGTCATCATAAGTCGACTTGTCGCCCGCCGTTTCTCCGGTATCGGGGCCCATCGCATCACTCCAATTCCCGGTATCCGTTTTGGCATCCAACTCATCAAACCGGCGGCTCTTAATTTCCTCCATTAATTCCTGCCCCAACATGACGGCTGTCTGCCGGAAATCCGGCTGCGTCCCCAGAGTACTGACATCGCCGAATAATTTTGTCAGCGACAGTGCCACAAAACCGAGAACCACAATGGCCATCACAAGCTCGACCAGCGTCACTCCCTTTTGGCATAAGCCCTTAGACCGCTTATTAAAAAGCATAGTAATTTTTATCATTTTATTTCTTTTCCTATCTATTAGAAGCTTACCTGAGGAAATGTTGAAATACAATCGAGGCTATCCTAACTGTAATTGGGCATTGATGTTATAAAATGCTATACTCTTCTAAAAGGAGTGGTTTATGTTCAAACGATTATGCCTGGGGCTTATCCTCTTATTCACCTCCGGGGGGATTTGCACTGCAGCAAAAGACTCTTTCGATGTTTCTGTCATGGATACGAACCAGAATATTGAACAGGAAATTGCTCACCGGGACTTTTCCATTCAAGAAATATCCAACGAATTTGCGGAAGCCCAGATCCGAATTGCATCACTTAAAAACGGGCAAACCAGACTTTTCAGTCAATTCAATGATCCCGCAATCGCTCAAACCGATAAAGTCACCATTCAGGAAGAGCTGGAAAAAACAAATGACGAAATCCGTTCATTGCAAAAAACCATCGCATCGAATCGGGAAGCTTACCGAAGCGCAGTTCTGGAATATCAGGATTTTATGTGGAATCAAGTCGAACAGAGCAAATCCAATCAGTGATCATGACTTGATTTGCACAAGTAAGAAGGATTTCTATTTCTTTTTCCGCTTATGGATGGCTTTAACGACGGTATGAATCCCGCCGCGAATATAAAAATCGGCTTCAATTTCCATATATCTGGGTTTTACGGCGCTGACAAGGTCATCCAGAATCTTATTGGTCACAGCCTCATGAAAAGCGCCTTCATCCCGGTAACTCCACAGATAGAGTTTTAAGCTTTTCAACTCCACACAAAGCTTATCGGCAGTGTAGAGGATACGGATTGTGGCAAAATCCGGCTGACCGGTCTTGGGACATAGGCAGGTGAACTCCGGACATTCAAAACGGATTTCATAATCACGTTTCGGACATGGATTTTTAAAAACATCGAGTTTTTTAGAAGGCTTGCTTGGCATGCCGGGTATTATACATAGTCAACGCAGGAATGTCATCCCGGTACCATTCTCCGGTTTTTTGAGGTATAATGCTTTTCATAAATTCACCAGAATCTTGCAGCGGCATCAGGAGTTTGATTATGAAAATTTTGCGTATTTTTTCGTTATTCCCAATCTCTTTTCTATCACCTCTCAACCTGTTATGGGCCGCTCCGCAGGAAACGATCGGCGGTTATGTTGAAAATGTCAAACACGCCGGCGAAGGCATGAGTCTCTGGGGTATTTTACAATCTGGCGGAGTGGTCATGATCGCACTCGGACTTTTGTCGATTGTTCTTCTGGCCCTGGTTCTTTTCTTATATCTCAAACTCAATGCCCCAAAACTGGTCCCCGCAGAGTTTTCGGAAAACATCATCAATCTGCTTAATAAACATCAGTATGATCAGGCCGCAGACCTGGCCGACGGCAGCGATAGTTTGATTTCGGCCATTGTCCTGGAAGGTTTGGATAAAAAAGGCCAAGGCCCCAATACCTGCCGTGAATCAGTCGAACTGGCCGCACGCAAAGAAGTCTCATCACTCTGGACATCCCTGAATTATATTTCAGACATTGCACAGATTGCTCCGATGCTCGGATTACTCGGAACCGTTCTCGGCATGATTCAGGCCTTCAATACGATTGCTTTTGAAGCCGCGGTGGTCAAGCCGATCCTGCTGGCCGGGGGTGTTTCAAAAGCCATGATTACGACAGCCGGCGGACTGGTCATCGCCATTATTGCGACAATCTTTTATGCGCTCCTTCGATCAAAGGCGCAATACATTACCGATCTGATTCAAAACACCACATCACGAATTCTTGAGGCCTTGTCTAAATGATTGATCTGCAGCCCAAAGAGTTACAAAAACCAACACCGGTCATTCAGATCGCTCCGCTTATCGACATCGTTTTTATTACGCTTGTCTTTTTCATGACCTTATCCATCTTCTATCAGCTGGAAAATGAAATCTCCATTAACGTACCCAAAGCAGAACAGTCCTCTGAGGTGGTCCGAAGCCCAGGGGAAATCATTATCAATATCAATCAAGACGGGATTGTCACGGTTAATCAAAGAACGCTGGCCAAAGATGAATTGGTGCAAATGCTCTCACGCATCTCTTCGCTGTATCCGAATCAACCTGTAATTATCCGCGCCGACAAAAAAACCCATCATGAACACGTTGTCGATGTCCTGGATGCGTGTGCCGCCACCAACATTTGGAACATTGCGTTCGCCACACTAAAAGAAGAAAAGTAAAGATTCTTTCACAATCAAATCAGGCGCCTCATGCACAGACAGTTCTCTTTTATTATTCAAGCGGTTTTTTGCATTCTTTTCCTTGCTGTCTCAACCGTTGCAGCCTATGCGGTCGAACCCTCTGTTCAGGCAGATACGCTGCTTCTGCAAAAAAAAGATTCTTCTCAGCCATCCACAACTGCAGTTGAGAACAGCGGCGTCATTCCGGACACCGGTACCAGGATTGTACCGGCACATCATGCGGCGCCTGCGGATAGCGCCGTCATTTCGGGCACCGGTACCAGGATTGTACCGGCACATCATGCGGCGCCTGCGGATAGCGCCGTCATTTCGGCTGCGGGCAATGAGCGCTTTGATTTTGCCGACGGGCTCTACGCACGTAATATGTATTCCCTTGCCGCGGCAGAATATAACGAATTGGTCAAAAATTATCCTAATCACCCGCGCACGCCCGACGCTTATTTCCGTCTTGCCGAATCACTTTTTTTTCTCAATCAGACAGACGAAGCATTGAAAAATTACCGGCTGCTCATAGAAAAACACCCTGCTCATTCACAGGCTGAGACCGCAAAACTGCGCACGGGAGAAATCCTCTACAAACAGGGCCTCAAAGAGGAAGCGATCAAAGCCTTTGAGGGACTTAAAGACAGTTCTGTTGTTTCAATCGCTTCGGCCGCATCCTATTACGCGGCAAAAATTTATTTTGAAACAGACCGGCTCAATAATGCGGAAAAAGATTTCAAAACCATCGAAAAACAGGATGAGGAAAATCCGTTCTGGGATATTGCCAATTATTATCTCGGTCAGATTGCTGTCCAACGCCAACAATATGATCAGGCAAAACGTCATTTCACCTTGGTGATCGGGACCGAAAAGGAAGAATTGAAGCAGCTGGCCCTCTTCGCAATCGCACAGGTGTTTTTTCTTTCCAAGTCTTATGAAGACGCGGCCGAAAATTTTAAAAAGGCTTATCAGAACGATACGGATAAAAATCTAAGCGAAGAAGCCTTTTTAAATTACCTCAAATCCCTTTATGAAGCTCACCAATACACAGAGGTCATTAAGGAATATACGGGAATAAAACTCACGGGACCTGAAAAAAAATTCACGGCGAAAATGCTTGCGGCCAACAGTCATTTTCAACTCAAACAATTGGACCAGGCTGAATCTTTATTTAATCAAATCCTTAAGATTCCGGGGATTGAACTCAAAGACAAGGAGACTGCCGAACTCGGAAAAATGGAAGTTTTGCTTAACCAAGAGGATGCGTCCAAAGCACTTCAAACCGTCCAAACCATGTCTGCGCAGCGTAATTTTTTTGAAGACCGTTGGGATTATTTACATGCCGAAATCATGATCAAGGCGGGGCAGCCCAAAGAGGCCCTCAAGCTATTACAAAATCTGATACAGAAATTTCCACAGTCTGAATATGTCGCACAGGCCATGTTAACCCGAAGTTTTTTACTGGCGGATATGCAGCTCTATGAAGATGCCCGAAATTCCTTTGATGAATTCTTAAGAACCTTTTCAAATCATCCGCTGACAAAACAGGCTTTCTTAAACCGTATCAACCTTGATATTAAGCTTGAAGATTGGGAAGTTGCCGAAAAAAATTCTCTGAGTTTTCTTGAGAAATATCCTGAAAGTGATGAGGCTGAGATAATCCACTACCAATTGGGATCTATTTATCTCCAGCTTAAAAAATACAGCGATGCTTACGAGGTCTATCGAACGCATCTTAAAAAATTTGACGCCCCTGAAAAAGAAGGTGAGATTTTATTTTTTAGGGGCTATACCAAACAGCTGGACGGCAAATTCGCACGGGCTATCCATTTTTATCAAAGGGTCCAAAAAGGGTATCTGCAGGGAGAGCTCTTTCAGGCAGCCTTGAAAAATACGGCTTATTGTTATATTCAATTAGAGGACTTTGACCATGCCGCAGAGGTCTATCTGGAACTGCTTGGCGAATATCCCGAAGAACAATTAAGTGCAGACATTTACTTATGGCTGTGTGATTATTTTCAAAAAGCCGGGGACGGAAAAAAACTTCAAACAGCCGTCAACTCTTTTGCTCAATCAAAGGCCGCCTCAAATCATACTGATAGCATTGAATACTATCTGGGGGAGGCCGGGCGTTTGAACCAAAAATACGATGAGGCCCTGCCCCATTATCTTAAGAGCATTGAACAGAATAAGGGCTTTATTGTGGAATCCTTACTTGGCCAGGCGCAGACTTATAGCGCACTCAAAAAATATGACTCCGCAGTAGAGCTATTCAGCAAATGCATCACCCAGGCCTATGAGAACCCCATGCTTGCTATCCAAGCGAAACTGGGGCTTGCCGAAGTTTATGGTTACCAGGAAAACTTTCTTGAGGCCGCCAAAACTTATTTTGCAATCGCCATTCTCTACGATGATGATACTTTTGTGCCAAAGGCACTTTATGATGCGGGGCAGGCCTTTGAAAAAGCGGGCAAGCCTGAAGAAGCCCTACAGGCTTACCATGAACTGGCTGAACGTTTTCCGAAACATGAATTAAATTCACAGGCCCGGAGCCGTTTAAACGAATTAAGTGCGGTATGAAAAAACATAATTATTTCCTTTTAGCTGTTTCTATCTCGTTGATTATTCACATCCTTTTGCTGCTCCTTTCGGGATTGATCTGGATTCCCGGACTATCCCAGACAATTCAGGACACAGCCAAAATGTTTGAATTAAAAGCATTCCACCTCGCCGCCCCACCGCAAATGGCTGCAGCGATCAGCGCTGAGCGGCTTAAACAACTGAAATTCGAAAGACCAGGTGACGGAACCGAATCACTGCTCAAATCCAAACTGGTCCAGGATGTTTCGATTAAAACCCCCGAAGAGCTGCACCGCTTAATTCAAGAGGAAACAACTCTTGAACAGGCGGCTGAGACAAGCCCCGATGATTCGCAGTTAAGCCAGCGCCTTAAAGAACGCGTCACCGTTGAGAAAAAAATTCTCGAAAATCCCCCGGAGGAAACGAATCTTGAAATTTTTGAATCTCCGGAGGATTGGCTTTATGAGTATCAGACCAAACAAATCCCCGAAGCCTTTAGCGAACAGATGCCGGCCTACACTCCCGAAAGAATCACTCCCACGATGGCCCAAGGCAGTTTAGATTCGCTCAAGGATCGTCTTAATCCGGTCCTTCAAAGCGGATTCACCCCCTCTTCACCCCATGCCTCCCTGGAAGGATTTCTTGCCGGGCAGGTCAGGACCTATTGGGATTCGGCAGAAAATCAGGGCTATTACCAAATCTCCCTCTATCCTCTTCAAAAAGCCGAAAACCTTGATGTGATGCCGAAAGAAATCATCTTTCTAGTGGATGCTTCACTGAGTATTAAAGATCGACGGCTCTATGCCTTTAAAGAGGGAATTAAATATGCCCTTGAGCATTTAAATCCGCAGGACCGTTTTAACATTTATGTCTTTAAAAATGAGATTATTCCTTTTTCGCAGTCACTCCTGCCGGCAGATTCCCGCATTGTCCAAAATGCCATGAATTTCCTGGACGGATTGGAATCCAGCAACACCACAAACATCTATTCCGCTTTTCTGGAAACAATTCAAAAACCGGCAGAACGCCACCCTTCTTACATTATGCTGATCAGTGACGGTAAGCCGACACGCAGTATGGCCTCCACTAACTTAATCGAAAAAATCACGCACACCAATAACGCCGAACGGGCCATTTTTGCTTTCAGCGGAGGTGCCAGGGTCAACCGTTTTTTACTGGATTTCCTGGCCTATCCTAACCGGGGGTGGTCTGAATACGCACGGCTCAATGCTGAGATCAAACCTCGCTTAATGGAATTTTACGATAAAATCAAAAATCCCGTACTGATGAATGTTCATTACCAGGTAACCCCTTTAAATGAAAGCGACATCTACCCCAAACACTCAACCGACATCTATCAGAATACGGTCTTTACAATTTTCGGAAAATATAAAAAAGAAAGCCCTTTTTCAATCCGCATTCTCGGCAATGATTCCGAGGGGAAAACCCGTGAAATGATTTTTTCCGCGGATCTTCAAAATGCCGAACGCGGCACTGACGAAATTGCCCGTTTCTGGGCCTTTAATAAAATTTATGAACTCATCAGTGAAATGATTTTAAACGGTGCAACCGCAGACCGAAAACGCCAGGTTTCCGATTTGGTTGAAAAATTCGATCTTCAAATCCCCTACAACCTTGATCGCCTTTAAAAATATTTTAAAGTTTTGTAAATTCTTTTCCTCTTCTTATTATCCCGTGCATGTTTTAAATCGCTAGAATTTAATCTCTCTTTTAGGCTTCTGGCTTCTTAAGTGAATCCCTGTTTACCTCTGGCGGATTCTGTCTGATCGTATTCGATTAATAATAGATTTTCATCTACCTTTGATAGATAACACGCAAAATCTCATGTTGACCAAGAGGTTCGTCTTGTTATACTGAAATGAGTACAAAAAAAATTAAATCGAGGTGAAAGTCATGAAGACAAAATTACACAAACCGGCTCGCGGTTTTTATTCACAAAACAATCGATGTGATCACGTGGTTTGGAGAGACATCGTAGATGATTTTCTGGAAATTCACTGCGCGTTCAATCCCCAGCAAAGGCAGATCGTCATTGACGACTTAGAAAAAAACTGTTTTCCTCTGGCACCGCTTGTGCGACATCCTGCCTTCTCTGCCGGAAACCGCTTGGTTGTCTGTTTGCAAAACGCTGATTTTGACGAACTGTGGCTATTAACTCATGCCGGCCTATTGGCCCGAATCGGCACGCCCGACACTTTAGGCGCCTAGCTCACCCTTGCTTAAACAGTTTACCTTTGATCCGTGACAGGAGAGCGACGGCATCATCAGAAATACTGTAAACGCAAGGGATAAGGACAAGCGTTAGAACCGTGGCAAAAAGCAGGCCCCATCCTACAGTCAGTGCCATTGGTTTTAAAAAAGGATCGCCTCCGCCGATTCCATAGGCTACGGGTAAAAGTCCAACAATCGTGGTTACGGTGGTCAGAATAACAGGCCTTAAACGCAACTGCCCCGCCTTCAAAATCGATTCCATTTTATCCATACCTTTTTCCCTGAGTGAGCCGATAAAATCCACCAAAACGATAGCATCGTTGACAACAACCCCACTCAACCCGATCATTCCAAGCATGGCCATAAAACTGAGCGGCTGCCCATGCAGAAAAAAGGTGATGATCACACCGACCAGCCCAAAGGGAATAGCCATCATCACAATCAAAGGGCGTAGAATGGAGTTAAAGTTGGCGGCAAGAATGATGAAAATAAGGAATAATGCAAGGACCAGGGCTCTCAGGAAATCATGCAAGGATTCGTTCGTTTCTTCCTGTTCTCCTCCGAAAGAAATGGATATCTTTGGATAACGGGGGTTTAAAACATCCCGGACATATGTTTTTATTATTTTTTGAACCGCTATCGGCGTCACCACGTTTTCGTCAAGGTCTGCCGTTACGTTAATCATCCGCTTGCGGTCAAAATGTTTAATCGCATTGACTCCCTGGACCTCCTTCAGGACGGCAACCTTTGTCAGCGGCACCAAATTTGCAAATCGGTTCGGGATATAGATCCGCTCAAAAATCTCTTTCGTTGAGGTCTGATCCTTGGGGTAGCGGACAATCACGTCGATTTCTTCATCGGTTTTCCGAATCGTTGTCGCAATACCCCCATCAATTGCATTGCGAACCGTATTTGCGACCTCGGTAATTGTCAAATAGGCCTTACTGGCCTTTTCCTCATCGACCACAATTCTAAGTTCGGTCTTGCCCGGATCATAATCATCGCGGATATCTTTAAGGCCTTTGATTTGCATCAGGCGCGCCTTGATCTGATCGGCAACTTCACTCATCTTCTCCAAATTATCACCGCGCACACGAATAGACACCGGCTTGCCCACAGGCGGACCTGCGCGTACCTTGGTATAAGAAATTTCATCAAACACGCCCTTAATCTGATCCGTCTGCCTGCGCAAACCATCAATGATCGTATCGGCGTGACGCCGCCCCTTCGTCTTCTCAGGGGTCAAAAAAACGTGAACCTGTCCGATATGGGAGCCCCGGTCGGTATAAGGGTCCGAAGGGTCTTCGCGGACAATTCCGACCTGGGTCACAAAATTATCTAAATCCGAAGGTTTTAATTTGAGCAGCTCCTTTTCGATCAATTCCATACGGCGGCCGGTCTCTTCAAGGGAAGTTCCGATCGGAGCTTTGATACGGATAAAAAACTCTTCAATTAATCCCTGAGGGAAAAGGATAAATTTCATTGAAAAGACATAGAGCAAAATAGCCCCCACAAAACAGGCCAAAAAACCACAAACCGCCTTATATTTATGTGAAAGAACCCAGCTCAACACATCCGTATATTTTTTCTGAAGGGCTTTAAACCATTTTTGGTTATCTTTATTCCCTCCCGCCTCACCGGGTTTCATACAATCAGCCAGATGAGAAGGCAAAATGACCATGCACTCAAAAAGAGACGTAATCAGTGCAATAATCACCACCACCGGAATGGCCCATATAAACTTACCGATAATCCCGCTCATAAAAAGCAAAGGCACAAAGGCGACAATCGTTGTCAGCACCGTGCTAATGACCGGTACCGCAACTTCCGAAGCACCGGTCACGGCGGCCTCACGGGGAGGCATACCTTCCTGGACATGCCGATAGACATTTTCCGAGACAATAATGGCATCGTCGACGACCATTCCAAGCACCATGATCAGACCAAACATGGTGATCAGGTTAATCGTCATTCCTGAGGCGTACATGATAAAAAAAGTCCCCATCAGCGCCACCGGTATGCCTAAAGTCGTCATCAGGGCCACCGTACGCGTTAAAAAAAAGAGCAGCGCCAGAATGACAAAAACCATCCCGACAATCCCGTTATTTTTTAAAACATTCAGACGGCGCCGGACATAATAGGAATAATCATCGAAATAACTGATCTTTAAATTTTCGACAGCCGAATTTTTCTTAAATTGCTCCGATGTCTCCTTAACATCCTTAACGAGACGCAGAATATCGCCCTTTTCTTTCTTAAGTACGGTCAGATTAATCGCCTTTGTCCCGAATGTTTTTTCAATTCGCGAGTCATCCTCAAAAGTATCCCGGACATGTGCAACATCAGAAACCCTGATCCAGTTACCCAAATCATTGGCCCGGATAATGACTCGGGAAATTTCATCCGCATTTGAAAATTCCCCTATCGTACGAACCAAATAATCTCCTTGCGCTGTCGTTAACGTGCCGCCGGGCAGATTCAGATTCTTTGCACGCAAAGCAAGAATCACATCCTCTAACGCCAGCTTATCCTTGCCCACGCGTTCAGGGTCGACCTCAACCCATATCTCGCGGTCACGCCATCCGATGCGGTCCACACTTGCCACGTCGGGCAAATCCAGAATTTCAATTTCAAGTTGGCGCGCCAGGGCCTGAAGTTCATGCTCATCCTCCAGCCCCGAGATGGAAACATTAATCACCGGAAAATTTTTGGATTTGATTTCGGTGACCACCGGATCGTCGGCATCCTCAGGCAGATCGTCCGCACGATCAACAGCACGCTGAATATCATTAATGATCTTGGTCTTGTCTTTTTCATCGGGATCAATCTTAATGACGACAATCGAAATATTTTCGGATGAAACTGAAGACATCTCATCGATCCCATCAACCTCCTTCAACTCATCTTCCAACTCAATCGTAATCAGTTTTTCAACCTCTTCGGGAGGGGCACCAAAATAGTTGGTCTGAACCATGACGATGTCATAATCCACATTCGGAAAGGCATCCCGGCGCAAGGCAAACATACACAGCAATCCGCCGACAAAAATAAAAATGGAAAGCAGGTTCACGAAAAGTGAATTTTTAACTGAGAATTCAATCACTTTGCGCATCACAAGGCACGTCCTTCTTCAATATTTTTGTTCCCGCCCGGACTTACGGCATCTTCTTCGGTAACACCTGCCTGTGCAAGCAAACGGTGTGTTGAACGATAGAACTGATCGATCGATTTAAAATAGGACACCAACGCCCGAATCGCACCCATCTCGGCGTCAATCACATCTTCCTGAAAATCAATAATCGTCGCCGAATTAGACCGGCCCGTATTAAAATTCTTTTCTTCTCCCGACAACTTTGAATGCTGAAGTGCTTCAATTTTCTGTGTTTGATGAACCCGGTCAATCGCAAGATACACGCTCCGCACACTTTCATCGACTTCACGGTAAATCTCAAGCTTGGCCTTTTTCATTTGCTGACGAACCCGGTCAAGATCAAATTGGGCCTGAGCTTTACGGCCCCGGCCCTCACGGCGTTCCAGCGGCGAAGAAAAAGAAAAACCGGCATAATATTGCGGATGATGGAAAGAAAAGACTTCTCCCTGACTGGAAGCCATCTGCCGGTCCAGGCCGCCTGAAGCATAACTCCCCTCAAAGGCGAGCTCCGGCAACAGATTCTGACGGGCGATCTGAAGATCAACCCCCTTACTTTCAAGATCAGCCTCCAGGGCCTTAAGATCCCGCCTGTTTTCCAAAGCCGCCTCGATCGCCTGTTTAAAATTAATTTTAACCGGTTTGAAATCAAGCTTACTCACCGGTTTAATGGATTGAACTTCCATCGTATCCAATGAAACTTTCAATGCAAATGAAGCGGATTCATATTCATTACGCGCTTCCAGAAAATCAACCACACGTTCGCGTACGTTTGCCTCGGCCGCGTAGACATCCGGCCCTTCGGTTAAACCGATATCGAGTTTCTCGCGTGTAATCCGGTAAAAATCCTGTGCTTTTCGAAGCCCCTTGGCACGTGCTTCAAGATTCTTATCCGCCAGGACCAAATCCCAATAGCGGTTACGCAGTTCATAAACGGACTGCTCAATCAAATCCACAGTCTCATAATTCATCTTCCGGGTATCCATTTCAACCTGATGAATCCGGTCGCGATCCGTTTTCCCGAAAAAATTCCTTAAAAGCGGCTGTGTCACCGAAACTTTGGCAAAACTCTTATAACTGCGGTTTAAATTTGAAAAGGCTGAATCGGTTGAATTCCGCTCTGTCCATGCTTCAAGTTTCAGATCCGTCCCAAGCGGAATTTTCTTCTCAAGTCCGACTTTCACATCTCCGGTAAGCTGACGGCTGCCGAGCACAACGCTGGTATTTTGTTCCTGATTGTGCCAATAGGTTGCATCCGCCGTAAACTCGGTATCATAGATCGATTGAGCAATATCCGGTTCCTGATCTTGGATTTTCTGTCCGGTCCTGGCAATCAGGATGTCCAGATTATGCATCACCCCTAGACGTGTGGCCTCATCAATACTCAAAGGTTCACCCCCGGGGGCATTCGCGTATTGCACGGTTAAATCCTCGGCCAGAGAACTTGAAGTCAAAGGCATCGCCGCCTGCTCAGACTCAACCGGCCGGCAGAGACAAAGTAGCGTTAGAAATAAAAATAAAATTCCAGCCTCCCAATATTTCTTCATTTTTTCTTACTCCTCATCTCATCCAATATAGTATCCATTTTCGGACTTAAAGAATCGAAAAAACGATAAATCATCTTTTGTTCGGCCTCTTTAAACCCACGTAAAGTCTGCATCAAAAACTGCAATATAAACCCCTGCGTTCTTTCGACAATGCGGCGCCCTTTTAATTGAATCTCGATCAGCATCACACGCCTGTCCTTGGGATGGGCCGTGCGCTTCAACAGTTTTTTAGCTTCTAAACGGTCAACCAGATAAGTCACGGCGGGTTTTGAAATCTGCAGTTTGAAACTCACTTCACTCATAGGAATCCGGTTCTCTTCGAGAAGAATGGCAAGCACCGTATACTGTGCGAGACTGATGCCTTCGTGATGAAGAAGCAGGGTATAAATCTTTGAAAACCGTGTATTGACTCCTTTAAAATGCTGTATCCACACAGGCTGATCTTTCAATACATCCCCCCCAAAAAAAAATTAGTTAATCACTTTAACTATTAATCTTTTGAAGTATACCTTAATCAAGGAGATTTGGGAAGACTTGAAATCGTAGGGGCTAAACGGTGCCTTTTTTTGAAACCGGGCCGGCTGCAGCTTTTTTAAGATCGTCGATCTCTTTTTTAGTCAAATAACGGCCGTATCCGGGGGGCATCAATCCAAGGCTCAGCGGCCCCAGGGTCAACCGGATCAGCCGGACGACTTTATATTCAAAGGCTTCAAAAATTCTTCGGACTTCCCGGTTTTTCCCCTCTTTCATCAGTACCCGCACGATGCGCCGGCTCTTGGCCTGGACACCTTCCACCCGGGCATGTCCTTCACGAAGCCTGACACCTTTGAGCAATCTTGATTTGTCTTTAAAGTCAAAAGGACGGTGAAGCCGTACCTCATACCATTTTCCCACTCCGTACCGGGGATGGGTCAGTTGATTGGCTAAATCACCGTGATTTGTAAAGAGCAAAAGCCCCATGGAGTCTTTATCTAAACGTCCAACCGGAAAAACACGCGTACGGTTTTGATGGGATTGATGCGTGCCTTTAACAAGTTCACGCGGAAGCAGATCATAAACGGTTTTTTTTGCTTTTGGATCAGAAGCGGTCGTAATATATCCTTCGGGTTTATTCACTACATAATAGACATATTTTTTAAATTCAAGGGGGCGGCTTCGAAATAAAATCGCGTCATTTTCCGGATCCACCTGGCGACCCAGATCATGAATAACCTCACCATTAACCGACACCGCTCCGTTTAAAACATGCTCCTCACATTTTCGTCTGGAATCAATCCCGGCCAGTGCCAGGGCTCGTGCTATACGCATATTTTGGTCAACTCCATATAGTTCAACTGACGCCCTTCGGCTTCATATTTAATTTCGTAATTAGTTTTCATCAGCACATCATCCTGCAGTCTTTGATTGCGGCTTTGACGTACAGCCCACGGTAATCCCGAATCACGCACCACTTCCTGCATCGAAAAAAAATAATCCGTAAAATCACTGGCCAGATAAATTCGTCCCCCGGACTTAAGCCTCTCATATAACGCCTTGAGAAGATGCACTGTCACAAGCCGTCTTCTCAGATGTTTCTTTTTAGGCCAGGGATCCGGAAAATAGATGTGAAAAACGTCCACGCTCTCCGGCGGCAAATAGTGATCCAGCATCACCCAGGCATCAACACGCATGAACTTTAAATTCTCGAGCGGCCGTTTCTCCGCCCGGCGCTTGCCGACATTCATCCATTTAGCCACACGGTCAATAGCTAAAAAATTGATTTCCGGATGGGTGGCCGCGCGCTGAATAATAAATTTGGCCTTGCCACAGCCGATTTCGATTTCAAGCGGTTTTTGAGCATTCAAAAGTTCCGCATAAGGAAACGGTTCAATTTTAAATTGAGGACGTTTAAACTGACGTAAATATCGCAACGAAAGATCTTCGGTTTTACTCATACGCACTATCCCCGGGATGTCATCAAAACCAGAGTTTCGAGATGTTTTGTTTTCGGAAATAAATCAAACGGAATAATCTTCTCAAGATGCCACCCGGCCTGGGTAAGTCCTTTTAAATCACGAATAAGCGAAGGCGGATAACACGACAAGTAAAAAAGCTTTTCAATGCCCCGTCCGGCTTTCCCATAGTACATCAGGGTTTCAAGCACGCTGGCGGCAAGCCCTTTACGCGGCGGATCAATCATGGCGACCGTACGCCGTGCACGGTTTTCCAAAAGAAGGCCTGCCAGCAAATCCTCCGTACGCCCCTTCATTATTTGCACCTTAGACTCAGCCTGATGATAAGCAACATTATACTGTGCCAACCGGATTGATTCATACCCCTCTTCAATCATACTCACTTTTTTAACGTGATCCATGACGCAGAGACCGAATAAACCGACGCCGGAATAAAGATCCAAAAAATGGGTCTCTTCATCCAGGCCGCCGAAATCAATCACGGCACGGGTCAAAGCCGATAAAATCGAAAGGTTGGCCTGAAAAAAAGTCTCCAGCGAATAATGAATCCGCCTTCCATCAATCTCAGTCCAGAAGAAATCCTTCTCCTCCATGCGCAATGACCGCCGGCCGATTCCTCCCCAATGCACACGTCCGTCGTCTCCGGTTTTTACCACCAGATTCGCCGTGCGATATTTTTCGGGTATTTTTTCACGGGCCTGCCGCCTAAGCTCCGGAATAAAGTCTGAAACCTCTTTGCGTGCAATCGGGCACTGGTCAATTTCAATCACATCCCTGCTGCCGGGAGGATTAAACCCCATAAGAAAGGTGCCGTCCCTTCTTTTGCGTACGGCCAGATCTAAACGGTGGCGGTAATGATACGGTTCCGGCGACACAACAATCGGTTCAAAAATTGAAGTCTCCAGAAGGTCAGCTTCGCTAAAGAGCCTCCTGAGAGCCTGTTCCTTGCGGCTTAACTCATCCTCATAGGAGAGATCCTGATATTCGCATCCGCCGCAGCGGCCAAAAACCGGACACAACGGGGTAACCTTGCGGGCTTCTTTTTCTTCTAACGACTGCACTCCGTCCTCCTTGGATTAGGATGAATTGTACGTCAAACGGGCAGAATGTCCAAGCATAGAAAAAACCCGCGAAACATGATAGACTTCTTTTCTATGACATCCCGAAAATCAGATAGAATTTTCCTTGAAGCGCTTGAAATCAAATGCATCATCGGCATTTTTGACTGGGAACGCAAAAAGAAACAGAAGGTCCTGATTGATATTGACTTTCCGGCCGATATCCGCCGCGCGGCAAAAAAAGACCACATTCGTGATACGGTCGATTATAAACGCATGGCAAAAAGAACGATTCACTTTGTCTCCCAGAGCCGCTTTCAGCTCATTGAGACGTTGGCGGAACGCCTGGCTCAAATAATTCTTAAGGAATTCTCGCTTTCTGAATTAACGCTGCGGGTTTCCAAACCCGGAGCCGTAAGGGGCTCAAAAAATGTGGGTGTCCTCATTACACGTAAAAGATCTCCCCGAAAAATAAAAAAAGACCGATGAATCATTTCTTTTTAAGTATCGGCTCCAACATCTCTCCCGAAAAAAATATTCCCTTGTGCCTTAAAGCCCTTCAAACTTCTTTCCCGGAAACAATTTTCTCATCCGCATATGAAACAGACCCGGTCGGGCCGGCGGGCAACTTAAAATTCTGGAATTTAGCGGCAATGATCCCCTCCCGTCAAAGCCGAGATGAGGTTATAAGCGAAACAAAAAAAATCGAATATACCCTCGGTCGAAGACGCACCAGTGGCGACAAATACGCTCCGCGCACTATTGATATTGATATACTTCCTCAGGAAGATTATCAAAAGCTGGCCTTTATCATTATTCCCCTGGCAGAAATCGCTCCGGACGAGATTGATCCGAAAACCGGGTTGACCTTCAAAGCTTTGGCAGAACGGCAGAAAGACGCGGGCAGGAATTTTAAATTAATTTCTCTCGATTTTTAAACGGGATCTGAAAAACTTACGGGATTAATTTCTTATAGAAGTCAATTTTTCGGGCTACAAAATATTTCCAACGCCATAACACAGGAAAGCCGTCCAGCGCTTTGCGCACAGCTTCTTTTTCAGAAAGATTTTCATATTTCATATAATACATCGCCGCCATCACACCGGTACGCTCAGATCCCCTGCGGCAGTGAAAAAAAACCGGTCGCCCCTCAGAGCGATTGAGTACATCGAAAAAACCCGTCAGAATTTCCTCTTTGGGTTCGCCGTAGATCGTCCACGGCAGACTGACTTGAACCATTCCGTATTCCTCAGCCAGCAGACGGTCGCGTTCAATCACCTCTTTTTCATGGCGGAAATTAATGATCGTTTTAACCCCCAAAGACTGCAGATAGGCATACCCTTCTTTACTCGGCTGTCCGCCGCGATATAAATTGGAACTCATCTGACTGAATTCAGGAATCGTATCTGAAGAAGTGTTCATACCCAAACAAAATCCTGCCAAGAAGACTAACAGCAAGGGGCTAAGCAAAAAGCGCCGCATATTTCGCATAAGGAAGTGCTCCAGAGGCCGTTTCAACGACACCGCCAAGAACGCCCCCTACGGTTCTAAAGGCTCCTTCGACGGTTCCCGTAACAATGCTTACGGGAAAGACCACCGTCTGCGAATGCCTCACAATTGTCTTAGGGATCTCAAAAACTGATGAAACGGTCCTGGCAAGACCGGTGATCATATGCGATTCACTTGACTCTGCCCATAGAAAACGTGCTGAGAAACCGATTAACATGACTAAAATGATTAACATTTTAACATAGATATGTTTACGCATATCTTTCTTTAACGGCTATTGAGGATTATTTCTGGAGAATGGAAAGGTCTCGGTCATGCCTCTATATAATTCCTTGCCACCTGCCGATATATAGGTAGACTAGTTGGAGCAGTAGCATCGTTACAATAAGAGTCCATAGGCCAGAGCCCATGATCAACGGTTGGCACTTTGCTTTCTATCGACTATGGACTATTGACCATCGACAGGTTCAAACAGACTCAAAATGACACGCGATCAAATCATTTCACTTTTCTTCCTGGCCCTGCTGATTTTTGTCATCATGCAGGTCTGCTCGATTTTGGCCCCTTTTATGACTTCTATTTTCTGGGCCGCCATCCTGGCATTCGGATTCTATCCGCTCTATGCAAAGATTAAGAATACGACCAAAATGCCCGAAATACCGGCCTCCATCTTAATGACCTTTCTGATTTTTTTGATCGTCATCCCCCCTCTCATTCTGGTGGTCGTCAACATCACGGGGCAAACGATTGAACTCTATCAAACGGCTCTCGATTATGTCAGACAAGGCCGACTCGAAAAACTGATCAATGAACTGCGCTCATTCTCCCTGGTCCAAAGCATCGAAACACATCTGTTCCAATGGGAGATTGTTCAACAAACCGCCTCTTCCTGGCTTCTGAATACGACAAAAAATCTTGGCAATTACACAGCGGCCCAAGTCGGCACCATTACTAAAAACATTGTCTTCATATCGCTCAACGGCATGATGATGACTTTTCTGGTATTCATCTTTTTAAAAGACGGGGGCAAAATCCACACTTTCATCTATGATGCGGCTCCTCTGGAAAATAAAAATAAATCGTTTATTTTTGCACAAATTCATGATGTCTTTTCGGCGGTGATTCGCGGACAGCTTTTAACCAGCGTGGTCCAATCCATGCTGGCGGGTACAATGTTCTGGTTCTTAGGAATTCCCATTCCGATCTTTTTTGCCATTGCGACGTTTATCTCTTCGCTGATTCCTCTATTGGGCGCCGCGGGCGTATGGCTTCCCCTTGCCGTCTTTCTGTTCTTTCAACAGAGTTATTTGAAATGTGTCATCCTTCTGGTGTTTGGTTTTTTTGTCATTAGTCTGATTGATAATGTGCTCAAACCGGCACTGATCGGGGAGAAGACAAAACTGCCCTTTGTCCTGCTTTTCTTCGGAATGCTGGGAGGAATTAAAGTCTACGGTTTGATGGGAATTTTTCTGGCGCCGGTCTTCCTGTCACTCTTTTTTGCCTTAATCAAAATCTATCAGGAAAAATACCTCAAGGATCTTTAAAGCCTCACTCTTATTGTGGGCTATCCCCGTTTTTCAAAGTCAGCACCACTGCCTCGGGCGGACAGAGCAGTCTGAAATAATTTGAACGGCCGCAACCAATCCCTCTGGAAACCATACATTGGGCACCTTTCATTTCGACGAGGCCTGAACAGTAATCACGTCCGAACCGGGTGTGCGTAAGCACCGGCCCGATCAAAGGAAGCCGCACCTGCCCGCCGTGTGAATGCCCTGAAAAAGACAAATCCACTTCTCCTTTGCCAATCCCGAAAAAAACATCAATGGTATGCGTCAACAAAATGTTAATGCACTCGGGGTCAAAATGCCGGCGAACCGCATCAATATCATGGTGCTTCGTCGTAGGGTCATCAATCCCATGAATAAGACATCTCGTTTTACCGATAGTCACCGGTACGGCCTCATTACGCAAAACATGAAAACCGGCCGCCCTCAGTTCACGGATCAACTTTTCAGATTCATTTGAATCTCTTTGCCGGGACTGCCAGGGCAAATGGTGCATAAAAAGATCACTCCAGTGATAATCGTAATAGTCATGATTGCCTAATACGCAAAAAACCCCATACCGGGCTTTGAGTTTCTTGAGATTATCAACGGCTCGGGGAATCCCTTCGGGGCTATCGATAATATCCCCGGTATAAACCACAAGATCATATTCTTCGGAACCTAACCGGTCAAAAAATCTCGCCATGGCGTGGTTCGGTCCCGAAAAATGAGTGTCGGAAAGATGCAAAATACGCACAGGCTGCTCTACCGGCTTCGTAATCAAAGCATCATGGCGATTAATTTCGAAATGATGCACTTCCATCCTGGTCATCCAATAGATGAGGGTCACACCGCAAAGAATGATGATGGCAGGCACCATAAAACAGCTTTTTCAGGTTGATTTTACTGAGCGAATGCGGTTTTAAGCTTTTGTTCAAGCTCACCGGAGGAATTCAATTCATGCACAATATCACAACCGCCGATTAACTCTCCGTCAATAAAGAGCTGGGGAAACGTCGGCCAGTTGGAATATTTGGGCAGAGTTGCCCGGACATCCGGATTTGAAAGGACATCGACACTGGCAAAAGGATAGGGATAACCTTTTAAAATCTGAACCGTTGCTGCTGAAAATCCGCATTGAGGAGCCTCGGGAGTTCCTTTCATAAAAAGAATGACTTTATTGCTTTCAATTTCAGATTTGATTTTTCCAATGATTTCCTCTGACATAAAAACCTCCGGTGATAGTATTAGTTGCTAAACATTATGACTGCGGATACTTTCTTTGCTTACCGCTTAACGCTTATTACTGGTTTATCGTGCAACGGTTTTAATCTGCAATGCGTGAATGCGGCCGTCTTCCAGGGTTTCTTTCAGGGATTGATTCACCATTTGGTGTTGCTGAATCAAAGATTTACCTTTGAAACCATCCCACATCACAATTACGGAAAAATGGTCCATTCCTCCGGTCAAATCCTGTACCGTAATTTCGGCACTCTCAAAGGCATGGCTGAGAATTTTATGAACATCTTCGGATTTCATCATATGAGAACACCTCTTTATTTAGACAACCCGGTTACGCTTTTGATGAGCGCAAAAAGCTTTGATGTTAAGCGCGACTTCTTCAATCACCCGGTTGCGTGCCTGGAGGCTTGACCAGGATGCATGGGGTGTCAGAATCAGACGGGGCGTTTTAAGCAACGGATGATTTAAAGCCGGAGGTTCTTTTTCTAAAACATCTAAAACCGCACCGCCTAAGCGTCCGCTTCTTAAAGCGGCATCCAACGCCTTTTCGTGAACAATACCACCGCGCGCCGTATTAATCAAAAAAGATCCCGGTTTCATGTCATGAAGAACCCGGCGGTTAATCAATCTGGCAGTCAATTTTGTCAAAGGGGCATGGATGGTCATAAAATCCGATGCCCTGATCACTTTTGAAAAAAGAACACGTTTTTTAAGCTCGCCGGCAGAATAACACCTGCCCGGAATACGGGCAATCATAATTTTCATTCCTAATCCGCGTGCCAGACGGGCAACCCGACGGCCGATTGCGCCGTATCCGATAATACCGAGTGTTTGTCCGGCTACTTGCTGAAACCCGGTGGGCGTGACCGTAAAAAAACGCGAACGACTCCACTCCCCTGCTCGAACTCTCCGGTCCAGCTCAAAAATATTTCCGGCCAGATTTAAAATCGCAGAGATCGTATATTGAGCGACCGCATCCGTACAGTAATCCCTGACATTCGTCACAGCAATCCGGTTCTTTTCGGCTGCCACTAAATCAATATTATTCGTGCCCGTTGCGGTCAAATGAATCGATTTTAAATTCTTTAATCGCTTCAGCAAATCTGCATCAAAACGGCATTTATTGACCACCACATGATCAGCAGACTTCGCTCTTTTAAAAATTTCGGCCGGCCGCGTCACTTGAAAAACCGTTAACCGCCCTGCTTTTCTAAGAGGCTCGAGTAAAACATCTCCGAAATCCACCGATCCGGCATCTAAAAAAACAATTTGCTCCTGAATGATCTTTCTTTTACTCAACATGTTCCTTGCGCATCAGATAATGTTCAAATTGTTTATAGGCAAAATAGGCAATAGCCCCTGCAACAAAAAGCACGAGCATCATGATATTCATATAATCAAGCAGCCATTCACGAATGGTCGCACCGTAAAAATACAAAAGAACAGCGACTAAAAAATAACGGGCTCCGCGCGAAAAAAAAGCAATCACAATCATTTTTTTATAATTCAAATGGACGGCCCCGGCCACCAAGGCAAAAACTTTTACCGGCACCGGAGTAAAACAGGCCAGAGCCACCGCCCAGGCGTCATAGCGGTGAATTTCGCGTTTGGCCAATTCAAAAATTTTAGGATTGATAAAGCGTGTAAGAATCGATTTACCGCCCGTGCTTCCGATATAGTAACCGACACTCATCCCCATCACCGAGGCCGTCGTACTCATCAGGGCATAGACAAAACTCAATTTCGGATGGGCCAATGCCACCGGAATAAGGAAAAGCTCATGAGCCAGAGGAAGGATAAAGGATTCAAGAAAAGAATGGAGCACCATGACCACCGGTCCCCATCCCGTTGAAGCAAAATCTAGAAGAAACTCCGCAAACGCGTGCATAAAACGATCATGACGCCGCGACTGAAGTTTCAGAAGGCCTGCGGCGCATCACCGCATGCGTGGCATATCCGTAGAACAGCTCTGCAGATTCCATCAAAGTCTCCGATAATGTCGGATGCGGGTGTACGGATTCGGCTAAGTCCTTAGCCGTAGCCCCCATTTCAACCGCCAAGACACCTTCACTGATGAGTTCGCCGGCTCCATGACCGACAATTCCGACACCCAGAATACGATCGGTCTCGGGTTCAATGACCAATTTGGTCAAGCCATCCGTGCGGTCAAAGGTCAACGCACGACCCGATGCGCTCCAGGGAAATTTAACGCTCTTGACCTCAATGCCTTTTTGCTTCGCTTCGGTCTCAGTTAAACCGCACCAGGCGACTTCAGGATCGGTAAAAACAACGGCGGGAATAATGACGTCTTTGGAAGTCGAGGCTTCACCCACAATATTCTCAACGGCAATACGCGCCTCTTTGGCCGCTTTATGCGCCAACAGGACGCCTCCGGCGATATCTCCGATCGCACAAATATTCGGATCCGAAGTCTGACACCGATCATTAACCTGAATAAATTTTTTAGCATCAAGCTGAACCTTCGTATTTTCCAGTCCCATATCATCACTATTGGGAACCCGGCCGACCGAAACAAGAACGCGATCATACAGCTCTTCAGTCGCCTTGCCTTCATGCTCCATCTTAACGCTGATTTGTTTCTTTTGTGTCGCCATCGAGAGCACTTTTGCTTTCGTCCGAACTTCTTTAAAAGCCTTTGCGGCATAATCTTTCACCGGACGAATTAAATCCGGATCCGCTCCCATAAGGATGGAGTCCATCGCCTCGACCATGGTCACTTCACTCCCCATAGACGCATAAACGGTTCCAAGTTCCATACCGATATAACCGCCCCCGACCACAAGCAGCTTTTGAGGAATTTCTTCAATCTCAAGAGCTTCGGTCGAGGTCATAATACGCGGATTCCCAAGATCAAAAGCTGCGGGAAGCGCCGGTTTAGAGCCTACAGCGATAATGGCCTTTTGATATTTAATAAATTTTTGTCCTTCACTCGTCTCCACACGAATCGTATCGTTCCCTTCAAAATAGCCGCGACCATAAATCACTTCGACATTCCGGCGCTGGCCGAGTGAAGCAATGCCCTGTGAAAGTTTTGTAATGATCGAATTTTTCCATTCGCGCATTTTATCCAGATTGATTTTCGGTTCGGCAAATTCAATCCCCCGAAATGAGGATTCTTTGGCTTCGCTAATCAGTTTAGCCGCATGCAAAAGGGCCTTAGAGGGAATGCATCCGCGATTCAGGCATACACCGCCCAAACGCTCATCGCGTTCGATGAGAATCACTTTTTTTCCGTGATCAGCCGCATAAAAGGCGGCTGCATAACCGCCGGGCCCGGCTCCGACAACAACAACTTCAGTCTCGATATTAATCATTTCTTCCCTCTCTTCTTGGATTTATTCGGTGAGGCTTTTTTCTGTGAAGACTGCTTAGACCCCGTAAGTTTCAGATCCGCATCGGTAAAGTTTTGAAGGGCCAGACAAAAATCGGTCATAAAGCGAGCTGCACTTCCTCCGTCGATCAGACGGTGATCATAGGATAATGCCACCGGCATCGTCAGCCCGGTTGTAATTTTCCCGTCCTTAACCACAGGCTTAATACCGCCTTTGCCTAATCCGAGAATGGCCACTTCGGGCTTATTGACGATCGGTGTAAAATGCGTTCCTCCGATCCCGCCCTGATTGGAAATCGTAAAGGATGCGCCCTGCAGATCGTCCATTGAAACTTTCCGGTCACGCGTACGGGCTGCCAGATCGGCGAGTTCTAGCGACAATTCAAACAGATTTTTCCTGTCGACATTGCGGATCACAGGCACGATCAATCCCTGGTCGGTATCCACCGCAATCCCGAGATTATAGTATTCCTTATAAACCACCTCGTCGGTCGCCTCATCAATACTGGCATTAAAAATAGGGTGTTTTTTCAGCGTATCCACAACCGCTTTCAAAACAAAGGTTGTGACAGTCAAAGAAGCTCCGGCTTTTTTATAGTCTTCGACATACTTTTTGCGAAGCTTCATTAGAGCATCCAAAGAGGCGTCATCAAACTGCGTCACATGCGGGATGGTACGCCAGCAGTCGCTCATCTGCTCACTGATTGTACGGCGTAAGCGCGACATTTTCTTACGGCTGACTTCACCCCATTTTGAAAAATCGACTGTCTTTGCAGGTTTTGTTCCACTCGCAGCGGAAGAACCTGTTTCACTAAAGGCTTTGGCCTGCAAAAACTGAATATAATTCTTAACATCCTCAAGAACAATACGGCCGCCATTTTCACTGCCCTTCACACGCATCAAATCAATCCCCAGCTGAAACGCCATCTTACGGATAGAGGGTGATGCAGGCGGCGGTGAACCCGCAAGCGACTGATATTGATAGGTTACCGGAGCCTGGACCGTAGTGGTTTGGACCGGCGACTGTTGAACTGCCGCTGCAGGAGCTGGAATCGAAGCCGGTGCAGAGGGACTGGGAACTGCCGCGGCCGGTTGGGAAGCCTCAACGGGAGCGGCACCGTCTGCAGACAAGCTCATCAACACACTGCCGACCGCCACTTCATCGCCTTCAGAGACCAAAATCTTTGCGATCGTCCCTTCGCCCGGCGACGGAATGGTTGCAACCGCTTTATTGGTTTCAAGTTCCAGCAGCGTCTGTTCTTTTTTAACCGATTCCCCTTCTTTGACTAAAAGTGAAACGACTGTGCCTGAGGTAACACCTTCTGCTAATTGCGGTACACGTACGTCCATGCATGACTCCATTTTTTATGTTACAGCCTGTCATCCGAGGATGTTTGCGGCCTTGTAACTTGTATTATAAACAAATAGGATAGACTTTTTCGGGGTCAACTCCCATATCCTTAATCGCCTGCTCGACCACCTTGGCTTCAACGTGACCTTTCTGATGCAGCGCATACAGCGCGCCGATCACAGTCGATTCCGCGTCAACTTCGAAGAAACGCCTCAAGTTTTCACGCGTATCACTACGTCCGAAACCATCGGTTCCTAACGTAAAAAGCCCCCCGGGAATCCAGGGGGCTATTTGATCAGGAACAATTTTCATATTGTCAGAGACGGCAACAAAGACGCCTTCTTCTTTTTCGACGACATTTTCGATATAAGATTTTTTGGGGGCCTCGGCCGGATGAAGCATATTCCAGCGCTGACAGTTCAGGGCGTCGGCTCTCAGCGATTTATAATTGGTCGCACTCCAGACATCGGCGGACACATCGTATTTCTCGGCAAGAATCTCCTGCGCACGCAAGGCTTCACGCAAAATCGCACCGCTGCCGAAAATCTGCGCACGGTGTTTTTTACCGTCTGCGCCTTTTTTGAATTTATAGAGACCTTTAAGAATTCCATCATGTGCATCCGCAGGCATTTCCGGCATCTCATAATTTTCATTATGAACCGTAATGTAATAAAAGACCTCTTCGCCTTCCTGATACATGCGGCGCAGACCATCCTGAATAATCACGGCAATTTCGTATGCAAACGCAGGGTCATAAGCCATAATCGAGGGAATCGTACTGGCCAGTAAATGACTATGCCCGTCCTGATGCTGAAGACCTTCACCGTTTAAGGTCGTGCGGCCCGCTGTGGCTCCGAGCAAAAAACCCTTGGCCCGGATATCACCGGCCAACCACATCAAATCGCCGACACGCTGAAAACCAAACATCGAATAATAAATAAAAAAGGGAATCATATTCACACCTAAATTGGCATAAGCCGTACCGGCCGAGATAAAAGACGCCATGGAGCCGGTCTCATTAATTCCCTCTTCAAGAATCTGCCCGTCCTTAGATTCCTGGTAATAAAGAAGCGTATCACTGTCGACCGGATCATAGAGCTGTCCCTTGGGTGAATAAATACCGATCGAACGGAAAAGAGCATCCATTCCGAAAGTGCGTGCTTCATCCGGAATAATCGGAACAATCCTTTTGCCGATATGCGGATCCCGTAAAAGCTTGGTCAAAATCCTGACAAAGGCCATGGTGGTCGAAGCTTTGAGATCCCCGGATGATTTGAAAAATTCATGAAATGAATCAGCCGTTGGAATCTCGAGTTTTTCATCCACAGGCTTGCGGTTCGGAACAAATCCGCCGAGGGCCTTGCGCCTCTCAAGAAGATACTGCGCCTCACGGCTTTCAAGCGGCGGGCGGTAAAAAGGAGCATCCACGACATCTTCATCACTGATCGGAACATCAAAACGGGTTCTGAATTCACGCAACTCTTTTTCATTCAATTTTTTCTGCTGATGCGTAATATTACGCCCTTCACCGGCCTCACCCAAGCCATAGCCTTTAATCGTCTTGGCTAAGATGACCGACGGCTTTCCTTTATATTCGGTCGCCGCTTTATAAGCCGCATAAACTTTCTGCGGATCGTGGCCGCCGCGTAATAACTTGCGCAGGTCGTCATCCGTTAAATGGTTGACCAGTTTTAAAAGTTCCGGATACTTTCCAAAAAATTGTTTACGGATATAACTGCCAGGTGAGACCGAATACTTCTGATATTCCCCGTCCACCACCTCACCCATTCTCTTCAAAAGCAGCCCGGTCTTATCGGCACGAAGTAACGGATCCCAGTTGGATCCCCAAATGACCTTAATCACATTCCAACCGGCACCGAGAAATACGGATTCAAGCTCCTGAATAATTTTTCCGTTTCCGCGCACGGGGCCGTCAAGACGCTGCAGATTACAATTCACAACCCAGGTCAGATGATCCAGATTTTCACGCCCCGCCAGGGCAAGCTGCCCCAGGGTTTCCGGTTCATCCGTCTCGCCGTCTCCGACATAACAGAAAACACGAGGTTCCTTCTCAATCAATCCGCGGGCAGACAAATAACGAATAAAACGAGCTTCATAAATCGACATCACAGGCCCAAGCCCCATTGACACGGTCGGAAACTGCCAGAAATCAGGCATTAAATAAGGGTGAGGATAGGAAGAAAGCCCACCGCCTTCGGCCAACTCCTGACGAAAATTATGCAGTTTTTTGGCATCAATACGGCGTTCAAGATAAGCACGGGAATAATTTCCGGGAGCACCATGCCCCTGAAAAAAAACAAGATCGGTTGGATATTCACCGTCTCCACCCCTAAAAAAATGGTTGAACGCAACCTCATAAAGCGTTGCCGATGAGGCAAAGGTTGAAATGTGTCCCCCCAGGCCGTTATGAATGCGGTTAGCCTTCACCACCATGGCCATCGCGTTCCAGCGGATCAGGCTCTTAATTCGCCTCTCAATTTCACGGTCGCCGGGATACTGCGGTTCATCCTCCGGAGAAATGGTATTAATGTAGGGTGTGCTGACAGCCAAAGGGATTTCAATCCCCCTCTGACGGAAGGATTCGGCCATCTTATGAAGGAAAAAACGGACCCGTTCAGGCCCTTCATTTTTCAAAATCATCTCGCAGACATACTCAAGCGTCTGCAGAGATTTATCCCCTGTCACTTCAAACTGTGTAAAGTTCGCCATAGCTTTTTTTTCGTTTTCCATCTATTCTAATTTAAAAGGGTTATGATTGCCGCAGAAGCGGCTGTCATGAATTCAGACTGAAAGTCGTATATTATCGCATATCTGTAAAGGCGAACATAAAAATATATATCTTTTAAGCCCTGTAACTATCATCTACGATCAATCCGATGTATATTTTAAACCTAACCGGGCATTTGCCCGAAGAAAATCTGGCTTATGATGAAGCCCTTCTGAACCTATGCGAAGAGGGCTTAGGCGGTGAAACCCTGCGTTTCTGGGAAGCTGCATCTTATTTCGTTGTACTGGGTTACTCCAATAAAATAAATTCCGAAGTACAGATTGAAGATTCCCGCAGGCTTAAGATCCCCCTTCTGCGCCGTCCGAGCGGCGGAGGAACGGTCCTTCAGGGGCCGGGATGCTTAAATTATTCTCTGATTTTAAAAATCTCCGACCGACCGCAGCTGCAGCATCTCCAACAAACCAATGAGTATATCCTAAACCGTCACTGCGCATCCCTTCAGCCCCTACTCCCCGGACATCCCTTATCTGTTCAAGGAATCAGCGATCTCACGACCGGCTCTTTGAAGTTTTCAGGCAATGCCCAGCGCAGAAAGAAAGAATTTGTCCTTTTTCACGGAACTTTCCTCACCCATTTTGATTTATCGCTCATTGGAAAGGTTCTTCGAATGCCTCCTAAAAAACCGGACTACCGCGGTGAGCGCTCCCATCTGGATTTTGTGACCAATATTCCCCTATCCTGTGAAACAATTCGGCATGTTCTCAGCACAACCTGGCAGGCAGAGACAAAACCCGCAGATGAGTTCATGAATCGTTTAAACAACGAGACGACTAAACTAGTCAAAGAAAAATATCAGAAGGATGAGTGGAATTTGAAGTTCTAAAAAACTGACAAGGGGAAAGGGAGAAAAGAGACGGGGTGAACAACATACCGTATAAACCTAGGCCTATGATTTTTCGCCCCGTCACCTTTCTTCGCCTCTTCTCCCAGTCCGGTTTTAGGCGTGCTGATGAGAGATAACCGAAAGCCGTATGCCCGGATCAGCTCCGATCGTACCGGCAAGCTCTTCAACGTATGAAGAGGTTTTGACTTTTTTGAGGTCTTCCTGAACTTTGAGCAGACGGTCACGAATCCCAAGACGGATTGCCGCATTGGCATGACTGGGTTTGGAGAGAAATTCTTCCAAATACTTTTTATGTTTTTCAAAAAGCTCAATATCGACCTGCTGCTTAACCTTCAGCCTTTCCTGATACCAATCACTGTCAAGAAGATACTGCCGGGTAAACATCGCCCTGATTTCGGGATCGTTTAATCCTTTACCCTGATATTGACCTTCGGCCATGATATAAATCAAAGCCTGCAACGGCGGCACGAGCAGGTTAACACTGCCATCTCGCAAATAGGCTTCGGCAACCCTTTTTTGAGCCCCGACAATATTTTCGATTCCGTCAACGTAGATCTCCAGACTTTGTTTTTCGGGCTTCAGCATTTCTTCACTAAAAACGGCATTCGGGTTATTAAAAATACGGCCGAAAAAGGCATGCACAAAACGGATCGTAATGCGGTAGCCCAAGCGTTCGGCCTGGACCGTTTTGCCTTGGAACTCCAAATTATCGATTTTTTCAAGATATCCGTGTTCAATCAAGAATTTCGGATCACGTTCAGCGACACTCATACGACACCAGAGCTCCGGGATCAAAAGGCTGATGTCATGATCCACACGGATATTCGGGCCCACATAACCTGCCGCCGAACTAAACCCCTGATAGCCCGTCAGGATATAAGAGACCAGTGCATTATTTAAATCCGCCGTTTGGAGCAGCGCATTGAAGGGACCTTTCGTCAGCGCTCCTTCAGAGCCGGCTCCGGTTGTCGAAGGGGATTTACCGGTCACACTGGTAATAAAATCCATGAAAAGCTCGGGTAACTCCTGATAGTGAATCGGATTATAAACGGCCAAAGGCCGGATTCCCGCCTCTGCATCGGGAGGATTATTACGGCGTCCGGGCAAAACGGCATTGACAGGAAAATGCACCGGTTTTTCAATCGGAATTTTTCTGAAAAAACGCGCACCGATCTGAGCCAGATAACCCTTGCGGGGATCCACCAGATCAGGACGGTCCTGCAGATAACGCGGATTTTTGCACTTCTTTCCGTTAATAATTCTCGGAATGGACGAGACCACAAAATAAATTTCTTTATTCTCCTTAACAATGCCGGAGATAAACCGCTTTACGAAATACGAATATTCTTCAAAACCGATCGCATCTTCAATAAGGTCATTGGCATCTTTAAGCTGAAGAGGTTCCCAGTTGGAAAGAAAAACATTATCCGTCGATAAATCTTTTTCCGCCTGGCGGTCCAGACCACGGTATATGGCATCATCCGGACGCTGAAACAGCCTAAACTCACAGTTTGTGACCATTTTGACGCATAGATTTTTATAGTCCGGATTTAGGTTCGAGAGTTCTTTGACCGGAACAACCACTGAGGCAGAGATATCATCTTCGACCTGATTTTTTTCTGCGGCATTAAAGTCCTGGCGCAATTTAAAAGTCTGCCAGGAACCGTCTTTCGCCTTTCCGACCCGCAGATAATGGGCGATCAGTTTCTCGTTGTTATAACGAACTTCGTAACCGAGTGAACCGTTGATCATATCGACACTAAAATGCTCTTCCCATTTGTCGCCCCATTCGGGTTTATAGTGTCTTTTGAGCACAAAGACCAATTCCTTGATATGATGCGGGACCGTCGCAAGCCAGGCATTATATTCATCCGAGTATTCCGATGAGGGGGTGAGTAGTTTAATCACAGATCCCAATGAACGTTCGGTACTTAAAACAGGACGGCTGGGACGTATTTCGGAAAATTTTTTACGAAAGCGGTCTCCGAAATCGCGCTGGATCACCGCTCTGACCTTTTCAATATCTCTAGGAAAATCGGCAGCAAAAACCGGGCCGTGCAAAATCGCATCGGCAATGGATTTTGAGATTTCAGATTTTCCGCCGCCTGAAACCGTGCAGGGCTTGTGGCAAAGGGTTCCCTCGGCAACGGTACCGATCAGATGCCAATGCTGGCTGTCCTGATGACGCTGCATACTGACTTTATAACCGGACGGATAAACATAGGCGTATTCGGGCAGAAGTTTAATCGTCTGCTCTTTGCCGTGACGTGTCCAGCTGACTTTTTGCTCGTGTAAATTGATTTTGGCATTTTCGGGCAGATAAATAATGTTATCGTAGTTTTTATCCACCGCGTAACCCTCGGGCCGGACATCCATCATGGAGCCATACATCGAAATCAATTCATCAAAGAGCATATTATTCTGAGGGATATGATCTTCAATCTGAAATCCTTCACCCAGATCATAACTCGGAAAAGCGATTGCACCGCCGGAATGTTCCTCTTCACACAGACCAAAGAGATTGGCTGAAAAACTGATTTGAGTTTTGACTTCTTTTTTACAGTAACCGAAATAATTGTCCGCAATAATGGTAACCATCACACCGCGCGCATCACGGCATGTCAATTTGAAGGCGTTCCCATCATTATAAAGTTCTTCTTCATCCTTCCAGCACATGCCGTCATGCTTCTGACGCTTGGTGGCCTGGCTCCATTTCGGCAGGCCCATCGCCTTTTTGGTCATGGTGATCAGATGGGGCGCAAGAATGACACAGCCGGTATGCCCGGTCCAATGATCGACATCCAGAGCTGAATCATTTTCAGGCAAAAACGGATCACCGGCATTACCGAAAATGGATTCGACAAAATCAAGATTACTGACCAGGCTGCCGGGTGCGAAAAAACGAATCTCCGTGGTTTTCTGCTGCGTGAAACCTTTTACTTCAGGGCAAACGACCGGACGCAAAAGCAGTGAGACCATCACTTCGGCCTGTTCGGCCTGGCCTGAGGTAAACGGCAAACGCATAATTTCTTTCGGCGGACGCAAGGCATGAAACAACACGTTGGCAAAAACATTTTTAGGCACGGCCTTTTTATCATCCGGAATCGGCAATCCGCCTTCGGCAATATGAAAAACCCCTTTGGTCGTACGACGGTCATTTTTAGGGTTATGCAGCACCCCCTGCCGCACGCGATAAGAGCTGACGATATCCGAAACAAAACTGTCCTTATTGGCAGGCACCGAAATGGTACGTGCAAGTCCGTAGCAATCCAGAATAAATGTTTGTGCCGGTAATTTAATTCTTTCCTGAACGGGAATGTCCTTTAAATAAGCATCTAAAAAAGATTGGATTCTGTAATCAGCGGGACAAAGGTAATCGGAAAGAAGGCGGTCTTTTTCCTGGTGATTTCGCAAAAGCGGATTGGCAATTTCGATAAACTCATCCTGCTCGCCATAAATCGGCTGATCAAGCGCAGCCAGCTTCAGATTGATATATTGAATCAATCGATGTTCGCTCGCTTTTGCATCCTGCGGTCCGGTTTTAAAACCGATTGATTTGAGAAGATTGTCCATGTGTCATATCCATCTTGTTTAATCTTGACAGGCTTTGATGTCTTAGTGCTGCGCCAACGATCAAAAGACGGGTTCGTAGTACAAGTGTCCGTAACGATGCCGCCGGCATTGACGGAGCACTAGCGGTTTTGATCTTTGGGACAACAGATCACATTAAATCATTCAAGAGGCCCGGTGCCTCCACAAAAGGCTATATATAGGAAGGACAGCTTATAATTCGTGTATTGTAGCAAGAACCGACCGTTATTGCAATGCAGCGGTTTTCCGGTCCGTCAACTACTCAAACCTAAAACCTGCCGTAATTCGGCATCCTTCTGCCGGCCATTAAAATTCTCCTGCACCCGCTTCCAACTCATTTTCCCCATCAGTAATCGCAACTCTTCATCCCTGTAAAGACGCACTAACGCTTCAGCATGTCCGTTAATATCCCCCGGATCCACCAAAATCCCCGAACGTCCGTGTGCGACAATTTCAGGCACCGCGCCGCTGTTTGTCGAAATAACAGGCAATCCCCGTGCCATGGCCCTCAAAATACCGCTTCCCATACCGTCTTCTTCCTGGGAGACAATACCAAGCCGGTGGTGGCTGGTATAAAGATCCGCTTTCCAGAAAAGGTCTTCGGCCTCATTGCCTGTAACGAGACCCGGCATATGAATACGGTCACGACTGTTAACCTTCATCCGCAACCGTTCACATTCAACCCGCATCGGACCATCGCCGGCAAGAATCAATTCAGCATCCAGCCCCTTATCACAGGCCAGGTCAAAAATACGAATAATCTGATCAGGTCCCTTGTAATCCACCAACCGGTCGAGATATAAAATCTGTAGAGGGCCTTTGCGCCCGGTCCGTTCGGGACACATCTCCGGAACTCCAATCCCTCCCTGACAGAGGACGATTTTTTCTTTTTCAATCCCCCTATGCATCAACTGCATGCGTACAAACCGGGAACAGGCAATCATCGTTGCTTTGCGGGCCAGCCGTTTGACTTTTTCGGGATAATCCGGCGCATAGCGTTCACACAGCGGCAAATAGTGGTAACGACTCTGCCACATCACATCCCTTCCCGTACAATAAATAAAGACAGGCTTTTCAGATTCCAGAAGAATCTCTTCGTATTTGACGGCCAAATCCAGAAAAGGAATAAAAACCAATCCTGTGTCCGGATGCGCGATTTCTTTTTTCAATCGTTGTATTCCCGAGCAGCCTGCGGGCTTCAAAAAAGGCAGCGGCAGCCAGCACAGCGGAGCCATCAAAGGATTAAATCCTTTCCCCAGATTGAAAAGTGAAACACGTTTCGGATACTTGATTTTTCTCAGTAGAGGATCGGCTCCGACCGCACAGATACTGGATGAAAGCACCTCAAGCAGATGCTCCAGCCAAAGCCCGTCATCCGGACTTTCCTCTTTAGTCAGAAAAAGAATACTCATTTAATTCCTCAAAAAAAATTCTCGCTGTGAAGCGTCGAGCGTTTAGCGCATAGCGCTTAGAAAAATCAGTCTCACAAAGGAGACCAAGGTTATTTGATGAATGTTACGTGAAGGGGTGAAAAGTTTCAAGTTAACTGTATCTTGCACAACTGGCTACTCTCTACGCTATCCGCTCCACGCTAAACGCTTATGCAGCACCCAAGCTTATGCTGACCAGGCCACAACCTGCCGGGCAAGATAAGCCTGGGCCTGACTGGTGGCATAACCGGTCAGGTCATCCAGGTTGCCGTCCTCACCTGTGACGACACCCGGAAGATCACCGCCGGTAATTGAAGCCAAAAGCCCGAAAAGAATATCTCCCGGATTTTTGCGCAGCTTCACAAATTTCAGTTTTTTAACCAGTTCTCCGCCGACATAGTCATGATCCTGAATGCGCCCTTCGGGTGAAATGTCGACAGGCGTATGATGTTCCTTGCCGCGCGGAACCGATAAAGCTTCTTCAAGTTTTTGCGGTGTAATGGTCACATTCCCCAGCGGACGGAATTGTTCCAGATAATAATTGGTTTGGGCGTCATACTCCGAGCCTTCGGCATATAAAATTAACTGAACATTGTGCCAGCGGTTGGCTGCCACAGCCAGGGCATCCATTTTTGCTAACGCCTCCGCTTTCAAATCCTCATCAGCTGAAACAGTCTGCTGCGCAATTTCGGCAAAAGCCGCAACCGGCATGGTGATCGTTCCTTCGGCATCTGTGTCGAAGAGTTCGTAGTTGACTTCTATGCGGCGGAACTCGTCGCTCGTCGCTCGTGACTCGGGCGCAGTTACACGAGAGTACGCAGACGCAACGTCATTAGCTGCGCTGGGAGGTACCGACGCATCGGCGGGCGGTGCTATACGCAATTCCGATTTGGGAAGAGTAAACGTAATCAGGTTCTGAGCTTCATCATAGGCCACACTACCAACAGGCAGATCGAATCGTTTTTTTGCTTTAAGATATCCTATCCCGCTAAAAAAATTGACTGATACGCCGTCTGCATCTTGAAACCTGACTTCGGGAACCTTGCCTAAAGATTCACGCGCTAGAAAAAGTCCATAGGCTTCTCCAACCGTCTGAACTTCCTGAACATGCGACAACAAATCAGTCGAGAGCCTTTTCAATTGATTAGAAACCAGATTATTGAGCGGATCACGTATAGACTGTTCTGTTAGACGTGCAACCAGATTCCGAACTCCAAAACCCCATTCGTGTCTGGTTCCGGTCATCAGTTCATGCCTGACAAAATTACCGCTGTCTGCACCAAAATCTTGAGGACGCCCAATTTGATAACGAATATGATTATCCCAGAAAGCATCCCACCTGTCTGCCAGAGCGGCAAGTCTGAAAACCTGAAGAACTGAAAAATCATCCTGCCCCGGCTCCACGTCTTCAAAAAATGTTTTAAGGCGTACAAATTCCTGTCTTAATTCCTGGATACGCGGAAATTCACGTTCCAGCTCTTCAAGAGCACTCTTGATCACCGCAACCGGATGCGGAAGTACAGGCAGCGGGGTTTCAGGAGCCGCTGCCGAAGCATCAAGCAAATCAGCCGTTGGAGCATCCTGCATCACCTCATTCAAATCCCCTATTGCAGGCAAATGTTCCGGCGGAACCGGTGACTCGCCTGTACGATATGAATCGAAGACCTCCTGAATCAGTTCCTTTTTTAAATAGCGGCTGGCTACAGCGCCTAATGTCAATAAAACATCAGCGCCTGCTTGGTGATTATTTAGAATTAAACCCTGAATCAACCGTGTCGCAAAAAGCCGCGTTTTCTGCCGCTCTTGCCTAAAATAATTATAGTCTGAAAGGACAATATGCCGGTGGCCATCTTTTTCAACGACTCTTAATCGATCCAATTCAAAAGACTGCTCGATGTGCGGTTCCCACCCCTCACGAAAAAGACGGAAAAAGTAGTCAAAACCTCTCTCATTGTCCGGCTGTTGGTCCCCCCAATCTTCAACAGACCAAAAGTGATAGGCTCCACCTGAAATCTGCCGCGAATCACCTATAAGGGGAAACCCTCTAAAATCAGGATCCACCAACCCATCCTTTTTTTTCTGATAAGCATCAAGCCCCTGTTCATCTTTCAACGTACTTGAAAAACCCCGTTTCAGAATAAAAGAGGCCTGTTTACCGGTCATATTGGTCAATGTCACGCGGCTTATTTGATAATTGAGTTCATCATTAATTTTTCGGATGTGGATTTGCGAGATCGGTGCCCCAAGAATATCCAGCTCAAGGTTTTTAATGGTCGCAGAGAGAAAATCATGTGCTTTAAAAAGCTGCTGATACTCGCTACGGCTTTCAGCGTTCGGGAAAGTTTCTTCATCAAAACTGACATCTGCAATCACAAAAATCTCATCCCCCCAGTCTCTATCCTGAGAAGGTTCATGAAGAAAACTAACCTTCACAAGGCTATCCGGACTCGTAAACCTCGTCGCTGTATTGACATCTTGAAGAGAAAACCCGCCTCCAAGGATGCTTGGATAAATTCCCAGAGGGCTCTGCCCTTCTTTAGCAAAAAATTCGTTCATCAAGCCATCAGAATAAATCAAATAAATACGATTTAGCTCATCAACTCCAAAATTCACAATCGGATTTTTAGCGTCCAGGGCTATAAATTCTCCGGTTTTGTTGTGATCTGCATAGAAACGCGCGCCGTCAGGACGAAACTCATAGGCAATGTCTCCATCCACACCACCTGTTACTTTAAGTGTTAACACATTTTCCAGCTGATCAAAAATGAGTTCTGTCACTTGGTTTGATGTCTCGCTTCCAGCCCAATCCCCATTCTCTCTGACCGACCAGAGACGAAAACCGCCTGCGCCTCGCTCTTCAAATTGATACTTCCCTTCCTCCGGTTCAGAACGAATCAAATCCTTCTCACGCACAAGCGCAACAAAATCCGTCATCATTTCCTGAAACCGCTGTTCGGCTCGACCAGACGCAGCATCATTAGCTGCGCTTGGAAGTACCGACGCATCGGCGTCCGGTGCTCGACCAGACGCAGCATCATTAGCTGCGCTGGAAGGTTCCGAAGCATTAGGCTCCGGCACTCGAACGTCTTCCCCGAGGTCTTCAAGCGATCCGGTGAATTCGTATTTGTGAATCGTTTTTAAAGCTTGTCTGAAACGTTCAGGATCATTAACGAATTGCGTCAATTGCTGGCTCAGCTGCGGCATGAGGGTTTGCTGCCAAGTCAGAAATTCACCAAGGAGAGGTCTTTGATTTAGCGATTCGGAACCGCTTTGTGTGATGAAATCATAATAAATAGCTAAGTACAGACCATAATACGCTGCATCATAATGATGAGAGGAAGCCGTTACAGGTGAAGCCAACCGCTGCAGCCATGAAGCCAATAAAAAGGTAGGGTCCTCAGCATGATCACCGCGTGCAATCTGCCCTTGTAATTCAAAAAAGGCATTTTGAAAATGATATTTGGGTTTCCCGGCTTTGGAAATCAATGATTGATCTGACAGAATGCCCTTTAAAATCCCTTCCGGTTGAATCGCTATTTTTTCAAACTCATCAAGATAATCCGTTCTAATGGTAAAAAAGCGTCGATCCATAGAATCTTCAATACGAAAATGATCAATTGCGTGACGGTACTCTTCTAAAGCTCTTTCTCTTTGAAAAAGTAAAAAGTACGGAGCTCGTTCGGCATACCTCTTGCGATGTCCAGTATAAATTTTTCTTAGCGCTTGGCCATATGGATGTGAAATCATTTGGGGAGCAATCGAACTCCTCCAGGTCCCAGGCGCTAACGCCACGGTGTTCAAACGAGGTTGATTAAGAATCACCATCCCCTGCAAATCAAGTGACGTATTATAGCCAAGGGGTTGCATCTCATTTTGTGCAAAAACGCGGTTAACCACTAACACAGGCACATTCCGCCCCGCCAGTTTTCTAACCCGTTTATCGATCACCTCAGCAACTCTTAAAGTTTCAGCCGCGCTTACAGCATCTTGTCCGTTTCTGTCAGCAGGTGCACCTGTTACTCTAACCATAACCATATTGTGATCGATCAACCAATCGTGATTTAGCACGCGCAGCATTTCAATAAAGATTTCATTGTTCTTTGGGGATGTGATACGTTCAACCTTTCCAGTTGTCACAATGTCTTTTATTTTTTGAGCAACCTCTTGCCATCCGCGAGCATCCGAGAAACGTTGTTCCAGGGCAAAAAACTGCGTAAAATCCGGAATTTGTCCAGCATCCATCTGCCCGGCAATGTGCTGCATAAGAGGAATAACCACAGGCGCAAAGCTCTGCGCATTAAGAGCTACCGGAATCGTGTCGTCCACAGCAATGCCTGCATTAAACTCAGCCACGGTTAATTCGAAACTTAGATACGACGGGGCATAACGTGTGACCGATATTGTCTGATCATCTCTTGTCGTCGCGCTAAATCCAAGACCAAGTCGCACAATTTTATTCGCTAAATCCGTCACATTTTCGGCAGGTGCGGCCCTATGATCACGAGCATAGGCAATCAGCTCTTCTGCGTTGCTCACGCGCAATTCGGGGTGAAGATTAGCAAATTGAATGATGTGTTCAACGATTTGAACGATTTCACTCGGTGTCGGGACAAAAACCCGCCTTGTTCCGGGAAGGACAATCGCATTCGTATCCGAATTAAACTGAATCTGGGGATATTTTTCAGCCATGATCCAGGGATAGGAATGCTGTTGATCCAGCAAAGAGTGAACCATGGCCTTGATCAGAAAATCACGGTCGAACTTAATAATTTGTTCTCCTGGGCGAGTGGCAATGCTCTGTCTGACATTGATGCCGTCATAAATTTGAACGTCATTTGCAGGAGTGCCGTCAGCTGAGGCAAGCACCTGCCATTTTCGAAGATGCATAATAAAAACCTTCTGATCAAACAAATTCCCTCTTGGCCCGCGGGCGAACCGCTTCTGCCCGTTATTTTGACCGTCACGATCAAGCATGATCCTAAAAAAAGCCGGGAGACGTCCGAGCGAAGCCACCTCACCGGCAACACCGGTGAGATTCGGTTCAACCGCTAAAACCACATGACTGGATGTCCCGCGGATTTCCATCATCTCATGAATGAATTGAAGCACACCCTGAAGACGCTGATCACTCAAACTCTCAGTTGGCGTTCTTGCAATGGCTCGGAATGCTTCACGGATGACTTTCTCAGCGTTTTGCTGCCAATTCTCATTGCCCCGAAAATTAACAAACCGGATTTCCTCAATTTCATCCGGAGATTCTCGCGGTGGAACAGCTGCTGGCAAAGGGCTGCCGCTCCTCTGACGGGGAGGAACGTCCACACGCTCATTGGGTGCTACACGGCGAAATTGCCATCTCCTCCTTGGAGCCGGCGACGCTGAGGTTCCCACTGCAGCCGACGGGATGTTTTGAGCAATCACCTGCTGAAGAGAATTCAAAAGATCGTTTGTCACACGGTAAGTAACGCCTGCGGCTGGAATATTATAGGTATTGTCACGAATCCTCGGATTAAACGTCCATATATTCCACGGATGCCCTGTCCTCGGCACGCCGGCAGCATAGAGGATCGCACCGATCAGAAAATTCTCATCTGCTTCGCGCGCTTTTTCCACCGATGGAAATTTCAGAATCAATTGTCTTTCCGAAGAAAGATAAATGACATGTGCTGCCCGGGCTTCCATGTTCGGATCAATGCTTAGGAAAATCTGAGGGGCTTTATCATAGGCGGTATAAAGTACCGCCTTAATTCCGGTATGCAGATCCTGCGACGCCGCTGGAACACTTGCTGCCATAATCCGGTCAAAAGCAGATGTGAATTTACGGCGCAGCTCCTGACCATATCCGCTTTCTTCAATGGCTTCATGGGTCACAAAATCAGAATCACTGAGATAAGCTCTCGACTCCGTCCTGGTGTAATGGGCGATGAGTTGACCGATCTGCTGAGCACGCGGCTGAGAAAGCAGCCATCGGGTCAGACCCTGAATATCAGTAATGGTCGTCTGATGAAGATATTCACGACTTTGATCCCAGGTCACATACCTCGCGCCTTCGCCGTTAGTTGCCACAATGATCAGAAAAAGATTGATCAGCTCTGCCCGCGATCCCTGGTTTAAGGCTAAAAGGTTATCAATCGAAAGAATTCCCTGCAAAGCAGTGGCTTTAGTCTTAAGTTCATAAGTCTCGAGCTGCGTTGACCGCACCCGAATATCTTCTACCAACCCACGAATCATCAGATACCTCGCCTGATCAACTCTTGGGGCGTGTGCATCCGGCTGAGGCAGTGCCTGAATAAAATCATCGACCGACCCGTCAAGAGATGACAAGAATACACGGTCACCGGCCTGATAGGCCCGCCACTCGTCTTCCATCGTTAGCGCCATGGAGTCTGCAAGCGGTTCCAAAAGAACGTCCACATCGTCTTGCGTTTGAGCTCCGCCCCGGGCCGTCATTGCAGCCCATTCTTGTTGTGCCGCTAAAAAGGCTGCAAGCTGCGCATCCTGCAGATCCTTATTCAAAATGTGCGTTCCCTCATGCACCAGTGCGGCACGGATTAATTTGCGCGGAAAATGAACAGCGGCATCCAGAAGAATATGGGCATAGCTTGTACCGGCATCATCGCGTGAAACACCAACGAACTGATGCCAGCCTTCATAGGATATTTCGCTACGGTCAAGTTCGGGATTTTGTCTAAAAACAGTAATAAACGCCTCGGCGGCTTTACGATCACCGGCATCTGTAATCTCCGCTGCAAGCTCATCCATCCATGCCGCAACCTCCGCCTCATCGGAATGCATGGTAATTCGTAACTCGGAATGTCCAGACGCGGCGTCATTAGCTGCGCTGGGAGGTACCTGGTCAGGGGACAGGGCTGAAGACCTGTCCCCTTTAATATCCGCAATGTTGATGATGGGTTGATCAAGGATAGAAACCAACAGTTTTTCAAGCGCTTCTTTTTCGGCATCACTTAAAAAAGTCCCGTCTTTATTGATATAAAACGTATTGTCGGTAAACGGCTCATAGGTGGTGATCGGTGCTTTAATCACACTATAACCCCGGGTATTCAAAATACGGCCGATGACATGAAGGAGCGCAGGCCGGTCTGTGGTTTTAACCGTAAAAACAGAGGTCTCCTCACCGTCGGTATTGCGGTCATGAAACCACTGTATGTGAGTATCCTGTTTTAACCGTGTCGGCGGACGGACGGATTGATAGGGTTTTTCCTTTTCACGGTAAAAGATTTCAACCGCATGGTCCTGCCGGTTGTAATCCGTAAAAATACGGCCCAGATCTGTCCAGATGCGCTGGCGCAGGGTATCGATCTCGGCATCACCGTTACGGCGGAACCCAAAAATGCGGTCAACAATAAGCCCTGATCCGGTGCGCACAAAACGGGCTCCCTGCACATCTACTTCATGCAAGGCCAGCACCCCGGTGACATCTTCAAAAACGCCTCGTTCATCGGTCGTCAACCCGATAATGAACTCATGCTGACGTTCTGAAACATTATCAAAACCGGGATTAAATAGAATGATGGGTTTTTTATAACCGCGCTTGCGCAGGACATCCAAATGAACGGTGAAAAGATACCTCCGAAGATGTTCTTGAAGCGTCAGATTTTTCAAATAGCCTTCATCAAAAGACTGAATGTAGCCCCGATAAAAAAGCTGTGCAAATTCTGAAGAAGCCCTTCGTTGCACCTCTGCCTGGATTTCGGGGGTGCGGGCCCCATCATCCAAAATTTCAGAAAAATAGTCCTGATAAAGATGCTCCACAGTATAGGCGGCATTCCTCCGGATTTCATTTTCCCGGACTTCGCCCGTCCCTTTCCGGGCCGCGGCTAAATACCGCTCATAAAGAGCATCCTCGGTCAGGTGCTCTAGAACCTGGGAAGCGGTTTCGGCAAAAAAGCGGTTCCAGAAACTCTGCATTTCGTTTGTTCTTAACGCGCGGATACGAGCCATATTATCTTCTCTTGAAACCGGATCCGTCTCGCCTACAATCGAGGCAAGTGCCTGGTAAAGCTGATGCATACGTTCCAGCGAAGTCCACTTCCCTTCAGACTCGGCATCCGGAAGAACCCGTAACCCCAACTCAAAATGCGGATTTAAAGAAGGATAATCCTTGAGAGGCTGCAGCGAGAAATAATCCGAAAGGGATATGAGATAAAGCAGCCTCAAACGTTCGGGAGTAATCCCGGGATCCCAGACCATGCGTTCCACCGCATCACTGATTTCTTCGGGATGATCAACAAGCCGCCTGTAGGCATAGCTGTTTAAAACCATGTGATTGCGAACAACCCAGGCGGTGGTTTCAATTGTCTCATCGTCAAAGCCCATTTCTTTGAGATAACGGGGAACCGCATTTTGTGCAGCCTGAATGGCATGATCGGCCGAACCGGCAAAAAAGAAACTCTTGGCGGAGTCGTGTAAAAAAACGCTTAATCGCAATGCCGCCAGCAGTTTTCGCTCATGGGAGTCTTCAGGGGAATTCTCAATTTTTAAATAAAAATCACGGATCAGACTAAACGCGGCCGGATCATCAGGACCGATTTTATCCAGAACTTCAAAATGATAAAGGCTGTGCTGATCGGTGGTAAACTCATGCACAGCGGGATCAGCGATCAGATTGCCGATTTTTCCGGGTTCATATTCACGAATATACGCATTTAATAGCCCAAACCGGTGTAAATACCAGATTGTTTTCGAAAAGGCATGCTGATCACCCGAAGCTTTTCCTAAGAGGTGCACAAAAGATTGCACAAGCACTTGAAAGCCTGCACTGCCCACACCGGACGGAGAGGCGCGCTGTAAATGGATCCACTTTTCAAAAGCATCCCGGTTAAGCCTGAGGCCCTCAAGAATATTGACATCCGGCACTCCATACTCAAAGGCTTTAAAAGTTAATTCGGGGTGAACGGCAAAGAACTGAACAGCAGCACCTTCTGAAGGCTTCAGGGCAACCACTTCACTTTCCCCTTCGAAAAATCCGCGTTCCCAGTCAAAGTGAAGTGTTTTCTTTTTTTGTAAAACAAAATGATCATCCAGATCTTTGAGCGTTTGTGTCTCAACCTCTCCGGGAAAGCGTCTTTCATACATCAGCAGCACCAGCGGAATCACGGTTTGAAAAGCTCTTTCGGATTGCAAATAATGTTCCGGTATACGTGTTTTGTAATCCCGGACTAACGGGTTGCGGTCATCGGTCAGCGTCATATCGTGCAGGTGATTCCGGCTGAAAAAATCAAAATTTTCGGCTAATGTTTTATTGGCACGCATCAACCGCTGCGATTCGGTTTCAAATTCGCCGCGAGGGATGACAGGCTCTTTTAAGATCCCCGTCTGTTCCAAAACGTCAAGCATTTGTTCAAACTCTTCTTGAGACCTGACATAATCCGGCATTGTACCGCCCGGAGGTGTGGCGGCAGAAATGCCTTCCGCTTCCGGAAGCATTAAACGCATCATGCGTTTCAGAAAATCAAATTCAAGCACGCTGCCGGGCCCCGAAGCCATATTCAAACGCCTTCCAAGCTGCAGACCAAAATGTTTTTTCTTTACGATGTAATTGACATCCCAACGTTCGATCTCACCGCGCACCCCAGCCAGAGTCTCGGTATCATTCCTCAATTCTGCTTTACGATGTTTTTCCTCTTTATGGGCCATTCGTTCAAACTCCCGAGGCCTGTTCTCAGAATACCAGAGAGCGCTTCTTTCCGCCGCAACTTGTGTCATGTTCCGCGTCCTCATCAAAAAAGCAGTTACAAAAATAATCATTTTTTGAGGAGATAGCCCTGTGCGATCTTCAACCAGTTGCTCCACATGCTTCTGAGCGGCCTGATCCAGTTCCTCCCGGCTTGTCTCCACCAGACTTGCAGCAGTTTGCCGAAGATCCGCTGCATCAATTAACTCCGGTGAGGACTGCCATTGGGACAAATGCATATTGACCTGATCAAAATTTCCGGACAGAAGGTCATTCATCAAACCGTCGATTAAACCATCAATCCGTGTCATCACCTGCTTCAACTGCCTCAAAAACTCTTCTTGAAGAGGCAGCGCTTGCGCAGGATCAAAACCGAGAGGAGAGGCGCCTTCGGCCAGACGATAAAGGGTTGCATTGTAAAAGGCAAAATAAGCCAGGGCCAAAGAATCCGTCGGAAGCTGTTTGCTATTGCGCGCATAAAAAAGATCCATGGTCAGTCGTAAATTGATCAAATAAAGATAATAAGCGGTCAACTCATTACGCACAGAGGTCCCGGAAAATTCCCGTTCTAACACGGTCAGATTATCCAGAAAATTCAAACCGGAAGCGGGTTTTTGAGCTGCCCTGGGTTGCCCGGCACGCATAAAGAGCAAACGGCGGTAAAGGCGCAAAAACCATAAAAAATAATGGAATGATCGCAGCCCGCCTGCAGTGCCTTTGATATCCAGCACCGGGGATGTCTCTGCCGTCTTTTGCCGCATAAACTGATAGGCACTCAGCGTCTGTGCCATGCCCGTATACAGATGTTTTTCATCCGCGAGATATTCCTGCGTGCTTTGGATAAAACGTTCGGCTAGGTCCATGTCACCGGCACCGGGCATAAGATCCAGAAAGCTAAGGATCAAACCAACCGGCTGAGAACTTTTAAGCGCTGCCTCGGCACGGTTAATGCTCACTGCCCACATCGGCCGGTTTTCTTCAACACCCCAAGCGTTCAGAAATGATTTAAAAATTGTATATTGATACCGGCTGTCCATTTCACGGCCCATCCCCGCATACCCCGATTGAGGATCGCCTTCAAAACTTTGGCGGATTAATACCGCAAGCCGGTTATAAAATTCAGCATGGGAGAGAGTCCCGCTGGGGCCTCCGGGAGTGCGGCCGTCTTTTTCATAAAGAACTACGGCATCATAATCAAAAGTAGGATATTCGCCGCGGGCATTGGCACCGGCCAGAACAATACTGCCGGTTGAATCGGGCTCACCGTACTGGGCACTTAAATATTCATGATTAACGTCATAGACAGCCTGCAAAACCGCACCGCTTAAATGGGTAATATTGGCCATCAGCATTTGATTTCTTTTCACGGTGTCCGGGATAACCCCTTCAAGCATGGTCGGCAGCGACGGGGCATATTCACGGTTCCAATAACGCAGAAAAACTTTCAAAAAGTGATAATCCAGAAATCTTTTAACCTTCTTCAGTTTTTCATCCCGGATCTCCTGAGGCGTCCCACTGCTGACAGTTTTCAAGCCCATTTCAAGTGCCTGACGAAAGGATTCCTCAGGCGCCAGACGGGATTCCCCTGCCCGGATAAAAAGGCGCCCGTAATGCTCGGGCTCGGTGGCAATTCCGTTGACGGCCAGGCGATAAAGATAAGGCAAACCTTCCAGACGTTTTAAATTCTCCTGAGTTACCGGATTTTCAAAAACCTCAATGGCTTTACGGTTTCCCAAAATGGCTTTTAAAATATCATCGGATCTCAATTGAAACACAGGATTTCGCGCTGAAGGTTCCCCCTGAACCACTCTCTTCAAAGCATCAAACATAAACAAGGTCTGCAGAACAGGGTTTTGGGCATCCGGTTCTGAATGCAGTTCACCTAACAACTGCTGCCTTAATGTCTGATCGCTCGCAGCCCGCAACTCTGCACGATTCAAAATCATCGAAGTTAACGGCTCGATATCAAAATCCTCTTGCAGCCATTTAGGAATCGCAAGATAAGAACCAGCCCACCCCAGATCGCGTAATCCAAGCACCTGATATCCGGAAAGACCCTCGGCTAATTGCCGATTGGTGGTAATGATTACGGGAGGTCTTTCGCCGCGTGTTAATATTTTTCCGAACAGCCACAGGAGAGGTTTCCAGGAAGGGATCGGCGCTGCATTTAAAACAATAATGTCCGAACCGACGATCGCCTTAAACAGACGAAAACTGCGGAACATACTGCCGGAAATAAAAGAAAAAGACTTTTGAATCCGAGATTTAATCGGATTAATTGCCCGAAGAAAGGGTTCAAACGACGACGGCAGCGGCCGGAGCAGCGGCTCATAAATGGTCATTTCCGCTTCCTGATCACCGCCGATAAAATCGCCATTGAAAACAAAAGGAGATTTTCCGGAAAGACGCCTTTGGGCTTCTTCAAGAATATCCGCGTGCAAATCATTGGCGACGATCGAAAGATCGAGTTTTCCAGCCTGTCCCCATTCGGTATGCGCGTCATAGGCTAATGACAAGGCATAAAGATATCCGGCGATTTCCTCTCCGGTGTTGGTCGCCAGAAAAGACATTTTCAGTTTTTTCGAATCGCCCTGTCTTTTTAAAAGCGCCGGAAATACGCTGCGTTTTAGCGCGGTCAACTGGCCCGGAAAACGCAGTAAGGCACTGGGCGCAAACGGCCATCTTTCTTGAAGTGTCCATGGATGAGTGAAAAATTCAACCGGCTGCGGATAGACCTCAGAATCATTGGCAGAAGATCTCAGTTCCGTACGCCTGGTGGTGAGTAATCCCGGGTTAAAATGCCAGTTGCTTAAAATAATTTCCGCTTCGGCATCGATACGGGTCGTACCCTGATCGGTTTCCACGACGCGGTTCCAGCGGTTCAAGCCCCAGCGTTTGGCACGCACAACGATCGCCCCGCCGTGGCCATGCAACTCTCCGGTTAAGCCTTTCTTCTCCATCGGCTTGAGGACATGATTGACATTCGTGTCCTGAAGACTGAGCGCCCGGGCATGGGCCATCATCTTCGGATCCGAACGCGTTGTCCGAGTGAAACGCCGGCGGTAGTCCTGGATCAAAGAATCAGCCGCAATGCGCACATGAATACCCAGATTCGAGCGAATCCTCTCACGCAATCCGGTTAGAAACCGGTCCAGCACAGCCCCGTGCAAAACCGAACTATCTCCCACAAAGACCACTTCATCTCCGCCAATGCGTGCAATCAACTCACCCGGTGGTGTCAGATTAACTTCACGGTAGGTTTCCTGTAATTGATCACGGATTTCATCCAGGATATGGTCACGCCTGAGCGTCACCGAGTCGGCCGCCTGTCTTTGAATCGCCTGAACCTCTGCATCGGTCACGGGATTTCCGGATTTCAATTGCTTGTCGATCTGCTGCAATTCGCCGTCAAAGGCCTCATAATTCATGGGCCCCATTCCGATCACATCTAAACCGACAATGACAGGATTAGCCATCTCAGCCGCCTTCGCATGAAATACATTTTGCGAATAGGCTTTACGGTTGCGCGCATCATTTAAAGCATATTTGCGCAAAAGGCCGAGCCGTTGCTGCCCAATCACATCCAGAGGCATTTCTTCAGGACGGACGCGTCCCTGTGCTCCGCTCACGAGAAGATCCACTAGAAAATCCAGTGTTTCAAGAATGCCGCGAATTTCTCTGATTTCACGAAAGGCCTCCGCCTCATCCATCTGCCATTTTTTAATTACATCCTGCAGATTCAGGAGTTCAAAGTATCGTTGTGCAAGCTGGTAAATTTCGACATGATGAAAAACTTTCTTTTCTTCCGTCGACAGCTCGCCCCATTCAACTTTTTTTCTCAGGATATTGGCTGCCCCCGGTCTTAAAAAGAAATATTGCCCAAACGCTTCATTTTCACCCGTGGCAAACAGAGCCGCCCCTTCATTGGCTAAAAGCCGGCGACGGATGCTCGCCAACTCATCAACCACGGCAGCGTAATTCTCATGGGAATATAAAACCAGATCCGGATCACGGTTATTGTCCCAGACGTTCCGGTATCTGGAAATCAGCAAAGCCTGTTTAGCGCGAATATTGGCCGTCAGCCTCCCCTCTTCGGAATCTTCTTCAACGCGGCTCATTCCAAAATGAATTTCAAATAAATCCTCCCCGTTTTGATCAAGCTTCTTCTCTTCGATGATCCGGCGGTACGGGAGGTCATCGGATGTGAGCAGAATCCGATTCATGGCCTCAACGAGTTTTTTCTGGATTTCATTTCGCAAAAAATCCTGTGAAACATCTCCTCTGACGACAAAGGCATGCTCTTTATGGGTAGAATAAAGCGGCGTGATTGAAATTCCTCTTACTGAGGCAGATGCACGGACCATTGCATAAAGGCTCTTTTTAACTTCAGCCAGAAAGTTATCCGTTAAAAGCTCTCCAAATAAAGCATTCATCTCTTTAATCCCAAGCCCTTCATGTCCGGTACCGGGAATTTCAAAAATGACGATCTTATCACCTTCGGTAATCTTTTCCTGATCGACAATCGTCAATAATGGATTCCGCTCAAGAATCTCATCTTTAACCCTTTCAGCCGAGCGGATAATATCGCTTCTCTGTGACCGATCGGGTGATTGGGCATAGGCCTCAAGCATTTCAACGGAACGAATCACACTTTCTCCGTCTTTGGTTCCATTGAGAATGCGTTCAAAATTAATCCGCTCCTGTTCACTACTGATTCTAAAATCACGTTCTGAAAGAAAACGGTACAACACCCATACGCTTGCAGCAAAAGCACCAATCGTCATCCAAATAACATCCGTGGCACGGATTTCAGTCTCTGCATCCACAACACTCCATATAACCGCGGTAACCGCAAGTGCAACGGCCGTAAAAAGAAGTCCCAGTTCAGCCAATTTTCTTCTTAAGGCCTGCGCTCTGAGACGGCGTTCATAGGCCTGTAAATGCCCGCGTATACGCGGCGCCGCAAACCCCTGAGGCTCATCCATCCGAAGTCTAACGGAAGATTCGGGAGGTTCGTTTTGCGGAGAGGCTTCCTGATTACGCAATTCCGCGTGTCCCGGAACAGTTTCCTGTTCAAAGGCGCTACTGCGCGCCTGAAGTCCCCTGGCCATCTGACGCAGTAAAAGAGGGCGATCCATATCCGGCTTTCGATTTTTCAAAACGCGTGCCGTCTCCGCCAACCCCTCGACAACCCGTCCATAGCCCGGGACATCCCAGACCAGAAGTGTCCTGGACATGCGGGAGGCTTGCGGCAGTGGGATATTTGATCCGGAAAAACCTTGCTCCGAATCCAGATGAAGTGTTTTTTCAAAATCAAGATAACCGGAAGACATCAACTGTTTATAATATTCCTGGTGGGTTTGGCTGACCGAACTGATTGCGGGTTGTAAAGTAACGAACGAGATCCCCTTTGCACGCATAATGGCCTGAATTTTATCTCGGTGAAAACCTCCAAAAACAAGGACAGCCGTCTGCTGGTCGGAAGCTAAAAAGTCTTCCAGATGCTTTTCAATACTGTCATCGCGCTGATGCGCAATCTCATAAAAACGGATGGCATTTTTAATCTTGTCTTCCCATTCGGTCGAAAGTACAGCGGTATGCTTGGTATCCGCCACGATAAATTCGGCCATCCTGCGGGTATCGAAATTTTTAAGGGTGCCTTTGGCGGCCTCGTATTCCTCAGGGGTTACTTCAATGTCGCTTAAACGCAGCATAAGACTCAAGGCTTTATAATATTTAAAAATATCCCGGTCACGATCATGGGTTAAAAACTTTTCAGCCACACTATTTTCAAATTCTCCTATTTCCTCAAATAACTGCGCACTATGGATCTCCTTGGCCTTTTCAATCGCCCGGGCATTTTTGGTTTCTTCAGCCGAAAGCAGCACGAGAATATTCGGATACGGCAAAGCAGAATCGCCTAAGAGGCCGGCTGTCCGCTTAAGATAGCTTAAAAGATCAAGCTGTCCGGCATCGTATCGTTTCTTGTTTTTCATCCATTGCTTGAGTTCTTTTGAAAAATGGACATTCGCCATCCTTTCAATCCGTTCAAACATTTCCTTCAGATCTTTTTGAACCTGTTTGAGATAAACTGAATTTTTCTGGTAGGCTTTGACGTTTTCGCGGTGCAGCTCAATGCTGTCCGCACCGATCAGCTTAAAATCCTCTTGGCGATTGATGTGGGTGTACTCCGCACCGCCGATCCGAAGCTTATCCATCAAAAAGTAGGAAACTTCTTCTTTAATCTCCGGGTCTTTAATTGATCCGAAATACTCATCCGTCGGAACTTTCCCATCATACCCCTCTTCAAGGACCGTCTTGATACCGTTGTCATGCACGAAAAGACGGATCATTTCAGCAATATGCTCCTGAGCTTCAAGCGAGTCATGGGCATCCTGGATATAAATCACCGTCTTCGACGGCAGGACTGAGGGCTGAGGACTGAGGGCCGAGGGAGACGGTTGCTCTTTTTCACGCGGTGCGCTATAGACTTCCTCGATGAAGCCCAGCTCGGAAGGAAGATTAAAGCCAGGCAGAACGAATTGAGCTGAGGCCAGTTTGGTATTTACGGCTTGAGCCTCTGAAGCAAACTGGGCAGACGCCGCCTGCGCATAGGAAACTGCCGAACGGTCGGTCAACACCATGCACAGAGCAACGGTGATCGCAATAAAACGTTTAAAATTGAAAAAAGGATGCTTCATGTGAAATGATTATTGTTAAGTATTTTTTGTCGGTGTTTCTACATTAGATATAGAAAGAATACAGCCCTTTCCAAAACTGCTTTTTAGACCGGTTAAACCGATCTAACCCCTTGCTATTTCTAACCTTTATAAAAGGTAACACGGAGAGGTAGCTCTTACAAATCCGAAGCTATAGAAAGCAGTAAGATAGCCTTGAATGCTAGTTCATGCTAGCGCCAAATCATGGCCTAACTCCTTTATTTTCAACAAGATCGAAAAAACGGTGGGAGAGGCCCTCACGCCCTCTTAAGACGCTGCGACTTCAAAGGCTTTTTGGAGGGATTCGGTCGATTGGGCTTGTCTGGGGTTAAAGAGCGGAATGATAAACTGCACACCCTTTTGACGCAAATGTCCGATTTTTTGTGTAATTTCCTTGGCAAAATTCCAGGCAAAAATCACCACATAATCCGTGGGATGGGCTTCGAGATGAGAACTGGGAACAATCGGAATATGTGCACCGGGAATATAACGGTTTTGTTTAAGCGGATTATCATCAACGACATAATCGACTTGGTCCGGCGTCAGTCCGTAAAAGTTGATAATGGTACTGGCTTTGGCTGGTGCACCATAACCTGAAATACTCTTTCCTGCAGCTTTTAATTCCGACACCAACTGCATAAAATCCTCTTTAACTTTGAGCACACGTCCGGCAAAGGCTTGATAGGCCTCAGCAGTCAGATAACCCTTGTTTTTTTCGGCTGTCAGGAACTCATCCACAATTTTTGCCTTTGGATGCGAGGCGCCCTTCTTTTGCATAAAAACCCTAAACGATCCTCCATGCGAAGCAACCGGAAGAATATCAAAAATCTCAAAACCAAACTTGCCGGCAAAATGACTCAACGCATGAAGTCCGATATAGGAAACGTGCTCATGATAAATCATGTCAAAAAGCAATTCTTCAAGCATGGTCCCGAGGTAAGGAAACTCGATGACAAAAAATCCCTGATCATCCAGCAGTTTATCCACATTTTTAATCACCGACTGGATATCATCAATATGAGCAAAAACATTGTTACCGCTGATCACATGCGCTTTACCGAAATCTTTCAGAATCAGATTAACCGACTCTTCGTCAAAATAGCGGTTCAATGTTGTCAGTCCCTTTTCATTGGCCTCTTTGCATAAATTTGCAGCAGGGTCAACCCCGACAATGCGCATTCCTTCATTCTGGTAACAGGATAGGAGCAACCCGTCATTACTGCCGATATCCACCGCAAGCGGATCTTTTTCATTTTTTAAACGGCCGCGCACATCTTTGGCGTAGGCCGCAAAATGCTCACGGAAGGTTTTGGTCGTGGAACTGACATACAGGTAATGCGAAAACATCAAATCTGCGGGGACGGCATGACTGAGCTGAATCAAATGACAGGACGGACAATGAACAAGACTCAAAGGACATTCGAATTCTTTTTTATCCAGATCTTCTTTACGCGGCAGATTATTGGCCAGCGGCATCGAGCCTAAATCCAAAAAAGATTCGGGTAAAAGGCTGTCGCAATAGCGGCATAATTTTTTCTTAAAAGCGTCTATCTCCATTCATCTCTCCTTAACTCAAAGGACTGAGCTATGAGCACTGAGGACTCAGTCCTCTACGCTTAGTCCTCAGTCCTGCTAGGCGCTGGGCAAGGGGCGGATCATGGTCACTTTACTATGCCGCACCACAACATCACTGCCGTTTGCCACCGTCAGTTTACCCTCAAGGATTTGCATCAGGACACCGGCCACAAAATCAGGGCTCTGTTGTCTGGCAGCATCCGCTTTGCCGAATATTTGCGCGCGCATTTCGGTATTCATTCCGCCCGGGCAAAGGGTATAAGCCTGGATACGGCTCTGTTCATTTTCCTTGACGATACACTGGGTCAATGCCGAAAGACCAAATTTGCTGGCTGAATAAGCAAATAACCCCGGCACCGCCCTGACCCCCGCCATCGAAGAAATGTTCACAATGATCCCCTGCTTCAATTTTTGAAAAATGGGTAGCGCATATTTCGTCATCAAAAAAGCCGAAAGCAGATTGGTATTGATATTCGTTTCAAACTCTTTCAGAGAAAGTTTTTCGAGTTTCGCCAACCCGCCGCCGTATCCGGCATTATTGATCAGAATATCAATGCGCTTATACTTTTTAATCAGCTCCCGCCAAAAAGACTTAATCTGTGTCTCTGAACACAAATCAACTTTTTTGAGTATGAATTTTTCGGGGCAGGTCAAAGCGGTTTTTGCGGATTTCCAGTAGCGTTCGGTCCGGCTCAAGCCGATCACCGTATCCCCGTTTTGCAAAAACCGTTCGGCGAGGCTCAGCCCCAGCCCTCTGCTTGCTCCCGTAATAACGACGATCTTATTCATACTGTCCGATTACTTTACGCTTTGGCCTGTGTCAGGTTTTTGTTCAGATAAGCGCCTTCAATGACCGGGAAAGCAAGGGTATCTTCTTCATACTTCCCGTCTTCGCGCTGCAATGTCGTAAAAGCCAGAAACACCGAGTCTTCGGTGAACTTCTGAGCATGCGCGACAAGCGGCGGAGTCTTAACGATATCGCCGGGTTTCACCTGAAGCACCTGTTTATTGGAAGGATCATCGATAGGACAGCTGTGGGCTTCATAAGCGCCGCTGACCAGATAAATATATTGGAGGTCTTTTTTATGATAGTGATTGGCACGCACGGTTCCCTTTTTGGAAGTAATCATCGCCACATGACCAAGAGTTCCTTCAAAAAGATTATGAATTTCACCGCGGGCATCCACAAATGCGGGATCAATATGCTGGATCGTTTCTAATTCCATGGGAAATCTCCTTAAATGAGCACATCATTTATGCGACCGAAAGAAGCATAAATGATTTGTGCGAATTTAATCCGCCTTCTTTGTGGCGGATTTCCTTAGTTACGCATTTTAAGGGACAGGTCTAAAGACCTGTCCCTTATTTGGGTCAAAACTCGCAAAACCATTGGATCGTTCGGGAAATACCTTCCTGAAGACTGTAACGCGGTTTATACCCGGTCAATTTTTTCAACTTAGAGATGTCGGGGCAGCGTCGCTTAGGATCCGAGCTGGCATAAACCGCATGCGGCGGATCAATGTGTACGACATCAATCTTATAGGGCATGCTTTGTGCCACCATCAGCGCCAGATCTTTGACCGATATTTCGTTGGACGGATTGCCGACATTAAAGGCTTCTCCGTTATGATTGGAAAAAAGGATTCTAAAAATGGCTTCAATCGCATCGTTGATGTAGCAAAACGATCTTGTGTTGCGGCCTTCACCGTGAATCGGAATCGGCTCCTTACGCAGGGCATGTTCAATAAAATTCGGCAGCACACGAAAATCATCCGGACGGATACCGGGACCATAAACATTAAACGGCCGCACATTTTTCACCGGCACGCCATAAGTGCGCCAGTAAGCCAGCGTCATCGTTTCACCAAAACGCTTGGACTCATCGTAACAGGAACGCGGCCCGGTAATCGAAACATTGCCGTAATAATCTTCGGGGGTCGGTACAAATTTTGGATCAGGGTCACCGTAGACTTCACTTGAGCTCGTAAAAAGAAAACTCTTCACATTCTTTTCATAAGCCAGTTCCAGCATATTCCGTGTACCGATCGTACCGACATCCATGGTTTCAATCGGAAACTTGGTATAGTAGGCCGGAGAGGCAATGCCGGCAGCATGAATGATGTAGTCAACATCCTCATCCGTTTGAAAAGGCTCGATCACATTGTGACGGTGAAAACGCAGATGCTTATCATGGATTACGCGCTGTTCATAGCCGGTTACAAAATTATCCAGAAGCAAGGCATTGGTTTTTTCTTCAAGGACTTCATCATTGAGATATTTTAATAAGTTGACAATGTAACGCCCCAGAAAACCAAAAGCCCCGGTAATCAAAAACGTCTTCCCCGCAAAAAAGGAATAATACGGTTCCAGAGCCTTGGCCAGCTGCCGGATATCTTCGGCGATTACATCCGACTGGGTCAGTTGGGCCACATTACTGCGGTCGTTCTTCCCTGTTTTCGGTACCGGCGTTCCGATCTTCTTCAGGGTTTCTTTTAAAATCGGTTTGACTTTTTTCTTGGCGGGAACGGGTTCTTTTGCGCCCGTGTCCTGGCTGATCAAATTTCCGGAAAGTTCGTCTTCCTTAACGAGGCCTTTGGCAATATAAGTTTTGATCAGATGCTGATATCCGCCATCGCCTTTTTTCCCGGCGACTTCCCTCAATTTCGAAATGACATTTTCAGGGATACGGATCGAAATAAGTTTACTCTCGTTGCCTTTTGAATTTTTAGCGGTCTTGATCTTACCCTGAATTTTGGGTTTTTTGGATTTTGTCTTCAGTTTTTGACTCATGGATCATACCCCCGATAAGAATAAATTGACCCTTGTGTATATACAAACAAGGCCTTGATTTTGAAATTGTATATACTTTCACAGAACTTGTCAAGACTTGGGGTGGGCTTTGAAAAAATCCCATATCAGCCGGCTGGCCGATATTTCCTGCGTCGGGGGATCGACATTGCCGTTACGCAGCCCCGGCTGCCCTCCGGGCCAGGTATGTCCTTCCTCTTCAAGGGTATAGAGAACCACCCTGCTTTCTCCGCGGCCGCCATGATAGGTTTCGCAGGTGATCTTACCCTTCTTTTCAATTTGAGGTTCTCGTGAACACTGATTATGTTCTACCCACAACCGGATACTTTCCTGCACCGGTCGATCAATACGCGGGTAGAGTGTTTTAGGACCTGTGCCGCCCAAATAGGGCGCATGTTGATCTTCAAGGCCATGAAAGGCAATGACCGAAACGGGTTCCTCAGGCATTGTTCCTGCGTGATTAAACGGCCCGGCTACAGGCGCAATCGCGGCGATCACACCCGCCATTTCAACGGCCAGACGGTAGGCCATCATCGCACCGTTGGAAATCCCGGTCGCATAGATTCGCTTAGAATCAATTCCATAATGGCTTTGCAGGTACCCAATCAGCGACCGGATAAATCCCACGTCATCGACCTGATGTTCATGCGCATACCCGCAGCAGTTACCCGCATTCCACGTCAAAACCGCATGTTTGTATATACCGGTTCCATTGGGATAAAGCACCAGAAAATTTTCTTCATCCGCAATCCGGTTCATCTCCGACATCCGCATCGCATATTCGGCATTGGCCGCTCCGCCATGCAGAACAATCACAAGCGGATAAATCTGATCCGGCAAATAATGCAGCGGCACATGCAGGCGGTAAGTCCGTTCACGATTATCCCAAATTATGGAGCCTTTGATGTCGTCCATGGAAAGTATCTTATTGAGGGGATGCAGACTTTTAAAGCAAAAAATATTACGCGGCTAGTATCTCTTCAATTTTGAAAGTATGTGTTATTGATTCAAAATTGTTAGAGATACTTGTACCGCGCATTGTCCAGTTTGAGAACTGCGTGGTGCCAATGAAACCGTACGCAGCACCCAAGCCTATGCTTGGGTACGCGTAATCGCGGCCAATGAAACCGCGTATTACGCAGCGCTGGAAACCTCGTTTGCTGCCAGGAAGGTCTGAACAATGTCTTCGAGATGGGCAGCACGAATAAACCGCTGGAATTCGTTTTGCGAGCGTATATAAATCGAAAAATCAGCCAGCTGCTTTTTGAGCGCTTCGGCTTCAGCGGCCAGGTCCAGATCCTCCGTTGCGAAAAAGCCCTGAACGCGCAGGGACGCATCTATTTGAGAAACCGCTTTTTCAATCTGTGTCCGGGCCTGACGAAAATTATCAGCAATTAAAACAGACGGGTACCCCTGTTTAACCAGAACCTCTTTATTATATTGTTCGATTTTTCGGCGTTCTTCAGTGTTGCGGACAATCACCACAACCGGTTTTTTGCCAAAGATCTCATGCCATGCGGCCAATGCACCATATTCCAGAGCAAAGCCGGAACCCATGACATAGGCACCCCCTTCCTGCTTAATCCCGAGAGCGGCCAAAGCTTTGGTTTTGCGTTCATCGGAAACAGTTCTGCGAATCGGCCGAACAGGCCCTGCCGCCGGCGCTAACTCTGCCAATGTCAGCGGGTTGGCACTGATGGTATCCGCATAAGCGGCCGGACCAAAGAGCACGGCCCCGAAACGTTTCATGACCGCAACGGCTCCCATGCTTTCAAGAAAACGCAAAGGGATGATTCCAAAACGCGGACCGTCATGGATGAAATGCAAGGACTGAGGTTTGAGAACTGAGGGCTGAGTGGACGGTTGCTCAACTGAAACGACGACAGTTGACAGTTCACGGTCCACAGACTCAGTTACACTGAAGGACTGAGGACTGAGGGCCGAGGACTGAATGGACGGTTGCTCAACTGAGACGGAAGTCTTGATTTCTCCCCCCGTCCCCAAGTCTGCGGCCTGCCGTCGAAGTTCGGTTTTTTTCAGTACGGTGTACCGGCGAAGCATCATATCTTCGTAATAAATCAACGATGGATCATTCAGCTTTAACCGGCCCATGTGTGCCAAACTATATCCGGCCAGAATATCAGAAACGGCATGAGCTTCCTCAACAGTCAGTTTTCGTTTTGGCCATGCAACGGGAAGATATAAACGCCTGCGCTGGGATTGATCTCCGGCCGCAGCTCTCCACTGACGCAAAGCCTCTTCATCTCTGACCTGCATTTTAAATCCGACAAACTCAGAACCGCTCACAAGCGCCTGGACCGCTGCATATTCATTTTCAAGTGTAAGGCGATCCAATTGCTCGAATTGAGTCTTTGCCTGCTCAAGTCTGGATTGAGCAATCGGCCGTTGCTGCATAAGACTGACGGCCGCTAAAGGCATTTCGGCGGCTTCCGGGAAAATAAATAATCCCGGCAAACGGCGTTCAAGTTTTGCCTGAATTTGTTTAAAGCGCCGATGAAGAAGACTGTTCGTCTCGGCAAACTGACTTATTCTCAAACCATAACGTTTTCGAGGAATTCCGTGACTAGACACAAATCTTTTAGCATCGGCACCGACACGACGGGCATTTCGCTTACGTGCATCAAGTTCAAAAATAACTTCCTGATACTGTTTACGCACAGTCACAATTGCTTCACGAACCTTTTTCAGATCCCCGGTCTTGTGAAAGACCGCAAGGTAAAAATGAAGTTTATAAAGCATATCGGGCAGTGCCTGAACCGCCCATTCCAGAAGAACCGGTTCGGCAAACTCCATTTGCCTCTGGCGGAAATCTTTCAAGGTATATCCCGCGGTAAACAATTTTTTGAATGCCTGGATGAATTCCTTCACGCGCCCATGCCGAAGAAGAGTAAAAATGACTTCTTCCTGAATTAAGGCAGGCCCCCAACCCGTAGGATCAATCTTTAAAGCATAAGTATAGAGTTTAATCGCACGGCTATAGAATTCTTCGGCCTTGGCATGATCGTCCCTCAAGTCATACACGACACCAAGACGTTCAAAGTTGCGTGCCGTCGCCAGCAGCAGCCCCAGGAGATCCTGATCATGAGGAACGGTTTCATCTGCGCCTAATTCTCCAAAAATATCATCAAGACGATTGGCAAAGGTCACTGCGCCTTCCTGTTCGGCCGCTTGTTCGAGCGGGATATCTCCCCGCAAGAGCTCCGCATCAGTGTCCTGGAGCTCTTTAAACCTGAAGCCAACCTGTTCGGAATCAAAGCTCCCAAAGAAAAACCGGCGGTCCTTATAATCCGGACGCACACGGGCACGGGTCATCTTTCGATGAGCTTCACTAATTGGCTTTTGAGCAACCGCATTGTCATGATAAAGATCAATTTGATATTGAGCGCGATTTAAATAGTACGCCAGAATCGCCAGATCCAGTTCAGATTCGGGATTAAGCGCATCCACCAATTTTCGCGAAATGTGAATGGCGCGGCGTCTCACTGAAACGCGTGTCGCCTCAGGTAATTTTACTGCGTCGCCCGGTCTTAAAAAATGGAATGGATAGTCTTCGATACTGATTACAGCCGAAGACTCCCGAAGGGTCTGCATTCTGGCGGCAATCATTTTCTGTTGAGGCGTGGCCTCCGCCGTTCGTTTTTCAGTATAGGCAAAAACCGCCGCGATGAGTGTGCGCACGGTTTGATCTTCACCATTTGAATTTTTTTTGGATGCTTCAAAAAAACCGGGTTTATATTGAAATCCCGCAGGTCTCCATAAAAACAGACCTTGATAGGCTCCCGTAATTCTTTGTTTAATAAAGTACCAGTCCTTATGTTCTCTTTTCTCGCTTGTCTTGCTTCTCAGTTCGGATTTTTGATTTTGCAGATATTGCTCTAATGACTGAACTTCAGCGTCAATCGCTGTTTCATCGGTGGAATCCAGATACAATAATGCATAAAATCTTCCGATTTCTTCAAATTCATATCCGGCGATTTGATTCTGAAGGCGCTCCTGTTCTTCAAACACTGCTCCATCAACCAGCTCACCGGTCCGTACACGGCGGTGAAAGACCTCAATCTCATCCAAAAGGGCAATCAGGGCATTCCAGTCCGTTTCGGCCGGTGTGGTTTCGTCAATCTCTGCCGCGGCTGTTTGCGGCAATGTCCGAAGTTTTGTTTCCAACACACGTCTTCTCTTGGTCGACATAACCACCTGATGCGCAGGTGCAAACACCTTATCCGTGCGGTCCTCTTTGCGCTCGGCCTGCCGAATAAGGCTATTAAGCACTCTTAGATCAAATGGTGTTACTGCGGTCTCATTCAGACGGACAATCTCTTCTCTATATTCACGCGCTTTGTCCAAACGCCCCTGCGCCACGGCAATGTCGGCAAGATTAAAAAGAACATACGGATTGACAGGATCAAGCGCATAGGCCAACTCAGCGGATAATTGTGCAGCCTGATAAAGGCCTTGGGTTTTCCAATCCAACACAATCTTGTTTAAAGCCAGTGCAAGCAGCTGACCATGGCTTTGAGGAATCCATTCATGCCGTCGCATCAGCAGACGGATTGAAGTCACAAATTGCCGAAGTGTCGGATTAAGCATTTTCCAATCAAAACGGCCTTCGCGTGCGGCTTTAAGTAACGTCGGAATGACCTGATTGGCCAACCCCTCAAGCACCGGATCCAATTTTTCATCCGGATTGGCACCCGGCAATCCTTGCGCATAATAAAAAAGTGATCGTTCTAAATAGCGGATATTGGTTTTTCTATCGTTTGCCTTCCAGGCAAAATGGGCTGCACGGCGGTAAATTCCACCCAGATGAAAAAGAATAAACGCATTCGGCTGATTTTCAGTTTTGGAAACATAAAGCTTCAGGAGTTCTACCGCACGCTCATAAAGGTCATGCTCACGCATGATTCCCGCCAGCTGACTCATGGCAATCGACATCCCCTGAACGTCCTTTCTCTGATAATATTCATCCGGCCAGTCACTGATCGCTTCAAAAATCTGGAGAGCGACCGCAATAATGGCCTCATTATCAGGAGTCCCTTTTCTTAACCGCCCGACTCCAGAATAGAAATCACTTAATTGCTTTTTAAGCGCCGGGTTTTCAGAATCCACCTCAGCCGTTTTAACCTTTTCTTTCTGAACGGCTTCCTGCTTTTGATACATCAAACGTTCAAATCCCAGATCCAGAGTCCAGTCGCGATCCAGGGTTTGAAGTGCTGTGGCCCACAAACTGTCGGCCAAATCCGATTCAGAATATTGTTCTTCTGAGGCCATACGCGCGGCGGCATCCAAAATCCGGGCTGCCTGCGGCACCGGTAAATATTTCATGAATTCATCTTCCCATAGAGTTGCAGTCATCAGAATCAGCGGATTTTCATCCAGACTGGGTTCTTCGGCTTCCGGAACTAAGGCACGATACCTTCCGCGAATCTCAAAAGCACGCTCAAGTGCATCCGACAGAGACTTAAACTGCCCGGCGATATAAAGCAGATCGCGCGTATCTGCATCTTGCGCTGCAACCTCCAATAATTTCAAACCCAATTGCACGGCATGCGTCAGATGTGCCAACGCGTCTCTTAACTCCTCTGCGCCGGCACTTTCTCCGCTTAAATCGGCCGCATACGCCGTATGATCCCGCACAAGCTGCACGGTTTGATCGCTCGTATCCGCGGAAACATTTTCCAACTCGGCTGGATTGATGTCGCTCGTCGCTGGTTGCTCGTCGCTCGGGAGCAGTGGCGCGGGCTCAGTTGCTTCAGAGGACTGAGGACTGGGGACTGGGGACTGAGCGGACTCAACTGGGACTTGAGGACTTTCCGGACCTTCGACCTGCTGACTTTTAAACTCACTCACCCCGTCACCCTGTCGCCCCGTCTCTTTTCTCCCTGTCTCCCCATCTCCCGGTCTCCCCGTCACCAAGTCTGGGCTCTGCTCACGCACAAGCATCGCTTGTTTTTGTTCAAGGGTTACTTCGGGATTAAAAAACCAATCGGGATAATTCTCGATCTTATAAAAGGCGTACGGCACTCCATCAATTTTAGTGACGGATTCTTCAACGCGTTGTTTGCCCTGCTGAACGGTTTTCCGGATCAGACGCCCGGATACCTGAATGGGCACTGTCACAGCGCCCAGACTCTCGGCTTCAAAAATGGCCTGCACGCGGCCGGAAGCCTCCTGGGTCCCGGATTCAAGTTTATGCATCAGATAAAAACGGCCGTCCCGAGTCAGCATAAAAACAGCATCCTCGTCTACCGCATAAACCCTTTTGAACCGGGTGAACACACGCTGATCAAATCCTTTTCCGGCCTGAATTTCCCCACCACGACCCGTGACCAGTTTTAGAACATCCGCCGCATTTTCAGCAAAATCAGCCGTATGTTCGACGGTCCTGACAATTTTCACCTCGTCTTTAAAGCGTTGTTCGGCAACATCCGCAATTCTTTGTGCGCGTTGACGAACACTGCGTTGGTTCCAATACTGCACGGGATCGGCATACAACCTCTGAAGGGCTGGAAATTGCATTTCGCGCGCAGGAATTGCCCGAAAAAAAGCACCCAGAACCGGCCAGCGAACCGTCGTATGATCAAAAAACAAAATGCGCGCAAGCTCATAAATCACGTATGGGGCTGCAAGCAATATCGCTGTCTGCCATGAAATAGCGGCAAGGGCTGCAATCGCCAGTGCGATCACTCCAAAAAAGATCCTATGTTTTTGGGATTTGGCTTTAAGTGCCGCCATGCGGGCTTCATAAATCTCAATGACTTTATCATCCAAACGCTTAAGGGAGGTCAACGTACGGAGTTCGGCATGCCTGGGCACACCGGCATTGAGCTGATCGTCCAAAAGTTCGGAAATTAACTCCAGTTTCTCAATTCGGCCGCCGAGCACACTTGTTTCTTCAACCTGGTCGGGTGTGTAATGCGACTCAAGACCATCACTGCTTACCCGGGAATAGTAATAACGCAAACGTACGGTCCGGTTTTGGCGGTTGATTGAAAGCACCTCGGCCACCAGCGGTTGGTCTTTCTCTAGTTCCTGTCGTAAAAGACCTTTTTGGACCACTGCGTATCGCGGGTCAAAATATTCAACTTCATCACCGATTTGAAGCTGCGAAAGCACCTGATCGGCATAGGCGTTAAGCGGTTGATGAGGATTTTTTAACTTCAGAGAATAATCGACAAGCGTATCCACCAGCCGGCCGGTAAAAAAATCGACTCCGAAAAACAGGGTCACTGAAGCCACAGAAGCAATGAAGACCAACGAGTTGGGCATGGCCGCAAAAACCAGTGAAAGCGGCAGTAACAAAAAGGCTGCCATAAGTGCAATACGCAAAACAAATGCTCTGGTGGCCAATTTTCCTTCAATGGATTCCAGCTGATTCAGATGAGCTTGAGCATTCAGGCTTTCCCGGCTTTTCATAAGATCAATCCTCAGGTTCGAAACAAAATCGTATCCAAAAGTCTTATAAAGCACGGGCCAATTCCACCGTCCGGCCGGATCAATATATTTTTTCCGGTAAAATTCTTTGATGAGATCGGGTAGATAGCGCCCATAACCGCGTGGCGAAACAAAAACCGAATGATATTTATCCGCAAGAGTACTTTTCATAAGATCATCCAGCCACCCTTCGGATTCATCACGATGCTCACTACTAAGAAAATCAAAATATTCTCCGAGAACAAATTTTATAAAATGAGGGCGTTGTTGAAGCGCAAACGAATCACCATCGGCCCCTTCTTTAACCAGACGGGTAAACTCTCCGGTAAAACGCTCAAGAACCTGAGCGTCCATTGTTTCAGGGTATTCCCTTTCGCCCAAAAATCCGGGGCGGGCCAACAAAGCCATTGAATCTTGGGTTGCCTGAAGAACCTGTATGAAACGCATATTGACTTTAGGCCGATAGATCAAACGGCCGTCTTGAATATATTTAAGGCTGACACTGCGGCGCTCATGATCCACATCCGTAATCTGGGCCAATACCGACTGATGCAGATCTTGACCGGGCGGAATGTAACGTGCCAGCACCACCCGGGAGTGAATAGGTTTAAAACCGATCTTCGTGTTTTGATCCTCGTTATGAGCCGCGGTCTTTTCTTTCAGCTCGGCATCCAGTTGATGTTTCACCTGCCGGTAAATCAGACTGAATGCCAGCGCAGCAAAGCTCGCAATCGTAATGGGCATAAACAGCGCATAAAAATGAAGCGCCGGCATCATAAATACTCCATGAGCACCGGCCAAAAACATCACTGCCGTGACCAGCATTAATACTACTCCGGCCCACACGGCGTGATATTTCCAATGGAACAGTTGATTTTTGACTGAAATATGCCCTTCAAAAACTTCCCTGAATTCATCCTCACGGTGTCGGCTTTGCTTTGACATTTCAAGAGACACCTGATCCGCCGTCTCGAGATCAAGTGTTTGTAAAAGTTTCCGGAGGCTGAGGGCTCCGGTTGATTCAATAATCATTCGCTCATTCGACATAAACCGCCGTAAAACGTTACGGTATCGGGCTGAGTGACGTAAAACGCTAAAGGCCCTGCGTTCATGATTCTGTGTGACATAAATCCACTGCCAATGGCGGATTTCTCTGTCTGTCAGGCCCGGCTGCTCAGAAACCGCACGGGTCATCAGATCAAGGATATAACGCACCAAATGGGGCCGGTCCTGATGATTGACGCTGTAAGGTGTATCCAGCACATCATCAACCAGCGATCGCGAAAAGATGAAAAAGGATTCGTCGGCAGCGGTCAGATCTTCCTGAAAAATCAAAGCCCTCACTAAAAACCACAAGGTCTTCAGGTTATAGCTTAAAACCGTAAAGCGTGACGGCGCGGCATAAGCACTCTGAGGCGGACCGGTTCTAAACAACGATGCGAGTAATATCAGACTGTTAAAATTAAACCGGGCAAAAATCCAGGGAAGCATCGGCCAATAAGCGTAGCGTAAGCTGCGCGCGGCAAGCTGATAACTGATATAAAAACGGTGAAATGAATCTTCCAGCCGATCCATAAGATATTCCGAATAGGCATTATGAATGGTGTTACGTAACTGACGGTAGCGGTTTTGATAACCTAATTCCAGAATTTGCTCCACCGCAGTATAGTTAAAAAGAAATTTGAACAACACCTGTTCAATGTAAAAACCGATCGTATCGGACATCTGCATCACCCTGATCAAAATATGATCCATTAAAAGCCGTACGGGTGATGCCGGGTTAATTCTCTTGAGCCCTTCAATCATTTCACTGTCTTTTAAGGCATGCGCTCTGGAGGCTATTTGATCATAAAAGCGAACGGCGCGTTTTTTTACCCATGATTCGGGAATCCATCTCAATCGGTCGGCCAAGGACATTAACCACTCCTCCCCAAAGGGAGAGATCCCCGTAAATACGGCGGCTGCAACAAAAACGGCTGCGGGCAAATAAGGAATTGCAGGGAACAGAATGTGTGCAAGGAAACCCAGTCCTGCGGATACGGAAAAGTAATTCAAAAGAGAGAGTAAACTAAAGAAGGTCGTTCTTCTCGCCTCGGACCGGCGTAAAGATTGCTCCGGGTATAGAGAACTTTCGACCTTCTGACTTTCCGACTCACTTTCCTCGCTTGTCCAACGGAGTCTTGACGTAAGAGGGACTCCCAGTCTCCCCGTCACCAGGTCTGCAGTCTGTCTTCTCAATTCACTCTTCGGGCTAAACGATTCACGATATTTTTCAAAAGCCTCATTAACTGCTTTCCAGGCTTCAGCACGCACCGGATCGTTTTCTTTTTCCCCGCTGAAATGGAGAAGATAACGGCCGCGAAGAAAATTAACTGTGTCTGCCGCGGGATCACTGGTATAAAGCGTCTGGGTAACATAAACCCTTTCGTCGGCGGTTTCATGTTCGGTTTCAAGCACCTGCATCGCCAGGCGCGGTGCTTCAAACATTAAGCGGTCAATGTCCTCTTCTTCAAGACCCAAAGAACCCGATTGTCCGGTTTCCGCATCACCCACCAGCCCAATCAGGGTATCGAGATCATAAAGAGCAAAAGCATTAAACCAGCGTTTATCCTCATCGTTGCCGTATGAATGAATATTAAACCGGGTTGTGACGACACCACCGTCTTTTTGTGTACGTTGCCGTCGTTTACTTCTGGAAATAACTTCATGCACATAGGCCATCCACGGATCAGTCTCACCCTTCAATTCATCCAGATATTTATAGTTAATAAATCTTCCGATCAAAGGCAGTTGCGCGGCCGGTGTACGTGCAGTCCATGAGATCAAACCTTTTTGAATCCGCCCGCTTTGCCGGTCTTGAGCCATACCTTCAAAATTAAAATCACTATATTCACCGCTCGTTCTTTCAACGGCCGTCAACCGGCTGTTTTCCACAAGAGCGACCCCGTGTTGTTTTAAAAAGTAATTTTCCATTTCAAAAAGCGGATAAAGCCATTGTTCGCGCAGGACCTGCTCATAGCTTTCAAAATCACTCAAGGTCCGTATGGCTTCGCCCACAATCAGCATCAACTCATGCACAAAATTCAGATTTAAATTCGTATCCGGATTTAAAACCGCGGAAATCTCCGGCCCATCCTGATTTTCTCCGGTTTCATAATAAATGGCCGTCAGAATACTCGTAAAAAAGGCCTGAAGAGTGCTGGTCAAAGCATCGGTAACACTCTGCATCATTTCATCATCCACCCCTGGCACCAGGCGTTTGTATTGTTTGGCCGCATCATTGAGCAGATTTCCAACTCGATGAACATTTTCAAGCGTCGGAACAAAGTCGGTCTCCTCATCGTTAATTTCAAGCTCCGCCAGCTGCAACTGTTCTATCAACTCCTGAAATTCACCAGCTCTCTCCTCCTTGTTTTCAAGAGCCCTTTCGGCATCGCGCCGCCACTGAACATTCTCGGGGTTTTCGACAAATTCCAGACTCCACTCTTCAGATTCATCTCTTTCATATAAAGCGAGTGTGACATAATCCGCGTCTTCATCCAGATGCCATGCACTCAGCAGAATGTCCGCATTTTTTTGCAAAAATTCAAAAATCTGTTCATCAGCCGTTCCCTGTGCATTTCGCGCACGGGAGGATGCAATAAAAAGTGGTTTGGCCTCACCCAGGCCAAACACCCAATCGGGACTCGCCGCCTCCGAACCGTCTGAGGGATAACCCAGCGTCACCGTCATGCTGGATTCTCCAGGATTCTTCTGTCTCTTGTCCGACACTTCAGCCGCTTTAAAGGGCCACGCGTTTTCATGACGCGTTTCTTCCATGAGATCATGCCCTGAAAGAGCCACCTCGGAACCCTGCAGCGTCACCGAAAAATGCACCTCTTCTGAATCAATCCGGTCGATACGAATATCTATCGTGGTTTCTTCGCTTTTTTTTGTTTTGGCACGGTGTAACCGCAAAATATCGCCCTCGGCCAGACCCGCGCCCTGTCTCAAAATCACAGCCATCTCATCCTGTATTCCCAGATATAAATGGTCGGTATCCGGGTCGGTCCTATCCTGAGGCGCACTGCGAACCACATTCAACAAATCATTCAATCTCAGAAGAAAATCACGCATCTCTTGGGGTGTCCATTCAACCGCCTCCACCGGCTTCCCGTCAGCATCTCTTCCGTGGGCCAAATCTTTACGCTGATCCAGCTCAAGCAACAGACCTTCAGAATATTCTCCGGCCAAATCTTTACGGGCATTCCCAAGCGCGACAAGCTCACCTTCATCTTTGGCCGGAACCAGAGTCCGCCCGAGTTCATAACCTTCGGCCAGAAGCCGTTTGACCCGGCCGCCGGAAACCTGTTCTCCGCTTTGAATGTCACTGATCGCTTTTCTCATCCTTTCAATGATCACCGGAACGCCTTGAACTCTTTCATTTTTTGCCTGAAGTTCCTTTTCTTTTTCCTGAATGGCAACTTCAAGCCTATTCAAATCATCTTCCTTGCTCACCTTAAACTCAGCCGTAAACGCACGAACAGTCCCGATACTTTCCTGAAGTTCAGCTAAGCCTTGGCTTTGAGCTTGAAAATCTCCCCGAGATACAATGGCCTCCAATTGAGCTGTCAAAGTCTCTGAGGCTTCATCCGTATATTCGTTAATCAGACTCTGCCTTGCATTCTGAATTTTCAGAATCCAGTCTGCATCCGTTTGGTCCTGAAGCTCAGAGGCAATGAACGTATCCACCCGGCCGGATAATGTTCTGATTTGATTCTGATTCGCCTCATAATCACCGGGCACAAAAGATCCCGGCAAAAATTCGATTTCTTCGATCATCTCTACGGCAGGGCGGATACGCCCAATCTGCGCAGAAAAGACCTCGTGACGCTTCCGCTCAGACGCAAGAAAATCAGACTGCGGAAGATGCCCTAACCGCGCCTGAACTTCACGGAGATCTCTTTCAACTTCAGCAAGAGCCGTTTTGGTATCGGCAGTACTTTGAGAAACAGCTCTAGCCAGATTGTCCTCAACTCGTTTAAATAAATCCTGTACAAACTCCTGAATCTGCCGTTCCAACGGAGTCACCTTGGCTTCAATCTCCTGTTCGATTCTGCCGGCAAATTGGCGCAGAGTCTCCTGATACGGCCCTGGTGCCTGAGCGAGCCCTGAAACCTGATCAGCCGCTTCTCTCAACCGTCCGTTTTCGTAGGCCTGGCGGATTGCTATTAAGGACTGAGGACTGAGGACTGCCTGCCCGCCTTCTGTTTGGCGGGAGGACTGAGCGGACTCAGTTGCATCAGTGGTCTGTCCCCTCAAAGCTTCAAGTTCCACAGCATAACCTTGCAGCTGATCAACTGTTGTTTGGTCCTGCGCGGCAGTCAGCGCTTCAAAAATTAATCCGGGTAATTCCGATGCACGCCGTTGCAAACGTTCGTTGAGATAGCCGCCGAAGGAGGTAACTGCCGCATGCTTGGGATGCTGATCAAAACCGGGCTGACTTAAAATGATTTCAATTTCAGATAACGCCTGTCTTACATTTCCGCGTTCGGCCAAAACACGTGCCTGCACGGCCGATTCAATCACGCCCAAATAATCCGTTACTTCTGGATGCGTCTGACGCACACGAACCCACTGTGTCAAATCCGCGATGCCCTGCGCGCAGCTCTCGGCCGAGGTGCAGTCCACGGTCACCGGATCGGGCCCAAGCTGGCGGCGTTTTTCAAGCCTTTGTTCAATCTCGGCGCTGACCTGCTGATCCCCAGGGGTTTCAAACAGGTTCCAAAGCGCATTGTCTTCCTGTTCGATCTGAACTTTAACGGCAGCCGCGTCTTTGGCTGATTTGACCGGTGAGCGGTACGTGCGTACGTCTATATTCAGATTCACTCCGAAAACCAGTTCCGTTTCACGCACCAGTGCCTGGCGCAAATCATAAATATCCAGTCCCTGTAAATTCTTTCTCTGAAACTCACTCAAAAGGCTTAAGCCGAATTCCGCCGAAAAAGCCGCCCTGGCCGCATTGGACTCCAATTCGGTATTCGCCCACGCCAAAGCATCTAAAGAACCAACCACTCCCCTCGCAATAAATTTATTCATTCCCGCAGCAAAACCAGCCACCGCACGCGGATCAATCAGCCAATCTTTACCCGACCTGGCAATAAGTAACCGGGCAAGCGGCAGAGTAAGCTCATTTTGAATCATGAATGCGATATTTTCTCTTTCAAGCTCACTGGACCTGGGGCCGGCTCCGGTAAAAAAAGCCAGCAGCGGTCGCTGCACCTGTTTAAATAACCGAAAACGGTGATACCACTCGGCGTAGGTCGGTGCGGATTCCCCATACCGCTTAATGTAGGCCTGCGGGCTGACAAAACCTAATTTAACGCTCTGGGTAATCAACCATTCCTCGGCACGTGTACGCCCCATCGTACGGCCGAGTTTTACGGCGTTTTCGGCAAAAAAGGAAACACGATAGGTTCCCCGGTAAAGGGTTTTCTCTTCGGTGATCAAATCAAGCAAGGCAGCAGTTTTTCGGGCCTTTTCATCAGCGTCGTCGCTTTCCGAAAAAACATAGCGGTTGATTTGTTCGCCGGAGGATTCAACCAGGTCATGGATATCCCGGCCTTCCTGCGGAGCTTCTTTTAAAACAACAAGCGTCGCGCCTTCATAAGCAAATTCGGTAAATGACTCGGTAAAAGGCTTAGCAAACCATACCGCCAGGGCGGGAGGATTGTCCGCATTAGCCTCAATCAAATCAACTTTTTTAACGCCGTTAAAACTAATAGCCCGCAAAAACTGTTCAATCCCTAAAACGGGCATAAGACCACTATGACGCGCCGCTTCAAGATGGGAAAGATTAATAGGCGCACCCACTGAATTTTCGTGGACCGCACTACTGGATAAGTATCCCAGGGCAAGAGGCTGATTATTGTAATAAAGGAAACCATCACGGCGGTTATCATTAATCAGATATTCACGCATAAAGGCAAAGGCCTCTTCAGCATTCATCGCCGGATTCGCTTCAGGCATGGCTTCAAGCGGCGGCCCCCGATGCTCCTGAGCCTCTGCAGCTTGTCCGGCAAAAATGCGCGCCATATTCAAAGCCATTAAGAGCAGCGTTTTGGTCGGCTGCAATTGTATTCGCTTCGCACTTAAAGGCTGGTCACTTTCAGAGCCGAAGCTGCCGACTTTGTTTTTGGGATCTCTCTGCATAGCAAACTCTTTGGTCAAAAGCTTACCTGCCGTAAAGCCGAATTCGTGTCTGTAGGCCTGCATCTTAGGCCCAGCTTCTCCATCAAAAGCCTTGCGCGCTTTATTCCAGACTTCTGCTTCCGCCGCATTAGGCTGCGCTTGGCCGGGTCTCGCGGTATTTCCTTCCAGGACCAGAAAATAATCGAAAAATTCCTGATGCAGGGCTTTCCACTGTGCCGGCGTTTTGTCCCCTTGAGACTCCACATTTAAAATTCTGATCAAGAGATCTTTAACATAATCACTCGGCCCTTCAATCTCTCGAAAATCTTCATAAAGCGGCCGTTCCCTCAACACTGCCGCATGAAACTCATGGCCAACTGTTTCTTCAAGGGCATGAAGCCGTTCAATCACCGGACTTAAAACCGGAACTTCTGTTCCCTCTAATCCTTCGCGAATCGCTTTAAGCTGATTCACGGTTTTCTGAAGGTCGGCCGCCGTTTCCCCTTTATCGTGCCCGACCTGATCAATCCGTCTGCTAATCTGAGCAATCATATCGTCCCGGAGATTTCTCACTCTTTCTGACCATTCATCCTCTTGTGCATCAGGCCCGGTTAAAAAGCCTTCGACACCCTCCAAAACTTCCCGCACACGTACCGCAACGGCACTCGTCAGAGACTCATCCTGCAAACCCGGTTGTAAACCGGTCAAAGACTCGACCATTTGCTCTGCGGCCTTCCGTCTTTGGGCACTGCTGACTAAGCGCTGCAGCGCATCAATGGCTGTCTGAAAATCAGGTTCATGAAACTCCGTAAGCAGAGCGGCAGCCGCAGACGCAAGACCGGCTGATTGGGGATCTGGGCCGGTAGGGTCCTGCGGTACGGCTGCCTGTACAACCTCTGCATAACGGTAAATCAATCGATTTCTTGTTTCAATCAAACGGGCGGAATCTTCAGGTACATTAAATTCCTGAATGGATGCCAGCACATCACGGGCATCCGTCAAAAGCTGACGAACGGTCTTCGCGCTCTCAGCCGTGATTTCCGGATGAGCTTGATCGAATCTAAATAAAAGCGGGGCCGCTAAACGTATCGATTGAATCCGTGCCTTAGCACGGTTAAGCTGTGTCATTCGCTCCGCATCCGCCAGATCAGGAAAACGCTGCATTAAAGCCATCGCAGCCTCAACACGCGTCAGCTTTTCATCCAGCACTTCAACCGCTTCAATCCTGATCTCGGAACGGACCTGCTGTCTTAATTCGGCCCGCGCGCCGGCATAAACCGCCCCAAGAGCCTCTTCAATTTCCGTCAATACGGCATCCGCCATGCGGCTAAGCAATTCCTTTTGCGCCTGCTCGATTCTTGCCTGCGGCCTGGTGGCCTGCACAGAATGACTGAGAGCGGTTTCAACCGCCTGCAGATCACCGGGTTCCACACCTTGCAATGCGCTGATTTGTACAAAAACCGCGCGGTTCTGATTCCAGGCCGCTTTGAGCCGTGCATAACCCGGACTACCACCGTGATCCCATTGCGTATGTGCAAACGCACGAAGCGCTGCAATTTCATCCCCGTCAGTCATTTCCGTTTTGGAAATCACAGATTCAATCACTTGGTCAATCTGCGACGCAAGCTTAGCCTGCCGTTCATCACTTAAACCGGCCGCCGGTGATTTCCCGGCAGGCACAGGTTGTGCGGGGACCTCAAGTTCTTCAACAGGCACCCATCGCGGCGGAACAATTCCGCTCAGGCCTTCAATTGCAATCTGCTTCCAATCCCCGTGATCAGGGCTTTCGGCCGCAATCCTTTCACTGATATACATCACAAGCCGTGCCGCCAATGAATCAATCAAATCGTCCACAACATCCAATTCCACCTGGACTGCTTTTAATTGTTTCTTGTATGCTTTTTGAAGATTTTTGGCTTTCGGCGGTGCACCGGGGTGTTTCAATTTCATTGCCGCCAGCCGGTCAAGCTCGGGTTTAAACTGACGACGGGCATCGAGCATTAGACGTGAGGCTTTGACCTGATCCATGCCGGGTATTTGTGCCAGCTCGGCTTCGGCAATCTGAGCAAACTGATGCGCGGTGATGCGGCGACGTTCCACCCTCAGTTCGTCTTCACTTTTCAATGCCGAAGTTTTGATCGGGGCCCAGAATTTTTTGTCCAAGGCCCGGTCAAAGGCCTCCACAAATTCAAATGTTTCAATTCCTAAATCATTGCCGGCATATTCAAAAATTCTCAACTCCCCTTCAGCATCAATCGTTCCCAGATAAACACCGGCATTGTCTTCAAGAGACTCTCTCAGGATTGTTGAGTCGTTTAAATAATTCTGCTGCTCGGCAGGGTTGGGATAACCGGTTTCGGAATGATAAAGAAAAATGACCCGGTCTCCTTTTTCATAAAAAGCGCTGCTATGGATCCGTGAATAATTCGGGGCATATTCACCGCTGGTTTCGATTGCACCGCCGCCTTGAAAATAACGGTTGGTTTGACCGGCATAAAGGAGGCCTCCTGCACTCACGACTTTACGGGTCATTCGCTCATTCGCACTAAACTCCCTGGCGGCTTCCGTGATCTGTTCCGTCATTTGGCTTTCCAGCTTATAGTTGACCAGCATGCGCACACTCATTAAGAGCGTGGCCTCAAAACGCAAAAGGTCATCCTCGCCTTCGGGAATCGCTTGTTTTTGAGTTCGATACCACTCCAGAAAAAAAGTGCTGCGCGCATCGTAGAAGACAACCTGCAAAATATCAGGAGATGCCGCGCTGAGCATATCATCCAAAATCATGTTTCCGATGATCGACTCACCCCGCCCGATAAGCAACCGCGCTTCCTGATAATTCATGGTTCCGGAAGACGGAATATGTTCTCTGATCCTTTTGATCTCAGATTGAAGCTCAGGCCATGTCTTTTCACTCCGCGCCAACTCAGTCAGAATTTCACTTAGAACTTCGACATCGACCTGTTGATTGTCCCCGGTCTTTTTTTTGAGACGGCCGGTCAAATCTACAAACCGGCTACTGTAGTAGAGAAACCAGCGGTTATAATCCTGAACTGCCCGAACCGTCTTTTCAAACTCTTCATGTCGCCCGGCATACCGGACCTCCGTTTCATGCATCCGTTGTTCAACAGTCTTTCCGGACGCATCCGGAATTAAAAGTAATTCAATACCCCGGTCAAAAATCGCTTCAAACCGTGTTTTAGGCTCTCCTTTTACCGCCCGGCCGGCTTTGACCAGAGCCGTCACTTGATCCGTATGCTCCATGATCTGAGTATCCAGTGTGTGCTGACTGACATACCGGCGTATTTTGGCGATACGCCCCCTCTTAACCGCATCGGGCGCCTGAACAAGCGGCATCACGGTATCCTTAGGGGTTGAAACCGGCATGACAAAAAAAGCTCCGTCGGGCATCTCGCTTGTATCAAGTACAATCTTTTGATCGAATTCGCCGACAAGCGGATTGGGCTTTTCTAAAAACATCCTATTTGCGGAAACCTGCCCGCGAATCACGCCGGCCTGAACCGATTCTTTAAATCGCACGCGCAATGCGGGGTCAAGTATATTTGAGGGCTGAGGGGGCTCGGTTGCACCAGAAGAGTCCACCGTCGGTAGTCCATGGTCCATAGGCTCAACTGGTTCAACAATCTCAGCTGCACTAGAGTCCACAGTCGACGGTCCACTATCCACCGGCTCAACGACGACTTGGGATTCGGACTCAACGGCTTCAGGGGTCTGAGGACTGAGGACTGCCTGCCCGCCTTCTGTTTGGCGGGAGGACTGAGGAAGCTCAACTGGCTCAACAGCCTCTTTCGGACCTTCTGACTCAGCTGTACTGACGTCGCTCGTCGCTAGTCGCTCGACCGGCTGAACGGGTTCAACGTCATGTTGAGGACTTTCCGGACTTTCGACTTCCGGACTTGCAGACTCATTCACGCTTACTGCACGCAACTCTTCCTGCATACCGGGAAAACCTTCGAGGATCGCAATCTCTGCGGTTAAATCCTGAGGCCCTCTTGCCGCCGCTCTGTTTTCTTTACGCTTTTTCTTTTTTTCTTTTTTATCTTTTTTCTTTTTAGGCACGGCAGCAGGCTGCGCTGACTGAGCGACCGATTTCCAATACGCTGCAGCCGCCTGATTCAGGCCATTCAAATCATGTTTTTCTAATGCGACGACAATCATCGCAGCCGTTGCAGCACGAAAAACTTTCTCGCCAAAATAAAGCACCTTATTACCCGAATCATGCCATGCCCCGCGCAGATTAATTCTTTCGTCCGGAACAATCACAACGCTTCCAGCCGATGTCTCCCGATATGCCGCCATAGCATTCGACACTGTGTCAGCATCTCTTTTTTTAGCCCGCGTTTGATCATTTTTATTAAAAGCCTCGCGCACACGTGCCTGACTTTCAGTTGAGTAAAGCCAGCCTCCGGGTGTGAACTGCACAATCATGCACCCTTCACACCCTTCACTTTGGACAAAAGTCCATAATTCATCCGGGTTTTCCGGATCGTGTTTGGAAACTTCAGGCTGTGTTTCAGCCAAAAGCTGTCTTCTGCTTTTTTGAAGTGTCGGTTCCGCTGCATCGACGCCAACAGACTCTCGCCCCGCTTGCCCGACTTCTTTTTGGCGGGTCTCCCCGTCTCCAACTCTCCCCGTCTCCAAGTCTGCGGTCTGTGTTTGCGTCTGACCCGCAAGAGCCGCGTCGGTAAAACGGCGTGCATAAGCAGCCCTCGCGAACCCGAGGCGTATCCCCCATTGATTTTCAGCGTTGAATTCACCGGCAAGTTCCGCGCTTGATTGTAAAAGACCGCGAACAGTTTCGGGATGATTAGCTGCATCATGGGTCATTGCAATTGAACTTTCCAAAACACGGCGGACTTTACCAAGATACTCAAGGCTCTGTTCAAAAGCCCGGGTCCCTTCATCCAACTGATCACTAAAAATTTCTCCTGCCACCGGTCCTCTCAAAACGTCAACCGTCTGACTAAAATCGGTTTCTATGACTTCAAGCTCATTAAGCGCATCGTCATCTGACATTTCATGTGTTTTTTCTTCAAAGGCATCAATGTCTGCAGAGGCCCCTGATTTAATTTGCCTGGGGATTAAAATTTTAATCTCATCCACCAGCGCACGTGCCGCTGCAGTGTCGTCATCCTCATGGCCCTCTGCAATTTTTGCAAGCGCGGCCATAAGGACATTAAATGTTTGTCCAATATGTCCGGCACGATCCAAGTCGTGAAGAATGGTTACCACGGAGGTTCCTCCTGAACGCCGCTTAACTTTTTCGATCAAACGCGTCTGCATCTCACCTAAGGCCTCTGCCGCGCCATCAACCGGAGGTTCGATCAAATCCCCCTCGGGCAGGTACCCGCGCCAATCAATGTGAGCACCCTCATCGCCGGTACCGGTGAGTAATGCGGCTGTACTTGCCGCTGCCGTTGAATCCGGGGACAGGGCTTCAGCCCTGTCCCCGCTAACCACGGCCCCATCCGCTGCAGAGGCTGGCTGAGGCTGAAAGGCAACGTAGCGGTTCACAATTCTTAGAGCCTCTTCATAATGCCCGGCTTCATAAAGTTCACGGATAGCCACGATGTCATCAAGAAAAGCCTGCATCTTTCTGGATTCCTTGCGTTTAAATCTGGCGAGATCTTCAATGCCAGACCGCTTCAAACTCTGCAAAATAGCTTCAAATCCCCCGTTCAGTTTTTGTGCCGGGAATTTTTTCAAGGTTATCCCGGCCCTAATTTCCTCAGCCGTTAATGTTGTTCTGTTTGGAATTGCGGTTATATCAAAACCGGTTTTTTCTCTAGGCATATCTCTTTCTGTGAATTTTGAAAATTTACCCAACGTCTCAGGCAAACTCGCAGGAAGCAGTCTGCGCTGATTAATCGCCATAACACCGGAATTTTGGGCAAGAAAAGCTCCATTATCCTCGGTTTCAGGCTCGGTAAAAATTTGCCAAAAGCCGGGCCACTGCTCAGCCACAAACGACTCCCACTTATCTCTGTTTACATTTAGAGCAAGCATCCAGATGCGGCTTGACGTAGTATCACTGTGCCATATCTGCTCTGCCTTCTGCGAAAGAGCATTCCAAACCTTAACACGCATCGACGTACCATCAGCATGAGTTCCCCTGATAAGATTGTCACTGTGAAATGTTTCATAAGTCAGGCGATAAAGAACTTCCAGCCTGAAGATGTAACGAATTTCGCGGGCAAGCGTTCTGTCCTCCTCAGGATCACCGGTATCAATGATCCATGCTTTTGAATTGGCAGTTCCGGCAGCATCCGATTCGGCTTTGGTTTGAATCAATGCTTCAACGGTTTCAAGCCGCCCGACCAAATCAATTGAAGGCCGCCTGGCTTTTCCAATAACATTCAAAACCTTGGCCATAAAAGAATCTATTTCGGCATTCGCATCGCCCAATAAAATCGATCCATCATCTTCGGCGGCGACACTCAAGGCAATCAGCGGCGCAAAGAACCCCTTCGATTCGGCTTCATCCCGAAGAATGCTCAGCTCCGGATGAACATCAATCATATGAACCCGCTTAAGAAAAATTGCCGCCGTCTGCGGACCATACATTCCTAGATTAAAACCCAGCTTTTGGGCCAATCTCATACGGTGAGTGGCCAAGGTGTCCCTCGCGTATATCGCCGGATAAAAAGCCCGAATGGCTTTTGCTTCCGTTTCTGATCTGGCGGTAAAATCGGCAAAACGCCCTATATGTTCCTCATCATGTTTTAACTCATAACGGGTCTCGGCCAGAATCAATCCTTGAGCGGCCAAATCTTTTAATCCGTCAATAATTCTTTTTCGGTCTTCTGCCGACTCCGTTCCGTTAATTTCAAAGCCCTGCAACACGGCATAGTTGTACTCAAAAACACGTTTCATAAAAGCATCGGTCATCTCATCTTCCCGGGGGCTTTCAGGCAGCGATTCGTGAAGAATATTCAACCGGATAAATTTCGAGGAATAACCGCCCGCAGGGCTTGAAAATTCCACCACCAGGTGCGGCGGAGTTTTACCTCTTCCCTCAACCGCGATAATACGCCGGATAGGGTTGACACGCCCGAGCGACAAAGGGTTATGAACATTCAGTTTTTCCGGCCGGATACGGTCATCCAAAAGCGACTCTATGGTTTGCTGAGCGGCTAAGGGCACCTCAAGAACTCTGACTCCCTCAGGAATTTTTTGTTCAGAAATAAATAGCTTTTCACTATCATGAGTTTTAAAAATCAAACCGGCTTCTGACAACGCACCTTGAATCTCTCCCGGCTTAGTAATTACCTTAAGATGAAGGTTCGGATAAGACTCTCTAAAGGCTTTTTCATGATCTTTTGCCTCGGCAGGAGTTGTGGCTTCATCAACCAGTGTAATCGTGATTCCTTCCGTTTCGAATTGTTCGGCCAAAGCGATACTCAGCTTTTCGCTTTCTTTGGAAGACAAGCCTACTATCAAAATATTTTTATTTTGATGGACATCCAAAGCCTCTTTATGTTCTGAAAGATAATCCTGCGCATTAAAGTCACGAACCGGGTACCCCGGCACAAAGCCTGCTCTTCGTAAAGCAAGTAAAATGGCCGGATTAAAGGCGGCGCGGGAATCAGTTTCCGAGCCGGATACAACAAGTCCGCCGGAAGCAAGATGCAGCCAGGTGCCGAACTCCTGGCGTCTTTCAAGATGCCGAATCCCATCCCGATAAGCCTCTATCGACTCTTCAAGAGGCCTGTCCAAAATAGCTTCATTGTCTTCGACTGTGCCCGGCAAACCTTGTTCGGCATCAAGTCGATAAGATTTCAATTTGCGATTTAAAGTTGCCGCATAAGCGCGCAGATAAATCTGAACCTCTTCAGGTTCCGCTATCTTATAATTTAAGCGATTTTTAATATCTCGAAGAGCTTCCTTGTTTTCAGCCGTGACTTCAGCCACAACCTTTCGCTCGTATTCGTTCAACTCCCATACTTTAGATGATTCGGCGAGAAGAAAATTCCTTGGCTCATCCGGTTGAAAGAGCCCCGGGGTTTCAAAACCGGGAAGCATAGACGAACTTGTTCCCAAAAGCGGCTCACCGGCATCCTCCGCCCCTCCGCCTGTCTGAAATTCGCTTTCAGCCAACTGCATCGTTCCTGGCCCACTCGCAATAGTACTCTCCCATACCTCCGGCAGATGAGACTGCAAGACAGCATCAAGCGCCTGAAGCCATTCAAACTGATTCCACCCGTTTTCAGGATCAAGTATTTCTTCAATCCATCTCTCATGTTCCGTGACCGTTTCCATCCCCTCTCCGGTAACAGCCCTGAGGGGGATATCCGGAACCGGTTTATTTTCTTTCCAGGCCTGAAAATGCTCTTCAAGAAAATCACGGTCAATTGCAACCGGCGTCACACTCTCGGGATTATCTTTTTTTCTCCCCTCATAAATTGCCCAATGGTGAAAATAAATCGCATTTGCTTCATCCGCACTACGCCCCATGTAATCTGAAAAGTTGCGAATTAATTGCGGAGTCGTTTGTGTGTAGAGATCCTGAACCAAAACTTGTCCGGCAGTCACTTTTTCAAACAAGGCTTCCAGCTTTTGTTTTTTCGCCGGAACATCTTCATCTTCGCCAAAAGTGTATGTTCCAAGGTCCTGTTCAATATTTTTTCCGAACGCCTCCCAGCCGGAATCATCAACCTCGTTTTGCTTCAGAACAAACATCCGCAGATACCCTCCGGGTATGGGATAGCTGCTCTTCTTTTTTCCGTAGGGGGTAAGCAATGTCTGATCCGACTCGAATTCCAAAAGCAAGGACCGATGTCCTTCACTTTCGATCACACGAATGCTCCGCACCGGATTGTCACGATCAATTAGCAGCGCAGCTGTCACACTGGGATCAGTGACCCCATGCAGTCCTGACTCACGATAAAAATAAAAAGGGTTGAGAATGAACCTTGATTCAGCATTTCGGGGATCTTCCCCATCATCGGCCATCCCTGCTGAAAAAAAGTTCGGTATAAATTCATACTGCACACTCTTTTCATCGGATCGTATAAGTTGTTTATAATCATGCCGCTGTCTTTCCTCATCCGAAGCACCGGCCTTAGGAATCTCTCCCTGTTCTTCAATACGCTCTTCACGCAATGCCTTGATGATATGATTGATGTGGGCAATATGAACGGCAAATAAATCTTTAAATTGTTTAATTCCTTGAGGGGATTTTTTTAAATTTGTAAATGCCGTGATTGCTTTGGGACGGTTATCCTTATAGGCGCCGCTTACTGTCAGGCTCCGCATAAAAATTTCACGGGCTTCTTTATCCAGATCAGAAAGTTCTTCATCGGGTATTTCTTCAATCATATAGGAAGAAAACCAGACAGCGATCTCTTTCCATCCATCATCGTTCCGCTCAGTAACCGACCCGGGCTCAGCTAAAGCCTCCAATTTCCTTTCAAAAGCTGATTTGGCCATAAAGGATTGAGAGGGCTCAGTTAAAGCAGAGGACTGGGGACTGAGGACTGAGGGCTGAGGGGACGGTTGCTCAACATCCTGAGTTGCACTGCCGTCGCTCGTGACTGTAGCCTTTAAAACATGTACACTTTCGGGAACATTTTCAAAACCGTCAAACGGTTTTTCATGCGGACTGACATTGATAATAATCGTCGCTTGTTGCGTTGCGAATTTTTTAAGCGCTTCGTTAACCTCACGGGTGGCTGTAACCGTAACCCCCTGTTTTAAACCCTGGCGCAGTGATGTCCCAAATTCCTGAACCACTTGTCCGTCATCGGGATCAAAAAGACGTAGCGTAAAGTTCTCATATCCGGCAATCAGTGCCTCGGCAATTGAGCGTGCTAAGTCGCCGTCATTCATACTTCCGATTAAGAGAATGGACTGCCCGCTATAAGTCCCGACGGTCTCTTGATGCGCCGCCAAGAATTCTTCGCCGGACCTGAGTTCACTTTTAAGATTCAAGCCGGGTTCTATACGTAATTCTGTTTTAGAGGGAAACTTGGTCCACGGAGTAAGCGCATCGCGCAAAATCTTTTGAAAATGCAACAGGCCTGTTTCTCTAAATTCCCTGATAAGATGCTCTCCGGGACCGAGAAATTCTTGAACCGCCTCACCGGGATCCCCGGATATCAGGATCACATCCAATGGAACCCACCGGTAATCCACCAACTCCTCCGTTTCGTTTACATCCGGGGAATCATTTTCATCAATATAAACAAAAAGACTGATTAGAACTCTGGGATCGTAGCCTTCAAAGTCATTAAGCCGGGCTACGAAATCAGAGACCGTAGGGCCGTAAAGAGGATCGTGTTTTGCTCCGGTTTCTTCAATCGTTTCACGCAACGCGGCCTCAGCAATAAACTCGACGGGATCCATGATCTCACCGTCATGCAGCGTAAGACCTATCGTTTTCAATTTTTCAAGCTTGCGCTGGTTAAAAAACCGGTCAAATTCCAGGCCCAGGCCAATCCGGGATTCTTTCTTGCCGACAGGAATGGTATAGTCACGGTAGAAAGGTTTGCCGGTTTTATTTCGGCGACCGAGCAGAAAAGACCATTTACCATTTATTTTTCTCAGGATGATCATTCCACCGATATGAAATTTATCTTCCCCTTCAGTTCCACCCGTAGCTTTCCATTGCTCATACATGGACTCATGCTGAATACGGCCGCTCTCATAACCGGCATAAAAAGTATTCCTGAATTGTCCCGGGGTTAATGCGTTATAGTCACGCTCAGGCGACAAGCGCCGGTCATGTCTCAAAACATCATCAAACGATGCCGCACCATCAATCAGTTCGGCATTGGTCTCATTAAAAGCTTTTCCGGTCAGGCTTTCGAGTTTCTGCAAAATGAAAGGCTGAATATCTTTTTTCAAAATCTCGTTAAAAATAAGGTCGATTCCGATCAAAAAAATTAAATTAAACTGCTCGTTCTTAATCAGCTTTCCCTGCCAGTCAAAAGTCAAGGAAATACTTCCGGCATAAAGGCGAGGGTTATTTTGAACCGTATCAATATCCATCATTTGGTCAAGCGCCGCCACCTCAACAAGGTAACGGTTCTGAAAACCGGTACCCCCCGAAAGAGCTTTGCTTTGTTCAAGCCTTAGACGAATCAGATAAGGCTGATCGCCCTGTTCACCTGAAGCTTGACGGATCCATGTAATTTCAGGCGCAAACATCTCTGTATCTGCAGCAGCTGCAGATGCGGATTCATCCGTTGCATCCGTCCTCAACTCAGATTTCAGATCAAGAGCCTTCAAATCGTGACGTTTAAGCACATTTCTAATTTCATTACGCACCTGCTGAAAAAGCCAGCGTGTGTTGCCGCCGGATTGTTCAATTTCCTGACGCGAGAGGGCGAGGAAAAGTGACTCTAAAGAGGACTGAGGGCTGAGGGCTGAGGGCCGAGAGGTCTCGGTTGTACTGTGGATTCCTGCTTGCGCAGGAATGATACTTAGACTACCGTCATTGCGAGCCGTAGGCGAAGCAATCTCTGTCGCAAGTCCGTCGTCTGCGGTTTGTCGCCTGTGGGCCGACGAATTTTTCAGCATACTCTCGACATACGCTTCACGGCCGCTGAGTTCTTTTATCTCGGGTGAGACCAAAGCGTAGCTGTATCCATTTTCACGAAAATGCTCAAAAAAAGCCTGCGAGTGAAAACCTCCGGTGATCACGACGGCTTTATTCTTTCCGGTCTCAGCCAGCTTAGCCTCAATGTTTTCAAGCATCGCTTCATCACGTTTTTCGGCCAGGCGGTAAAACTCCAACGCGTTTTGATAAATCGTCTGCATGTCTTCGGGGATATCAAAGGACTGAGGGCTGAGGGCTGCCTGCCCGCCTTCTGTGTGGCGGGAGGACTGAACGGACGGCCGCTCAGCAGAGAGGGAAGGCAGAAGGTCGAAGGCCGAAGGCTCGGTTGTACTATGGATTCCTGCTTGTCCGCCGGATGGCGCGGCTTCCGCTGGAATGACAGACTCACTCCCCGTCACCCCTTCACCCTGTCGCCCCGTCTCTTTTCTCCCCGTCGCCAAGTCTGCGGTCTGCAGTTTTTTCCATTCCTCAGGCATTAATTCAAGATGCAAAAGCTTTTCAAGCAGTCTGGCCTGTTTGATCTTCTCAACAACTTCACGCTCAGCGGGGGTACGGATCAGTTTCTCTAAAATTTGATTTTCAAGACGGTCGATTTCAGCATATAAAGGAGCGGCTTTGATCTCACTTTGCAGAATCAAATGCCCGATAAAAAGTTTCACATTCGGATAAGCGTCATAATCAAAATTCAACGGCAGCGCTTCGGCCATTTTTTCAAAAAGAAGGCCGGTTTCGGGGTCAGGCAGTTGGTTTTCGGATATAGGTTCAGTAAGCAGAGTCGTGACTCGTTTTGTGACCAACGGGGACAGGCCCGCCTGTCCGGCAGGCAGGGCTTCGGCCCTGTCCCCGACCAATACTGCCAGGAACGCATCGCGTTCTTTTTCAAACGCAGTTGAGTCCAGTTTTCCCTCAACTGTCTTTAAAGCGAAGTAACGCACAAGCATCGGCCAATCCATCTGGTAAATCACATTTGAAAAGTCTATTTCCAGCTGATCTTTAGATTGAGCGGCCAGCCAATGAATCCGGTCGCCAAGCAGTGTCGTATTTTGAAAATAGCGTTCGGCCTCACGTAAAAAATTTTTCAAAACCGGGTTGAGCGTTTGCGCTTTAAGTGCCTCAATGTCCTGATGCAGACGTTTCAGGAAATTCTCGATTTGTTCACGGTGTTCCATAACAGACCGGAAGGCCTCGGCATCGGCTTTATAGGTCTCAAGATTTTCAATCCCGTAGGCTTCGGCTCCTTTATCCTCCGCCAGAAAAAGCTCGGCGCCCTTCACCAGGGCCTTGTGCGCTAACCCCTCAAGAATCTCCCTATTCAAATTCATCTGTTTGGGGAAAAAGCGAATTCTCTCAGGCCGAAGTTTAAACGCACTTCCTTCAACCAATAAAAGATTCATCCCGTATTGATCTTTGAGATAGTGCAGGATATTTTCAATTTTTTTCTGTGCGTCATAATTGCCATGCGCTGCCTGTAAATGGACAATGGCCCCACGGTCTCCGCTGATGAGGTTTTGAATCACGCCAAGTTCCGGTGGAAGGTTTAATTCAAACACAGAATGAGGGGAGATCTCACCTGAAACAGCCGCCGGAGCCACCTGCATCGCTCGAGCCAAAGGCTGCAGTTCAAGCGATGTCAATGTAAAGACAACGGCTGTTAACACCGCGATGATTTTCAGATATTGTTTTTTTGTTTTTTGCATAAGCATTGGATAAAAAGCAACCCTGTATTCTTTTGATTTGGTTTTGTTAAAACCCCTAATCTGATTAGATATTTAAGATGATAAAGAAAATGTTATTGTGAAATGCGCCAATCGCTTAGGAGCTTCCCCACCTATGCGGCGAGGTGATCTCCTTCGCTCATAGACGGCGCTAATTGTTTCCACATAACATTTTCTTTACCCTCGTCACTCTTCTCATAAGGCTTTCAACAGAACCTTTTAATCCGAGTATTGAAAAATTCTCTAAAAGAATTAAAAAAGTCCCTTTAAAAAAAGACACTCCGTGCGTGCCTTTTTAAAAAATAATTCTTCCCTGAACGATTTTTAATTCCGGATCATAAAAAATCATTTTTGAACGGCTCGATTTTTTAGCCGCATGAAAATGCGGTAAAAAACGGTGCGAAAAATTCTTACCGTATTGAGCCTTAACCCCAATCAGAAATGAAAGATATCAAAAGGTACACGGCGGGTTTTGAGAATACAAATGGGGGTAAAAAAGTCATCAGCGGATGTTTAAAAATGCAGGTAAATGTTAGAATGTGCTCTATTTGAACTCGTCTGCCACAGGCCACCCGCCTGCATCTAAACTCTAGCGGGCAAGCAGACGATAGAACGAAGAGCGGCTGAGATCACTTATACTATTCCGGTTTTCCGAGAAGAAATCCCTGTGCATAAGAAATACCAAAATCGCAGATGATCTCCAGGTCTTCGGGGGTTTCAATGCCCAGGGCAATGATTTCGCTGCCGATGCCTTTTAAAACCTTTAAAAGTCGTGCTAATGTACGCCGCTTACCTTCATCAGCGGCAATCCCCATCACACATTTTCGGCCCAGCTTTACAATATCCGGTTCCAGGACTATCAGGCTCTCCAGACTGCTTTGTCCAAAGCCCACTTCATCCATCGCCACACAAATTCCCGAAGCTTTAAGAGCTTGAACTTTTTCTACCAGATTACCCGGCTCCCCGATAATCTGCTGTTCACTCAATTCAATGCAAATGGACTGCCCTTCAGACAATCCCTCGACATGTTCCTGAATAAATGCAGCCACGTCCATAAGTCTCAGGGTCTCCGGAAAAAGATTTAAATGATAGCGAAGTCCTTTGGGAAAATTCCGCATGGCCTCAAGTCCGTTCTGAAGGCAAAGCTTGTCAACCTGGTGAAGCATTTCATGTTCGTGTGCCATCCGCAAAAAATCAACCGGCTCCTTAAAAACGTCCATACAAAATCGGCTCAATATTTCATAGGCAATGACTTTACGATCAGGCAGAGCGACAATCGGCTGTTTGACCGTCCGGTAGGATTCCTGATGTTTCATCATTTCAATCACGTCGCTTAATTCATAGCCTTCCTCAACCTCATAATCAGCACCGGAACTGACAATGACCCGGTTTTTCCCCGTGCGTTTGCTGGCAGCGAGGGCATGGTGGGTAATCACTAATAAATCATCAATGGTGGCCGTCTCACGCGTCACGGCAGAAACCCCCATACTTGCCGTCACTTTGAGACTGCTTTTTAAAAATGAGATCTCATTGGATACCAGAACCTGCCTCAGTTTTTCGGCCACCAAACGGGCCTCTGCCAACCGGGTTTGCGGCAAAAACACCATAAATTCATCTCCGCCGATACGGGCGATATAATCAGTCGAGCGTAATACACTCCGCAGACGCGAAGCCACTTCTTTGAGCACCATATCCCCCGAAGAATGGCCGTATCCGTCATTAATACGCTTAAAATCATCAAGGTCTACCAGCACCGACACGGTTTCAAATCCCCGGCGAATCCACGCAACTTCGCGGTCCAAAACCCGCTGCAGTCCACGGCGGTTCATCAACGACGTCAGAGGATCAATCTCAGACATCTGTTCAATTTTTCTACGCAGCTCACTCCGCTCCAGGGCGTAACGGATTGTTTTAAATAAGAAATGATAATCGAAACTGCCTTTAATCAAAAAATCCTGAGCTCCCATTTTCAGAGCATCCAGCCCGGTTTCTTCATCATCCATACTGGTCAAAACAATCACCGGCACATCTTCGGCGCGTTCATGGATCTTGACAAAGCTATCTAATCCTTGTCCGTCGGGGAGATTTAAATCGAGCAGAATAACATCAATATCCTGGTTGGCAAGACGTTTGAGTCCCTCAGCAATAGATTCTCGGCAGCTTAAATCCACGACCAGCGACCCCTGTTGAGCAAGTTGGTTTTTGATCACTTTGGCGTCAACAGGACTGTCTTCTATTAATAAGGCATGAATATTTTTATGGCGCATAGGCTGAAAAACAGTTATTCGTGCTTTAACTTATGATTATTACAAAGTTTATATGATATTCAGATGAATTAAAAGGCACAGACCTAACCTTTATAGATCGGCCATAAGGCAGGTTTCATTTACCGTGAGAGAATCTAAAATAGCTTTAACCTATTCAGCATAAATGAGTTGTGCATTTAAGGAGATCGAGATATCCGTCTGGGCCGTAAAATCGTATGGGAATACTCACTTCTGAAATTTTTGAACCTGAATATTCAGAAATTGGGCAATGTCCGTATCCGCAAAAGGCCAGGCATAAACAAAACGGACGTGAGGATGTTTCAGCTGAGCCGCCTCAACTAAAGTGGGGATATCTTCTTCTGAATGATTGCCTCCCCGGGTCACCATCGGGGTAATCACGATCACTTTTTTAATTCCTGCAATTCTGGCCGCGACATCAAAAACCTCGCAAAGGTTTGGCGAGCAAAATTCATTATATCCCACCAGCACTTCCAAAGATGCCTGTTTTTTCAACTCCACGGCAAGCCGTTTGGCCGCGGCGTCATACGGATCATTCATTTCAGTTCTCGGCCATTGACGCATTTTAGCATCCAATTCTTCAAGCCGCTTTTGCTGAGGTGTCTTCTCCCCTTCAAAAGGTCCGTCGCCAAGCTGAACTCGCAATTTAAACAGTTCACGTTTTTCATCCGGCGGAAAATCATTCGGGGTCATACCGTGCATAGCTAATACGATGATTGTATCCATAATTTTTAGCAAATTTCCTTTCTATCAGGGTTTTATCACATTGGCGGACACTTTAACATATCGTCTAGAGTCCACAGCCAATAGTCCATAGTCCATTGACTCAGTTGCTTTTGCTATGGACTGTGGTCTATCGACAATTGGAATGCACTCACTTTTCGGGCCATGAATTCTCTCTATTCTCTTTTCAACCTTTGAAAATAACTTTCAAAGCTGAGCGGATGTCCGGATATTTAAATTGATAACCGGCTTTTGTTATTTTTTCAGGGATCACTTTTTGTCCATCCAAAAGCATTTCAGACATTTCTCCCAACATCAACCGCAAAATAAAACCCGGAACCGGCGCCCAAGAAGGTCTTCTCATCACTTTTCCGAGCGCGCTGCAAAAACCTTTCATCGTCACGGGGCCGGGGGCCGTCGCATTCACCGGTCCGCGGACAGAGGTATTCTCAAGACTGTATAAAACAATCCCAATCATATCATCCCGGTGAATCCAGGGAAACCATTGTTTTCCGCTGCCGAGAGGTCCTCCGGCAAACAATCGAAACGGCAGAATCATTTTTTCGATTGCACCGCCTCCCCGCTCAAGCACAACACCAATCCGCAAATAAACCGTGCGGATGCCCATACTTTCAGCCTGCGCGGCTGCCTGTTCCCACAAATCACATGTTTGAGCCAAAAAACCTTTCCCTCGATCATGACTTTCATCAATGTCACCGTCATCCACATTGCCATAATATCCTACCGCCGAGGCGTTAATTAAAACCTTGGGCTTGTGCTCGCAGGAACGAATGGCGTTTACAATAGCATACGCAGCGTCCACGCGGCTTGAAATAATTCTTTCCTTCTGTTTTAATGTCCAGCGTTTGGCTGCAATCGGCTCTCCGGCCAAATTAATCACCGCGTCCGCACCTTCCAAAGCCGCAGCCCAGGGACCGTTTGATCGGCCATCCCAATAATGCGCCTCTACAGCTCCTTTGGTTTCTTTGATTCCCGAAGGGTTACGCGTTAAAAGAACCACGGAGTACCCTTTAGCCACCAATTGATTCACCAGCGGTCTACCGATAAAACCCGTTCCTCCGGTCAAAATAATTTTCATACACACCTCTACCTTATCTATCTAAACACTAAGTCATTAAGTGAAAATTAATTAGAAGCTATTTCACCAGGACGAAAGTTCTCTCGACGCGAGTTCCGCAGGACCGAAGGGCCGAGGATGTCTGAGCGTCGGAGAATCTTTGCGGACTGGTGAAACATTCAAAGACTTATGCACTATTACTTAGCACGATCTCCACCCTTAATCTTTTCATAGGCCATCAGTGCCCGCCTTCTTCCCGATTCATGATCAACCACCGGCCTCGGATAATTTTGATCAAGCTTCACTCCCGCCTTGCTTAGAATTTCATCCGGAGCCTGCCAGGGTTTGTGAATCCATTTGGATGGAAGCCCTGCAAGTTCAGGTACCCAACGCCTCACATAATCTCCGGCAGGGTCATACCTCTCACCCTGCAGAACGGGATTAAAAATTCTGAAATACGGCGCGGCATCGGCCCCGCACCCTGCAACCCACTGCCACCCCATGGTATTATTGGCCAGATCCGCATCCACCAACGTATCCCAGAACCACTCGGCTCCCTTCTGCCAGGGAATTAAAAAATGTTTAACCAGAAGAGATGCGGTAATCATACGCACACGATTATGCATCCAGCCCGTGCCCCACAATTGACGCATCCCCGCATCAACGACCGGATAACCGGTACACCCTTTCCGCCAGGCTTTCAATAGCGTTTTGTCCGGCTGCCAGGGAAAGGCATCGAATTTTTTTTTCAAATTTTTATTCGGCGTCTGCGGGAAATAATAGAGCAAATGATAGGCAAAGTCACGCCACACAATCTGCCTCCGGTAATCGGTTGATTTCGGAACACCTTGCAGCGCATGCCAAACCATACGCGCACTAATCTCTCCAAAACACAAATAAGGCGAAAGCTCGGAAGTCCCTCGGTGATCAGGCCGGTCGCGTTCTGAAGCATAGTGTTCCACATCTTCTCTTGCAAACGTCTTGAGTTTTTTGCGGCCCTCGGCAGCACCGGGAATCCACTGCGCATGCAAACCCGTATCCCATTTAATCCGGGGTTCAAGCTGCAGCTTGTCAATTTGAAGTGATTGCGGCCATTTATCCGGCGTCGGAATTTGTTTGGGGGCATTCAAGGGTTTAGACGGCTCTTTCATTGAGTGAATCTGATTCCAAAATGCCGTATAAACCTGATAGGGGTCACCCTGTTTGTTCTTAATCTCCCAGGGTTCATAAAGCAGGTGTCCATTAAAACTTTCAACCTGATATCCAAGCTCTAAAAGCCGGGCTTTGATTTTTTTATCGTATTCAATGGATTTCGGTTCATACCGGCGATTCCAACAAATCCTGCGCGCTCCCGTCTCTTCAATGATCGAAAGCAGCGTTTCAAGACAATCCCCCTGACGTACAATCAATTTTGATCCTACCTTGCGCAAATCAGAGTCCAGACTTTTGAGCGAATGATGCAGCCACCACTTCGACGCCCCGCCAAGCGGCCAAGCGGATTTTTTTTCAATCGGCCGGATATAAATCGGAATGACAGCTTCTGCATCTTTGCAAGCCGCTATCAGTGCGGGATTATCCTCAAGTCTTAAGTCCTGCCGGAACCAGACAATCGCCCTCATCGCTTCGCCCCATCTTTGAGGCCGAACCAGACAACCTGTGCCCGATGGTCGCTAAAGCCCAAGTCCGGTGTTTGATATTGATAAAACTGGATCCAGCGGTTACCGAAAGTATGATCAATTCCCCAGAGAGGAAAGACATTGGGAAAACTTAAGTGCCATCCGCTTCCGGAGGCACGGTGTGCGTTGGTCAATAGTGCTGAATGAAAATATCTTGAGTAATAGGGTGCGTTATAGTCTCCCGCAGCAATCAGAGGCAAATCATCATGCTCTTCAACCCATTTTTTAAGCAAAGCCCCTTCCTCAGCATGCCAGGCGGCCTTTGTCTGCAGGCGTTCAAAAAAGCCAAGGACACCCTGATGAATCGAGATCGGTTTAGTCATATGCACATTGGCGATCCACATCCAGCGCCCTCGGAGATTGGCCTTTACGGCAAATGACCGGTACTGTGTGATTCCGGTTTCAACATCGACCGGAGCCCCGTTGAGGAGTGTCTTTCTAATCCCTGTCAGCAAAGCAAAAGACCATGAATATTTATATTTAATATCCTTGTCCATATCCGGCACGAAAAATTGATATTCCGAAAAAACCTTTTCAATATGTGCCCAGTGGCTGGGCACAACCTCCTGCAAAAGGATGATATCGATCTGATTATCCAGACAGATCTGATGCAAATCCTCACCATATTCCAATTGCTCATGCGTATTCAGGCTTAAGAGTCTGAGGGCATCCGCAGGTACGGCCTTATATCCGCCGCCGATTCCGATCTGCACTGCAAATAAAATGACGGCAAATGATAAAAGCGTCAGACGGATGCGGGATTTCTTCCACCAGAGATAAATCGCAAAGATGAAACACATCGCGAAACAGAAAATGCGGGGCGGATAGGTGAGAAAGATTTCAACCTGCGGATAAGGAGTCGTCAGGTAAGGAAAAACAGAATTTAACAGTAACCAGAATAAAAAAAGATTTGCGATCAACCGGACACCTTTTTAAAGTCCCAGCCCGATACGGTCCTTGGCGGCATCCACTACGCGACGGGCAATCGGTCTGATCTTGGAAGCCCCCTGTTTTAACAACGATTCCACATAATGAGGATCCGCGATAATCTGCTGATATTTTTCCTGGAGCGGGCGCAATGATTCAATCACCACTTCGGCCAGGGCCTTTTTAAAATCACCGTACCCTTTACCTTCAAAATGCTTCTCAATGGCATCTCTGCCCTCACCGGTTAAGACCTGGTAAATACACAGCAGGTTATAAATACCGGCTCTACTTTCATCAAACTGGATCGTGGTTAAGGAGTCGGTCGTGGCCCTCATAATCTTCTTACGGATGACATCCGGTTCATCCAGAAGAAAAATGGCATGCCCCTGTTTTTCTTCGCTCTTGCTCATCTTTTTGGCCGGATCATCCAGCCCCATAACCCGGGCACCGACTTTGGGAATCACGGGTTCCGGAATTTTAAACGTCGGGCCGTAAGTTCCGTTGAACTTCTCGGCAATATCACGGGTCAATTCCACATGCTGCTTCTGATCTTCTCCGACCGGCACCAGATCGGTTTCATAGAGAAGAATATCGGCAGCCATCAGAACCGGGTAATCGAAAAGACCCATAGTGGATTTTTCTTTTTGCTTATCGGATTTATCTTTAAACTGAGTCATCCTCTTCATCCATCCGATCGGCGTTGTGCAATTTAAAATCCAGGTCAGTTCAGTGTGTTCGGTCACATCCGATTGCACAAAAAGAGAACATTTCTGAGGATCCAGTCCGCAGGCGAAAAGAATTCCGGCCAGTTCGCGAATATTTTTACGCAGAATTTTGGGGTCTTGGTAAACCGTAATGGCATGCAAATCAACGATGCAGAAAATATTATCGTATTCATCCTGCGACCGCACCCAATTCTGAACGGCCCCGAGATAATTGCCCAGATGAATACCTCCGGTGGGCTGAATACCCGAAAGTACGCGCTTGTTAGTCATGAATACATCCTTTCTAGCACCTTTTCAATCTTAAAATTGTGAGTTACTGAACTCAAAATTGCTAGTACTGCGCAATATAACATAAAGACCTTTACGGGGACAGGACTTAAGTCCTGCCCCCTCCCAATGCAGCAGGCCCCCTATAACTCCAATGCCAGGGCTCAAACGTAATACCGGGTTTATCCCGCGGATACGAAAGCACAAAACCATATTCACTTCCGTGCTCCATTAGCCAGGCATACTCGGGAAGACTCTCAAAATCCTCAACACTTTGGCCGTCATCGTCGCCGTTAATTCCCTGTTCATTGATAAGGTCCAAAGCCTGTACGGACGGCTGGCCATGTTCACTATATCCCGGAAGTGCCACCCAGTGTCCTGTCTCGACTAATGAATAAGCGTGGTTATTGATGTAATAAACATAGGTATAAAGCTGATAGGCCGAGGAGCGAAATCCGGATTCAATAAAAAGTCTTTTACCGATTTTCTTTTCCATCGCACGCATCATTTTTTCAAAAGCGAGATAGACAGGCTCAGGAACATACTGCGGATAAAGCAGCGTACGCTCTCCGTTTCGTTCAATCCATTGATTTTCAACCCGTTTGAAGCGAACTTCCTCCGTATCACTCCCCAGGAAATCTCCCTGGAAATTAAACTGCCTCTTTGGATCTATGGCCCGCAAACGGTCAAGAAAACCGCTTTCTTCTTCTCCTAATCCGTCATAAAGCTCTTCAAACGTCATCATCACGGCCGTTCCGCTGCTTTTACGCTCGGGCACCCAAGTCTGCCAGTGATCCAGAATCCTCTCAAGCACCTGTTTTTCCGAATCCGACAGAACATTCCAATCCGTTCCGCCCCAAAGCGAAATCGGCTGCAAAAGAAGAATGGCCATCAACAACCCTAAAGGTTTTATTATTTTCATATTCTTTTTAAGGAGGCGCTGCATTGGCGGTCAATCCATGAAATCAAGACATCGGCGATTCTTTCAATTTCCGTCTCATTCAATGCGCGGTTTCGAGGAATGCAATACCACTTTTTCAAACAGGAGCGGCAGCAGGTGGCCGTTGCGTGCTGAGCCACAAATACCGGATGACCGCGAAACGGTGTCTGCTTACCGTCTTTAAAAGGGTTTTCGGGCGCCAGCCGTTTACGGATAAAATCAAACGCATGCCGACGCAAAACCGCAGCATCTTTGGCAAGGGCATATTCCAGATCTTTACCCTTTAGCCTAAAACCTGCTCTGAATTTCGACTGTGCCAGTCTCTGAAATGAAGGGACAATCATTTTTCAATAAAGGCACAACAGTAATCAAGAATATCGGCAATTTTTATTTTAAATTTCGAATTACCGGGCACATCAAAACTCTGCCCTTCTTCATAATTCGTCCATTCAGACTGCCCTGCTAATTGCACCTGACAGGCTCCGCTTAGAACCTCCATGCATTCAGGCGCAGCAGTTCCAAATTCATATTCACCGGCCTGCATAAAACCCAATGTTTTCTTTGAGCCGTCCTGGAATTGAATCGTACGACTGGTCACTTTACCACCGAAATAGACATTGGCTTTTTTAATCACACTGACTTCTTTAAATTCGCTCATTGAACTTTCCCTTTCATTGAAAACATATTATTTTAACGCCGTGTACAGGTTTTCTTGTCATCCCTGCAAAAGAAAGAATCAAAAATTGATGTTATTTCAACAGGACGAAAGTTCTCCCGGCGCGAGTTCCGCAGGCCCGTAAGGACCGAGGATGTCTGAGCGCCGGAGAATCTTTGCGGACTGGTGAAATATTCAAAAAGATCATAGCAGACTATGGACTGTAGACCAATAGGTTATAGACAGTTTATAATAAAGTCATGTCTTTCTACGCAGATCTGCATATTCACTCCAAATACTCCCGGGCTACCAGTAAGGACTGTGACCTTGAACACCTGACTTATTGGGGCCGCAAAAAAGGCATCACCGTAATCGGTACCGGGGACTTCACCCACCCCGCATGGATTGCCGAGATTAAAGATAAACTGGTGCCGGCCGAACCCGGTCTTTTTAAATTGCGCGATGACCTTGAACAGGACATTCTGAAAACGCTCCCTCCCGCCTGCCACGGCAAAACACGATTTATGCTTTCGGTCGAAATTTCGACCATCTATAAAAAGGGCGATAAGACCCGCAAAGTTCATCATTTGATCTATGCCCCCACGATTGCACAGGCTGAAAAAATCAATGCCAAACTGGGCAGCATCGGTAACATCCGCTCGGACGGACGTCCGATTCTCGGGCTTGATTCCCGGCATCTGCTTGAAATTGTTTTAGAAAACGGCGGGCCGGATTGTTTCTTAGTGCCCGCGCATATCTGGACACCATGGTTTGCGGTTCTGGGTTCTAAATCGGGTTTTGATTCCATCGCCGATTGTTATGGGGATTTGGCGGACCATGTCTTTGCGGTCGAGACCGGTTTGTCATCCGATCCGGAAATGAATTGGCGTGTTTCGGGACTGGATCGCTATCGTCTGATTTCCAATTCAGATGCCCATTCACCCGCAAAACTTGGACGTGAAGCAACTATTTTCCATAGTGAACTGGATTATTTTGCCATGAAAAAATCGCTTGAGACCGGCGAACACTTCGGCGGAACCATCGAATTTTTTCCCGAAGAGGGCAAATATCATATGGACGGACACCGCAAATGCGGTGTACGGTTAAATCCTGCCGAGAGCCGTCAAAACGGAGGCCTATGCCCCGAATGCCACAAACCTTTAACTCTCGGTGTTCTCTATCGCGTTGAAGAACTTGCGGACCGCAAGGAAAATGAAAAACCCGAAAACACCGATGATTTTAAAAATTTCATACCCTTGCCTGAAATTATTTCAGAGACCGTACAGTCGGGGCCGAGTTCACAAAAAGTCGGACATGCCTATGAAGGACTGCTCTCCAAACTTGGTTCCGAACTCGACATTTTAAGCAGCATTCCTATCGACGACATTAAAAATGCCTCTTCAACACTCATTACCGAAGCCATTTCACGCATGCGCGAAGGCCGCGTCATTCGCGATGCCGGTTACGACGGCGAATATGGCAAGATTAAACTTTTTACCGAGAAAGAACTCAAGAACCCGGTTTCGGCCGGGGTCCTTTTTGATTTTGCACAAGGGCTGAACTCAGAAAAAAAAGAATCTTCAGAGCCGAAGAAAAAGGCTCTGACCTCCGAAAATAAAATCACAGAGAATTTCGAAGGTTCCCCTAAAGAAACTCCCGGAGCCGTTCTTAAAGACCACCTTGACAGTGAACAATTAACCGCGGTCGAAATCACAGACGGACCCTTGATCATCACGGCCGGACCGGGATCAGGCAAAACACGCACCCTTACACACCGCGTTGCCGCTCTGATCAGCGAACACGGGGTAGCACCCGAAAAGTGTCTGACACTTACTTTTACACGCCGGGCCTGTGAAGAAATGCGTACACGGCTTAAAACCCTTTGTCCCATGGTCTACAAACGCATTCCCATTTTGACTTTTCATGCTCTGGGTTATGAAATCATCCGTGAAAACCGCCTGCTTCTGGGCCTGCCGCGCTCTTTCAGAGTCACAAGTGATGAGGAAAGGCAGTCCTTCCTGGCAAAAGCCTTACAGATCAGCACATCAAAAGCTCAAAAACTCTGCCGCGCTGTTTCAAAAACCAAACGCGGCTCATCCGAAAAAGATCCTGAGGTTCAAAAAGCACTTTCAGTTTTTGAGACACAAAAAGACCGTGAGGGCTGGCTGGATTATGACGATCTCATGCTGCTTCCCTGCCGTCTCCTTGAAGAAAATGCAGGGATACAAGCCGGTTATCAAAAACGCTACTCCTGGATTTCTGCCGATGAGTATCAGGACATTGATGCGCTGCAATATCGCCTGATCCGGCTTTTGACCGGCCCCAAAGAAAATCTCTGTGTCATCGGGGATCCCGATCAGTCGATTTATCGTTTTCGCGGCGCCGACGTCGGTTTCTTTTTAAAATTTCGCCGAGACTTTAAATCAGCCCGACATGTTCGTCTCAAACACAATTATCGTTCGGGTAAAACCATTTTGTCGGCTTCCATGCAGATGATCCGTCCCGCAAGCCTGGATCCTGAACGTGAAGCCGTCGCGCTCCTGGCGGATACGGGTAAAATCGCCATCCACCACGCTCCCACCGATCGCGCCGAAGCCGAGCATGTCGTCCATGCAATTGAACAGCTTATCGGCGGCTTTTCATTTTTTTCGATCGACAGCAAACGCAGTGAAGGTGACGGCCGTAATTATGGTTTTTCGGATTTTTCCGTGCTTTACCGTACAGAAAAACAGGCTGCACTACTTGAAGAAGCCTTTGAACGCTCTGGTATTCCTTTTCAACGCAAAGGCCATGTGCCTTTTAACGAAAATCCAGTGGCCGCTCAATATCTCACCCGTCTTGAGAAAATACCGGATAGTGAAAATCTTTTTGAATGGTTTGAAAAGGCCTCCCAGGAAATTCTGGCCCAAAATACTTCACTTCAGAAAAATCATCCCGTCATTGAAAGACTGCGTATGCTGATAGCCGAAAATCAAGGTGAGCGCGACAACTTCCTAACCGCCGTTCACTTAGGCCAGGATGCCGACACCTGGGACCCTCGCGCCGACAGAGTTTCATTGCTTACACTGCATGCCGCCAAAGGGCTGGAATTTTCTGTCGTCTTTATTACCGGATGCGAAGAAGGCCTTTTGCCGCTGCATTGGGGCCCTGAAATTAGCGATGAAGACCTGGCTGAGGAACGCCGTCTGTTTTTTGTCGGCATGACCCGGGCTAAAGATAAACTGATCCTCTCTCATGCGCTCAAACGGGTTGTGAATGGAAAAGTCTGCGAACAAAAAGCATCTCCCTTTTTAAAAGCAATCGAAGAAGAGTTGGTTGAACGCGGTGCAAACCGTTACGCCCCAAGAACTTCCGCAAAAAAATCCCAGCTTGAAATGTTTTAGGTTCTGTTGACGGGCACGATGTGTCCGGTGAACACACGTCGTGTGACAAAAAAACACATTTCTGTCACACATCTTTTACTCTACGATATGTGGCTATTTTTACTAACCCCTTTAGATTTCTGAAACTTATGGCATGTCCCAAGCGTTACTAGAAGTGGCATGCATCTTGATTAATATCCTTCAGAAAACATGTAACAGCTTTGCTCCCTGCTTCAAGGGTAAAAAGCTTTGGATTCTAAGGAGGAATTAACATGGAACTGATCAGAAAACGAGAGGTTTGGGATCCGTTTAATCTCTTAAACGATTTACAAACGGACATTAACCGAGTTTTTAACCGTTCTTTGACCCGTGAAAATTCGTGGGTTCGTAACTTTAACCCTGCGGTCGAGATTGACGAGGAAAAAGATAAATTCCTCGTGCATACAGATTTACCCGGACTCAAAAAAGAAGATTTAGAGATCAGCGTAAAGGGTAATCTGCTCACCATTCAGGGTGAACGTAAGAACAAAAGCGAGAAGAGATCAGAAGGCTATCACTACAGTGAGTGCTCTTACGGATCCTTTTCGCGCTCGGTAGAACTTCCGGCAGAAGTCATTGCCGATAAAGTTAACGCTACCTATAAAAACGGCGTTCTTGAAATCGTTCTTCCGAAATCTGAGAACGCACAAAAAAAGCAAATTGATATTAAGGTGGAATAAGTTGGTAAGACAGGTCGCTTAAAAATAAGCGGCCTGTTTTTCCGCTTTTCAAAAAGCGAGGTGTGTCATTATGGAACAGCCGATTCCCAATTCTAAAAACAATTCTGAAAATAATAAAATGCCCAAATGGGCAGCTGCGATTATTGCTCTTTTAAGTCTGCTGGTGGTTGTGCAGTTTATCGCTTTGACCATGCATTATATGGCGAAGAAAGAGCCTGCACCGGTCACGGCGATGCAACAGTCGCCGTTTGACATGATATCCCCGCACGCATCTCCGGCAGGAACACAAGACCGGATGGCACATCATCCCTTTACAAAATCCCAGGCTTTTACCGATGATCCCTTTTTCGACGATGCTTTTTCTTCTATGAGCCGACTGTCTCAACACATGAACCGCCTTTTTGCGGGAATGGCTGATTCGGCATTCTCACAATTGGGATCCATGGGATCTTTTATGCCCGACGTGGATATTGAAGAAACACCCGAATCCTACGTCGTCAAATCGGATTTGCCCGGGCTTGAAAAGGATAAGATCAATATTCATGTACAGGGAAATCTGCTGACGCTCCAGGGAGTTCGTCAGTCTGAACGCGAGTCTAAAAATGACGGTAATGGATTTTACGCTCAGGAAAGGAGTTATGGGTCGTTTGCCAGAACCATTAACCTCCCGGGTCCGGTCGATGAGAATGGGATTAAGGCTGCCTACGATAACGGCGTGCTGACGGTCACACTGCCGAAAAAAAACGGAGCGGCTACCAGCAAAATTACCGTTGAATGACTCTGATGCAAAAAAAGAAAAGGCAGGTCTTCTGCTAAAGACCTGCCTTTTTATGGTTTATATCATGGTATCAATAGGCCGAAACTATTCTTCTAAATTTCCTTCAAAATACTGCTGCGCCAAGTCGCGAAAATCTTCACGAATCTGGGGATTTTCAATCTGTTCAATGATTTCAAAGAGTTGTTTAGCATCTCTTTCCTGGACTTCAAAATTGGTTTCCGGTTCGATGAGAGTGACCGGAACGGTGTCAAGATCCTGACAGTTGGATATATTTTTGTGGATGGAACATTTTTCACAAACGATGGTATTGTACTCAAAGATCAGATATGCAAATTCACCGGCACATATATTGCAGGTGTACATTAAACACCTCCTACGCGGATGAAAGGTTAAAACGGCTTCAAAGAGCGATTATCAACCACTCTTAGATTTTCGGCAGGATATTTTCAAGAGTTGAGCAAAAAAATAGGCTTGGAATTCAGCCTTTAACACAAACGATCTGCTTAAGAGTATGAATAATTTCAACCAAATCCTCCTGAGCACGCATCACCGATTCAATGGATTTATAGGCCGCCGGAGACTCATCAAGGACATCCTTATCTTTTCGGCACTCGACTCCGGCCGTAGCCTTTTCATGGTCAACAAGACTGATCTGCTTTTTGGCCTGCCGGCGCGACATTCTGCGCCCGGCTCCGTGTGAACAGCTATTAAAACTATCCGCATTCCCCTTCCCTCGGACAATAAATGAACGGGCGCCCATGCTTCCGGGAATAATCCCCAACTCTCCGTCTTGTGCACGCACCGCACCTTTACGGGTGATAATGACCTCTTTGCCAAAATGGCGTTCCCGGGCTAAATAATTATGATGGCAATTGACAGCGGTCTTGGTCAGTTCAAACTCAAATTGTGTTTTTAGAGCTTTGATGAGATTCTGCATCATGAGTTGACGGTTGGCTAAAGCAAATTCCTGCGCCCAGGAAACCGCCTCAAGATACTCGTCAAAATGTTTTGTCCCTTCGGATAAATAAGCCAGATCCCGGTCCGGCAAATCTTTCAGATGGGTCTTCATGTCCTGCTTGGCCAATTCAATAAAATAGTTTCCAAAACGATTACCGATACCACGCGAACCGCTATGCAGCATCAGCCACACATAATCCTGCTCATCCAGACAAACTTCAATAAAATGATTTCCCGTACCGAGCGTCCCCAGATGATTGACCGTATTCTTCCCGTTAGCCTGCGGATGCTTTTCGACAATCCGTTTAAAACGTTCCGAAAAACGTTCATTCCAAATCTCTCCGTGGCGGGATGGAATATCCTGCCATGCGCCCACATCTCCGCGCCCACCGCCATTTGTTCTGCCGTGCGGAACAGCCTTTTCAATGAGATGCCGGATTTGTTTTAAATTATCGGGCAAACCAGATGCCTGCAGCGTGGTTTTGACAGCCATCATACCGCACCCGATATCGACTCCCACCGCTGCCGGGATGACCGCGCCCAATGTGGGAATAACACTCCCGACCGTGGCACCGATTCCCCAGTGCACATCAGGCATGGCGGCGATATGCCGGTAAACAAACGGCATCCGGGCAATATTCAGAAGCTGCTGACGTGCCTCCTCTTCAAGCTCGACGCCTCGCGTCCAGGCCTTCACGGGCAAACCGTCAGTTTGGATGACATCATAATGGGTCGGAATATTCATAAAAAGAAGAAATAGAGAAAAGAATTTTGTTGAAATCTTCTAAGAACAACAAAGGTTCATGGCAAAGAGAATATTATCGCGAAACGCGCCAATCGCTTTGGAGCTTCCCTGCCCGTACGGCAGGGTGATCTCCTGCACTCATAAACGGCGCTAATTGTTTCTTCATAATATTCTCTTTGCTCGATTTCCATACTACAAAGGTTTCAACAAAATTGGAAGAGGAGAAAAGAATAAAATTCTTTTCAAATTGAACATTCCTCTAGCCCTGTCGTCTTCGCGACAGGGTAAGAGCTTGTAATCAATTTGAATACAAAACTCTTTTTCAAATTGAACATTCCTCTAGCCCTGTCGTCTTCGCGACAGGGTAAGAGCTTGTAATCAATTTGAATACAAAACTCTTTTTCAAATTGAACAAGCTCTAAATATCGAAGTACATGTGGAATTCATACGGGTGGGGACGCAATTTTAGAGGTTCGACTTCGGTCTCGCGCTTGTAATCAATCCAGGTTTCAATCACATCGCGTGTAAAGACATCGCCCTCCAGCAAAAAGGCATGATCTTTTTCAAGACATTCCATTGCCTCTTCAAGAGAACCCGGAACACTGCCGATTTTGGCCTTTTCCTCAGGTGACAAATCATAAATATTTTTTTCAAGCGGGGCGCCCGGATCAATCTTTTTGCGAATACCGTCCAGACCCGCCATCAGGATCGCTGAAAAGGCAAGGTAACTGTTGGCACTTGGATCGGGAGCACGAAACTCGACACGCTTAGAAGCGGCCTCAGCCGAGTAAACCGGAATCCGGCAGACTGCAGAACGGTTGCGGGCCGAATAGGCTAAATTGACCGGAGCTTCAAAGCCCGGAACCAAACGCCTATAAGAATTGGTCGTCGGAGCGGCAAAAGCCATAATGGCACGGGCATGATTTAAAATACCGCCGATATACCATTTACAGACATCGCTAATCTGCGCATAGCCTTTAGCATCATAAAAAAGCGGTGCACCGCTTTTCCACAAGCTGGAATGAACATGCATCCCCGATCCGTTATCATTAAAAAGCGGCTTCGGCATAAATGTGGCGGTCTTGTTATATTTACGGACCACATTCTTAATTACATATTTATACATCAAAATATGATCAGCCATTTCAACCAGCGGACTATAGCGAATATCGATTTCACATTGTCCCCCGGTTGCGACTTCGTGGTGATGACATTCAACCGGCACGCCTGCTTTACGCAGCGTAATCATAATTTCAGAACGAATGTCCTGCAGCGTATCATGCGGAGGGACCGGAAAGTAACCTTCTTTATACCGCGGTTTATAACCTAAATTAGGCTTTTCATCCCGGCCCGTATTCCAAGTCCCTTCAACCGAATCCACATAATAGTATGCTGAGTTTTCGGTTTGATCAAAACGGACATCATCAAGAATAAAAAACTCCGCTTCCGGTCCCCAAAAACTGCGATCGGCAATACCGCTTTTCTTAAGATAAGCTTCGGCTTTCTTGGCAATATAACGGGGATCACGCGAATACGGTTCTTTGGTGATGGGGTCATAAATATCACAAATAAGACTCAAGGTCGGAATTTTGCAAACCGGATCTAAAACCGCTGTCGCCGGATCGGGTTTCAAAATCATATCGCTTTCCTGAATCTTTTTAAATCCACGAATACTCGATCCGTCAAAACCGATCCCCTGCACCCAGAGACTCTTTTCAAGTTTGTCATAATGCAGTAGTTCCGAGGCAGGAATTGAAAAATGCTGCCAAAGACCGGGAAGATCATTAAATTTCAGATCGACAACCTGGATATCTTTTTTTTGGATATAGGCTTTAATCGCTTCCGGGGTTCTGGGACGATCCTCACCTTTTGAGAAATCATCATGATCGTCTTTTTCAGTCACTAGCGTGGTCATCATTCACCTCAAAATAAGTTTATACTTTGATGCCGTATTTTTTAACTTTGTACCCGAGGATGCGTTCGGTAATTCCAAGCGCTTTGGCTGCCTGCCGCTGGTTGCCGTTGTTTTTTTCAAGAACCTGCATAATCATCTGTTTTTCAAGGGCTTCGACCTGATCAGTCAAAGAGCCGTCCCCCACGATCTTATCCGGTCTTGTCTCCAGATTAGAGACATGTTCAGGCATATTAAGGCCGGTTAAAACAGGCGCTGTTTTAGTGCCCGGTATCGGAAATAATTCAGCCGTGAGCGTATCCGTCTTACAGAGAACCACAGAACGTTCGATGGCATTCTGAAGTTCGCGGACATTTCCGGGCCACATGTAATTCATTAAATATTCCATGGCTGCATCCGCAATATAACGCACGTTTTTGCGATGCTCCTGATTACTTAAGGCAAGAAAATGATCGACGAGCATCGGAATATCTTCTTTTCTCTCTCTTAAAGAGGGTAGAAAAACAGGCACTACATTCAGCCGATAATACAAATCTTCACGAAATTTTCCTTCCCGGACTTCTTTTTCCAGGTCCTTATTGGTCGCTGTAATCAGGCGAATGTTGACGCGAAGGGTTTCGGTTCCCCCGACACGTTCAAATTCCTTCTCCTGCAGTACTCGTAAGAGTTTAACCTGTGTACTGGCTGAAATATCCCCGATCTCGTCCAGAAAAAGCGTCCCGTTATTAGCCAATTCAAAACGTCCGGGTTTATTGCGCATCGCTCCGGTAAAGGCACCTTTTTCATATCCAAAAAGCTCGGCTTCTAACAATGTTTCCGGCAGAGCCGCGCACGAAACTTTAATAAACGGACCGTCGGGACGGTCGCTATTGTAATGAATGGCATGCGCAACAAGTTCCTTACCCGTACCGCTCTCACCTCTGAGCATCACCGTTGCACTCGTCTGACTGACAAGCTCTATCGAGGCATAAACATCCATCATCCGTTTGCTCTCACCGATAATATTCGTGGGATGAAATTTTTTCTTCAGCTCCTGCTTTAAAAGCTTGTTTTCCGTTTGGAGTTTTTCCTTTTCTTTTTGAACCATTCGGTGAATTCTGACCGCCTGGGCAATCATGGAACTGATAATGGTCAAAAGGCGAATATCCTGATTAAAGGTATTGTCATCCTCTCTGAATTGGGGGTCGACGCTCAAAGCCCCGATTGTTTTTTGGTCGAGCTTGATCGGAATACAAATAAAAGCAATGGTCTTTCTTTTCACGTCACGCGAACCGGTGCGGTTTAAAAAAAGCGGTTCGTTTCCCACGTTCGGAACCACGAACGGTTCACCGGCAGCCACCACCTTACCGGTAATTCCCTCACCCAAAAGATAGCGGCCTCTTTTAATTTCCTCTTCATCCAGACCATAGGCATCCTGAATAAAGAGCTCTTTGGTTTGATCATCCAGAAGTGTGACCGTACCGCGTTCCATCCCCATTTTCTCATGTAAAATCCCCATAATCTGCCGAATCACAAGTTTCAGATCATTGGAAGAGCCCAGTGTTTTACCGATCTCGTGAAGAACGGTCAAATCCTGTTCCTCGCGTTTGGAGGATTCCATGTTCAACTTATTTTTTGGGGTTTGTTTCGGCATGTTCTTTATGACTCCACTCCGTAAAGCACGATTCCTTTCTGATCGGCGCGCTCAACAAATTCTTCAAGATCTAAGAAAATGGTTTTTCCGGCCTCAAAAGCAAAGGCCTCGGCCTGAACATCACTCAGGCTCTTTAAAGTTTTTAATCCGACGGCCGGTACGTCAAAACGCATATCCTGATTAGGTTTTGCAACTTTTACCACAGTCACTTTTCCGCATCCCAGTTTTCCGCCGCGAAGAATTGCCTGATCCGTTCCCTCAATGGTTTCAACTGCCAGAACCGCTTTTTTCTTAACCACCACCGTCTGTCCTAAATCAAGAGCGGCAATCGCTTTTGCGATTTCAAATCCGAACTGAATATCTTCAACAATCGGCTTTGACGGCTTTTTCTTTCCCAAGACACCTGCGCCCGGCATGGCTTTTTTCAAAAAAAAGGTCGAATCCATTAAATGAACGCCCTGTGACTCCAGATAACCGGTAATGCCCAACAAAAGGCTGTCGTCTTTAAAATCACGCACTTTCATAACCACTTTCATCATTTCAAAATCGGGCTGAACGTTCTCCTGAAAGAGCCGGACCTTTTCGATTTTTCCGGCCATGACCGCTTCGGTGACATTTTCCTTTTTAAAAAACTTCACCATTTTTTTCAACTCACCGATCTTAACCCAAATTAACTCGTCGGCCAGCTGCTCCATGACCGGCTCGGTCTCGCCCCGAATCGCCGTCACCACTAAACGATACCCTAACTTTCTACACTCGTGGGCGGCCAAGACCGGAAAACGGCCATTGCCCGCAATAATACCAATTGTTTTTTTAGGTGTAAGCTCTTCCATCATTAGGGATTTTGGTTTTAATATCTATACAGGTATTGTACGGATTAACCGCAAATACCTCTTTCAGATTTCTTCAAGAAAGTAATTAATTCCTGTGTGCACACAGTGGAGGGTAATTCGTTTTCGATTTTAGCAATCGCACTTTTCAGCGTCAAACCCGACCTGAAAAGTATTTTAAATGCTTTTTTCACGTGACTCTTGTCGTCTTTGGAAAGTTCAGAACGGTCCATACCGACCGAATTAATATTCACGCCTTGCGCAGGATGGCCGTCAACCATCATAAAGGGAGGAATATCCTGCACAACTTTGGAGCAACCTCCGACCAGCGAAAGTTTACCGATGCGGACAAATTGATGCACGGCACTCAATCCTCCGATAATGGCTTTATCCTCAACGATCACATGGCCGGCCAAAGTTGCCTGATTGGCCAAAATGGCATTGTCGCGCACAATGCAATCATGGGCAACGTGACTGTAAGCCATTAAGAGGTTGCCAGAACCGATTACGGTCTCGGTACCTTCTTTAGTTCCGGGATTAACGGTCACATATTCCCGGATATGATTATTGTTCCCGATGCGAAGATAGCTGATACCACCGTCAAATTTTTTGTCCTGAGTCCGGCTGCCAATTACTGCACCGGTATAAAACTCATTATCTGAACCGATGGTCGTATATCCTTCGATCGTCACGCGTGCGCCGACAATGGTTCCGTCTCCGATCCGGACATTTGCCTCAATAATACTAAAGGGACCGATCTTAACGCCTTCACCGAGTTCCGCATCCGCATGGACGATTGCGGTCGGATGAATCTCTACTTGTCCACGACTGCGAACTTCACTTCCGCTTCGCATGCCAATTTATCCCCCACATAAGCACGGCCGATACACTGTCCCGTGCGTGATCTCTTTTTAGTCACTTCGACTTCCATCCGCAATTCATCCCCGGGCATTACGGGATTTCTGAATTTTGCCGAATCAATACTCATCAGATAAGCAATTTTATCGCGATTTTCGGGTTCACCCAGCATAATCACTCCGCCAACCTGCGCCATCGCTTCAATAATCAGAACTCCCGGCATCACCGGATGTCCGGGAAAATGCCCTTGAAAAAAATGATCATTCATGGTGACTTGTTTAAAACCTGTTGCGCGCAGTCCGGGCTCAAAGTTTTCAATGCGGTCTACGAACAAAAACGGAAAACGATGGGGAATGATCTTCTGGATTTCCCTAACGCCGAGTTCTTTGGGGACGGGTTTGATCTCTGGTTCGTTCTTCATAGTCAGTTTCCTCACGAGTTCAAGGTTAAGCGAATGCCCGCTGCGAGCAGCAATGATGTGTCCTCTGACAAATCCGGCCAAAAAAAGATCTCCGATTAAATCCATCATTTTGTGACGGCAGGCTTCATCCTGAAAACGCAATTCATTCTCAATCGGCATATTGCGTTCAAAAACAAGCGTATTCTTCAAATTGGCACCCTGACCATAACCTTGAGCCAGGAGATATTCCGCCTCTTGTTTCAAACAAAATGTCCTGGCCGGAGCCAGTTCACGTTCGAAAATTTCAGGCAAAATACGCAGTGATAAATACTGATCTTTCAGATCCTCATGCTTATAACTCAGTGTATATGAGATAAAAAGATGGTCAGCCGGCAAAGCAATAATGGATTGATCGCCCCGATCAACATAAATCGGTTCGGTAATATCGATCCATTTCCGTTCAGCATTTTGTTCAACCAACCCTATCTTCTGAATCGCCTGCACAAAATCAATCGCACTTCCGTCCATACCCGGGAGTTCATCCCCACTAACCTGGACCACTGCGTTATCAATGCCCAAACCATGGAAGGCCGCCATCAGGTGTTCAATCGTACGAACGACCCCCTCACCGACAACCAGTGCCGTTTGACGCAATTCATCCTGGCGCACATTCTCAACACGGGCCCGTACTCTCAGTGACGGATCAAGATCCATACGGCAAAAAAGGATACCGCTATCCGGATCAGCCGGACAAATCTCAAGAGAAACACTGGCTCCTGTGTGTAAGCCCTGACCTGAAAACTCAATTTTTCCTTTTAACGTTTTTTGTTTCATTGATCTTATTTCTTCTTACCGCCGTAAGTCTTGTTCAACTCCTCAAGAACCGGCTGTGTGATATCAAACTTATCACTACGGTAAATCAGCGCGCGTTCGTTAAAAATAAGGTCATAGCCTTCACGTTTACCGTAAGCCTGGACAACATCATCAATATCTTTGAAAATCTCCTGGATAACGTCGCGGCGATTTTCGCCAAGCTCCTGTTTTGCAGCGCGATCAAACTCCTGAAGCTCGCGAATCTTAGCATCAAGAGCTTCCTGTTTTGTCGCTTTTGCGTCATCATTCAAGAGCACCAGCTCATCTTTCAGCTGACGAATTGTGCGAACAATCACGTCACGCTCTTCTTCTTTCTTCTTTCCCGTCTCCTGCAAACCACGGTCATGATCGACCGTTTTCTGGTATTTATCAAAAACTTCTGCCACATTAATAAAAGCATATTTCTCCGCTGCCTGGGCAGATAGACTGAAGAAAGCGGTCGAAAATATCATCATAAGAGCAAAAAGACTTAATACATTGATTTTTTTCATGAAATTCCTCCTTGTACGGCTTGTTATTCGTTACTGTCTCGACTAAATTTTAAATATTAATAGAAGCAAGTTTAAAAAGAGTTAATCCAATTGCGTTAAAATCCACGGCTTAAACTGAACTCGAAGCGCCCGTTTTCATCCTTCGTATCCTTGTTAAAAATTGGCAGCCCATAATAAAAGGCGACAGGGCCCAATGGAGTTTTAATTTTCACACCGGGACCAACACTGACGGCAAATTCACCGATATCAATTTTATAAGAGTCCCGGTTGACATGTCCGGCATCAATAAAGGCGACACCGCGAAAACCTTCCAGGCGGGGCACTGGGAAAGTGTATTCTAAACTGGTCAGAGCAATCGATTCACCACCGACAGCATCACCGCTTTCAATGGGGCCTACGCGACGATAGTTATACCCGCGGACGGTTCCCAGACCGCCGGCATAAAAACGGTCAAAAATAGGAACTTCACTTGAACTGCCAAAGGAATCGGAGGTTCCCAATCTTGCTTTATATTCAAGGAGGTGCTTTTCAAAAATTGTCCAGTATTTGGTCAGACTGACATCGGTCGTATAAAAATCCTGATCACCCCCGAGGAAACTCCCGACAAAATCCAAACTTAACCGAACCACCATTCCTTTGGTCGGATTAAAGACGCTGTCGCGCGTATCATAAACGCCAAATAACTTAATCCGTGAAAGCCAGTTTGTTCCCGCGAAGTTTTTCACCGTACTGGGCGCATCGTCTGAAATGCTGTCCAATTCAACGCGCTCAAGCGTATACCCCGTGCCAATCCGCCAGCTGTCATTCAAAGCCTTGGAGACGGTCACGCTGCCTCCGGTACGCCTTTCATCAAAGTCCACGTTGCGATTATCGCGAAAGGTGTTAAAAAGGTCGACGCCAAGAGATATCGGTTTGTTGAACAAATACGGTTCCACAAAACTAATCGTGTAATCCTGCGTAATACTGCCGACGCGGGCACTCACAGACAGGGACTGGCCTCCGCCGGTAAAACGCGGCCAATTCATCAGGTCAAAATTCTTTTGTGAAATTTCGGCAAAACCGACAAATCGATCAATGGAACTGACACCACCGCCGAAAGAAAGTTCACCTGTACGTTTTTCCTTAACACGAAATACCACATTACGGCGGTTGGGTTCTGAACCCGGCTCCGTATCAAAAGTCACTTCTTCAAAAAAACCGAGGTTTTCAAGCCTCTGTTTGGATTTTTGAATTTTTGCTCCGTCAAAACGTTCACCGGGCCGGATTCTCAATTCACGGCGAATCACAATATCCCGGGTCTTGGTATTACCGCGGATAATCACCTTTTCGACAAATGAAATATCCCCTTCGGAAATCTGATATAAAACATCCACCTTACCGGTATCTTTGTTCAGTTTAATATCCGGAACAACCCGTGCTTCCATATAACCGCGTTCATAATAATAATCACGGATATTTTCAATATCCTGAAACAGGTAATACTGTGAATAGGTCAGCCCGGGCAACATGTCCAGCTTCTGCCAAATTTCGGCTTCAGGAAAAAGCCGGTTACCTTCAAACTTGATTTCACCGGTTACATAATGCTGTCCTTCTTCAATCGCAATGGTGATCACAATGGCCTGGGCATCTTTATCATATTCAAAATCATGAGAAACACGCGCATCCAGGTATCCCTCTTTCTGATAATTCAGCAGAATACGTTCCATGTCCTTTTGGAAATACTCTTCTTTAAAAATACCCGAATTAAACCATTTATCTTTTTTGGTTTTCATCAGCTTGTTCAACTGCTTATCACTGAAAGCTTCATTTCCTTCAAAGTTAATTTGCTTAACCTTGTATTTTTCGCCTTCAATAATACGAACCGTAACACGCGCTTCCTTGGCCTGCGCATTAATATCAATCTTGGAATCCACATCCACAAAACGGTATCCCTTATCAGCATACATCTTGCGGATAGCTTCAACCCCCTGCTTAATCAGGCGTTCATCCAGAATCTGGCCCTCAAGTACTCCGAATGATTTCCTAAGTTTATCCTCTTTAAAACGGCTGAATCCACCGATCACAATTTCCCGCACAACGGGCTTCTCATCGACAACCACAATCAACTTATATCCATCAGGCATTTCGTCAACATTAATACGGATATCCTGAAAGAAACCCGTGGCATAAAGGCGTTTCAGATCGTCATTGACTGTTTCCTGAGCAAGCGCAGCACCTTTTTGCAGCTTCATTTTGCTAAGAATAGTATTGGTGCTGATAATCTGATTGCCCTCGATCACGACTTCGGTAATCAGATTCGAGGGAGCTTGCTGCTGGGCTGTTGCAGACGCATCCTGGTCAGCGGCAAAGGCCCGGACAGGCATGAGAAGACAAAGTAAAAGATAAAAGCTTATGAGTATTTTTTTCACTCTCCGGCCCCTTCCATATGAACATGTTCTAAATTTTCAAACCGCGTTGATTCTTTCAGAAATGCCAGATCAACTGTTCCGATCGGACCATTTCGTTGTTTGGCAATAATCACTTCCGCACGGTTCTTGTTTTCTTCTTTCGGATTATAATACTCTTCGCGAAACAGAAAAACCACCACATCGGCATCCTGTTCAATCGCGCCCGATTCGCGGAGATCGGAAAGCTGAGGACGATTTCCCGTTCTGGACTCCACGGCACGCGAAAGCTGGCTGATCGCGATTACCGGAACATTAATTTCACGGGCAATCGCTTTCAGTGACCGTGAAATTTCAGAAATTTCCTGTTGTCTGTTCTCTGAGCGGCCGTGACCGCCATGCATTAACTGCAAATAGTCAATGACCACAAGTTCGATATTATACTGCATTTTAAGCCGTCGTGCCTTAGCGCGGATTTCAAGCACGGATTGCCCCGGGGTATCATCGATAAAAATAGGCGCCTCGGACAGTTTTCCCGCAGCACTCGTCAAACGCGGCCAGTCCTGATGAGAAAGATAACCTGTTCTGACGCGCTGGGCGTCAATGCGCGCATGAGAACAAAGCATTCTTTGCACAAGCTGTTGTTTACTCATTTCCAGCGAAAAAAAAGCAACCGGACGTTTCAACATCACCCCGATGTGCTCGCATAAGTTTGACACAAAGGCCGACTTTCCCATCGACGGGCGACCTGCAACAATAATCAAGTCCGACGGCTGAAGTCCGGCCGTTTTAACATCAAACTCATGAAACCCGGTCGCAATCCCCGTGACATGCTCTTTTCTTTGATAGAGCCGGTCAATATTTTCCATGTTCTCATGAATGATATCTTTCAGTGATGTAATTTTTCCTTTAATCTGAGTTTCACTGATTTCAAAAATCATTTTTTCAGCGTTATCAATTAAATCTTTGACGTTGTCACCGGCATTAAAACACTGTTGAACGATCCGTGTAGATTGCTCAATCAAATGCCGCAGAAGAAACTTTTCTTTGACGATCTGTGCGTAGTAGTCAATGTGCGCACTAGTGGGAACCTGCGTCGTTAACTGCGTCAGATAACTCACACCTCCGACAGATTCTAAATGGTCGTGTTTTTTAAGCTCTTCGGAAACGGTCAGGATGTCGACTGGATCATTCTTTTCAAAGAGACTGACAAGGGCTTGAAAGATTTTGCGGTGATTTTCGTGGTAAAAGTATTCGGGGTGCAGATTTTCAATTCCCTTAACCAGGGCCTGCTCTTCAAAAAGCATGGCGCCTAATACGCTCACTTCGGCATCCCGGCTTTGGGGCGGGACTTTTTCAATAACGTTTACGGATGATTCCGAAGTAACCACGGGTTTTGACCTGAATTTGAACTACGACTTGGAAACAACTTGAATTTTAAGCGATGCTTTCACCTGCGGATAAACTTCCACAGACACTTCAAAGGCACCGAGACTGCGGATAGAATCTTTCAACTGTATCTTTTTTCTATCGAGTTCAAAGCCTTTCTCCTGCAGGGCTGCGCTAATATCCTCAGCCGTCACCGAACCGTAAAGCTTTTCCTGCTCACCGCAAGGAGCTTCAATCTTCAGCTCAAGTTTCTCTAATTTTGCGGCAAACTTTTCGGCTTCGGCCTTTTCTTTAGCTACCCTTTTCGCGGCCTGTGCTTTTTGTTGGTCAATAAACTTCTGTCCGGCTTTCGTACAGGCGATCGCGGCATTCTGGGGAAGAAGAAAATTTCTGGCAAATCCTTCACGGACCCGGACAACCTCACCCTTGCGGCCGACTTTGTTCACATCCTTGAGTAAAATAATTTCCATAGTAAAACTCTCCTTGAATAAATCGGAATTTGAAGCTATCCGTTAAATTAAGATGCCGTCGAAAAATTTCGGCGGCATTTTAAACATTCAATTAATTTCTAAAATGATTTAACCCGGTCTAAAACGGATTAAATTTCCACTTGAAACGCCAGAACCCCCGCATGCCGGGCACGTTTAATGGCACGAACCAACACCCTCTGACATTTCGCACAATTACCCGTCGTTCTTCTGGGAATAATCTTACCCTTTTCGGTCAGATAACGAACAAGCCGGTCACGGTCTTTATAGTCAATTCCGTCAAGCCTTTCAGAACAAAGGCGGCAAACTTTCTTTCGAAAAACACGCCCTGCAGATGAATGGCGAGGTTCTCTTTTCTTGAAACCAGAACCTGTTGAGTTCGAACGTGTTTTCGGTTTTCTGCTATTTGAATCCATTTAAAAGCTTCCTCATTTCTAGTGTTTCGTCAATGCTGAAATGTACGCTTAAATTTCAACCTTGTTACGAACACTTGCACCGCCTCCCTCTAAAATAAAATGTCAGGCGGCACTAGGTTAAATTAAGATACGGCGAAATGCCTATTTAAAAGGGAATGGAATCATCCGGCTTTAATTCGTCATCAGACACTGAAACCGAACCATGCTCACCCAGATGACTATCCATTGAATCATCGAAAACGGCGCTATCATCACTGGCTGCCGGCGCACCGCCTTTAGATCTTCCGGAGGAAAGAAACTGAACGTTTTGAGCAACGACTTCAATCGTCGAACGCTTTGTGCCGTCCTGCGCTTCCCAACTGCGGCTTTGCAAACGCCCCTCAACAAATACGGGGCTTCCTTTTTTTAAATACTCATTACAGACCTCGGCGCGGCGCGCCCATACCACAACACGGATATAGCTGACTTCTTCCTTTTTCTCGCCCGACTGAGAAACATAGGCGCGATTTGAAGCAACCGTAAATGTTGTCACGGCCTGCCCTGACGGCAAATAACGTAATTCCGGATCCCGGGTCAAATTTCCAATCAACAAAACTTTGTTTAAACTTGCTGCCATAATTAAGTTCCTGCCCCTAAGTAGGTGTTTAAGCGGAAGTAACGGTCTCGTCAGTTTTTTTCGCAGCTTTTTTTGCGGCGATTTTAGCTTTCTTTTCAATAGCGGCTTTGCTCAGGACCGGCTTCACAATAATCGTAAATTTTAAAAGGCCGTCCAAAAGCTGAAAAAATCTCTTCAATTCAGAAATATGAACCGGGGGCATCTGAAAATCAATAAGGTAAAAAACGCCTTCACGGAATTTTTTAACCGTATAGCCCAAAGGTTTTTTGCCGCTATCCACTTTATTGACAACTTTACCTTCAAACTTCTGAATGGCGCCATCAATCGCGGTTAAGTTTTTTTCTATCGCTTCCGGAGCCGCATTGGACGGAAAAATAAGCAGTGCTTCATACAATCTCATAAACTTGTGAAACTCCTTTGATTATCTCTTTTTAGAATGATCTTGAGGCGCAATAGCTCTACAGGCCTCAGCACAAAATGCGCTAGTACTCCGTCAATATTGAAATATCGGACTTGAGTTTCAATATTGCTACGGACACTTGTGCCGCGAAACCCGAAATTTCATACTTAACGAGGTACTGGAATCTTTCGAAATATTCCTCTTTGAAGGGATGAATGCAAACTTCGAAAAGGTGGAATAATTTATCACAAAAGCCCTGGCCGTGCAAGTAAACACTTAAAGGCACAAAAACGCAAGCATCTATCCGTAAGGCTATATTTTAAAAGCATTTACAGAGCTCATCGCTCTGGTAACAGGATGCCTTAGCCATTCTAAGCATCCCAGCATCCCTTTTTCAACGATCTGAGGCATCCGTGCTTTTTCCTGGCGGTCGAACTTTGACAGAACATAATCTTCCAACAAAGGCACTGCGGCATCTCCCGAACTCCCATCCGGCCCGATGCCAATTCTCAGACGTGCATAATCACTGGTCCCAAGCGCCCCATTAACCGATTTAAGCCCATTATGCCCGCCTGAACTTCCTTTAGAGCGAAGTCTGAAAGTCCCAAAGGGGATTGCGACATCGTCCAGGACAATCAATAAATCCCTGGCTTCATCCACCCCAAAATGACGCACAGCCTTTTCGACCGGGATCCCCGACAAATTCATAAATGAATCGGGAAATCCAATAATCAATGACTCCCCCTCATAAACGCATTCGGCTAAATAGCAACTCAGACGTTTTTTAAAAACCAACGGGGCTTTAACCGCTGCAGCCAAAAATTCGACCACATCGCGCCCAATGTTATGCCGTGTATGACGGTATTTTGTACCGGGATTTCCAAGACCGACTATGATTTTCATCCTGAATCCTAAAAAATCCGGGCGGGATAAAGCCCGCCCGGATTTCATATCTTCCTAAAATATCAGCTGGTACTAAAAGAGAAAACTTTACTTCCCCTCTTCTTCTCCTTCAGCAGGCTTTTTGCCTTTTTCAATGACCTGAGGTTCTGCTTCGCCGCCTTCAGCGCCTTCCTCTTCAACCTTGTCAACTCTCGGAGGATGAACAGCAACAACCACCTCATCATCATCAAGAAGAACTTTGACCCCTTCCGGTAAAATCAGATCTTTTACATGAATGGTGTCATTAATCTTCATTGCAATGACATCGACATCAATGTGCGCAGGGATTTGCGTCGGCAGACATTCAATCTCAACTTCGTGGTGAACCAGATCGAAAACCCCGCCCTCTTTGACACCAGGAGCATCTTCAACATTCAGGGGGTGCAACGCCACTTCAAGCTGAATCGTCTCGGTCATCGAGATTACGGTAAAATCAATATGGTTAATTTCCTCGTTAACCGGGTTGTGTTGAACATCTTTAATCAGACAGGTCGATTCTTTTAAATTTCCGCCGTCAAGCAGAAGATTAAAAACAGCGCTGCTTCCTTCAACGCCGTGAAGCGCCTGCATAAAAGCCTTGCGCTCTATGACAAGTGATAAGGGTTCCATACCGTGCCCATAGACAACCGCGGGGATCCCCCCTTCGCGGCGAACGGCCTTGGCCCCTTTCGTGCCGCTTGAACTTCTCATTTTCACCTGCAAATCAATCGTTTTCATTTTCACTTCCTCCTTAAAATATCCGTTTCAATAAACGGTATATGGGTTTTTAAATTTAAGCCTCGACTCCGACTTTAGAAAAAAGGGAGCTTACCGATTCATTCTGATGAATTCTTTTAATCGCTTCAGCCAGAAGCGGGGCAACCGACAACTGCTTAATCTTATCGATTCTTTTCTCTTCACCGAGCGGGATAGAATTAGTGACAATCAACTCTTTAATCACCGAATCTCTAAGTCTTTCAATCGCAGGTCCGGCTAACACCGGGTGCACAATTGCGGCATAAATATCCAGAGCGCCCGCGTTTTTAAGCGCCTTGGCCGCCTCAACCAACGACCCTGCGGTCGAAATAATATCATCAATAATGACTACGTTTTTATCCTGCACGGATCCGATAATATTCATCACGTGCGTGTGCGTGGCATCCTCGCGTCTTTTATCCACAATCGCAAGCGGTGCTTCAAGCAGTTTAGCATAAGCACGTGCCATGCGAACACCGCCGATATCAGGCGAAACAACCACCAGGTTATTCAAATTCTTCTTCACCACATAATCGCCGACAGTGCTGATCGAATAAAGATGATCCACAGGGATGTCAAAGAATCCCTGGATCTGACCGGCATGCAGATCCATCGTCAACACACGGTTGGCCCCGGCGTGCGTCAGCAAATTAGCAATCAATTTGGCCGTAATCGGCACACGCGGTTTGTCTTTGCGGTCCTGCCGGGCATAACCAAAAAACGGTAATACCGCCGTAATTCTTTTCGCCGAAGCACGGCGTGCGGCATCCATCAAAATTAAAAGTTCCATCAAACTATCATTGGGGCTTGCGCAAATCGATTGAACAATAAAAACATCTTTTCCGCGAATATTCTCGCGGATTTGCACATGAATTTCCCCTTCGGGGAAACGGCTGCAAATCACATCCGCAGCTTTGACATCAAGCCGTTGTGCGATCTCAGTGAGTAGCTCGGGGTTTGAATTTCCGCCCAAAACAACAAGTCCATTACTTGCATTCGAATGAAATAGCGACATAACGACTACCCTCTTTTCTTTTTTAACGGTTTGGCGGGAACGCCCGCAACCGTTATCCCTTTTTGTATATGCGTACCGGCAGTCACGACTGAACCCGCTCCGGTCCGGGCGCTATCACCGACACGTACAGGCGCGACAAAAACCGTATTGGATCCCACAAAAACTTTCTTACCGATTTTAGTCTGATGCTTGTGGGTGCCGTCATAATTCGCCGTAATCGTCCCGGCACCGATGTTAGAGCCTTCCCCGATCACCGCATCACCAATATACGCTAAATGCTTGGCGTAAACTTTTTTTCCGATTTTAGACCGGTTGACCTCAACAAAAGATCCGATCACCGCGCCGTCTTCGATCACCACGCCACGATTCAATTTGGCATAGGGACCGATCTTACAGTTCTTACCAATCCTGACTCCCGCCTCAATATAACACCACGGATGAATCACGGTATCTTCGCCGATCTTAACCTCCGGAGCGACATAAGTGAGCTCCGGCATTTCGAATGTCACGCCTGCGGCCATATGCTTTTGCATTTCACGCTTCATCATAACCTCTACCGCTTTGGCTAAATCCTGTCTGGAATTAATGCCAAGACCTTCGCTGGGAGCCGCCAGAGGAAAAGCCTCCACCGGGCAATTCATCCGCACAAGTTCTTCAATGGTATCGGTCAAATAATATTCCGACTTTTTATTGACCGGCCGGATACGCTTTAGCGCCTTAAAGAGCAATGGAAGATCAAATAGATAAACTCCCGTATTGACTTCCTGAATCGCGCGCTCTCTTTCGGACGCATCCAATTCTTCACGTATCGCAAAAAATTTCCCGCCGGCCCGTAAAATACGCCCATACCCTGAAGGGTTTGGCTGAATAGATGTCAACACACTTGCTTTGGCACCCGAACGCCGGTGCTGATCGATAAAATTCTTTAGTGTTGATCGTTCGACAAGCGGCATATCCCCGGGCCAGATAAGAACATTTCCCTTCCTGCCGCGCAGAGCCGATGCCGTCATCATTACAGCGTGACCTGTTCCGTTCTGCCTGGGCTGCAGCACAGCCTGGGAGCGGGTCTTTTCTTTCTGATCAAACTCTTTTAAAAAAACTTTCAGGCGCTCGGCCTGATGCCCGATGACAACGGTATTTTGCTTTAAACCGATCGAGGCAAGCGTTTTTAAGACATACCCCAAAACCGGACGTCCTAAAACCGGATGCAGAACTTTAGGCGTTCCGGAACGCATCCGCGTTCCTTTTCCCGCCGCCAGAATAATCGATTGCATCGCTGACACTATTGCCTCTATGACCCGGGGTCAGGCTCAACCTTTGATTCCGGAAAGCTTAATTCCTTCGACAAAGAATCGCTGATTAAAAATAAATACCAGAAGAATCGGCAGGATCATCATCACGGAGCCCGCCATCAAAAGCGTCCAGTCTGTTCCGTGAAGACTTTGAAAATAGGCCAATCCGATCGGAAGTGTGAATTTTTCCTGCGTATTCATCACAATCAAGGGCCACATAAAGCTCATCCACGATCCCATGAAAGTAAAGGTCGTCAATGTTGCAAGCGCCGGTTTGGAAAGCGGGAGAATAATCCGCCAAAAAATACCGACATGCGAGCATCCGTCAATTTTGGCCGCATTCTCCAGATCACGCGGAAGCGTCAGAAAAAACTGCCGCAACATAAATGTTCCGTAGGCTGTAAACATTGCAGGCAAGATCATGGCCTTATAAGTATCAATCCATCCGAAGTGGCGCAACAGAATAAATACCGGAATCATCGTTACGGCACCGGGCACCATCATGGTCGCCAAATAAGCGAAAAACAGTTTGTCACGGCCCGGAAAATTCAGACGCGCAAAAGCATAAGCGGCCATCGCGCTCGTACCCACCTGACCGACCGTAATCATCAATGAAACAAAAATCGAATTCAGATAAAACTTGGCAAACGGCACCACATGCCATGCCTTGGCGTAATTACTCCATTTAAAAGTAAACGGAAGCCATTCGGTCCACCATTCCTTCTGGTAGGAAAAAACCGCTCCCGCTTCTTTTAAGGATGTCGTAATCATCCACATAAAGGGACCAATCATCGTCAAAGCGCCGATCATTAAAAATAAGAATACGCCGGCCTTCTTTGAAAACTGAAGCAGCATTTGTCGTGTTTTATGATGTGCCATAAATTTTACTTTCCGGTCCCGCTCCGCAGTTCTTACTGGTAGTGGACATTCCGGTTAAAAAAGCGCCACTGAATAATGGTAAAAAGAAAAACTATCAAAAACAAAACCCAGGCAATGGCCGCGGCATATCCCATGTGATTCCAATCAAAAGCTTCATTGTACAAATAATAAATCAACGTGGTCGTCGAACCGTTCGGTCCGCCGCCGGTCATCACGAACGCAGGATCAAAGCCTGCCTGAAAACCGCCTATCACACTCATGATCGCAATAAAAAATGTCGTGGGCGAAATCTGAGGCCATGTCACAGCCCAGAATTTCTGCCAACTATTAGCTCCGTCCACCTCGGCAGCATGATAGAAATCACGGGGCACTCCCTGCAGTGCGGCCAAATACAGGATCATGTTATATCCCCCGACAGTTTGCCAAACTCCCATAATCATCAAAGCGGGTTTTGCCCACGCCTCATCATGTAACCAGTAGGGGCCCTTAAGATTTAATCCGAAAAACTGTCCGGTGCTTGAAATAATCGTATTGAGCACCCCGAAATCCGGGTTATAGATCAGCTTCCATAACATGTAAATTGCAACACCCGAACAAATTGTCGGCAGGAAATAAACCGTACGGAAGAAAACAATCCCTTTCAACTTTTGATTCAGTGCAATCGCCAGAATTAAGGAGCCGGCCATACTGATAGGAATACTCATCATGAGATAAACCGTGTTCCATGAGTACTGCCAAAAAAGCGGATCACGAATCAAGCGCGTGAAATTCTCAAGCCCGACAAACTCAGGCGGCCCTGAAAGCAAATCCCACTTACAGAAACTCAACACCAGAGAGGCAAGCACAGGAATCGAAGTAAACACGAGAAAACCGATCATGTTCGGCGTCAAAAAACCATAGGCCGCAATGACTTCACGGGTTGAATCTTTTAAGTGCCTCATGCGCTTTTCACCCATTCCTTTTGGCGGACAAGTTCGGGTTTTTCTTTTCCACTCACAACCTCTTTGGAAACAACACATTTGATGACATCCGTCTCGGACGGAACCTCATACATCACATCCAGCATCATCGTCTCAAGAATAGCCCTCAAAGCTCTGGCACCGGTACGTTTTTGAATTGCCTTACGCGCAATTTCAACAAGCGCATCCGCAGTAAACTCAAGCTTCACACCTTCCAGATCAAAAAGACGCGAATACTGTTTCACCAGAGAATTCTGAGGTTCTGTCAATACCCGGACCAAATCTTCCTCCATCAGGCCTTTCAGCGGAGCAATCACCGGAAAGCGGCCGATGAATTCAGGGATAAATCCAAACTCAAGCAGATCTTCGGTTTCCACCATTGCCAACAGTTTGTTCTTTTCCTGCGAATTATTATATTCACTCAAATGTCCGGAAAAACCCATCACACGGTTTGAAACGCGGCGTTGAATGATTTTTTCAAGCGAGGCAAAGGTGCCGCCGCAAATAAACAGGATATTACGCGTATCCAACTGGATGTATTCCTGCTGCGGATGTTTGCGCCCGCCCTGCGGCGGAACATTCGCGATCGTCCCTTCCAGAATTTTCAGCAATGCCTGCTGAACACCTTCACCCGAAACATCACGGGTAATGGAAACATTCTCGGTAGTCCGTGCAATTTTATCAATCTCATCGATATAAACAATGCCGCGCTCAGCCTTTCGCGCGTCATAGTTTGCGGCCTGCAACAATCTGAGCAGAATGTTTTCAACATCCTCGCCGACATAACCGGCCTCGGTCAGCGAGGTCGCATCCGCAATAGCAAAAGGCACATCCAAAATCTTTGCGAGAGTCTTAGCAAAAAGCGTTTTACCCGAACCCGTCGGTCCAATCAAAAGCACATTGCTCTTTTCAAGCTCGATTCCGTCACTCTCATTTACCCCCTGAATACGGCGGTAATGATTATGCACGCTGACTGAAAGCTGGCGCTTAGCCCTTTCCTGCCCGACGATAAACTGATCCAGTTTTTCTTTAATCTCACGCGGTTTTAAAACGCTGTAACGCTGTACGATATCCTGCCGCTTATCGATTTTAGAATGGTCTTTATTTAAAATCTCACCGCAGATACGGATACAGATATCGCAAATATAAACACCGGGCCCCGCAAAGATCTTGCGTACCTCACGGCGTTTATCGCGTCCGCAAAATGAACATTTTTCCGTGGTCATAGATAAATCCTGAATATGTTTTGAGAATTTCTTTGATGTCCTGAAATTCGCTACCGTCTTTTCGGGACTACCCCGCCTTGGGCGGGCGTGCTTGAATAAAAAATTCAAGCGCTGCCCGAAATTAACTCATGCCCTGAAAAAATCCTAACTTATTTTTTCAGGATTAAGTCGCTATAACATCCGAAAGACTTGGCTCAGTTTCGGATTAACAGTTCAGCCCCGAAAAGCACTTCGTTCTTTTCGGGATTAAGTTGCTGTAACATTCAAAAGCACTTGGTCGGTTTTGAATTAACAGCAACTAAACTGCCCGACCTGGACTCGAACCAAGAACCTTGCCTCCAAAGGGCAGTGTGATACCGTTTCACCATCGGGCAATGACCGTATGATCTAAATATTTAGATCGAATGACAAAGTATTAAACGGTGTCGTGCAACCCGCATTCCTTTAAGTTTACGTATAAAAACCCGTGCCTCTTTCGAGTAATTAAAGACCGCAAAAACCGTCGGTCCGCTTCCCGACATCTGCACAAAAGAAGCTCCCGCCCTTTCTGCCTTTGCGATCACTCGACGAATCGAAGGGAAAAATTTGAATGCAGGCTTTGCTAGATCATTGACAAAAGACTTTCGGGCATCCAACAAGTCTTTTTGATCCATTAAAGAGCAGGCGATTCTAACAATACGCCTAATGTTTGTCAAGAAAAGGGGTTGCAGGGTTTTGGGCAAACTTTCGAAAACATTTTTAGTACTCAACCCCTTATCAAAAACGATCAGAACAAACCATTTCTTGTCTTTTGCGATCATGGGACAAATCCGGTCCCCTCGCCCAGTCCCAATCCCCTGATTCACATCCCATAAAAAGAAAGGGACATCCGCTCCCAACCTCCGGCCCATAGAAAGCAGTTCTTTGTGAGAAATCTTCAAACGATAAAGTTTCTTCATCGCCAATAGAAAAAAAGCTGCGTTTGAAGATCCCCCTCCCAAACCACCCTGGACAGGAATATTTTTGGTCAAACGCACACGGACGCCACCCAAATTCGGATAACGTTTATGCAGCATCCGATAGGCTTTAACAATGAGATTACGCTCATCGCAAGGCACTTTGGAATGATCACAGGACAGAGCAATTCCAGCAGAAGTTTTGGTCAGCTTAATTTTGTCACGAAGTGAAATACGGTGAAAAACGGTCAGAAGTTTGTGATAGCCGTTTTTGTATTTTCCGGTCACCCGAAGATCAAGATTAATCTTGGCAGGGCTATAAATGATGAGGGACTTCATAGGTAAAACAAGCGAAAAGCGTTAAGCGATAACGTTCTTAAATTTTAACCGTTACCGCTTAACGCTTAGTGGCTAATGCTGATTATGACCAGTCTTTTTTCTTATGACGGTTTTTGCGCAGCTTTTTTTTCCGCTTATGCTTATTCATCTTTTTTCTGCGCTGCTTATGCGCCCAAGGCATAGTCTTTACTCCTTTTCTTAAAAATTTAAATCTTCCAAACCCAAATCAAATTTTACGGGATAACTTTATTCAGAGGATATTCCACAATTCCCGAAGCACCGGCCTTTTTCAAGGCGGGAACAATTTCACGCACCACCGATTCATCAATCACCGTGTCAATATCATACCATCCTTTATTGGCCAGTGTTGAAACGGTCGGTTCTTTTAAGGCCGGTAAAATGGCAAGCACTTCTTTAAGGTGTTTTTCGGGGACATTCACTTTTAAACCGACTTTTTCCTGAGCGCGAATAGCTCCCTGCAAAAGCATAACGATATTTTCCATCTTTTTGCGTTTCCAGGAATCGCGATAACTATCCTTATTGGCAATAAACTTGGGCACCGAAGTCAGCACCACATCGATAATCTTCAGATTATTGGCACGCAGGCTTGAGCCCGTTTCGGTGGCTTCAACAATCGCATCGGCCAAATGAGGGGGTTTAACTTCCGTGGCACCCCATGAAAACTCAACCTCGGCATTGACTTTATTTTTCTTCAAATAACGTTTAGTCACCCCGACCAGCTCCGTCACCACCTTTTTCCCTTTCAAATCCTTAACGGATTTAAATTTGGAATCATTATGGACGGCCAGAACCCAGCGCACCGGGTTTTTGGTCTGCTTTGAATACTGTAATTCACACAACTCCTGCACGCTTGAATTGTTTTCTACAATCCAGTCATGCCCGGTCAGACCGCAATCAACCACTCCATCTTCTATATAACGCGCCATTTCCTGAGGACGAAAAAGAATCACCTCAAGTTCAGAATCATCGACTGAAGGAAAATAAGAACGGGAGCTGACACTAATCGAAAATCCGGCTCTTTTAAAAAGTCCGCAGGTGGCTTCTTGTAAACTTCCTTTAGGAATAGCAATTTTGAGCTTTTTCATAGAACGGGGATTGTATCTTTTTGCTTGTAGGGTGTCAATCACAAGCTTATACTCTGGCCCATGCAATGCCACGGCCACTCCCCATTATCCATGATTAAGCATGAACTGAAAGCCCATTTACCCTTTACACTGGCCGGCGTCACTTTAGGCATTTTGCTCCTATTTGCGTTCTATTCCATGGGATATCTGGGCCGTGGAGAGCATCCACATATGCTTTATGAGCGCATTTTCCACGTTTCACATTTTCTGCATATTTTTCTAAGCGCAATTGCTTCAACCGCGATGTATCTAAGACGCGAAAAAAACTTCATTAAAGCCATCTTTGTGGGTTATTTTGCCACCCTGCTTTTCTGCGGAATCAGCGATCTGCTGATTCCGTTTATAGGAGGAAAATTACTCGGCTGGCCTATGCATCTGCACATCTGCCTTCTCGAAACCCCCGGCATTGTCCTTCTTTTTAACACCGGCGGGATTATACTCGGCATTCTGACCGAACTTCGATTTTCAAAGGTTTCCTACGTTTCGCACAGTTCCCATGTCCTTATCTCAAGCTTTGCATCGCTCCTCTACCTAGTCTCCTTCGGCCCTGAAAACTGGCCTGACCATGTCATCGGCCTCTTCATTGTGACCACTTTGGCGGTCGTGCTGCCCTGTTGTTCCAGTGATATTGTGATTCCGCTCTCGTTCGTCTCTGGCCTCCATGGGCACGAACATGAAGACGAGCATACGCGCAAATCGTAACTTTCCCCTTACAGATATTTCAAAATCATTATTTTAAATATTTCAATTTATCAAAAAACACGTATAAAACCTTGACGCGCAGAAATTAAAATGTTTTAATCTGAAACTACGAACGATTCCCAATGTTCAAACTGCCGTGTTTAAACACGGCGCCTATCTTCCAAGGGAGGAATAAAATATGTTTCAACGATACCTGCGCGGCATGTTCATGCTGCTCTTTCTGGGTCTAACCTTTTCATTGACTGCCTTTGCACGAGACTGGCACGTCGGTGATAGGGACTTGCCGGAACAATTACAAGGGCTTAACCAGGAACAGTTAGACATGATCAATAAAGTCAACGAACTGGATCCCTCACATAAAAACTTTAACCCTGCACTACTGCAGATGTTTTTACAGGCGCAACGAACTCCGCCGGTAATCCGCTCGAATGACAGCACATCGGTCTTACCGAGTACCGGCGCCGATGTCCATAATGACGTTAACGGCGTGCCTTCCGGTATCGGATTGCCGCCCGCAGCTTCTGACGGCCCCACGAGTTATCCGAGTCCGGTCGGATCTCCTGACGGAGCTACCGACGGAAGCGACTTTGGTCTTTTCTTCGGACAGTTTTTTATGAATGAAGAAGACTACGAAGAATTTTTCTGGAATGCGATGTCGGGTTCGGGTGGAATGTTCGGTGATTGCCTCGGCCCAGATTGTATTCCTCATATCGGACGTCCGGGTTACCCCCTCGGCGGACCTCCTCTCGGCTCCTGGGCCTATTTTGATCGTAACTCCGCAGATTTCCGTTTTTCCATGAATCAGAGCTATATCTCTGATGTTCTTAACGGAAATTTCACTGCATTGGCAGCTGCTTTAAGTAGTGAACTTGGCGGTGCCAATGTCCAACACGACCCCAATGGTCGTGTTTTCTAAGGGAGGAGCTTCATGAAACGATTCAAACTCATTTATCTTTTAAGAATGCATCTGATTGTTTTTACTATCTGCGTTCTCGTTTCGTCAATGACAGTGCCTTCCGCTTTCGCTTTTATTGAAGAGATGAAGGACTTCAGCAATAAGGCACTGGACGCCATTGAAAACGGTGTCAAGGCAACGGGTTTACCGGATTTAAAATGGAAGATTATTGAAAAATACAAATTGACCATTAAACCCTATATAAAAACCCATTACGACCTCACCAGCAATGCGCTTAAATCACAAGATTCAAAAAATTCTGATAACATCTATTCAATCACCCCCGGGTTCCAGTGGCTTTATAAAACTGACAAAGCCGTCCTTGGTGGTGCTTATGAAGCGACCTTTAAATATTACGCAAAATATGCGAATCAGAATACTCAGGATCAAGACTTTCTGGTTTACGCCAATCTTTTCCCTACGGACGATATCTATGTCCGCATCAGTGAAAAATTGACGCAGGAAGGCGCTGTTTCAAATAACCCGCTTTTCAAACCTGTCGATTACCTTGACAATACGGTCAACATTGTTGTCGGGTACCGGGCCAATGAAAAGTGGACCTATGAAGTCGGTTACGAAAACTATGACCGCGATTTTCAAAATGTCATCGCAAAGCGCTATAGTTATAACGAAAACAAATATGACTTGCGCGCTTATTATCAAATCAATCCCCAACATCGCGCTTTCAGCGGATTGCGGTTAGGCGATGTGGCCTTTGAGGATTTTTCAACACGCGATACGTTTTACTTTGAAATTCCGGTTGGTATCGAGGGTACACTGCCGTGGAATATCAAGTATAGCGCCATGGTCGGCTTGCATCACCGCAACCTTGAAGCCAGTGACCGTAACGATATCACTAATGTTGTCACCAACCTGTCGTTATCAAGAACCTTTAACCACAAGCGCACCAACATCCAAGGTGGTTTTCTGAGACGCCCGGTTGAGTCGGCATTTTCAAGCGCAACGACCTATGATGAGAAATTATGGTATGCAGCTCTCAAGCATTTGTTTACGCCGAAACTCAGAGGACGCTTAAATGCCTATGTGGGTAACCGTGATTTTGAAGAACGCGTGTTTACGGGCAGCCGTCTGATCATCGGCGGGGCGGTGTTTGTCGTTCCTCCTTCTCAGGTCAAACGTGATGACGATATTTTCGGAATTAACATGGGGTTTGACTACAATGTGAGAAAGTGGATGGTTCTTCATCTGGACTATCAATACTCACGGCGTGATTCCAATATTTCGGTTTTGGATTACACCGAAAACGCGCTTTCACTCGGTGCCACCATACCTTTATAGAAGATGACGGTTTCGGTCTTTACGAAACCGATCAGATTCTTACCCAAGGAGCTTTGAGGGGTATAGAAGATGACGGCTTTGGTCGTTTCAAAGCCTATCAGATTCTTACCCAAGGAGCCTTGAGGGTATAGAAAATGACTGGTTTGCAAGAGCAAATCGAGGCAAACCGATCAGATTCTTACCCAAAAAGCCTTGAGGGTGAAGGGTATAAGAACCGGAAATATTTTTAAGTTTAGTCAAAGGGCAGCTCTTCACGAGCTGCCCTTTTTTTTAGGCCGTCACTGATTTTTAAGGACAACACCCTGTCCGGCACTCGCATCCGTATCGCCGGTATGCTTACGATGCCAACCCAATTGATTCCCCTTGTAATGAGCCCAATGATAGACCGCTCTTCTGACCGGAATACTCCAAAGCCCTCCCAAATCACCTGCGGCAAGATACTGTTTCATATCTCTGAGGATGGCAGCCATAATGTTATAGAGCATCTGAGGAATTGTAATCAGGGTATCATTAATAAAAGCATCCGCTTCCCCTTCAACAAACCGCCGGCCATAAAGCTGTTTATAAGTGTAGTTGTGTGAATGCATCGTACAGGCATTTGCGACATACTTTACTTGATATCCATGGCTGCGGGCCCAATGTCCCCACTCAGTATCTTCCGAGGCCCAGGCATCCGTATAGAAATGATGTTTTTCCCAAATCGATTTTCGAAATCCAGCCAGCGGCAGTGAAAATTTGATCCACTCAGGGGTTTCCGCCGCATCAGGAAAACTCATAGCATAGTCACGAACAACCCATGCATCCGCATCCGGTCTTGGCAGCTGCCGTCCAAAAGCTGCCTGGACTTCGGAATGATCAAAAGCCGCAACTAAATTCCCCAGACAATCGGGGGTAAGCGGAACGCTGTCAGAGTTTTGAAAAATAATCAATTCAGTATCACACCTTTCAATGGCCATATTCAGCACCAATCCCGGGTAATAGGCTTTAGCTTCAATTTCAATCAACTCATGCGGGTATTTTTTAACAATCTCAAGGGTACGATCCGTTGAACCGGAGTCCACAACCAACAGTTTAAAATCTTTATAATCCTGAGAATAGAGCGCGGCTAAGGCCTGGTCAATCACCCAGTCTGAATTTTTTGAACGCATAATAATGGTTGCGCGAGGCATATTTTTTCTCCTTATGGGCTATTTCTTCAAATCGACCGAGTTGCCCATATCGCTCATATGAATGGTTTCATGCGCAGATAAAAATTCCAGTATTTTCTGAAAAGATTTTAACCGATCACACAAATAGAGGGTAATGGGGTGAATCAGCATATTCGAAACGCGCCCCTTCGATTCATTTTCACGCAAGCCTTCAAGGACGATCTCTGTCCACTCGTCAACATAATAGGATTTCGGCCCAAAATCATCACAAAACCGGTAACGTTTAATCCATTTTTCGACCGCCTCGGGGGTACGTTCGGCATGAAATAGATGTTCATGGTCAGGAATAATGTTCAAGGGGAAATTATAAATACCGTCCGTATGAGGAATTAAACGGTCATTGTCTTTTTTAACGCCATCCGAACATATTTTAATACCGCATTCGGCAAGTACTTTTTCGGTGTGACGGCCGTGCATATACATGTGATTGCGCCATGTGGTAATCGTTTTTCCGGTTTTGTTTCTGATCATATCAATTGTTTTTTGCACATCCCATTTTTGATACCAGTAGGGCCCATTATAACTGTGAATTAATTTATTCCAGATACGGTGCCACAATTCCGGTTTAAAACAATAATAAGTGTGACCGCCGATTTCAATGAGGGGTTCATCGCAAAGAGGCTTCACATCTTCCCACTCCTCTTCAAATGTTTTTCCGGTGATAAAAAAAGTCACCTTCACACGTGCCTCTTTCAACATGTCAAAATAGCGTTTTGCGACCTGAACCTCCGTTATATCACAATGCTGCTGATTGCCCGTCTTAAGACTCATGTGATGAATATCACCGGTCAAACAAATCATATCGATCCTCCACGATGGTCATTCTTTTATTCCTGAAGATTTAACGCATAACGCTTAATCACTGTCTTAAAATTGGTATCACCCGCAACAGCCCATTTCCGGAGATAAATTTTCCGAAGAACCTCAGGACTTTGATTTTGTGTTGAAAGAAGCTTTTGAGTAAACCCGAGAAAATCTTTATGCTTAAGTTCGTAGGCAATCACAGGGAAAATCAACGCTAAAGCATTCTTCATTCCAAAAAGTCCTAATCGAAATCGGTCAAACACCGGAAACCCTGTGATTGAATCTTTCTCTTTTAAAAAATTAATGCCCCGTTTAAGCCAAACTTTCAGAGAAGTCTTTTCGCCTTGAAACATATTTTTCATCGAAACGACGTGATAGCCATTCCAGTCAAGATCCGGACGTTGATATCTAAGCCTCTCGCAGGCCAGATGTATCGATTGTAATGTTTCTTTGATGGTCGCTACCCATGAGCAAAGATCATTCGCCATAAACTTTTGGTAGTCCGGTTCAAAGCGGAAATTCATGGCCTCATTGTATAATTGTTTAAAAGAAGCAGGAATCTCACCGGCCGCGGCCATTCGCTTTTGTTTCTCACAATAACTCCAGTGATATTTCCCCAGAAAATAAAGCAATGCGTCTCCGTATCCAATAATTGCCTTAATCGTATGCTTAATAATCAGACGCTGAATCTTTTCATCGAGATCTTTTTGTTCAATGATCAGATCATTAATAATCACGAGCGTTCCGCGGTTAATCAAGAGATTTTCAACATCCCATACCGGTATTTTCTCAAGCTCAAACTGTGACATGCCGGAAACGTAGTCTTTAGGACCTAATAATATTTTATGGCCATGGCGCATATCGTACCACATCACAAGGCTAGGGGATTTTTGAAGCTTTGATCTTGCAATCACTCCAATATCAAATTCGACTTTATATTTCCCGGCTAAATCTTCAATTGCCGTGGAGGCTTTGATTCTAAGCGCGTTAATGCGCTTTGGATGGGCTGTGCGGGTAATCATTAGAAGATCAAAATTATTATGCGGTTTTTCAATGCCGCCTTCCCTTAGCACACCTCCCTCACCCCGCCCATAACCGCCGAGCAAAACGACGGCATCGCAATCCTGAGGAGCAAGCGCTTTTTTCAACCGCTCGCAAACTTCCGTCATGATTGCCGTAATACGCTCTTCCACTTCCACGGATCCGCGTGCCGTAAACCGTCCCCACTGACTCATACCAAAGCCGCTCCTGTCATCGTTAAGAAAGTATGGAATAACTGATCAACATGCTGTTGAGGCGTAAAACGTTCTTGATAAGTCTTTTTTCCATTCTCTCCTAGGGTTTGGCGGAGTTGGCGGTCGTTTAACAAGCGGTCAATCGCTTTGGCCAAAGGTTTTGGATCATTGGGAGGAACAGCAATACCGGTCTTCTCATGTTCCAGCCATTCACTGACACCCCCGATAAAACTTGCAATGACAGGCGTTGCAAAACGCATCGCCTCTGCTCCCACAAGACCAAAAGTCTCAGGTGTTCTCACCGGAAACACGACGGCCGAAGTTTCTTGATAATATCTGTGGATGTCTTGATTTGGAATTCGCCCTAAAAACTCTACCCGGTCTTCAAGTGCTGACTTTTTCACCATCGTACGGTAGATTTCTTCCTGCCTTCCGGTTCCAATAATGGTCAGGTGCGGTTTCGTCGCAGACATCGCAAGGGCCTCTAACAGAGTATCCAATCCTTTCCCCCGTATAAGCTGTCCGACAAAAAGAAGATGATTCTCTCTCCGCTTGATCCCGGGATTGATGGCCACAGGCTCAGCATAAAGCGGAATCACATATGTTTTGCCGGGATCAAAACCATGCGCTTTAAGATGACCCGCCATATAATGTGAGCCGGTCACATAAGCATCTAATTGATGATTCACTTTGTGTTCTTTTCGAAGTTTCCCCACACAATTAAGACGAATGCCCTGGGGCGTCCGATTGACAAAACCCAGACAGGGGTAACATCTAAAACCGATGGGTTGGGTGCAGGTCTGATGCGTAAGCGTTTTATATTTATGCTCACGCAGACAAAATAATTTATGATCATGATAAAAGCGCACCGTAGGAACGCCGCTTTTGATCACCGAGCACAAGTCTTTGAGCGACTGCCAGCGATGGATATAGATCAGATCGGGATTTAACGCTGTAATTTGTTTTTCAAGATCCACGGCCGGAAAACAGCGGCTGTATGGAGCTGCAAATCCGGAACTGACTTTACTTTTAACACTATATAGAAGTACGGATTCAACACTTTTTTCATTTAAAAGCTTTGCGGTTTGGTGGACGTAGGCCTCACACCCGCCAATAAATTCAGCATATTCATTAAGCCATAATATACGCAAACCACTCCTCCTTAAGGCATACTTTGCCTAGTACTGCGCGACAATTAATTTTATGGGTTCGCAGCACTGTACCGTCTACCAATAAAATCAAATGTCAGACGGTGCTAGTGCCGCGAACAATGTTGAAATTCAAGCCCTTATTTCAGCACTAACAGCGCATTAGGTTCTGTTAACATTGGCACACAGGCCCTAATAATAAAATATCGGCATAATCGCAAAATCCACTGAATATCTTTATTGCGCTTTTTAAAGTGAAAAAGATCACCGATACGCGAGGGTTATTGATCGGTTCCGCCGAAATAGCGGTCAATGTGGGAAAAAACAGTAAGAACGACTAACGCAATGATGGTAGTAAAAATCGCGGGTTTATAGAGTCCCAACCCTGTTGCAAGACCGATGCCCGAAGCAGTCCAGATCCCCGCCGCCGTAGTCAGCCCTTTAATTTTTTGCGGAAAACGAATAATCGCGCCGGCACCCAAAAAACCAATACCGGTCACGACCTGAGCGGCAATCCTGGAAGGATCAACAATGGCACGTGTCTCGATCTTATACATTTCATAAATCTGCACCGAAACAATCATAAATAAGGCTGAACCCAGACAAACAAGCGCATAAGTCCGTACCCCGGCTTCTTTACCCTGCCGTTCGCGTTCAAGGCCAATCACCCCGCCCAATAAGGCGGCAGCCACAAGCCTTAAACCGATTTCCAAATCCTGAGGCATTAACCAATCAGGCATTATCCCCCCCCTGGTCCGAGCTTTTTGAGTGCTCTCTTATACCCATCAAAATTCCACGGGTAAGAAGCTGATAGGCTTTGAACCCCTAAAAAGGACAAGCGGTTTTTAGGGATAAGCGGCTGATTCATTTTGAAACGACCAAAATTGTCACCCGCTAAAAGACCAAAGCCATCATCTTCTATAAAGTTTAACTGATTTTTTTAGAGTTTACAAAATAACGCCGTGTGGTTCGCGCAGAGTTACAGATTCAAACGTCTTGCCTTTATTTTAAGGTTCGGATTGGCTGTGAGTTTCAAAGAAGCACGCTTGCCGCTACGGTAAAGCTCCACACCGCGGCGTGCAATCATCGCGGCATTGTCTCCGGCAAGGGCCATCGTCGGAAAAGAAACTTTCAACCCCTGATGAGCGGCTGTTTCCGTTAACGATTGACGTAAATGCGAATTGGCACTGACACCGCCGCCGACAATAACGGTTTTTACTTTTTTATAAACGGCCGCATCGAGAGTTTTATCGACCAGCCAGCTGACGGCCGCTTTCTGAAAACTTGCCGCAAGATCTTTCTGCAGCTGTTTTTCACGTTCTTCGTTCCAGTCCGGTTGTCTGCGTTGATTCTGGACATAATAAAGGACGGCTGTCTTCACACCGCTGAAACTGAAATCAAAACGCCTCTTTTGTTTGGGTTTGGTAAACCGGATTGCATCGGGATTTCCCTCGCGTGCCAAACGGTCAATGACCGGGCCTCCCGGATATCCCAAATTCAGAATCTTGGCCACCTTATCATAGGCTTCGCCCACGGCATCATCGACCGTTTCCCCGAGAATGGTGACGCGTCCACGCTGGTGATAGGTAATCATCGTATGTCCGCCGGAAACAAGCAGACCGATAAATTGTTGCGGCATACGTTGCGGCTTTTGATCTTTTCCCGCATTTAAAAAATTGGCAACAAGGTGCGCTTCAAGATGATTCACGCCGACAAGCGGCACACCGAGCTCATAACTTAACCCTTTAGCAAAGCTCACCCCAACCAATAATGAACCCATCAATCCCGGGCCTTCGGTCACGGCAATCAAATCAATATCCTCAGGTTTGATCGCGGCCTGACGCAGGGCTTCTTTAAAAACAACATCAATTTGTTCAAGGCAATGGCGGGATGCGATCTCAGGCACGACACCCCCAAAAGGCTGATGCCTGAAAAGGCTTGAAGAAACAACATTGGACCGGATGGAATGAGTGCCCTCAATGACCGCACAGGAAGTTTCGTCGCAGGAGGTTTCGATTCCGAGTGTAAGCATATCTCTTCAGCGTTAAGCGAGAAGCGTGATGAGTCTCTTTAACGCTTTAACTTAATTTTTGAGTGAGGATTTCATTGACGATTTTAGGATTCGCCTTACCTTTGGTTTCCTTCATGACTTGGCCGACTAAAAAACCTACGGCCTGGCCCTTTCCGGCCCGGAAATCGGCAACCACTTTAGGATTGGCAGCAAGTACGCGATCCGCCACTTCTTCGATAAGCTTCGTGTCAGTCACCTGGACCAGGCCTTTTTCTTTGACAATGACTTCGGCGGTCTTGCCGGTTTCAAACATCATCGGCAGCACATCTTTAGCAATCTTGCCGCTGATCGTATTCTTTTGAATCAATGAAATCAATCCGGCCAGGGCATCGGCGCCGACCGGTGAGTTTTCAATTGGAATCTTACGTTCGTTCAAAATTGCCAAGAGTTCAGACTGTATCCAGTTACTGGCCAATTTTGAATCCGCACCCGTAGCAATCACCGCTTCAAAGTAATCCCCCAATTTTTTATCGCCGACCAAAACCGAGGCATCATAACGCGACAAACCGCATTCTTTCATAAAACGCTGAGTCCTCGCGGCCGGTAGTTCGGGAATACTTTTTTGAATCTCCTCAACCGTTTCACGGTCAATCGTAAAAGGCACAAGATCGGGATCCGGGAAATAACGGTAGTCATGAGCCTCTTCTTTGGAGCGCATGGCAAAAGTCTGCGACTTGACATCATTCCAAAGACGCGTTTCCTGCACGACTCTATCGCCGCCTTCAACAATTTCAATCTGACGGTCAATTTCATATTGAATCGCTTTTTGCACAGCCTTAAAAGAATTCAAATTTTTAATTTCGGTCTTGGTCCCGAATTTGGTTTCGCCGATAAGGCGGACAGAGACATTCGCATCACAGCGCAGGCTGCCTTCTTCCATATTACAATCACTGACTTCAAGATACTGTAGAATGGCTTTGAGCGCAGTCAGGTAGGCATAGGCCTCGGCCGGCGTACGAATATCGGGCTCTGAGACAATTTCAAGCAGCGGCATGCCGGCACGGTTATAATCCACCAGACTGCCGTCCTTGATCCCCTCATGCAGCAATTTGCCGGCATCTTCCTCTAAATGCGCACGCGTAATACCAATCTCACGAATTTGTAAACCACCCTGCTCGTCTTCAAGCTCAATCGTCAGACTCCCCTTTCCGTTGACAGGCATGTCGTACTGCGAAATCTGGTAAGCCTTGGGCAAGTCGGGATAAAAATAATGTTTCCGGTCAAATTTAAGACGTTCTGCAATCCTGCAATTCAAGGCAAGCCCTGCCTTGATCGCCAGCTTAAGCGCCGCTTCATTGAGCACAGGCAGCGTGCCCGGCCACCCCATGCAAATCGGTGTCGTGTTGCTGTTGGGTTCGGCTCCGAAATGAGTCGGCGCGCCTGAAAAAAGTTTGGATTGCGTGGCCAGTTGAACGTGAACCTCAAGGCCGATAACCGCTTCATATTTCTGATTCATAAAAATTAACCTGCGCTGACCACTTGAGGTTTTTGTTTAAGTTGGATTTCTTTTTCAAAAGTATAGGCCGCCCGCAAAAGAGTTTCTTCTTCAAAGTGACGCCCCATCAGCTGTAACCCGATCGGAAGTCCTTCCGAGGTCACCCCGCAAGGCAGTGAAATAGCCGGAACACCGGCAAGGTTTGCGGGGATGGTAAAAATATCGGACAAATACATTGAAAGCGGATCGGTTTTTTCACCGATCTTAAAAGCGGCCGTGGGGGCGGTCGGAGACAAAATCAAGTCCACTTCTTCAAAGGCCTTGGCAAAATCATGACGGATCAGCGTTCTCACCTTCTGTCCTTTCAAATAATAGGCATCATAGTAGCCCGAAGAAAGCACGAAGGTACCAAGCAGAATACGGCGTTTGGCCTCGGCGCCAAATCCCTGTTCACGGGTTTGAAGATACATGTCCTTTAAATCCCGGGTATCAGCGCGAAATCCATAGCGGACACCGTCAAAACGGCCCAGATTGGAACTCGCTTCGGCCACGGCAACAATGTAATAGACGGCAACCGATTGAGGGGTATGCGGCAATTGAATGGTTTTGATTTCAGCTCCCAATCGTTTCAGAGTCTCGGCAGCCTGACGTACACTTTTTTCAATCTCACCATCAAGACCTTCGATGAAAAATTCTTCGGGCAATCCGATGCGCAACCCCTTGACATCACGCTTAAGCCCTTTGACATAATCGGGAACGGGAACATTCACGGACGTGGAATCCATCGGATCATGTCCGGCAATGACATTCATCAGAAGCGCGGCATCCTCAACGTTTTTTGTCAGAGGTCCGATTTGATCAAAACTTGATCCAAAGGCAATGAGTCCGTAACGCGAAACACGGCCGTAAGTCGGTTTAAGCCCCACCACCCCGCAAAAAGCGGCCGGCTGGCGGATTGAGCCGCCCGTATCACTTCCCAGAGCCGCAAAAGCCATATCCGAAGCCACTGCCGCAGCAGAACCCCCGCTTGACCCTCCGGGCACGCATTCGGTATTCCAGGGATTACGCACAAGACCATAAGCGGATGTTTCCGAAGAAGATCCAAAAGCAAATTCATCCATATTGCATTGTCCGAACAAAGTTCCACCGGACGCTAAAATTTTTTGAATCACGGCCGCGTGATAAGGCGGAATATGTCCCTTTAAAATTTTGGAGGCACAAGTGGTTTCTACACCATCAATGCAGATATTATCCTTAATGGCCACAGGCACACCGTTTAGCCCGGTGCTAACCGTTTCACGCGGATCGGCCTGAATGACCCGTTTAGGATCAAAACGCAAAATTGCATTAATTTTCGGATTCACAGCCGCAACACGGTCTCGCAAAGCATCCAGCAAAGGAGCTGCACTGTTTTCACCGGCAAAACGGACAGCCTCGGTCAGGGTCAACTTATATAAATCATCGGTCATATCAGATTAACTTTCTTTATCCACGACTTTGGGGACTTTAAAAAAGAAACTTTCGCGCAAAGGAGCGTGTTCAAGTGCTTTGTCACGGACGTTGACGGGTTTTACTTCATCTTTGCGAAAAACGTTTTCCAGATTAAAAACGTGGCTGGTCGGCTCGACGCCGTCTGTGGGAATCCGGCCGAGCTGTTCGATATACTGCAAAATAGCATTTAAATCGGAACCGAGCTTCTGCGTTTCTTCTTCACTGAGCTTAATCCTGGCAAGCTGAGCGATTTTTTCAATTTCAAATGACATACAAACCTTTCTCTATATGATCTTAACAACATCCCTAAAGATGGCAAAAAAGGATACTAACATCGGCTTTCTGGCTTGTCAAATAAGGTGCTTACAGCCAATGCGCTAAAAACACTTCAGGGACACCTGTCCCTGGTTGAGTTTATAACGTATACGGTGAAACGGCCCATTCGAATTGCCAGGCGCCGCTTTCGTCTTTACGCAAACAATTAACTCCCCCGGTTTCAAAATTAATTCGATTGCACTTATCCGGCCCCAGAAGAACTTCACATAAGCCGGGCAAAAAAGGCAAGTGACTGACAATCATCAGAGAAGCCCCCGGATTCTCATAATGCCAAATTTCGATGCGCTCAATGACGGGTTGCACAGGGGCGTCCGGGACGACTTTCTCATACATCTCAAGTCTTTCTTCGATGTTTAACTCCTCAGAAAGAATCTGAGCCGTTTCATGGGCTCTTGTTTTAGGACTGTGCCAAATCACCCATGGGCTGACTTTTTTATCTTTCAAAAAGACTCCCACTTTATAGACATCTTTTTTTCCGGCCGCCGTCAACGGACGCTTAAAGTCATGCTCAATACGTTCAGCCTCGCCATGTCTGACCAAATAAAGATGCATCATTAACACACTCCGTTATGTTTCTTAAGTTGCACAATGGGATTTATTTTTACAGCATCGGCCGATATATACGCGGTCATAGTCGCTGAAATAAAGTCCCGCACAGCACATCAAAACATAAAAATAATTATTCGCCGCCAGCGCATATTGTTTGGTCATTAGAACACCGGCCGAAAGAGAAACCATGACGAGCCCCGTAAAAAACCATCCCTGCTTTAGGCGAAAGCCGGTAATGAGCCAAACCGGGATCAAAAGTTCAATCCAGGGAATCAAACGTGCATAAAACGTCACAAACCAGGCTGGCAGTAGTGTGTCTTTAAACATTCCCTGAAAACTGGTCACCACAGAGTCCAGACCGTTTTGAAATTTACCGATTGCCGCCAGGGCAAACAACGACGCCATGGCAAGCCTGAGAAGGACTGATGCCGCACAACGCGCACAATTTTTTTCTGTTTCCATAGAGCCCTCCTTTAGAGCCTCTTGGCAAATGTTTTTATTTACTTAGAGGCTCTTATCGAGCGTTTTTTGATTGATTAGAGTGTCTTATCCCTGACGTTTATTGTCAGGGGTGAGAGGCTCTTAACCCTGACGCTTTTTGTCAGGGCCTTTGCTTCTGTATAGACAATCATTATACTACGTACAACTTTATCGGCATTTTGTGATTTCACATCAACCCTAAAAGGGGGTATCTCTATGCAGCCAAAAAAGATCCTTCTAATTGATGACGACAAGAGGCTTTCAGAAATGATTGCTAGTACTCTGGAAGAAGCCTCGTATGAAACCGTCATTGAAAACCGTGGCGCCAGGGGCTACGAAACCGCCTGCCAGGCCCGTCCCGATTTAATCCTTCTGGATATTAATATGCCCCAAGTCAGCGGCCCGGAACTGGCGGCACAACTCAAAGAAAATCCTGCAACCGCCGAGATTCCTATCATCTTTCTCACCGGTGAAGTTCTTGATGAAGAGGTTCAAGCCGCAGGCGGGTATATCGGCGGCTATCCCTTTATCGCCAAACCGGCAACCCTGCAGGAAATTCTCGAATGTATTCAAAAACATCTTCGCTAAGAAAATTTCAGCCCACAGTCGACGGTCAATAGTCCACAGCAATTACGAATCTATCGACAATGCACTATGGACTATCGACATTCTGCATCCTTATAGAAGCCCATGCTCCCTGAAGCTGTAATACTTATGCTGTCCAATAATTAAATGATCCAGCACTTGAATCCCCACAGCCTCGCAGGCTTTTTTAAGCTGCACGGTCAACTCCCTGTCCTCACGGCTCGGTTCGGTGCGGCCCGAAGGATGATTATGAACGAGGATAAGAGCCGAGGCATGGGATTCAAGGGCTGAGTGAATCACCTCACGCGGATGAACCATGGCCGCATCGACAGTTCCATGGAATAAATCTCTTTCATCCAGAATGCAATTTGCCTTATCTAAATAAATGACCTTAAAGACTTCTTTCTTTCGCTCACTTAATGCGGTGTAAAGATACTCCATCACCGCGCCCGGATCACAGAGTGCATTTTTCTTCAGAAGACCTTCGCGCTGCCCGCGCCGGGCCAATTCATTGACGGCTAAAAGCGTCGCGATCTTGGCCGCTCCCAAGCCTGAAAAACATTCCAGATCACGGACTCCGGCATTAAGCAAACTTCTGATTCCGCCAAAACGCGCCAGCATTTCACGGGCCAAATGCACGGCATCCTTGCCCACGGTTCCGCTACGCAGAAGAATGGCCAGAAGTTCTGCATCGGTCAGCTGCGAGGCCCCAAGCCGGCGCAGACGTTCACGCGGTTTTTCGGCCTCAGGCCATTGATGAATAGGAATGTGTTTCTGAAGTGTTTCCATACGATCCTCCCTTTTGAGTTGAAGGGAAAATCGCAGGTTTCATTTCGGAGAGAAAAGATTTGCGATTTTATACTGGCAGAAGCCTAATAGACCTCCGCACCGCAGTACTCGATAATAAAACATAAGTCTTTGTGTGTTTGAAAAAGAAAAATATTGTCTAGAAACAATGGGCGCCGTCTATAAGCGAAGGAGATCACCTCGCCTTGCAGGCGAGGAAGCTCCTAAGCGATTGGCGCGTTTCGTAACAATATTTTCTTTTTCACTAGATTCAAATATTAAAAGACTTTTTATCGATTACTTAGATTGCGGGGAACGACCTTTGTTTTCAAAGGGCGTCCATAACCCGAATTATATTTTAAAAATCCAATACAAACTCAGCCTTTGATTTTGGTGCAACTGAGAACTTAGTCCTAAACCCTCAGTCCTCAGCACTCTTGGCTATCCGCTGTAGCGGCTTCCGTCTGATCCGACAAAAAGATAACGCCAGATTTTAGGATGCTTATCATCTAAAAAAGCACAGGTAAAGGTTTCTGTCGCAGACCCCAATTCATACTGCACCTTATACTGCAGCGCCACATACGTCCTGACCATTTTGTCCTCATCAAGTTTCTTGAGAAGTTTCCATTCGGTCCGTTCGTACGATTTTAAAGCCCCCAGTTTTTTAGATTCAACCGTAAGCTGTTTGATCCATTCTCTTTTGGAATTGCGTTTGAAATACGCGGTTGCAAAATAGTCCGCCGTTTTTTCAAAATCCTGTTTTTTAACGGCCGAATAAAATTTTTCAATCATATCCTCGGCTTGGTTGCGTTTTGCCCCGGGACCGCAGCCGCTCGCAAACGGCAAAGCAATAATCAACATGAGGGCATAAAGCCCTATACGAAAATAAGATTTTCTTTTAACCGTCAAGTTCATGAATCCTCCTAAATGAGCACTACGCTTACGGAACCCAAAGGGTGACGTCAAGTGCCCCGTGCGAATTTATCCCGCAAAATGCCGACCTAGGCACTGGAGCGGGATTCCTTCTAAATGAGCACAGCGCTTATAGAGCCCTAAAATCTCCGCAAGTGCTGTGCTTATTTCCTCTTGAATTGCTTTTCAAGATCCAAAAATGTCTGTTTAAAAAAAGCCGGACGGCCGTGTGGACAGGCAAACGGATTGTCGCATTGGGCCAGCCGCTCCAGCAGATTCTGCATGGCCTGCGGAGTCATGGGATCATGTGCTTTCACCGACTGCCGCTTGCAGGCGATCAGAGCAGCCACTTCTTCCCGGAAATTTTCAAGATCCGTATGAATCTTATGATCTTCTTTTTGATCAATAAAATCGCGTAAAACCTTAAGCGTATCCGTATCCTTTAAAGCCGCCGGGTGCGAACGCACGGCAAACGAATTTTCCCCGAATTCATCCATTTCAAATCCCAAACGGTTCAAAAGCGGTAAATAATTTTTAATAATCTCGGACTGACGGGGGTGAACCTCAAGAACTTCTTCCATGAGCAGCATTTGCTTTTGAGGTTTCCCGCTTTCAAAATTCTTGACCAAGGCCTCAAACATTACCTTCTCATGGGCTGCATGCTGGTCAACTACGATCATCCCTTCATCGGTTTCGGCAACAATAAAGGTGTTATGAATCTGACCGAGAATTTTAGTAATCTTAAGCTGATCGCGAACGGAGATCGGTTCTGAAAGCGCCTCCGCTTCAACCGCCGGAGGAATCCAGGAGGCCTCCCCGGAGTCTTGGGCAGCCACAGCAGTTTCTTTTTCAAAGAGTTTTTTCCACTCATCGCCTGAGATTTTTTCTTTGACCGGCAGGGATATCTTAGACGTTGCGGGCTGCGTGTAAGAGGAGGATTGCACAGGCTTGATTCTCAGTTCGGGTGCCAGATCCGGTTCGCCCATCAGGGCTTCGGTTACGGTCCGCTTAATCAGGGAGCGGACTTCATTTTGATTGGAGATCCGCACTTCCTGCTTGGTCGGGTGTACGTTCACATCCACTTTGGCCGGGTCTACTTCCACAAACAGAACCGCCACGGGATATTGCCCATGCATTAACAGGCCGTGATAACCGTCCTGCAGGGCATAACTTAAAGAAGTCGATTTAATGAGGCGTTTATTAACAAAGAGGATCTGTCCCGATCGGTTGGCACGGGCAACATGCGGTTTGCCGATCACACCCCAGACTTTGGTATGGGTGCCCTGTCCAAGCATTTTAATCAAATGTTTAGCATGATCCTCGCCGTAAATGGCAATCGCACGCTCAAGCAGGTTGTCCGTCTTAAGCAGATCAAAAATAGTTTTTTTGGAAGACTTCAAAACAAAGCGGATCTGCGGGGCCGAAAGGGCCAAATGCGAAACAATATCCACCACGTGACCGAGTTCGGTCGCATCGGTACGTAAAAATTTACGGCGTGCCGGTGTATTAAAAAAAAGATCCCGTACTTCAATAATCGTACCCTCGCGGCAGGAAGTTTCCTTCACACTCTGGACATGCCCGCCTTCAATTCGGATCTCGGTTCCGCTTTTAGCACCGCTTGAACGCGTCTGCATCAGCGTCCTTGAGACCGCGGCAATACTCGGCAGGGCCTCACCGCGAAACCCGTAAGAAGCGATACTGTCCAGGTCTTCGATTTCGCTGATTTTGCTCGTGGCATGGCGGGCAAAGGCTGTTTCGGCGTCTTCACCGCTCATTCCGCATCCGTCATCGGCCACACGAATCAGGCTTTTACCGCCGTGCTGGATTTCAATCTCGATCGAAGACGCTCCGGCATCCATTGAATTTTCAACCAACTCTTTAATAATGGAAGCCGGACGTTCGATTACTTCTCCGGCTGAAATCTTGTTGGCAATTATTTCAGGTAAAATTTTAATTAACCCCATACCCATTCCTGTTAGTTTTAAGTTTCTGTTTGTTGAAATTCTTGCTTTTAAGGTTAAGAGATGAAAATATTGTAGAGAAACAATCAGCGCCTCTTGTCGAGACGAGGAGATCCTTCCGCCGTAGGCGGAAGAGCTCCGAGCGAGACGGCGTGTTTGGCAACAATATTTTTATCTTCACCTCTATCCACATTAAGAATTCCAACAAAGTCATCACTCACAACTGATTCTCTGTCGTCATTTAATACTCAGGCGTTCTTTTAATTCGGATAATTTGTTTAAAGCCTGCAAAGGCGTCATGCCGTCGAGCGAAAGTTTCTTGATCTCTTCAAGCACCGGATGATTCTCGTTGGCAAAATCAAAAAGAGTCGGCTCGCGTTTTTCCTTTTGTGCACGTTCGACATTTTCTTTTTTCCCTTCAATAATCCGGGTCGCTTCGGTGTTTTCGCTCTCAAGGACTTTAAGAATCTTTTCAGCCCGTTCCGTCACCGCTTGAGGAATACCGGCCAGGCGTGCCACATGAATACCGTAGCTTCGGTCCGAGCCCCCGCGTACAACTTTGCGCAAAAACATAATCCCGTCTTTGGTTTCACGTACCGTGATGTTGTAATTCTTAATGCCCGCAAAATGATCTTCCAGCTGCGTGAGTTCATGGTAATGGGTTGCAAACATCGTTCGGGGCTTGACCATCCCCTGCGAGAGATATTCGCAAATCGCCCAGGCGATACTCACTCCGTCAAAAGTCGATGTCCCGCGGCCGACTTCATCCAAAATCAACAGACTGCGGTGAGTGGCTTTCTGCAGAATGTGTGCGGTTTCCACCATTTCGACCATAAAGGTACTTTCACCGCGGGCCAGATCATCCGAAGCCCCAATACGCGTAAAAATGCGGTCCACCAGTCCGATGCGAGCGGACTTGGCCGGCACAAAAGATCCAATCTGTGCAAGCAGAACAATCAGGGCCGTCTGACGAATGTAGGTTGATTTCCCCGCCATATTAGGCCCGGTCAGAACCACAAGCTGATTTTCCGCAGCATCCAGAAAAACATCATTTTCGACAAATTTTCCGGCAGGAAGCATCACCTCAACCACCGGATGTCGGCCGCCTTCGATTAAAAGCTCACCGGTTTCAACCACATGCGGCTTGATCCAGCTTTTCTGAACCGCGGCCATGGCCAGAGAACCCAAGCAGTCCAGGACACCGATCGCTCGCGCCATGGCCTGCAAAACATTCAGGCTGCCCAAGATCTCTTCACGCAACTCATTAAAAAGCTGATACTCCAGAGCCTTGATTTTATCCTGAGCACCCGAGATTTTTTCATCCCAGGTTTTCAGTTCAGGCACAATAAAGCGTTCGGCATTGGCCAGCGTCTGACGGCGGATATAATCCTCAGGCACGAGGTGCAGATTGGATTTACTGATTTCAATCGTATACCCAAAGACCTGCGAGTATTTCATGCGCAGCGATTTAATGCCTGTTCTTTCAATTTCACGTTTCTGAAAATCCAGAATCCATCTTTTGCCGTTGGCCGAGATATCACGCAGTTCATCCAGCTCAGCGCTGACCCCTTCCCGGATAATTCCCCCGTCACGGATTGAAAGCGGAGGTTCTTCAACAATCGTTTTTTCGATTTTGCTCAAAAGATCGGGACACTCCACCACATCGTTCAGCCGGCTTTTAATCAAATCACTTTTCAGAACGCTTAAACTGCGGCGTATTTCAGGAACACGTTTTAAGAACAAAGCCAGATTGACCAGATCCCGCGCATTGGCCACCCCGTAATTTAAGCGGCTCAAGGTGCGTTCAATATCCTTCACGCCTTTAATCAATCCTCGAAAACCATTCAACGCCGAGGTTTCACCGGTTAATTCACAAACCGCCTGCTGGCGTTCTTCAACCGGACGAACGGTCAGCAAAGGATGGGTCACCCACTGATAAAGCGTCCGCGCGCCCATGGACGTCAGCGTCTGGTCAATCGTCGAAAGCAGCGTCGGTCCGCCTTTTTCACCGCTAAAGGCCGCAACCAGTTCAAGGCTGCGTTGAGTCTGACGGTCAAGCACCATAAACTCGTTGGATTCAAGCAGCGCCGGCATCTGAACGTGATCCAGAGAGGCATGCAGATGATCGCGCAGATAATAGAGCACGGCACCGGCCGAACTCAAAGCCAAAGGCTGGTCACAAAACGAAATACTCTGTTTGGCGGCGAGTCTGAATTTTTCCTGCAGCAGCCGCTCACCCTCCTCGGCACCAAACACCCAATCCTCATAAACAGTCACAGTCGCATTCAAAGCGCTGCGTACAAAATCCATTAAGGCCTGATCTTCCTCATCGGTCTTTGATAAAATCACCTCACGCGGTGCCAGCAACATCAGTTCACTGGCCATGCGTTCGGCCGGAACTTTACGGACCAGAAATTCTCCCGTACTTAATTCCAAAAAGGCAATCGCACATTCTTTGCCATCGCGGCTGAGTGCCGCCATATATTCAAAATCTTTTCCCTTGCTTTCGTCTTCAAGATAAGTGGCCGGAGAAATGATACGGGTGACCTTACGCTCGACCAGACCTTTGGCCTTGGGGTCTCCGATCTGTTCACAGATGGCCACTTTGAGGTTGTTTTCAATGAGGGTTTTAATGTAAGCCGTGCTGGAATGAAAAGGAATACCGCACATTGGCACGCGCCCCGCCTCTCCGGCTTCACGGCCGGTCAAAGTAATGTTCAGGATTTCAGAGGCACGCAGGGCATCTTCAAAGAACATTTCATAGAAGTCACCCAGACGAAAAAATAAAATAGTCCCGGGCGGAAGAGTCTTTTGGACAGAGCGATACTGCTCCATCATGGGCGTCAATTTCTTCGGGGTTTTACTGTCAGCTGTGGCGGTCGTCATAGAAGACCGTTATTTTAACACGAAAGGCCCCGATTGGCGAGAGGGGGATGCCTTAAGGACTGAGGACTAAGGGTTGAGGACTGAGCGCTCAATGGGTCAAAAGCAGGGCATCCATGAGATTAGATTCATGACACCATGGGTGACGTTCAGCTCAACAATCCGTGCAACTGACGACTCAGTCCTAAGTCCTCAAGCCTCAGTCCTGATTTTTGGTTTTCCACTCAGGATGAACGCTGTAAATCCAAGCTAAGATGGCCTCACGCTCTTCGGCACTGATGCGCTTTTTAGCATGAAACAGACGGTATTGAAATGGGGGCATATTCTTTTTCAGGATCGTATGCTCAAGCATTTTCAGATGCCCTTCGGAGGCAAATTTTCCATCCTTAAGCAGTCCGTCAATATCATATTTCTTACGTGCCAGTTTGACATTGGCCCCGGCTGCAAAATTCCAGACCGGGATTTTTGAGGAAAACGGACGCTTCACGGCCACCGAGGCATGACAAATGGCACACTTTTGTTCCAGCACGGGACGAATCTGTTCAAAATCTGAAGAGACGGCCGTTTGCTTGGCCCATCCATACGTTTGAGCGGCAAACAGTAAAATGAAAATAAACAGCATTTTTTTCATAGAATTCTCCTTTACTAAGTAATCGATCAAAAGTCTTTCAATATTTGTTCGTTAAATTCTCTGAAAAGAAAAATATTGTTACGAAAAGCACCATGCGCTCTGGGAGCTTTCCCGCCTGAAAGGCGGGACGATCTCCCGGCGCGCATAGCAGTGCGAATTTTTTCGACACAATATTTTTCTTTTTTAAATACATAAGGGCTTATGTTTTGTTACGCCGCGTTATCCATAAAAAAGACCGGGTTCTTTATGACCAAAACTTAGCAGGCACGTACAAGAACTTCTAACAGTTTTGAACCCAACAGCACGTTTTCAAAACTGAAGAAGTTCTATGGTTACCAATCAATTGGAAAATAATCTTTTAAAAATTTTCCGCACCAGTGTTTACCGGTGAGGATCCCGTTAAAAAACGGGTCACACACACGAGCGGCGCCGTCGACGATATCAAGAGGCGGCTGAAAATCATGAGTCTCCTGCTTGAACTTAGCGAGCATGGCCGGATCTTCATCCGTGACCCACCCGGTATCCACCGCATTCATATAAATACCGCTTTTAACCAGATCTCCCGCAGAAGTATGGGTGAGCATATTGAGCGCGGCTTTGGCCATATTGGTATGCGGATGGCGGTCGATTTTTTTAAAGCGGTGAAATTTACCCTCCATCGCCGTGACATTGACCATATGCTTCTGCCCCGTATAATCACGTTTCATCAGCGGAGTCAGTTTATTGCATAAGACAAACGGCGCAATGGCATTGACGAGTTGAATCTCAAACATTTCAGACGTCTCAATCTCACCCAGCCTTAAACGCCAGCTATTGGTGGTACGCAAATCGACCTGCTGCAGATCCGCATCCAGTTTCCCTTCGGGAAAAACGTCTTTGGAATCCAGTGCATGATCATAGGCATAGGGAATCTGCGACAGCGCGGCCGAGGCACGGATACCCACACCGGGCAGCTTCCCGGTCCAGGTCACGGGCAGTGCTGACTCAGCTTGCAAATTCGGCTGAGCATAATCAATCAGCTGCTTTTTGCAGTCTTCATAACTGGCAAGAATATGACGAGCTCCTTCAGGCAGACTCTGCAACCCTTGATTTTCATTGGCCATTAAATGCGCATAAAATCCGGGCGGACGCCGCACGGTCTGGGCGGCATTATTAATCAGAAGATCCAATCGTTCATATTTTTGTTCGATATAACGGCAGAAAATTTCAACACTCGGCGTATGCCGTAAATCCAATCCGTAAATATCCAGGCGGTCTTTCCAGACTCCAAAATCTTCTTCCTTTGAATAGCGCAAAGCGGCATCCACAGGAAAGCGGGTGCTGACAATGACATGCGCACCGGCCCTGAGCATCATCAATGCCGCCTGATAACCGATCTTAACGCGTGCTCCGGTAATCAGGGCTACCTGCCCGTCAAGCGGTGCAGTCTGAAAACGTTTTTGATAATTAAATTCACCGCAGCGTACGCACATGGCGTCATAAAAAAAATGCAGTTTGACGAATTCGGCGCGGCAGACATAACAGTTGCGCGGGGATTTAAGTTCAAAATCTTTAATCAAATCTCCCGCCTCTCCACTGGTAATCTGTGCGGGTGCCGTATAAACCGAGGCTTCCCGTGCACGGCGGATACCGGTAGTGGCACGCGCACTCCGTTCCTGGACTTGAAGTGTTTGACGGCGCATACGCTTAACCGTCCTGTCGCGTTTGCGGATTTCGTCACGAGAGGGTCTTGAAATGCGTCCGGCCACTTTCATTAAAGCAACACGTTGTTCATTAGTCAGGCTGGCAAGCTGCTCCCGGTTCTCAAGAAGGTCTTCGAGAAAGGAAATGCATTCATCTAATTTGGCATCATCAAGGGAGTTTTCGGTCTGTGACATGGGCGGTATTATGCCTGAAAAAGACCACGGGCACAACAGACCAAAGTCTGGGATGTGAGCAAAACAGGTCGGGGACAGGTCTTCAGACCTGTCCCCGAATCAACCGGGTAAACTCTTCAGGAACCTTGGGTCCGAAGGTCAAACGCTTTCCGGTTTCGGGGTGAAGAATGGAAAGCACTCCGGCATGCAGCGCCAGACGTTTGATGGGATCGGTCTTGGCTCCGTATTTTGCATCGCCCGTGATAGGGTGTCCCATATCGGCAAGCTGCACACGAATCTGGTTCTTGCGCCCGGTTTCAAGCTCCACCTCAAGCAGCGCATAACGGCTGTCGGCTCCGATCATGCTGTAGCGGGTCACGGCCTGTTTGGCGTCCTTATGATCCCGCCGGGTACTGTAAACCCTTTTAAATTTATCTTCCACGAGATAGCTTTCAAGCACCCCCTCTTTACGCGAAGGCACGCCTTCAACCACGGCGCAGTAGGCTTTGACGGCATCTTTCCACTGCTCCTGCAGGGTTTCCTGGGCATCTTTGGTCTTGGCAAAAACGATAAAACCGGACGTATCATAATCCAGACGATGCACAATGTAGACATGACTTCGACCGTCTGAAGTTTTTGTGCGCATGTAAAAATTCAGCTTTGAATAGAGCGTTTCTTCCTGCTCATGTTCGGTCGCAATAGTCAAGAGCCCGGCCGGTTTCTCAACCACGATGATTTTTGAATCTTCATAAATAATCTCAAAGGGCTGGGTTTCTTTGAGTTCAGCCAGTTCAACTTCCTTCTTACTGAGAAAATCTATTTTATCGCCCGGATTCAACCCATGGCCAAAAAGCGTCACCACGCTGCCGTTCACCCGCACAGAACCGAACTTGAGCATCTGCTTGATTTTGGTCCGTTTCAGGTCTTTAAGCTGCAGCGTAAGATATTCGCCCAGCGTCGATTTTTCCTTCACGTGCAGAGTTTTCATGGGTTTATTCTGAACCTGTATTGAGGAGCTTTGATGAAAGTGTTAGCGTAACCGTCTTCGGCGTGACGGTGACTGCAGGTAATTGTATCTTTTTTCAAAAGATTGGGTTGGGAAATCCGGATGTTCGGCAATGGTGAGTGTCATGTTCATAAAGGACTCAATGCGGGCAACTTCGCCGCGCTGCTCGGGCGTGGCAAAACTGATCGCACGCCCTTCAAGTCCGGCACGGCCTGTTCGCCCGATGCGGTGCACATAATTTTCAATATCCTCAGGCAGATCAAAATTGACCACCAACTCAATACCTGTCACATCAATCCCGCGGGCGGCAATATCAGTCGCAACCAAAATGCGATACTGCCCGTTTTTAAATCCGTCGATGGCCTGCTGTCTCTGGGTCATGGAACGGTCGGAATGCAATTCGCCCACCTTATACCCCAGCTGCCATAACCGTCCCGTGACGCTTTTGACCTTGACGCGTGTACTGGCAAACAAAAGCACAGAACCGGGATATTGTTTCAAGAGAAGATCCATCAGATCCGCTTTTTGTTCTTCCTTTACGATATAAAGTTCCTGGGTCAATTTGGCAGGCGCGGTTCCGGGAGGCGCAATCTCAACATGAATCGGCAGTTTCATATGGCGCGTGGCCAATGTCACAATGTCACCCGGCATCGTCGCCGAAAATAAAAGGGTCTGTCTTTTTTTGGCCAGCTGGCGCATAATGCGTTCGACCTGAGGTTTAAACCCCATATCAAACATGCGATCGGCTTCATCCAGCACAAGCAGATTGGCGTCTCTGAGATCCACCGTTTTTTTCTCAAGATGATCGTTTAAACGTCCCGGCGTAGCAATTAAAACACGCGGATGTTTCTGCAGAGTTTTTTCCTGACGTCCGAATGAAACACCGCCGATAATGACCACACTTTTTAAATCAAAACATTTAAGAAAAGGTTCAATGACTTCGTGAACCTGAAGGGCCAGTTCGCGCGTCGGCACAAGCACCACAGCACGCCCTTCTTCGGCAACAAGACGCTGAATCATGGGAATCCCAAAAGCCAGCGTCTTGCCCGTTCCGGTCTGGGCCACGCCAACCACGTCTTTACCTTCAAGGGCTTCGGGAATGGCCTGGTGTTGAACCGGGGTCGGCGTCACAAAATTCAGTTTTTGCAAAAGCTCAAGCATTCTGGGGGCCAGCCCAAGATGCGCAAAACTTCTGGTTTCAGATGGTGTATTCAATGATCTATGCCTTCTGCTGGTAAGCGGCTACAAATTTCTGCCACTCTTTTTGAATATTATCAATAAAAGGTCCGACCTGGGTTTGGAAATTCTGCCAGGTCTGACGGAACTGCCCATCCAGCGATTTCATCGTATCCTTAGCCTTGGCTTCGATCTGTTTCGAGGTCTCAATTGTTTTAGCTTCGGCCGCATGGTAAGTCTCCTCAGCCGAGCTCTGCATCTGGCGTGCGGCCTTGCCCGCCTGAGCCCCGATCGACTCCTCTTCGGCATGAGCACAAACAGCAAACATACATAAAATGATAACAAATAGGGCTGCTTTCTTCATTTTTAGCTCCTTTGGGAAATAAGGTCTTTATTGTAGGGCACGGCAGGGTTTTATGCCAATACTAAAAAAACAGTCTAAAGTGAAGGTGGAATGGTGAAAAAAGAGGAAAGAAAACGTCACTAAGACACTGAGTCACTGGGTAGGAAGCTCGGGTCACCTTGTCCTTCTTCAACTAGGCAGCCGCATTTTGAATAATTTCAAAAGCCTTTCGGGTTGCATCAAAACGATCTGAGAATTCCATGCCCTCTTGACGCATTTTATCCATGAGCAACTGATGATATTTTGTCCTCAGGGCATTGATTTGGTCTTTGGCATGAAATTCCTCGGCAGGGATTTCTCTCTCGGCTTTAACCAAATCGGTGTAAATCCATGCAATTTCAATTAAACTCATAACTCCCCATTAGCGATTCTTAATGCTATGCGTGTCGCATGGTCACGATCTTTATATTTAATTCCTTGTTCTTTCAATTTATCCATCAATTTCCAATGTAAATCCACTCGCAACTCTTCTAGTTTGGTCAATTTTTTAGGGTCGGCCGTTTTTTCGATTTTCCTAATGACTTCAATATACTTCTTGGCAATTTGATATAAATTTTCGCTCATGAGACCGGTATTATATAACACATATCGGCTATCCACCAAATATCTCTAAAAGTGTGACGCGTGAAACGCAAAGGACCAGAAGTCACTGGGGCACTGTTTTTTTAAAGAGCTGCGGTTTGAGGGATGAGGAGCGAGGGAAAAATCGCACAGCGATAAGAAAGCGGCACGGCTGAGTTACCTGCCAAATTGGCGAAGTCCCCGAAGCGTAGCGGAGAGGGATACCTGGTACCGTTCAATAAATTAACTATTCAAATAGTGCCAAACAGACAGCCTAAACGCTATCCGCTCTACGCTAAACGCTAAATTATACCCTTCTCCACTCCAACACCTGATTTGAAGGGGTTTTTATACCCATGCAGCGGTTAGCGTGGAGCGTAGAGCGCATAGAAAATCCAAGCGGCTCATCCTAAACGCTGTACGCTAAACGCTCTACGCTGTATGATACTCCCCCTATGAAGATTCTCTTTGTGATGGACAGGCTGGAAAAGCTGCATATGCCCACAGACAGTTCGCTGGCACTGGCGCGCGAGTTCTGCGGGCGCGGGTACAAGCTCTGGATGGCGGATACGCCCGATGTCTTTGCTTTAAACGACCGCGTTTATTTTGCGGCCAGGCCGCTTGTACCCAAAGGGCCTGAACATTTCAAGAGCGGAAAACCCATCCGAAGGAGAGCGGGATTTTTTGATCTGGTGCTGATCCGCAAGGAACCGCCCTTTGACGCGCAGTATCTGTACCTGACTTATCTGCTTGAAATCGCAGCCAAAGAAACTGTGGTTACGAATGATCCGTGCGGCATCCGCAATGCCAATGAAAAACTTTCAAGCCTTCCTTTCAGCCGATTGATTCCCGAAACGCTGGTCTCGGCTTCAATTGAGGAAATTCTTTCTTTTCAGACAAAACTCAAAAAAGATCTGGTCATTAAACCTTTGAATCAGAAATGGGGCCTGGGCGTTTATCTTCTGCGCCGCAAGGATAAATCCGCAAAAAAACTTCTGGCAGCATCGACTAAAAACGAGAGTGAACACGTCATCGCACAGTGTTTTATTCAAAGCAAAACACCCGAAAAGAGGATTACGATTCTGAACGGAAAGATTCTTGCAGCCTATGAAAAAATTGCGGCCAAAGGCGAGTTCCGCGCCAATATTCATGCGGGCGGCACCTACCGCCGAACGGTTCTCTCCGCCGCGGAAAAACAGATAGCGAAGTCCATTGCACCCTATCTTAAAAAAGAAGGGCTGCTTCTTTCAGGAATTGACGTCATTGGAGGAAAGCTGCTTGAGATTAATGTGACATGCCCCGGCGCAATTCGCGAGTCAGGCCTGCTTTATCCGGGATTAGAACCCATTAAGAAATGGGCAATTCAATTGCTAGCACTGGCAAATCAAACCCGAAGATAGACAAACACAGCGGTTAAAGCAGCGGCAAAAATGACGGCTTTAAAAATAATTTTCCGGCCGCGCGCCCTCAATTTTTCAGTGATTTCGGCATTTGTGATTTTCTGGCGGCCTTGATCCATATCACGCGACCCGATTTCAGCCAGGATCGAACAGGTTCTTTGTTTGGCTTGAAGCAGACAAAAAATACCGGCAAAGATGGGCAGAAATGTCCACATTCTTGCCGCCTGAGATGCGTTTGAAAAAATAAAATAGGTTCCAAGCCCCGTCCCCGCTATAAGCGCAAGGATTCCCGTGTTTTTTCTTCTGCGCCGGCCTTCGGGACCGATATTGGTATCCTCAATTTCTCCGGACAGCTGTTTTTCGTAATACTGCACACAGGATTGACAACCGCCGTCTGCGGCGATCCATTCGGGATGCTGTTTTTTAATCTGATCAATAACGTGCCCGTTGGTGTGATCCAGATATTTAACTAAATCTCTTTCCATTGCTTCTCCGCAGAGCGGACATTTATAACCGGACATTTTTGACTCCCTCCTAAAAAATAGTGTTAAGAGAAACAGAGCAACTGCCTATTTACCGCTTAACGCTGTATGCTTTATCGCTTAGTACGAATACAGCGGGCTGTGCATGATTTTAAAAGCAATCATGGCAAAAATCATCAATGCAATGACCAACTTAACCATCACCGAAGCAATCCGGCCAAGGACTCCGCCGATTCCGGCCTTTAAAGCGGTTTCGACATTCTGATGAATTAACCATTCAAAAAGAAAAGCCCCGAAAAAAATACCCAATAACGTGCCGGGGATAATTCCGATCGCAAAAAATCCGACGCCTAAAAAGGCACCGAAAATACCGCCGAGGATGGCACCGATCACAGCCGCATTGGATGCCCCCAATTTTTTGACCCCGAAAATCACGGCCAGGTATTCAAAGAATTCTCCGAATAAGTAGAGAACACCGATTAAGATCAGCGTTTTCAGATCAAGGATCTGAAACTGAGTCATCCAGCCAAAAGCAACAGCCCCGGCCATAATAATGAAGGTGCCAAAGGTCGTGAAAAAAATCGCGGCCAGTCCGATCAGGCTCAGAGCAATTAAAAGACCGAATGCGGCAAATTCCATAAAAGGGTCAAAGCTCCTTTAGAGCAACATTGGCGGACAATTTAGCCACGGCCGCATCAAAACCGGCAAGCGTCTCTCTGATTTTTTCCATTTCGGGCGTCTGGGCAAAGGGAATGCGGTCAATGCCGTGCGACTCAAAACGGTCAACGACATTTTTGACCGTGAGATGACTGACATCAGTCGCGGGCTGATACTTCAAATCTTTCTGATCGTCACCTTGCAGACACACCAGGATACCGGCCGCGGTCAACTCATAGAGAATAGTGCGCATGAGGCGAATGGGAATTTCCAGGGCATTCGACATTTCACTGGCCGACAGCGGGGCTTCTTCGCGGCAAAATCTTTGTACGCATAAATGCGTAATCCGCAAGAGAATGGTTTTCTTAAAGTTGTGACTCACTTTGAGACAATCCGGTTCAAATTCAAAGGTCTGTTCATTTTGATGGGCAAAGGCAAGTTCAGCTCCGTAAAGAACAATGAGCCAGCTCATCTGCAGCCAGACCAGAAAAAGAGGCAGCGCGGCAAAACTTCCGTAAATGGCACCGGCCTTAGCGACGCCGATCTGAAAATAAATATAGGTTCGCTGCACAATCTGATAAACCGTTCCGGCCACAACCCCGCCCAAAAAGGCCGACATAAAATGAATACGGGTATTGGGCATAAACATATAAACAAAAGTCAGAAGCCCCCAGAAGACACAAAACGGAAGAAGCTTTAAACCCATCAGGATCACCGGGCCGAAGAGATCAAAAATTGCCAGTTTATGAGTCACAAGTTCCACCTGACTGGCAATAAAAACCGTTGCACTGCTTGCCAGGATGACAAAGACCGGACAAATCAGCATCAGGGACAGGTAATCGCTGAATTTGCGCCCCAAACTTCTTTGTTTCTTAACGCCCCAAATATGATTAAATGAGTTTTCGATATGGCCGAGGACTTTAATCACGGTCCAGAAAAGTAGCGCAATACCGATACCGGCAATCAGACCGCCTTTGGTATTGTTGAGCATCGCCTCGGAAAAATCGATGATCCGGTTGACCACCTCTTCCTGACCGCTCATATTCTCAAGCAGGTGCGCTTTCAAAATTTTATCCACACCGAAACCTTTGGCAAAACCGAAAGCCATGGCAAAAACGGGAACAATCGAGAGCAATGAAAAATAAGTCAGCGCCGAGGCTCTGAGCATGCATTGGTCATTAATAAATTCGCGCAGGGAGATTAAAAAAATACGCAGAGGACGCAGCCAGAAAGCTTCATGTTTGGAAAGCCGGTCGGCGCGAATGCGCCAGATATCATCTTGGATGAAGTGGATAATTTTTCGAAGCATGGCCTTTATTTTAGCATATCCGGCATGGACTGTAAGGGCTAAGTTGTGGCACGGAGGCTTTTGATCCGCTCCACCGTCTTTTTAAAGGCTTTCGTTAAATAGCTGTAAATGTGGGTTGCCGCAAATTGATGGCCTGCTGGGGTATAGTGCCGGGCGGCATTGGATGGGACCTCCGCGTAGGGAAAATCTTCGGATTTAAAAAAAAGATCGGTAATTTCAGCGGGTGTTTTGGTTTGGAGTTGAGGAGTGAGATCCAAAAACAGAAGTCCCCTTTTTGAGAATTCACCGGCAAATGGGCTGCCCATTTGGTTTCCGAACCGGTAATCTTCAATCGTCGGCAGATAAACAAAGACAGGGATAGCACCCCGCTGTTGGGCCAACTGGGCAAAGTCCTGAAAGATCTGCATGCCGGTATCCAGCAGTTGCCGGGTTGAAGGATCCCGGCCAAAGGGTTTTTTGTTTTCCCGCATTCGCGAGTACATCATTCGCCTGACCAATCGGACAACACTCAATTCCTCAAGCCTGGGCAAAAGACGCGCATAGACATTCCCTCTCGAATGTCCGCGCGGAACGGGTGAGTTTTTTAAAATCAGCCGACCGTCCTGAAGAAGAAAGTACGGCTTATTTGCAGCTGGTTGCAATCGGCGGAAATCATCGGCAATAAACGCAAAAATAACAAATTGGTGTTTGAATTTTGCGCCGTCACGTTGATACCATAAATAGGCCTGATCCAAACCATATCCGCCCTGTCCCATGTTAATCGCCTCAAACCGGGGATTCAGCAGTTCAAGCCCGGAACACCAGGTCTGGTCATTGCCGACGCCGTAACCCAGAGTAAAAGAGTCCCCCAGGCAGATCACTCGAACTTTTCCCTCTGGGGCCTCTTGAGAATATTCCTTATCCGCACGCAGTGATTGCAAATTAATGGTAATTCCGGTTCCCGGACGGTATAGATCGGAAATCGATACACCCGGTTTATGGGCCCATCCCAAATCGGGATCATACATGACATGCGACTTTTCCGCGGGAACGCGTTTAAATGCCCTGGCGGTGTCCCATAAAACCAGCGTTACGCTGCTAATGCCTTCGGCCAAAATGAAAAGCAGAAAAGTCAAAGCGGCAATGATTAATAAAGTATTCCATTTACGCATAGGGGTTGATTCCGGAAAAAGGGTTTACAGAGCCTTCAAAGTTCTGCCGAATACGGATCAAAAAGCCTCTTTTTTCAGAGACTGCAATATGCTATGCTCTGCACAAAATTCAGGCAAGAATTTTTCTATTATCGTCTTTAAGAAAAAAATATGTGAGGATTCAAATGAAAAAAAATCTGTTTTCAGTCTTTTTCGTCCTGTTTCTTACCGTTTTTTATCAAAACGCCCAAGCCTCAATCTTCTCCTCAGTCGACGTGGATTCCTCAGGCGTTCAGGAAGCCCAAAAGAAAAAAGACGGATTTATTATCAAGCGGGCTGTGGATGAAATCAAAATTGACGGAAAAGAAAAATCTCTGCGCGGCCAAACACGTATCGCCGTGCCTTTCTTCCGTTTGAATTTTGTCACGGGGGATAAATACCGCAATGCCGTAGGCGGCCGCTACACGTCCACTTCCACCTCAAAGGTCAAATCCTCTCTGAGCGGTGTCGAACCCGAAGTCTTTCAACAGGTCACGGATGAAATGTATACCGATCTGATCAGCCAGCTCAAAGAAAAGGGTTATGCCGTTGTGACCAATGAAGAGCTAAGCGCCTCGGAAAAATACAGCGATCTGGACAAAGAATATCCTCAAATTAAAAAGAGCGTCGCAAAAGTAACTCCGACAGGTCTGAGCTTCCCCGGAAAATTCAAAGACCCCTCCCCGGATATTTCCGAAACCGTCGATGCCGTGGTGTTAGAACTGGATATGGATATTGATTTTCTGGTGATCAACCGCAATGAGGCCCGTTTCAGCCTGACTAAAGATAAAAGTCATGTCGATGTCACACAAGGCATTAACATCATGGGAACGGCCACTTTATTCTCGGGAGAAAAAACCACGACCATTAACTTTCAGCAGCCGGTCACGGCTCAGAGAGCTTTCGGGCGGGTCAACGATGAGACTTCCGCATTGAGCAAGGCCAACGATGCCCTGGTTTTTGCCTCGGGCTGGCTCTCACCCCAGGGCCTCGGCAGCAAACGCCAGACGAGCCGCAAACTTGATGTGGACGCGGATCCTTTGCAATACCGGCTTGCCGTCGGCGATGCCATGGTGCAAATCAACCGCAAATTGGCCGAAACCCTTCAGGAACTGCGCGGAGAATAATTCGGTGAAGACAAAGGATCTTTAAGCATCCCGGTCTTCCTTAACCATCGGCACAAAACGCACAGCCATCTTTTTTTCTTTCAAAATACCGTTTGCGGTTTTCTCAAGCAGGACAAGCTGCTGATTTCCGGATTCACCGACAGGCACAATCATCCGCCCTCCGGGTTTGAGCTGATCAATCAGGGTCTGAGGCACGACATCGGGTGCAGCGGTGACGATCACGGCATCGTAAGGTGCATACTCAGCCCAGCCCTGATAGCCGTCCCCGGCTTTAACCTGCACATTGGCATACCCCAGTTCTTCAAGCCGGGCCTTCGCTTCTCCGGCAAGCTCGGCAATAATCTCAACCGAGTAAACCGCCTGCACGATCTTGGACAAAACCGCGGCCTGATATCCTGAACCGGTTCCGATTTCAAGCACGCGGTCGCTGGGTTTAAGATGAAGAACCTCGGTCATGTAGGCCACAATATAAGGTTGGGAAATCGTCTGCCGGTGTCCGATGGCAAGTGCGCGGTCTTCATAGGCAAAGGGGATAATTTCTTTGGGAACAAACAGGTGCCGCGGGACAGAGGCCATGGCCTCAAGGACTTGCGGGTCCCTAATGCCACGGCCTTTGATTTGTTTTTCGATCATCTCCATACGGTCAGACTCGCGGTCTTCGGCAGCAAATAAAGGAGAACTGATCAGCAGACCGAGGGTCAGCCATAAAAGAATTTGCCGCATGCAGCGCTCTCAATGGTATCGTGGGTCTCTATGATTTTTCTTTTTTATCCGATTGAATATTCAAAGATTAAAAACGGTAACTTAATCCGTTTCGAGTAAACTACGTAACATCCACGCATTTTTCTCATGAATCTGCATGCGCTGAGTCAGAAGGTCGACTGTGACCTGATCACCGGCTTGTTCTGCGGTCGGAAAAATCGAACGGGCCGTACGAATCACGGTCTCATGTCCGGCCACCAGCGAACGGATCATATGCTCGGCCGAGCAATCCCCGCTTTCTTCTTTAATGGAAGTCAGTTTTGAAAACTCACCGTAACTGCCGGGCGCCAAAAAATCCAGGGCGCGGATTCTTTCGGCAATCACATCCACGGCCGTCCAGAGTTCGTTGTAGTGCTGCTCAAACATCAGATGCAGCGTCTGAAACATCGGGCCTTTGACGTTCCAGTGAAAATTATGCGTTTTTAAATAAAGTGTGTAGGTGTCGGCTAAAAATTTTGAAAGCCCTTCAAAAACCTTTTCGCGGTCTTCGGGTTTGATTCCGATGTCGATCTGGGGTTGTGTCTCGGATTTCATGGTAAAACTCCTTTCCTTAAGATGGGTTTATAAACACGCAAAGTTCTGGTGTATTTTAACACGATTTGAAAAACATAAAAGACTGTTGATGAAAGATTCTGTTAAAACCCCTAATCGGATTAGGTATTTAAGATGGTAAAGAAAATGTTATTCTGAAACGCGCCAATCGCTTCAGAGCTTCCCCGCCTGTGCGGCGAGGCGATCCCTGCCTGCCGGTTTACCCGCCGTGGCGGGCAGGCAAACCAAAGGGAGTGAAGCAATCTTGCTTTTCTCTATAGATTGCTTCGACCTCACGGGGTCTGTCTCGCAATGATTTGTAGGACTTAGGCTTAGAAATGCTTATGAAACAAGATAGCATTTTCTTCACCCTCGCTACTCTTTTTATAAGGATTTCAACAGAACCTGGGTAAAAATACATTTTTGAGAAATTCTTATGCAGAATGGAGGAATTCGGCAAGATTGCGCATATCCAGAATCACCTGGTCAAGCGTCTGCACGATCCGGTTCATCAAGGCCTGATCCGATTGATTCAACATGTCTTCGTCAAATTCATCTAAGAGCTCAGCGGCAGCTACAGAGATTTCGCTTTGTACGGTCGGGTCATCGACTTTAATTTTGAGCAGCCGATAGCGGCGTTTATCCGATTGATTGAGGCGTTCAAGAATTCCGTTAGCATTGGAAACCAGTGCGGTGACGCGTCCGTCCTGTTTGGCCTGCGCCGAGATACCGTAGATTTCAAGCGCAGCCTGGCTTTGATCCGTCACAGTGCGGATATCCAGATTTTCAAGTTTTAACAAGGGTTCAATCAAAATACCCAGCCGGCGCTCATAACGTGCTAATTTACGGTTCAAAATCTCTTTCACTGCAGAAAGCGGTTGATCCGTTTCAAAAAGAAGTGTGTAGTCAACACCCGGGTTTCGGGCCAAGTATAAAAGCACCGGCAGCAGATCCTCAAAGCCCTGCTGTAAAGAAATACTCCATACCCGGTGATCAATAAGATGTCTTGGTGTTTCATTTTTATCGGTAGGTTTAAAAGAACTCAACGTGTCCATCAAATCACTCAAAGCCGGAGCCAGTTTCAACCCCGCATTGAGCACACCCAGTCTTCGAGCCTCCATCACAGCCTGCACGATTCGATCCACCTGCAAACGGCCCCAGTGAAGAAGTGCGACCCCGGCGGTCAGGTTCTTAGTCATCACCGGCGCGGCCCAGGAAGCGACCGGAAAGCTTCGATATTCCACACGTTGCAAAGATCCGGCTAACCGGGATGTCGTGCTTCCTTCAGAACCAAAACCCGGGCTGACCACAACCGGAAGATCCGGTTCACTTGATACCGGGATTTCATCCATTTGATGAAGAATCTCCGTATGCATCCACCCATGCGATCCGGCATGCCGGACCTGCATCTGAAAATAGTCATACGGCATGCGGTCAATCTGAACAAAAAGCATCACCGGATCAATATCCGGATGTGTCAGCGTGATATCAATATCAATAATCATGCTTCCGATCATAATCGGTTTATCCAGCGTAAACCGTTTTTCCTGAGAGACCGTGCCGTCACGCACATCGCGAATCATATAATAAACATTTTCCCCTTCCGGTTCGAAAATCATCTGAAACGGGCCTGCTCGGATCACGACTTTTTGATTCAGAGCAAATTCACCCGAATCACGGTGATTCGGATCAATCCTGATCATCTCAAACCCCTGAGCACGATTGTGCAGCGTTTCAAGACGTTCCGCCGACTGGCGGTGATAACGGTTAAAAGTTTCAGAAAAACTCTCCGTGAGTTCACCGCGGCGGGTTAAAATAAAATCCTCATATTCAGCTGAAGTGACGCCTGCGGCATAAACCCCTCCGGTCTCATCCATGGCCAGAAACCCCGTTTCCATATCACGTCCAACTTCACGCTTAATGGGATTTAAATTGCGGTTAATCACATCGGCGCGCTCGACAAATGTTTCATCATCCCCCAAATGCAATCGTTCAAACTGATCGATCATTTCAGCACGCAGCTTTCGAAGGTGTTCACCATAAGCCTCTTCGCTCAGGCCGTTCAAACTTAATTGTCCCAATTCATTTACCCGCAAAAGATCTGCGGATAGATCACGCTGCGCCTCAACCGTATTCGGCCAATGCTCATTCGATGCATTGAGCAGCCGCACAAAACCCTTGTTCTGGCCAAGCTCACGCAATGTCTGCTCTAAAATTTTTGCGGGAACAGCCTCGGCCGTCCTCATTTCAGATCTTAATTCGCTTTTGACCAGAATAAGACGGTTGGTGGTGTCATCATAAGTGACTTGCTGCGCATCTAAAAAGGCCTTGTTGCTTGCGCGTACCGAAGCCAGTTCGGTCCAGTCAAGCCGGCTCAAGTCATCTTCAAGGTTTAAGGCTTCAATCCCTTCCAATTCGCTGTAGCCTTCAGACCATGATCCCAGATCCGGATAAAGTTTTCCGTAAGTATCCGGATAACCTGTCACGTAACTGACCAGATCGACCAATTGCTGATCATCCATTTCACTAAGATTGATGTCATAGGCTTTGAAACGCCGTATCTTCCAGCCGTCCGAGTGTTCATCCGGAGCAACGTCGCCATCCCATCCTTTTTTAGCGACCCAGCCGATGCGTCTTAGAAGCGGGGGCGAAGTCACAATGGCAATCTCGGGACTTGTAAGTCCAAGCTCTGTCACCCAATCACGAACCACCGGCGCACTGAAAGTAAAATTTTCGATGCTGCGTTTTGAAGGCTGCACTTCAATGCGGATGGAATCCGCATCCACACCTTCCACCTCGGTAAAAATACGCTGCAGCACGGCATTTTCATAAAACTCATCGTCTGAGCGTCCCTGTTCAAGCCAGTCCCTAATCGGCTGCGGAAGTGCATCGCCGTAATGCGCCAGTACGTTATCGATCAACGGCACGGTGCCGCGGCCTCTGCCGCCTGCAATCACCACCGGAATTTTATGACCCGCCGCGGCGTATACCTTCCAGGCTTTGACAAACTCCAGCATGCCTTTAAAATCCGGATTCCCCAGAACCAGAAACAGATCCGGTCCCGATAGACCGAACGTATCGCCTTGCGACAGGCGATCCAGATGCGACTGCGCAGATCGAACCAGTTTCGCGCGTAACTCGTCAACCGTCCTCAACGCCGAACGTTGTTGTTTTAACTGAAAATGATAAGTTTCAAGATTACCGCGGTATTCATGGTTAGCATGATGGATCACTTCAAGCATGTGTACCGGAAGAGCGGCTTCAAAACCACGCCAGCGTCTGAGCCATTCAATGAGCTCAAATTTTTCTTCACGGCTCAGTTCTTGTTGCACCACAGCAAATGAAACCGTGGCATCCTGATATTTGGGGCCTTCGGGTGCAACGCCGTCAAGCACCTGGTAATAGGCATCGGGCAAAGCCGGAATATTAAAATAAATTTTTCCGTTGTTGCGGTTCACATCCAGACCGTGCACATCCATTTGCCAGGAAACCGCACCCGGAATAACCGGCTGCACTTTTCTGACCGCTTCCTGTACAGTGGCCTCGGCAAGCGGTGCACTCTGACTATGCACCCAATTTTTAATGGTGTGGTGAGGATGGTCAAAAATTTTCACTTTGCCGGCACGATAAGCCGCTGTTTGTCTCAGGTCGGCCAGGACCGGTTCAAACATCTGCATCACCGCCGGGTCTTTCCAAAAAGGAATTAAAAGCGTCACACCATAGCCCACAGGACTCTCATCCTTCGTCCTGCCGTGAAGAATGTGCCCTTTGGCAATTTGCTCCGGCGTCCATATTTCATCGCCCATGGATTCCCATGCCGTCATCTGATCCGGCAAATTAACCCAATGATTCAATAAAAGCGGCGGAACCTCGCCGGCCTTTTTGCCCTGCACTTGTAGAAGCCATTGGATGATTTCCCGCGCACCTTCGACCTTGACCGCCTGACTCACCAAGGCATTGGCAGGAAGATCCGGTGCAAAGCCCTCCTGGTGACTCAAAAAGACCGGCAGCACCACGGCATTCGGAACATTGTCAAACGAGTCGGACAGGGCCGGAATGTCATTGGCGCCGTCACCGATGACCACGACTAATGTTTTTTTGGATGGATCAAGTTTTGAGAGCACCTGCTCGTCGATAGTCTTTTTAACGGCCGCAATTTTGGTGGTCGAAGTTAAATCCAAAAATTGAGTGCCCGCAAAAGTGAGAAAAGGTGCCTGCTCGCCTCCGAAAACGTTGCGGACCCGGCTTTCAAGCGCCTGATAAAAACCAAAGGGAAATTGATTGCTCTCAGCGAGCCTTGTCGATTCAATCGCCAGTTTGGAGCCTGAATCATAAATAAAAATATTCTGACCAAAACGTTCCGGCAGAATATAGGCAATCGTGTTTTTATCTTCTGCGGGATCAGGCGTTGTCCAGGCTGCGTCCGTCGCTCCCTTAACGGTTTGAATATGCTCAAGCGTGTTTTGACGTGCACCTTCGATTTCACCCACCGTGATTCCGTCAAGCTCTGAAGGCAAATCCTGCGCTCCTGCCGAAACACGTTCGGCCAGTTCATCGAAGAAAGCATTGGCGATGGCCAGGCTGCGTGCCTTGCGCTCTTCGACAGACCAATGCGGAAGCTGGTCAAAATAAGCATATTCTCCATCGACATCAAAAGCCGCACGGGTTGAACCGCCGTCTGTGACCAGATGATAATCGTGGATAGTTCCCGGCTGCCCTGCTGCCACCGACCTCAGACGCGTCGTTAAGGCATGATGCGAATTGATAATACCCTGTGTGGCATCACCGCTATTAACAATTAAAGTGAAAGATTGACCCTCGTGTCTCTGCCCGCTTGCCGTCAGAAAATTAAAAAGCCCATCGGTCATCCCTTCATCAAGCGGTATCGTAAAACTCTGAGTCAACGTGCCGGTGTTGTCGGCAACAACAATCACCTGATCGATACTCTCATCAGCGCCAAAGTATTGCGACAAAAGGTATTGATAAGGCTGCTGCTGAAAAGCTCGAAGCTCAGTATGCGCTTTTTCTGAAAGAGCCGTCCAGTCCACACGATTAAAATCGCGCACACGGCCGTCTTCATTTAAAAAACCGCCGAAAGGTGCAAAAAGCGGCATCCTCTGTCCGCTTGCCCTGATCTGTGCCGGATTCCAACCTGCCTGCCGCAGCACCTCATCAAGCACCCCGGCAATCCCCGCAAGCGCGGGACCCGGATTCTTGTCAAGCGCCAGCATGCCGCCAAGGCCTTCCGCAGGAACATAATCAAACTTAAGCTGGGCGCGCTTTACTTTTTCGCCTCCTTCCCAAAAACCGTTCAACACCTGATCTAAATATTTTTCACGGCTGGGTACCGCGCTCATCCTGGGGGTAATCAGAACATAATTTAAATTTTCCTGCGCTGCATAATCATGAAAAGGATCCCGGTGAAACCCACCCGTAATCACAACCGCTTTGTCCGTCTGCACCTGCTGCATACGCTGTTTAATCTTACCCAGCATGGAGACATCTCTGGCTTCGGTCCCCCGGTAAAACCTCAAGGCCTTTTCAAATAAATTCTCAATCGGTTCAAGGTTGCCGAACTCGCGGTTACGCACCTTGCCTTCGAGATTAATTTCAAACAGGCGAGCCATCAGATTTTCGGGTTGAAAAGTCCGGCGGTTTTCAAGCAGGCGCAGATAATCTTTACGTGAAAGCCGAAGGTTAAAAAGCCTCTCAACCAGACGGTAATCTTTAAGCACCGAAACCACGGCCTGTTCCTCGGGGCTCCCGGCCATCTTCTGAATCATCTTTTCGGTCAGCTGTTCGGACTCCTCAAAAAGCCTCACGCCGTCCAGTTCGCTTTGCAGAATCAGATGTCCGATCATCAGGCAGACGTTCGGGTAACGGTCATAGGCAAAATCCTCAGGCAGCGCGGAGACCATCTGTTCAAAAAGACGTCCCGCACCGGGCTCAACCGTGTTTTGTAATTTACGCGAATCTTCCAGCAACTGCCGGACCCGGGATTGAAGGTCCTGCGGAATCGATTTGACCGCCTCGAAGAAACGGGGCATTTCACCGTTAAACCCCGAACGGTTCATTTTTGATTCAAAATTTTTCAGCGTATAAAAACGGAGGAACATCGGCCAGTCAATCTGGTTGGCGGGGCTGGCCACATCAAGATTTAATTTTTCAAGTGCCTGATTGCGAAGATAATCCAGCCATTGCTCAAGCGGCACGCGCTCCTGCTCAAAGTCTTCAAGCCGTCTGAGGAAACTTCGCAGTTCTTTATTCAGATACGGCCCCGTTAAACGGCCGATCTGATCGTTCAGCTTTTTTAAAAACTCACCTGATTTTTCGCGCGCAAGCAGAACCTCGCGAAAGGTCCTGACGTTTTCGCGGTAGGAGGCATTCTCTTCGATTCCAAAAATATTCGCCTGAGGGTTCTCCAAAAGATGAAGTTCGGGTCCCGTCAGTAAACTTTTTTCGAGCAGCTGCCTGGAGACCGCGGTACTCATTTTCTTGTCTTCGGGGAAAAAATCGATCAGGTTCCGGTCGAGTTTTCCGGCCGACCCTTCAAGCAGTACCAGATTAAAACCATATTGTTCATGAAGATAATCGAGAATTTTTTTAATCTTTTCCTGAACCGCGGGGTCTCCGTGCGCTTCCTGAATGTGCACCAGCGCAGGCCCTTTTCCCTTTTGAATTAAATCAATGGTTCCAAGATCAGATGGAAGCGAAAAATAAAATCCACTCGAGGCGGAAACTTCTGAAATTTCAGGTGCGGCAGCGGCCAGGGCAAATGACGGAGAACAAATCTCGCTCAGCAGAAAAAAACCAAGCGTCAGCGAAGCTTCCCATTTTCTGAATCGGCTTCTCCCCATTCAATTCACCTTTATAAAAGTATGTAGAAAATACTAGGATTTTACGTATCTTATTGATTTTAAAAAGTTTACCACCTAAAAGGGATTTCTTCAAATTGAAGGATTTGAATTATTTTGTTCTAACTCATTGAAATGAAAAGAGTTAAAAGCCATAGGTGGAAAATATCCTGGAGCGGGAACCGGACATCATGCAAAGGCGTATTAGGCACTTCCTCATTTTCAAAAAGAAGCAAATCAGAAAGAGACGACTGAGTTCCCTCAATCTGAAAAGACAGCACCGCTTTTTTACTTACATACATACAAATATTAAAATTTACTAAATTAAACTTAAGTGCGCAAAGTTACCTATGGGATAATAAGTAACGTTTAAACTACTAAAGTTAACTTGGTGGTATTTTAAGGTGGAAGTAAGCCGCGAGAGCGCCTCCATTGAACAGGGTCAAATCTTGATTTTTGATATCTTAAAACAGAATGGTTCCGGGCACACAAACGGTACGTCCTAGCCTAGCGCCCTTGTCCTCTGCTTTTCTTGGAGCGGAACTTGCGGCCGCCGCTGCGGTGGCGGTCTTGTCCGTGGTGCGAAGGACCTTGAAAACCACGGTGTTTGGGACCTTTGCCGAATTTGCCGCGCTTGCCTCCGCCTCCCCTGCGCGGCGGCTCGGAATGGGTGCGTTCGAATTGCTCTTTCGGGAATTCGGGATGTGAACTCAAAGGCAGCGGTTTGCGGATAATTTTTTCAATCGCCGAAATTTGTTTTCCTTCTTTGGGCGTGGCAAAAGTCACGGCCGAACCGCGGTCGCCGCAACGGCCTGTACGTCCGATACGGTGCACATAGTTTTCGGAATCATCAGGCAGATCGTAATTAATCACCAGGTCAATCATCGGCACATCAATTCCGCGCGCGGCAACATCGGTTGCCACCAAAATACGAAACTTGCCCGATTTAAACCCTTCGATGGCCTGTTTGCGCTGGCCCAAAGAACGGTCGGAATGAATCTGTACGGCCTCGTGCCCAAAGTTTCTGAGACGGTTTTTAATGCGATCGGCCCGCACTTTAGTCCGCACAAAAAGCAGCACTGAACCGGTGTAGGTTTTAAGCAGATGTTCAAGCAGGTCTTTCTTGGCTTCTTCTTTGACAATAAACAGTTCCTGCTCAATGGTTTCGGCCGTGGTGCCTTCGGGCGCAATTTCAATGTGCAGGGGCGAACGCATATGCCTGGTGGCAAGACTCATCACCGCCGGAGCCATCGTCGCCGAGTAAAGCAAAGTTTGTCTTTCTTTGGGAACAGATTCCAGGATTTGTTTGACCTGAGGGGCAAAGCCCATATCAAACATACGGTCTGCTTCGTCCAGAACAAGAATGCGCACAGCCGCGAGCGTCACGGTTTTGCGTTCGAGATGATCGATTAAACGGCCCGGCGTGGCCACAATAATATCGGGATTTTTACGAAGACTTTTAATTTGTTTAAACATCGGAGCGCCGCCGATCAGCGTAACACTCTTCATCTGATAAGCCGTCACCACTCTTTGCAGGGCCTCGCCCACCTGAATCGCAAGCTCGCGGGTCGGTACCAGGATCAGACCGCTGCCCGTCAAAGCTGTAAGCCTTTGAATCATCGGAATGCCAAAAGACATGGTTTTACCGGTGCCGGTTTGGGCAATACCGATCAAATCCTGATCCTCAAGCGCCACGGGAATAGATTTACGCTGAATGGGCGTGGGAGTGACAAAATTCATTTTATCCAGCACACGCAGCATTTTGGTCTCAATGCCTAAATGATGAAAAGTTGTATTTTCTGATTCCAAAGTATTTTCCTTTTTTGTCGGATGTGTGAAAATTAGATTTATGTGAGAGGGGCCTTTTCAAAGGAAGGGCGGCTAAATTAAACTGCCTGTCACTTGATCTAAAAACACAGGCATTCTAACCTCCCCGCCCCAAAGAACACAAGCTTCTTTATTATTCACCTTAGAGATGTGATTTGAGGTAGATACCCAGTTTAGCGATGAGATCAGGGCTCTCATCAAAAACCAGTAGATCTGCGTGGGGATCACTTAACAGAGCCTCGGATTCAATGCGGGAGGAGCAAAAAACAAGAAACGGAATACTTTTCGTAGAAGGATTCTTTTGAAGCTCGCGGTGGATTTTAACCGTATCCAGCATTTTAGAATCTTCCCAAAACTGCACCATAATAAACTGAGGGGAAAGTGTTGACGCTTTTCTGATGACTTCGTTTTCATCTTCGGCCATCATCACCGCATAGCCTAAAGAACTTAAGTATTCCCGCAACCGGTCTGAAATAAAATCCTGAATACCGGCGAGGATCATGGAATGGCTGGTCTCCGGTATTTCAATATCGGCATCCGTTCCGAATATTTTTTTAACCTCAGGCCATAATGTCTGCGCCTCGACGGGTTTGATGAAAAAATGAGCAATCTCAAGCCGGTCAAAAAAACTCTTCATACTTTCCTTTTCTAATAAAACCATGACGGGCACGTTTCGAACTTCATCGTCACGTTCTCTTATTTTTTCAATCATTTCATACCCTGACATTTTCGGCATAAGGCTATCGACCAAAATCAAGTCCGGTTTGTACTCACAAGCCGCTTTCAATCCCTCTTCTCCGTCTTTCGCCCAGAGGACGGCGCACTGCTGCGTTTCAAAAACGGGTTTCAGCAGCTCAAAAATCCTGGGGTCATCATCCGCAATCAGGATTTTTCTGCCCATCAAATTCCGGCTCGCACAAATATATTCTTTGAGTGTCAGATTTTCATGCAGGCTTTCTTTCAACTGCGCCAAGGCAATATCACGGATCGAAACCAGCCCTTCGATCTTTCCGTCTTTGAGCACAGGCGCATGCCGGATGTTATTGAGCGACATAATCGCCAAAACGCGCCGGATATCATCCTCGGGCGCCACACTCACAATTTCACGGGTCATAATTTCACCGACGGTGCCCCCCAGGCTCGAATCCCGGTGAAGACATTGCCGGACAATATCCCTTTCTGAAAGAATCCCTGCCAACTCCTTATCGTCCCCCATGACCAGAAGCACGCCAATCCGCTGGAGCGCGAGCATCTCGACTGCTTCCTGAATCGTCTTATGTTGTGCAATCGACCAGACGTGTTTTCCTTTAGTCTCTAAAATTTCCTGAATGCGCATCATTGCCTTTCTGACATTGACCGTTGGGCCTATTGAAACCGTGAGTCGGATTATATCACACGACTCAGGGAAGAGGCTGGGGCACACATCAGTCGTGAATGGTTGTCAGTGAAAAGAAAATAGTGAGGGTAAGGGTGCTGAGGTGCTCATTTGGTAGTTATCAGCACCGGAACTCGCAATGACTTGTAGCACCTAGACTTAGGAACATTTATAAAACCTCTTCTGGGCTACTATTAACGGATCGCCTCACGGAACGGGCTACCCCTCTCCGTCCCCTTTGATTTTCTTTTAAACCTTTTGGCTCCGTCTGCGTCTAAGCATACAAATCAACTCAGGAGGTCATATCATGACACAGACAAATCAAAACAAAACAAACATGCCCTTAAAAATGAAATGGATTTTGTTCGGTTTTACGGCTCTTTGCCTGGCAGTGCAGTTTCCGGACGGAGCTTTCGCGCAACAAGGAGGCGCCGCTTTTGCCCCGCGCCCGGCTCAAAATCAAGGCCGGCAAAATGGTTTTCAAAATTCCGACCGCCGTAATCCACAGGCCTCAAGACGGATGGATAGAAATCATGATCATCGGATTGAGCCCGTTGAAAGGCGTCAGGCGCAACAGAGACGGCAGGAAAATCATCCTTATCTTACGGAACAGCTGGACCGCAATGATGACGGAAAAGTCGGCCGCGTGGAAAGGCGTTTGGGCCGGCAGGAACGCTGGAGTGAAAATCACCCTCAGGCCGCCGACTATTTAGACAAAAATGACGATGGTCAAATCAGCCGCCGTGAGAGATTGATTGCCCGCCAGCAGCGCCAGAACCAGGATGACGGCAATGGCTCTTCACGCCGTGATCGTTTTCAGAACAGACTGGAAAACAATCCCGAATTATTTGACCGGATTGACCAGAATGACGACGGAGAGATTAGCCGCAATGAAAGGCGTTATGCCCGTCAGCAATGGCAGCAAAATCAGCAGGAGCAACAGGGCGGGGATTTTCAGGGCCGTTTTCTGGACAGACTTGAAAATAATCCGGACCTGAAAACACGGATTGATGCCAATGGAGACGGCAATCTGGATCCTCAGGAGCTTCAACAAGCACGCAGACAGTTCCGCCGGAAACATGATCAGGATAATAATCCTCCGGGACCCCGCGGCGGACAGGGAACCAACTGGGAAAATCGTCCGGGTCCGGCCGGCGGCCCCGGTGCAAGTCCGGACTTTCAAGCAGACACAATCGATCAGGTTTCATAATGTCTGTCATAGGGGTAGGTTCTGCCGGTTTCAAATATAAGCCGGCAGAACCTAGAAACGGTTTCATAAGGGGTGGTTGAAGTCAAAGAAGCGGAAGAAGCGAGGATGGCAAAGCGCGCAAAGCAGTCGATGCCTAGTACCGCGTCAACGATCAAAAGATGGGTTCGCGCCACAAGTGTCCGTAACAATATTGAAACTCAAACCCTGCATTTCAATATTGACGGAGCACTAGGAGCATCGCCGATGGAGCGCAACGTAGCCAGCCGAAGTTTATACCGCTTTGACACTTAGCAACACTTGTGAAACCACTTCTAAACTTTTGAATCGATTATTCCGTCTATAGGGAGAGGATTGATTTCAATGAGCAAAAAAATGACACTCTTTAAACATTTAGGTTACTGCGCAGGCATCATTGCCATTCTCCTCCTCTGCCCTCAATCCCTTTACGCACAAACACCCGATGAAGAAATTCTTCATGAAGTCCAGAGACTTCAGGCACTCAAAGAGTCAAATCCCGATCAGTATCAGCAGATCATCGCTCAGAAACGCAACGGTATTCAACGTCAGTTTACGGAGCTGCAGGCACGAGATCCCGAAAGAGCCGAAAACTTCAGGCAAAAGCGTTTAGAGGCACGTCAAGAGTATTTCCAGTTTTTACGAGAAAAAAATCCGGATCAGTTTGAAAAAATCATGGAGCGCCGGGCCAATCACTGGCAGGAAAAAGCGGCGAAAAATCCGGAACGTTTTCAGGCCTTTCTTGAAAAACACCCGGAACTAGGCAAAAGGCAGCAGGCTTTTTTACAAAGAGGGGCCCTCGAGCGTCAGAAACCTGCCGGGGCCTTAAATTCGCCTCCCGGCAATCGAAAAGAACGCGGGCAAGCCTTGATCCCTACGCAAAATCAGAGGACAGACACGCAAAAGAATATTGATCGTCCCGGCGGCGGCCAACAGAAGCCGTTAGGTTCAAGAGATCGTCAGATGCAGCAGAGACAACCGCCGGCCCGGTTCAATCACGGAGAGCGCAGGGCTCGCACCGGAAACCAGCCGAGGCGCCAGGGTTCCGTTTCCGGAAAGAGGCCACGGTAAAGTGATGGAAGAAATGTTGTCCGACGATGCGTTGGTCACAAAATTTAAAGCGGGAGAGGAGGAAGCCTTCACCATGCTGGTAAGCCGTCACAAAGAAAAGGCCGTGCAGATCATCTGGATGACTGTTGGTAATTATGAAGATGCCAAGGATATTTCCCAGGATGCTTTTGTGAAGGTCTATCGAAATTTAAAAAACTTTCAGATGAAATCTAAATTTTCAACCTGGCTCTATCGAATTCTGATGAATACGGCCAAAGATCATCTCCGCAAAAAAAAATGGGCCAAGTTTATGACGTGGAAAGCGCCGAGTGATATGGAACAATTCCTGGAGAGCGTCGAGGATCAAAGTGCCGGACCCGACCAAAAAATCTCCAACCGGGAACTGGGCGTAAAAATCCAGGCGTCAATTGCCTCGCTGCCTCAAAAACAGCGCTGGATATTCACTTTAAGATTTATCGAAGGCCTTGCCCTCGATGAAATCGCGCAAGTCACGGGAGCCTCGATCGGAACGGTCAAGGCCTCTATTCATTTTGCGATCAAAAAATTCAAAGGTTCCATCGAACCGTTCCTTAAAGGAGGAAACATCTTATGAACAAGCATCCGGATGAAAAGGAAATCGAGGATCTGCTTAAATCTTTTCGGGTTAAACGTCCCGACTCAAAGGATCTGGAAAACTATGAGACCGAGGTCCTGAGAAAAATTCACAGCGTTCAAAAGCCGGCCGGAACCGGGTTTGCGCCTGGATTTTATTTCAGCCTGAGTGCCGCTCTTCTTTTAGCACTGTTCATGGCATTGGGTTTATTTTTCCAAGCCAACCGCCCTCTTCGCAAACAAATATCACAAGCTAAAGCCGAGCAGAACAAAGCCCTGTCGGAATTAAAAGCAATCAGCCCTCAAATACTCGCCAAACTCGCTCAAAGGGACTTAAAGATCTCCCCGGCTGAAAGAGTAGAAGAAACCTTAACCGAGGTTCCGCAGTCGAGACCTGAGACTGAATCCTCTCAAAGCGGCGAAATTTTTTCAAATACCCTGTCCCGTGATATTCTCATCCTGGAACTGCTGGGTGAAGAGACCGGGATTGATGAGGGGTTTGATGAAATGACGGTTGACTTTGCGTGGGTGCAGCAGCCCATCACCACAGCGGGTTAAATTGACCTAGCCCGCATTCTTTTTTTTCCCAAACACAGGACAGTGATACAACGCAAGGTTGTAAAGCCACGCCAGGATTGCACCGCCCATGGCTCCGTCGACCACCGCGTAGCCGGTGGCGATGAACACCGATTTCAACTGCGGTGCTGCCACATAACCGGGATAAATAGAACTCACCAAATTCAGGAAAGACTGCCCGTATTCCGGCCATTTCAGGTTGGCTAAACCGACGGTTAAAACCGCCAAACCCCAAAGCATCCCGCCTGCAAAAGCAAGCGCTCGTGGTGAAAGTTTTGTTTCCATCAACAGCCTCCTTTTGGGGTTTAGTCTAGCACAAAGCCGAAATTAGAAGGAAAGAGGTTAGACAAGACTCAAACTTTGAGGATGTTCCCTGCCATTTGCGTACGCAGCACCTTTAATCTTGGGAAGAAATAACGAGAGTCACTATCTTAACAGTTCTATTTCCGTACTCATCCTGCCTGGATATACGAATCTGGTTTTCACCTTCGGTTAGAGGGCCGCTTGGCACTCTCATCGCTTCAAGTCTCTCCCGGTCAAAGCTCTTTAGCCGCCCATCCACAAGGACCTCTAAAACATAATTCTGGGGATCATTTGTAATCAAAGGCTCCTGAACCACAATTTCAGGACCGATGGAATCAATAAAGACCGTAACTTCTTGCGCTTCGGAGACATTTCCGGCTTCATCTCTTACGACAATCTCAAAACGATTCTCTCCTTGTTCCAAAGCACCGGAAGGAACACGCATGCCCATTAACTCCTCATTCGACAACACATGCTCCCGGCCATCTCTTAGAACCGTCAGTGTAAAATCCTGGGGATCTGTCGTGCTTATTGTCCCGCTTTCAACCTCCAGCACAGGAGGCGTTGTATCCACCTCAAGCATCACAACTTCAACGGTTCTATTTCCGTACTCATCTTGCCTGGATATACGAATTTGGTTTTCACCTTCGGTTAGAGGGCCGCTTGGCACTCTCATCGCTTCAAGTCTCTCCCGGTCAAAGCTCTTTAGCCGCCCATCCACAAGGACCTCTAAAACATAATTCTGGGGATCATTTGTAATCAAAGGCTCCTGAACCACAATTTCAGGACCGATGGAATCAATAAAGACCGTAACTTCTTGCGCTTCGGAGACATTTCCGGCTTCATCTCTTACGACAATCTCAAAACGATTCTCTCCTTGTTCCAAAGCACCGGAGGGAACACGCATACCCACTAAATCCGCATTCGACAAGACCTGCTCCCGGCCATCGTTTAGAACCGTCAGTGTAAAATCCTGAGGATCTGTCGTGCTTATCGTCCCGCTTTCAACCTCCAGCACAGGAGGCGTTGTATCCACCTCAAGCATCACAACTTCAACGGTTCTATTCCCGTACTCATCTTGCCTGGATATACGAATTTGGTTTTCACCTTCGGTTAGAGGGCCGCTTGGCACTCTCATCGCTTCAAGTCTCTCCCGGTCAAAACTCTTCAGCTGTCCATCCACAAGGACCTCTAAAACATAATTCTGGGGATCATTTGTAATCAAAGGCTCCTGAACCACAATTTCAGGGCCAATGGAATCAATAAAGACCGTAACCGCTTGCACTTCAGAGACATTCCCGACTTCATCTCTTACGGCAATTTCAAAACGATTCTCACCTTGTTCCAAAGCACCGGAGGGAACACGCATACCCACTAAATCCGCATTCGACAAGACCTGCTCCCGGCCATCGTTTAGAACCGTCAGTGTAAAATCCTGAGGATCTGTCGTGCTTATCGTCCCGCTTTCAACCTCCAGCACAGGAGGCGTTGTATCCACCTCAAGCATCACAACTTCAACGGTTTTATTTCCGTACTCATCTTGCCTGGATATACGAATTTGGTTTTCACCTTCGGTTAGAGGGCCGCTTGGCACTCTCATCGCTTCAAGTCTCTCTCGGTCAAAGCTCTTTAGCTGTCCATCCACAAGGACCTCTAAAACATAATTCTGGGGATCACTTGTAATCAAAGGCTCCTGAACCACAATTTCAGGACCGATGGAATCTACAAAAATATTAACTTCCTTTGTTGTCTCATGCATCACATCATCTCGAACAACTATCAAATAGGGATTATTACCCTGCTGTAAGGGACCGGCAGGCTGCCTCATAGCCGCCAAAGTTTCTCCTGATAAAAGCCGGCGCTGCCCATCAACAAAAACTTCCAGTTCAAAATCTTCAGGAGATGTTGTAATAATCTGTTCTTCAACCTCAAGCACGGGAGGGATCGTATCAATCAACAACGGAATAATTTCAACCGTTCGGTTTCCAAAATCATCCTCTCTTGAAAGTCTTATCTCATTGAGTCCTTCGGTTAAATCCCCACCGGGAACTCTCATACCTTTTAATTGCTCATATGAAAACACCTTATTTTTTCCATCAATGAGAACTTCCAGCTGATAATCTTGTGGATTGGAAGTAATCACTAAGGGGCTGAGTGTTTCTATCTGGGGCCCAATTGAATCAATAAAAACAGTTATTTCCTGCGTTGTTTCATTGCCCGCATCATCTGAAACAGTAACCGGAAAAGTATTATCACCTTCTTGAAGCGGCCCCGAAGGGACTCTGAGCTGCTGCAACTCCTCTGCCGAGTAGGATAGCTTTCTCGTTCCATCCACTTCTATTTCCAAAACATAATCATCTTTCTTATTGCTCTGCAAGGCGCTCTTAACTTCAATGCTGGGGGGCACCGTATCGACAAACAATCTGAAGGGGTAAATGGTTTCATTGCCAAAATCATCTACAGCCTGAAAAATGAACTTATTCTCTCCTTCCGCAAGTACTCCTTGAGGGTTTCTATAAGCCTCCAATTGCAACGCGTCGAGGGTTTGGAGCTCTCCATCAATCACTAAATCCAAATGATAATTGTCCAAATCGTTCGTCACAAGAGCACCGTGAACAACTATTTCCGGCTTAATGCTGTCAACAGTTAAGCGGATAATTTGCTCCGTCTTATTTCCAAAAACATCATCTTCAACTAAGTGAAGATAATTATCCCCCTGCTTAAAATAGCCATCAGCCACCAATAAGGCTCTAAGAGTCTCTCCTGAGAGGCGTTTTTCTTCACCATCGACTTGATAAACCAACTCAAAATCACTAGGGTTATTTGTCGAGTAATTCCTTTGTACCTCTACAACCGGCGCTTCATGATCAATGCGACTGACCTGAAGTGTGAGCTCCAAGGGTGTAAAATTGCCCGCTTCATCGTAGAACTGAAAGTACAAACGGTTACTACCTTCGGTGAAATTACCGTCAGGAAGTCTAAATTGACGGAGCTCTTGAGCTGAGTAACGCACCTCTTGACCATCCAAATTAAAAACAAGCTCATAGGATTCTAAATCATTGGTTTCCAGGCTTCTTATTTGACTTACAACCGGCCGCACCGTATCCAAAGTCAGCACAAATGAATGCGTCTCATATTCTCCATAAAAGTTTTTAACCCGAAAGTTCAACTCATGATCACCATCCGGCAAATGATCCTTATCAAAACCATTCAGCGCTTCAAGTTCATCAATTGAAATCACCTGCTCACTTCCATTGACTAAAACTCTTAACTCAAAGTCCCTTGCTTTTCTTGCGTAATGCGTCAAAACCTCTACCGTTGTCTCTTCGGTATCTAACAAAGCCCGAATTTCAGTCACATCTTCATCCAAAGCCGCGCTAAGAACCTCTCCTGTTCTGCTGCTAAGCCGTTCTATCAGGCGTTCTACGATAGGCTGTCGTCGATCCGGGTTGGCTCCCACAAGGTTTAAAAGGGTCTCCTCAAGCTGATCCCCCGGTACAATGTTTTTGTTCTTAAGGTAATCCGACATCCACTCCAAAGGCAGCTCTTCTGCCATTAATTCATCCGGAACTGCACTGCCATCATGCGATGCAACCACCTCATAAATATCCCTTCTCAGTTCACGACTTTTTTGAGAATCAAACTCTATCTCAACATATTCAATCACATTGGGATCCCAATCCGAGCCCCGCCCTTGAAAATCATTGCCTGAAAGAAAAATCTTCGTGCCCTCAGGCAAATCGTCAGACAGCTGAACCAACTCCGCATGATTGCCAGTATTGGGACCAGGAATGACTTGATTGCCGATAGCCGCCAAAAATAGAGGCTTTTCGCTATTTTCATGCTCGTCAAAGGGGTCTTTTCCTCTCGTGATATTGATGGTTGCCGTTTGAGGGTTATAGATGAGGTTATTAAGCATCAGAACATCCGAGTCTCTTGTGATTTTCGGATTGCGCTTTTTATTATCCATAAACAAATTTTGTTCAATCACAACACGGTGAGCGTGTTTATCAATTAAAATCCCCTGAGCATGCCCCCTGTCTCCGGCAATGCTTTCTCCGATAATGTTATTTTTAATCACAATATCTTCAAAGGAACTTTCAAAACAGTCTTCGGTGCTCTTTGTGCAAAATACTTCAATCGTCTCATCTTGAGCCCACAGCAAAGTGTTGTTCTCAATGGTAATATCGCTCACAACATTTTCTTTGGAATTGAGAATCTTAATGGCATCACTGGACTCAGAACCTTCCGCTGATTGATTCAGTGGATTACTTGCTAAGACCGTTATGTTTTTAATCGTTACATGAGAAACCCCATCAATCGTTATCCCCCCTCCATAAAAAATCACACCCGGCTCAGGTGCGTTCCCACCATCGATGATAACCTGAGAGGAATCAATCATAATATCTCTCATGGGTCTGGCTTCGGAGCTATGACTCAAGTCTACAACACCTCCGACATCAAAAACAATTCTCTTAGGACCCCTCGCTTTTAAAGCTTCAAGAATGGAGCCGGGACCTTCCGGCTTTAATGTCGTTACATGGACAACGGGATATTCTGAGGGATCTAGATTTTCTGTCTGTGAGAAACCTATTCTTACCGGAATTTCTATAGCACCCTGGCTGCGGGTCCTTCTACGATTATAACTAACAGCAGTAATGAAAACGATCGCCGAATCCGCCTCACCCACGAATTCATCCACATCTAAAGAAGTCTGTGAGCCATGAACATACATGAATTTGCCATTAACAGATATTTCATAGAAAAGCGTATCAGGAACCCGCTTCCACTCTAAGATCATCGGCTTTTGAGTAAAACCTTCTGTCAAATCATTCTGAATCTCCGGAACGCTTCGCTCAAATGCGCTATTTGAAATCCCCTCTTGAAATCGATCCTTCACAATCGTAATTTCCAGACTATCCAGCGAAACAGTCTCAGCACCAAACTCTGCGCGAACAACAACCGAATAACTATGCCCTTCTCTTAAATCATCATTCGAGATTAAAGCCACGGGATCTTCCGTCGAAAACTCTGAGACAAGCACACCGCTGTCCTTATCTTTTACTTCCACTCGATAACCTGAAGCCCCTTCAACTTTCTCCCAGAGAACAGCCTCCGATTCTTTTTCGATTCTTATTGCTTTGCTAGGGTCTTTTGGCCAAACCCATTGGACAGTAACCTCTTCATTGATCCGCGGCTCATCGGAAACATCTTCATCCGCTACACTTTCATCAGATGCACTCGATAAAGGCCCCTCCATTAAAAAGTCCTGAGTAGCCGTTGTTGCGTACCCTTCGGGTTCAGAAATCGCTTCTTGAATTTCTTCTAAAGATTGAACAGGGCCCTGTTGAGTATCAGTATTTAAAGGGGCCAATTGCTGCGAGGCAAACACTTGCGAGTTTAGGGTGAGAATGTAATTGCAAATAATAAAAACACTTAGAATTCGTTTAAATTGAGTGCAAGTCAGTCTCATTTGTTAACCTTTTTTTGTCCTTTTATTAAAACTTAGCACAGAACTTTAAAAAAGCAAATTGACTATCAATATATAAAAATTTATAACTTATTATTGCTACCTAGGAGGTAAAAAAGGGATGGTAGATTTTGGAGAAAACAACGAGGACAACTAATTTGTAAAAAAGCCAGGTCAGCCCCGCTCCGTCTCTTCGAGACTTCGGGGACTGCGAAGACGGGAACGACCAGTTCCCGCTAAGCGTATTGAAACATTAAGTTTCAATGCTGCGAAGACTGATCGAATGGTACCGTTTAACAAAATGACAGTTACCTCCTCTTACCTGCCTTTTAGGTGCCCGGTATCGTTCTACTGAAAACCAGGTAAGAAAGAAAATCTTGCAAATCATCCAGAGCCTTAAGCAGAAGCTGAAGTTCTTTCCGTTTTTTAATTTACGGGACGCCCGCCTGCTCTGACGTTCCGGCGGGTAAACCGTCCTGCTTGCAGGCAAGTCCCGCGGGGAGAGGTTAACCCTCGTTTAATTGGAAAGTAGTATATCCCCCGACAAAGGGCTTGCCAAGCATCCGCATTAAAGGGTACCGACCACCTCTTAGGCTGCTGTTAATAGCCCCCAAGCTTCACGATAACGATACGATTTGGGCCTTCGCTGCCTTGTTTCATCTTCAACAAGAGCAATGCCGCTTTTGAATGATACAAAAATTTCTACGGGCATGACATAAAAAGCATCTTTGTCTTCGATATACAAAATCGCAAAGTCAAAATCATCGTATTCATATCTCTGCCGTTTCATGCTGCGCCGGTTTGTTTTCGTTCTTCTGCTGTCGACGGTATAAAAATGAGAGCTTTTCCAGGCACTCTTGACTTGTATTCTTAAAAATTTCTGTTTAATTTCAACTGCCAGATCATAAGGCAAGCGGTCACCCACCGGACGAAGAACACGAAAGCCCCTCTTGAGTAAAGCTGTCACAACAGCGCTTTCAGCGATATCGGCTTTAAGTTTTGTGTCTGTTGGAAACATACAAATCCCTCCTTGTGTTTGGAGGGCAAGACGTGTCTACTGCTTGAAGCAGCAATAAGGCCTGGTAGGATTTTTCCGGCTTTTCCGCGGGACGAACAATGATGTCTAAGTGCGCCCGCAACCCTTATCATTTACCGAAATTAAACTGATTTTAAGTTATCAAGTATAACTTGATATGGCTACTATAATACCGTACAATACACATCTCCAAATCAAAAATTACGACGCGGGGTGGAGCAGCTCGGTAGCTCGTTGGGCTCAGTATTGGGCGTCCGTGCAGCAATGCATGGGAAGATGACTTGTCAAATTCGGTGAAGCCTTTTAAATGGTAATACCGAGCCAAGTCCGGTCAAAAGCCGGAAAGGTGTAGAGACTAGATGGCAGGCATCCTGAAAAGGATGAAGGTATAGTCCAGACCACAAACTGTAAGGGCAGTGAAAGCTGTAGTGGTAAGCATAACCCAAAGGTCTCAGGTTCAAATCCTGACCCCGCTACCAATAAAGATCCGTTAGGGCTTTTAGCCCTGGCGGATTTTTTTATTTGTACTGAAAGTCAGGATTTGAAGAGAGAAACCGAAGCCAATTGATTAACGGAGGCGCGCCGTCTAGAAGCGCCGACAATCCTATGAGGTTTCGAATGGCCGACCGGAAGGCTTTTGCTTTACGAAGCTACTGAGCGTAGCGAAGTGTTGCAGTAAAGCGCCTAAAAGTCTGGCGGCGCCAAATCCTGACCCCGCTACCAGTTCTTAATAAAAACCCAGGTTCTTTTGAACCTGGGTTTTTCTTTTAGAACTGGTTGTCCCCGAAGCTTCGAAGAAGCGGAGTGGGGCTGCCAAATAAAAAAGCCCGACTCATTTCTGAATCGGGCTTTTTATTAATCAATTCTAATTCCGTATTTACTGCACAGCATTGAAACAGATGTTTCAATACGCTTAGCGGGAACTTGATGTTCCCGTCTGCGCAGTTTCACTCACCGGCATCGGAGATTCTGCGTCGGCGTTTTCATCCGTTTTCGGTTGAGGTTTTTCTTCCTGGGGAACCATTTTGTAGACAATTTCACCGGGCTTGACCAGGCCCAGTTCATCGCGGATGACTTTTTCGATGTAGTCGAGGTCGTCTTGCAGAAGTCTGCGTTCTTCAATCAACGCCTGAATCTTGCCGTCAAGATCGGCGATGTCAGCCGTGAGTTTTTCTTCCTGCTGTTTAAGTTCGCGGTAACGCGAAAAAGACGGAAAGTAAACCCAGAAGAAAATTCCCAGGACTAAAATCGCCGATCCGATGAAGATGAAGGCTTTTTTCACGCAGACGCAGCCGCTTGAAATTTGACTCCGGCATAAACTGCACTGCCCGCGAGTTTTTCTTCAATGCGCAGAAGCTGGTTGTATTTAGCCATGCGGTCTGAACGTGAAGCCGATCCGGTTTTGATCTGTCCGGTTGAAAGCGCGACGGCCAGGTCGGCAATGGTGCTGTCTTCGGTTTCACCGCTGCGGTGACTCATGACTGAGGTGTAGTTGTTGGCATGGGCCAATTTAACGGCATTGATGGTTTCAGTCAGGGTGCCGATTTGATTGACTTTAATCAAAATTGAATTGGCACAGCCTTCATTAATGCCCTTCTGCAGGCGTTCGGTATTGGTGACAAAAAGATCATCACCGACCAGCTGAACTTTGCCGCCGAGTTTTGCGGTCAGGGCTTTCCAGCCTTCCCAGTCGTTTTCATCCAGCCCGTCTTCGATGGAGAAGATCGGATATTTCTCACAAAGACTCGCATAGAACTCGATCATTTCTTCGGGGGTTTTTACTGATTGTTCTTCGGCTTTTAAAACATATTTCCCGGGATTGGGATTTTCACCGTTTTTGTCTTTGCCGTAGAAGCTAGAGCTGGCGGCATCGAGAGCGATTTTAACATCATCGCCGGGTTTATAGCCTGCAGCCTGAATGGCTTCCATGATGACATCCAAAGCTTCCTGGTTGGATTTCAGGTTCGGAGCAAATCCGCCTTCATCCCCAACCGCGGTATTGAGGCCTTTGCCTTTAAGAATTTTTTTGAGGTGATGAAAAACTTCAGCACCCATGCGCAGGGCATCGCCAAATGTTTTGGCGCCGAAAGGCATGATCATAAATTCCTGAATATCCACGTTGTTGTCGGCATGGACACCGCCGTTAATAATGTTCATCATCGGAACCGGCAGAAGATTGCCCTGCCCTTCGCTTAAGTAATCATAAAGTTCAATCCCTTCGGAATTCGCCACGGCTCTTGCGGTGGCCAGTGAAACGCCCAGCAGCGCATTGGCTCCGAGTTTGGATTTGTTGGCGGTTCCGTCAAGGCCAAGAAGCAGTTTATCAATCCCTGCCTGGTCGCTGGCATCTTTGCCGCACAGGGCTTTTTTAATGAGGGTATTCACATTCTCCACCGCTTTTAAAACACCTTTGCCGAGATAGCGTTTTTTGTCGCCGTCACGCAGCTCCACCGCTTCGTGTTCTCCGGTCGAAGCGCCGCTCGGTACGGCAGCGCGGCCAAGCGTTCCGTCCTCAAGGATGACGTCGACCTCAACGGTCGGGTTACCCCTGGAGTCCAGAATTTCGCGGCCTTGAATATCTTTGATCTTAAATGGATTCATGATGTTACGTCCTTTCGTTTATCCGGCTCTGACTTAGAAATCCGAGCTTGGGATGATGAATGAGTGCATTAAGACGTGAATTATAAGGAAACGGGACGAATTTGTCCAGGCACGGTTTTGCCGTAAAAAAGATTTGAACGAAAAGCGGGTGCGGCTTAAGAAACCTTATTTAAAATCTTCTTCACCCGGATTAAAAGTTCATCCAGATCGAACGGTTTTTTAATGAAGCCCTCGATTTTAAGCCCTTCAAAAACATTGCTGAAGGCGGGCTGTCCGCTCATGACAAGGACAGGTAACTGACGGGAAGCATCATAGACACTGGCAAGATTATGATAAAACGAGATACCGCCCATGGAAGGCATGCTGACATCGAGCATAATTAAATCGGGTTTATGATTTTTAACAAATTCAAGGCCTTTGATGCCGTCATGGGCAATCATCACCTCAAAATTTTCCATCTGAAAAAAACGGGTGAGCATGTCACAGATACTTGTGTCGTCATCAATGACCAGAATTTTTTTTGCCTGGTTTTCCATGTTCGATATCATCCTCACTGGTTATGGAGAAGTGCTTTGATTTTAACAATCATTTGCTCTTCGGTATACGGTTTGGGCAAAATCGAAACCTGAGAATCCAACTCACCCTGGAGCATATCGTGATCACCGGTGTAACCGCTGGTCAGAAGCACCTTGGTTTTGGGAAAACGTGTTCTAACCGCCTGCGCCAATTCACATCCGCCCATGACAGGCATAATAACATCGGAAAAAACAAGATCAACTCCTTTTTCGTCCATCTCGGCTAATGCCTTTAAAGCCTCGGCCCCGTTACGTGCCTGCAATGTCTTATATCCGTGGGATTTTAAAGCCTCAACCACAAAATCCCTGATCGCATCATCGTCCTCGACGATCATCACCGATATATTTTCAGGCGAGGCCGCGGATTCATTTTCCTGCGGCAATGACGCATTCTGTTTTCCCTGGGAGTCGTCTGAGGCCTTTTGTAAATAGATTTTAAAAATGGTTCCGCGGCCGACTTCGCTATAACAGGTAATGGAACCTCCGAACTGCTTGATAATCCCAAAACTGGTCGAAAGTCCCAAGCCCGTTCCCTTGCCTTTTTCTTTTGTCGTAAAGAACGGTTCAAAAATCTGCCGCCTTACCTCTTCGGACATTCCGCAGCCGTCATCACTCACGCTGATTAAAGCATAGTGTTCATACGAAGTTCTTGCATAATCAAGCACATAGTTCTGTTCGACCACCACGTCGTCCTGAATCCGGATATGAATGTGTCCGCCTGAGGGCAAAGCATCACGCGCATTAATTACAAGGTTGACCAGCACCTGTTCAAGCTGCCCATAATCGGCCCGCGCAAAAACACCGGCGGGGGCATAGGTTAAATTCAGTTTAATATTTTCACCAATCAGACGCTCAAGCATCCCCTGCAGGTTCTTGACCAGCTCATTGACGTCAATGTTTTGAATCTGCATCATTTGTCTGCGCGAAAAAGCCAAAAGCTGGCCGGTCAACTGTTCGGCGCGTTTAGCCGCTTTGATAATTTCTTCGATCTCAACCGCCATCGCCTGGCCCTGATCGGGATCAAGCTTATCGATTTTTCTCTTTAAAAAAGCACTATTACCCATTAATGAGGTGAGAATATTATTGAAATCATGGGCAATACCGCCTGCCAGTTTGCCGACACCTTCCATTTTCTGAGATTGTAAAAACTGCGCTTCAAGACTTTTTCTCTGACTAATATCCTGGATGAAGGCGTGAAAGACGGTTTCCTGACCTTCTCCGAGCGGCCATATCGAAAGTTCCACGGGAAATTCTTCTCCGGATTTTCGAATGGCGGTAACTTCATGGCGTTTGTGCAACACCACGCTGTGACCGGTCTTTAAATATCTTTTCATCCCGTCATGACATGCCTGCCTGGACGGCTCGGGAACCATAATTTCGGGCAAAGAGCGCCCCAAAACTTCAGCCCGGTTCCACCCAAAAATTTCTTCAGCCCGGTGGTTCCAATCAACCACCTTTCCCTGGACATCCATTGAGACAAAGGCGTCGCTTGCAGTTTCGATGATTGAACGCAGTTTCTTTTCGCCGGCCCACACTATTTCTTCGGACCGTTTACGCTCAATCAAACGGCTCAATTGATTTCCGATAATCACAAAAAAATCGAGCATCATTTGATCTTTAGGGATTCTTTCAGTCGTATAAAATTCGAAAACCGCAACGCTCTCACTCCCGATTGAAACCGGAAAAGACATCCCCGTAAAAATTCCCGCCGCCCGGGCCGCGCCTCTTCTTAAAAAAACCTCTGAATTCGAAACGTCTTCAACCCACAAGGGTTTATTGTCAGCCCAAACCTTTTGGGGAAGCCCGTCACCGCGCTCAAGATTGGTTTGTTCGGTCACAGCCTTAAAGTCTTTATACCGTTGAGCATCGTGCAGATACCAAATACCACAGGATTCCAGACGCCTCGGCGTATCCTCGTTTTCCATATAGACATGCCCCACGGGCCACTCGATGAAACGGCAGATTTGGTTCAACGCCGTTTGAAAGGCCTCATGGGTATTAGCGGCATCGTTGATCGTTGTCGTAATGGCTTGCGCAATCTCAAGCAATTGATTCTGCTTAAAAAGTTTCTGAATCATCCGTTTGCGTTCGGTCACAAGAATATGAATGGCCAGACAGGATTTAAGTTCTCCCTTAGCTCTCAGCAATGGAATGAAAGAAACATCGGCCCAATGATTCACGCCCTCTTTTGTTTGCAGCTCAAGTTCATGCCTCCAAATCTGATCACTTTTCAAAAGAGGATAAATATCCAGAAATCTGAATTTTGTTTTAAAATCAGGACAAACTTTGCGATAATCCTGTCCCTGGAGTTCACTCGCCCGAAAGTTCAGAACTTTGCAGAACAACTCATTCGCTTGAAGGATATGACCGTCCCCGTCCAACTCACAGACCAGGGCATATTCATCCAAAGCCTTTTTCTGCCTGGTAATGGTCTGGCGATTAAGCGCATCCTGATCTTTTTCGATTTTGCTTTTCAGGCCCAGCAAAGCCACACTCCAGACAATCGCAAGCGAGATACATCGATTGATAATGATCTCGAACATCTGCATATCCGCTGTGTCTTTGAGCAGAACAAAGGCGGCGAAAATAAATACGGACGAAATGAACGAGATAATCAGGGTGCAATAATAGCGGGTGGAGCGCAAGGCAATCAGAATGGCAAGGCTGTGAAGGGCGCCGATAGAAATACCAAGAGGGGTCAGCAGGTCAATCGCAAAAACCCCCGTTGTACAAATCAGCGCTAATAGGCAAAAGATAAGATTGCTTGGCATTTTTCTTAAGTCGGTTTTTTAAAAGAACTTTTTCCTTCGGCCACCAATTTCAGGGCCTCGGGATAAATTTTATACTCCTCAGCATGAATCCTGGTCTCCAAACTTTCAAGAGTATCGTCTGAATGGATAGGAATCTTGCGTTGCAAAATCACCGGGCCGGCATCCACTTCGGGAATCACAAAATGAACAGTGACTCCCGTTTCAGAAACCCGGGCTTCAAAGGCATCACGAATACCATGGGCCCCCGGAAATGCCGGCAAATAAGAGGGATGAATATTAATCATTGTTCCCAAATGGCGGTTGACAAAATCCTCGCTTAGAATGCGCATAAAGCCGGCTAATATAATGTAGTCCACTTCACGGCATGCCAGCTGCCGGTCGATCTCTTTTTCAAAGGCGTCTTTACTGTCATATTGTTTACGGTCCACAAGCACCGCTTCAACACCCAAAGCCTCGGCACGCTCAAGGGCCTTGGCACCCGGCTTGTCACAGATCACAAGTGCAGGTTCAAAAGCCAGACGCCCGGCCTGGATCTCTTTGATCAGGTTCTCCATATTGGTTCCGCTGCCGGAAACAAAAATCGCTATTTTTTTCATCTGCACCGTTCAGAGGGTGCCAGGCACTTTTCCGCAGTCAAAAAGGCCGGGCACCTCTTGTTCTTATTCACTCAGTACTTTTTTTTGCCCCTGGCCTGCGACCAGAATGACAAATTCGCCTTTAGGTTCTTTCTTTTTGAATTTTTCGATCAATTCCGATAAATGTCCGCGTGAAATTTCTTCAAATTTTTTTGAAATTTCGCGGCTGACAACCGCCTCGCGGTCTCCGAAAACGCTGAGCATAATCTCAAGGGTTTTGACCACGCGATAGGGCGACTCGTGAAACAAAAGCGTATCTTCGCGCTCTTTAACCGCATCCAGAGTTTTGGTTTTAGCGGCCGCCTTAATCGGTAAAAAACCAAAAAAGCTGTATTGATGGGCAGGAAGCCCGCTTGCGGCGAGCGCAGTCACACCTGCGGTCGGGCCCGGCAGGGCTTCAATTCGTATCCCTTGATAAATGGCTTTGCGCACCAGCGGATAACCGGGGTCGGAAATCAGCGGCATACCGCCGTCTGAAACGAGCGCAACTTTTTTCCCGGTTTCCAGTTCACGGATAATCTCATCCACCCGGCCGGGTCCGCTGTGTTCATGAAAACTGATCAACGGCTTTTTAATTTCGTAATGATTCAGAAGTTTTTGCGTCTGGCGGGTATCTTCACAGGCAATCAAATCAGCCTCTTTAAGGACGTCAAGCGCCCGAAGCGTGATATCCCGAAGATTTCCGATGGGTGTGGGTACGAGATAAAGCATATCGGCGTAAAGCGTTTAGCGTACAGCGCAAAAGTGCTCTATCCGCTATGCGCTATTTATTCCTTTCAAGAACGTAGTCGAGAAGTTTTTCAAGACTCTGCCGGGCCGGTGAATCACCAAAAAGCATCAATTCTTTACGGGCGGTCTCGGTATAGGTGCGGGCTTTGGTCAGGGCATACTCCAAAGCACCGCTTTCGCGGATGAGACCGAGCAGATTCCTCAGTTTATCGGACTGGGGATCATTTTTAAAGACAGCGACGATTTCTTTTTTTTGCGCTTCGTCCGAAATCTCAAGAAGACGAATCAAGGGCAGAGTCATCACACCGGCCGCCAGGTCCGCTCCCAGAGTTTTTCCGAATTCATGTTCATCGCCGGTAAAATCCAGACAATCGTCAATAATCTGAAAAGCAATTCCGAAGGCGGTGCCGAACCGGTACAGAGCGGCGGCCTCTTCTTCTGAAGCTCCCGCAAAACGGGCACCGGCTTCAACACAACACGCCAATAAAACAGCCGTCTTCTTATTAATAATATCAATGTATTCGGTTTCGCTTAAACTCAGGCAGCCATGTTTACCGAGTTCATGAATTTCACCGTCGCAGACCAGTCCGGCGGTTTTAAGGAAAAGAGAAAAGATTTCACGGGTACCGTCTTCATGAATTACGCCCAGCGCTTTATCGTGCAGATAATCACCGACCAACACGGCCGTCTGAGCACCCCATTTCACATTCACGGTCGGAAGATTCCGTCTCAAATAGGCTGAATCAATGATATCGTCGTGGATTAGAGTCGCCCCGTGAAAGATTTCATAAGAAGCGGCTAAACGGAGCAGCCGTAAATCGGTATTCGCCCCTGTTGTTTCACCTTTCAAGGCGGCGCCCAAAAGCGTCAGTGCCGGACGCAGGAGTTTGCCTTTGCCGGAAAAGAAATATTTGACAACATCGGTGGCGAGATCATTCGACGTTGAAAGAATCTCAATAATCGTCTGAGGCACCCGTTCGACCGGAACCTGGATTGGTGCGTAAATTTCTTCTAAGGTAATTGCGGGTTGGATTGACATAAGGTGTGCATTATAGCATTGAATGGTAACGGGTACCACAATGAAGGGGCCAGGTCTTTAGCCCTGTCCTCTTATGGTCAGTGCCCGGTGTGATAAGGCAATCCCTTCATCATCGTAAAGGCACGGTAAATTTGTTCAGAGGCGACGACCGCGGCCAGTTCATGCGGCAGTGTCAGCGGACCAAAACTCCATCGAAAAGCGGGTTTGAGAGCTTGAATTTCTCCGGGTTTAAATCCATCAGATTCCCCGATCAAAATATGCAGTTCGCGCTGCCCGGAATCCTGTAGTTTCTCAATCTGTCCGGCCAGGTCTTCGGATGAAAGTTCGCGGCTGGGCTTATGAAAGTCGCAAACCCACAGAAGACCGCCTTTTTCCTTTGTGCTGTACTGGCCGCGTATCTCCGCACCGCCGAAATGCGCCAGCCTTTTCACATAATCATCCATCAAGGCATACATATGCGCTGACTTGAACCCGCGGGAGGCCGAAGTACCCGGTTTCATCCACTGTAAATGAAAAATAATCTTCATCTCTTTACTCTTTCCACTCCGATGAGTGCTAGACGATGCCCAGCGGACGGAAAAGCAACCGAGATTCTTCCGCCTTTTCGAGCAACTGACTACTCAGTCCTCATCGCTCAGTCCTCAGTCCTAAAAAAGAGCAAGTGCTCCGTCAATGCCGACAGCATTGCTACGGACACTTGTGCAGCGAACCCGTCATTTAATCGTTGACGCAGCACCTGGCTCCTTTGGTACTTTGGTAGTGCATACATCAAATGGTGTATTCGGGTTCTCTGGGTTTGCCGTAGGGGATCTTGTTCCAGACTCTTTCGTGGTAAAAATAAGCAGCGAGTTTAATTGCGGTATCCAGCAATCCGACTTTGACCGCGAACTGCCCCTCCCCGGTCAGCATCCAGACAATGCCTCCGGTAATAAAGGTGGCTACAAAACGCCAGCTCAAAGCTTTGACAAAACTACGCCGTTTGGTTTCCATTTTGGATTGGTTTTCCTTTTATGTTCAGGAGACAGGCATTACCTCCCCTGAAAGCATCGGCCATTATACACAAAAAAAAAGGGACGGGTTGAATAACCTGTCCCGGGTTCTGAGGAAGGGCTTGCATGCGGCAGGTTAGAACAGTACAGGCAAAAACCGCATGCAAGCGAGTAGCTCAATTAATCCAAAATATTGGAAAGAAGCGCATCCTCCCCCATCAGGGAAGCTTTGCGGTCTGCTTTGGGCTTTTCCGCCAAGACATACATTTCATGGGCCCAGGCCCGCGCAGACTCTTCGGTCCTCGTCACAATAACCGGTTGAAACGTCAAAGCCGGATCTTTGTATACCGGTTGCGACGAATCAAGATAGACCGGTTCCTGAACTACGATCAATTCAGGTTTTTCTTCTTCTCTCTGGACGGCCGGAGTCCTGTCTGCTTCCAGGGAAAAACCATATTGCGTTGGCTGCTCGAATAATCCGGTTGAAAAAAGTTCATTAAAATTCGGAACATTCTCCTGATCGGACGGCGTTAAAACCGGCTCACCACTCACCAACGTCCACCGCTCAGAAAAACCGGTTCCGCTCGACCAGCTCAAAAGCGTTTCCTCATTCAATCTTATCTCAACCGGCGTCGTGGAACTTCCGCCCTGAATACGAAAGATATAGGTCCGGATGACCCCGTTATCAAGCTCAGCCTCTACCCGGGATGTTTCATAGTCAAAACGGTAAACCGTTTTAACATTCTCACCTTCGGCATGAATCCCTTTCAGCGTCTTGATCACGGTGCTGAACCGTCCTTCACTGTCATAGTCAAATTCAAGAACCTGGTTGGCATCCGTATAACGCACTCCTTTGAACACATCGTCACCGGTCAGGGGCTCGTCGTCAACGCCATAGCTGTAAATCTCAGTCCGGCCCCCCTTTGTGGCTTCGTATTCTTTTCTCGCGTCATCGTAAACGTACGTCGTAACCACACCCGTGGTTTTGTTCACACGCTTAATCACACGGCCCTGCGGTCCGTAGGTATCCTCAATCACATCTCCGTTGGCATCCGTATAACGCACTCCTTTGAACACATCGTCACCGGTCAGGGGCTCGCCGTCAATGCCATAGCTGTAAATCTCAGTCCGGCCCCCTTTTGTGGCTTCGTATTCTTTTCTTGCGTCATCGTAAACGTACGTCGTAACCACACCCGTAGTTTTGTTCACACGCTTAATCACACGGCCCTGCGGTCCGTAGGTATCCTCAATCACATCTCCGTTGGCATCTGTGTATATCCGCACAGGATAAAATGAATTAAAAATATCAGACTTCAGTTTATGACTGTCGGCCTGGTCAATTTTACCGTTGCCATTCCAGTCGAGAATAACGTCAAAATCCATCACAAGACCTTTCTCCTGGATCTCAAAGACTGCCTGATACCCTGTTCCGGCAATGAGCAGGTCATCATCATTAATCTTTCCGTCCAGATTCAGATCAAGCCCTCCTTTTTCCAGACCACGCACAAGTGCATCGATCTTCACAAGGCGTTCACCCATAAAGTCGACTTGCAACAAGAATTCTTCGCTTTCCTGAACCCTCTTAAGAATCGCCGCCGTGGGATTTTCAATAAACCGTTGTGCAAACAAAGGCAGGAGTAACATCGGATAAGGGATGTTCTTGAGCTCCTCAACGCCGGAAGCCCGGCGGGCGGCCTCGATATAGTCTGCCAAGTGGTTCGTATGTTCGGTGTAAATATGAACGAACATCTTGAGAAAACCAATGGCTTCTTTCAACGTGATCAGATAGTCATCGGCCATCTGTGCCATTTTGCCGTTGATCATGGCATTATTGATATCGATATATTTCTTGATCCCGTTAATGGTCTCCTGAGGCAGAACGTCGCCGTAGTCATCCAGGACTTTCTGCAGCCCGGCGTTAATTCCCCCAAATTTCTCTACACTCTTATTGATCAAATCATTCAGCTCGCCTGTTTCTTGATCGAGCTGTTTTTCCATAACTTCGAGCTTGTCGATAAAGATACGGATCTGTTCTTTAGTCGAATCGATATCTTTTTCGGCACGCGCGATCAGATCTTCGCGCAGCAAATCAACGGGAGTTTTAGTCAGCAGTTCTTTGAATTTCTCAGCATCAATCTCCCCGTTTTCATTCACAACACGGCCGATATGGTCTTTCAGAATGGCCGGCAGCACTTCAAAAAGCAGTGCACGCTGGGATGTCTGCAGCCAGTTCAGCCTGAGGATTTCAACTTCAACGGGCGCAAAAGCAATCTCCGCTTTTAGTGCGGTATCGGCAACCATTTCTGCGGAAACCGACATCGAGGCGGAAACTGACATTGAGTTAGATGTGGTCTGTCCGGCTGTTTGAACATTTGAACCCGGTGCAAAGACACGTAAATTCAGCTGTCCTTTCAGCAATTCACGCGGATCCGCATTGAACGTCAAATTAACCAGGTCTTTGCTGACCACATCAAGACGGTTTAAATCGCTTGAGCGGATACCGGCGACAGCGTTCAGCTGACCCAATGTGGGATACTTAGACTGCACGTCCGCACTTTCACCTTTCACTTCATCGACGATGCGTTTCAACGTCAAAGGCTGGTAATAGACGTAATTATCCACTAGCTGTCTGTACCGGTTGTATTCAAACGTTGTTTCCTTGTCTTTAGCATAAGCATCCAGCAGTTCCGTATATCCCTGCTGATACTGCGTACGCATAATATCCACAAGCACTTTGGCATCCACCGTATAGCTGACGCCCTGAATCTCAAGGGTCAACTTGCGGTTAAACAAAAGCTGCTCATACTTATTCATGACATCGGCCCACTGCCGGTTGACCTCAGAGGCAATCGCGCTATATTCATTGTCCTGTGCAAGAAAGGGGCTTGCGGCCTTAAGCATTTTTTCACGGGCCGCATTCAGCACATCATAAATTTTCTGAACCTCTGCCAGCGAAACCGCACGGTCATCGGAGGGCGAAACGATATCATACATGATTTGAACAGTATCCTGAGTCAACCCGCTGAGCTTTTCCTTTACCCGTTCAAGATCAGTACGTTCAAGTTCTTTAAGAAAGTTCTGGGTCGAAAAATTTCCGTTTTCATCCACCGTAAACGAGCCGAATTTTTCGGCCAGACGGATCAACAACGTCTGGAATCCGAAGCCGGTCGGCACGTCATTGGGGTCAAACTGTTCGGGAAACGGATACCAGATCGGACGAATCGGGTCTGGCAGCGGTGCAATATCATCAATTGCTATTTCCGCAACCGGACTTTTCAAAACAAGTGTTTCTGACAAACTCAGCATCATCACAGGTTCCAGAATACCGATAACCGGCTGAGGAATCATCTCCCCGGTTTGATCGGGCACTAAATCCCAAAGTCTCTCTGCTGCAAAATGTTCAAGCTCAGTCAGATTCAGTTCAAAAACCGTACCGTCGACAGCGGTGACCTTTACGGGATTTTCAACAATAAACGCATCACGCACTTCTTTGATCTGATCATAAATAGCGTTGATATGGTTCTGAATCCGGTCAAACATTTCCTGATCAAAACCGGCCACAACATCATTTCCGGTATTCACCAGTTTGAGTTTTGCGTTATTAAAGATATCGATTAATTTTTTGAAGCTCTCTGAGGTCAGGGGCACATCCAGAGCCTGAATCTCTTCAACGGCCCCGGCTCCGATTTCACTCAATGTCTTCTCGGCACGCTTAAGCGCCTCATCGCGGTCTGACAAAAGTTCAATCAGACGGTCAATATTGACACTCACATTGTCCTGCTCGGACGAATAACTATCAAATAAGTTAATTTCTACCCATTGATCGGCCTCAGCGTATTCAATTCCATCGATTGCCAATACCCTATCAATGAAAGACAACATGTCCTGAACATTTTCAAAGCCTGTGACAATAAGTCCATCAATCCAGATTTCCGTTTCATAACCTAATGCCTTTATCAGGTCATTGATTTGCTGACGGGCGGCCGGATCAATCGCACCATTTGAAAACTCGGGTGTCCCGACAATCACAGTCAGAGGATAGACATAATTATTCTGCGCCGGCAGGACGCCGGTAAGCACTTCATCACCATAAGTTTCAAGCAGATCAACGATCATCTCCATCATGCCGATCTCGGAAAGCTTGGAGACAATCTCGACATACTGGGAGTTTCTCGGCAACGCGATGATCTGCATCCCTAAGAACTCTTCCAGTTTGTTGTAACTGCGAAGACCGTCCATACTCACTCCGAAAAAGGAGGCAAAATGATGCGCGGCAATGTCCTCGCCAGGGAAGCGTTCTTTTAAAACCTCAATCATACGATTCGTAATTTCATGCACGGGAACCTGCACATAGACACCCTCTGCGGTCTGATAAGTCAGAACGTTTGAACGCATATAATCGATCAGCAGATTAACCGCTTCCTGATAAATGCGGGTGGCGTCTTCTTCCATTTCAATGACGTCCTGCTTTTCATGACGCGCGGTCAAAGCATTCAGATAATCCATAATCTCTGCACGAAGACCGCCGATCTGGTCATAAACTGCTTTAACTTTCTCAATCGTCATCGGAGCTGTAAGCATCTTTTTAATCACTTCAAGTTCCGCATCCGTCAATTGGCGCACCTGATCCAGAATTTGCTTATGCAGAAGATCCACACCCTTAATATAGCGGCGGAAAATTTCGCGGTTCAGTTTTTCGTTCTCAAACATGCGCTCACGGTAAATTTCAGGCAATTCATCGATCGTGTCGTAGATTCTCCTGACCGCATTCACAATGAGTTTTTCGACATCAAAAACCGACTGTTGAGATGCCGGTTGATATTCTGAAAAGCGAATATAGGCCGGTGCGTTGTTATAAACATCGTTAAAATCCGAAGGTGCAAGGCCGGGAAAAAGCGCCTGATCATAAATAGAGCTGCTAGGCATATTGGGAATACTTTCAATTTCACTCAAGTTGATTTCAATGGTCTTACCGTTGTCCATGACGACGTGAACGGTTTTCTGCCCTCTTAATCTCGAACTCAAAAGATCCCACAACTGGCGCAGATTGGGCACACTCGTGTCCCAAAAATAACCTGTATTGGCAAAAGCCTCCAGAATGCTCAACTCGGAAGCGTTCAGATTTTTGACCAGCTCGCTGCTACGCGTTTTAATTTGAGCAATCGCATCCAGAATGATATCCTGACTTTTAATCCGTTCGGCCCAGTCGGCAAAATTAACGGCATTGAGGGCTGAGCGCGCGGCGTCAATCACACTCCGTACTATTTTTTTAAATGCTTCCAGAACTGATTCGCCGTTTTGAACCGGGTGATGAACCTCTTCAAACAGTTTGGTTTCGACAGACACGAGCGACACATTGCCAGTCTCATCCAGAATTTCCGCACCGTAGGATTCAAGCAAAGCCGGGATAAGACGGAACCAGATTTCCTGGCTAGCCGCCGGTTGATTCACGGAATCAGAAAAAACCGGATTGTAAGTTTCAAAATTGATCTGACGGAACCAATCTCTTTGATAGGACGTCATGAGTCCCTGGATAAATTCTTCCGGAAGACCGGCCAAGTTCAGACGTGCGTACTGGTCTTTATTAAAATCCGTATTTGAATTATTCGACAATTTGACCGCAACTTCATCCAGATGGTCTTTCATCAGCCCATGAATCGCCGCTGCATTCACAACATAATCGGTCCCATGAATGTTAATTCTGATCTTGCCCTGATCCAGGACGCCGTCAATTTTCGAAAGCAGCTGGTTAAAATCATTCTGAAGCATCTCCCTGACCAGCGAACGGGCTTCATAAATGACGCCGTCCAGCGCCAGTTTAATGACCGAAACAACGATTCCGTTGGTCTTTGAAATCAAATCATACAAAGCCTCGTATTCTTCCAAAGAAACTCCCCGGGACGCATTCGCAATCTGATCCACCCGTTGAACGGCTCCGCGTATGACCTGCTGTGCAGCACCGTAAAGGGTTTCTAAGACATCATCCATCAGAATTTCACGGCGAAGGGCATCCAGATTAACCTGCCCGTCTGTCACGGCAATCCCGCCATAAACCGAAAGCAGAAGCTGTGTCAGCTGAATCCGCCTGGCAAAACCCGACAAGGTATCAGGGGTTTCAGACTGCGTACTGCCCGGCAAAGAAATGACCGCACGGGCGCGTTCAGCCTGCAATTTCTCAAGCGCATTCAGTTGGTCCGGGTTCACATCTTCGCGGATACCCGGAAATTTCAAAAGTGTTGAGATGCCTGAAGGCAGTCCCGAGGTCAGTGCCGTCAGCTGACTTGCGCTCATTGTCACGGTCCCGGCAGTTTCAATTTCGAAACGTATGTTTTTATAAGAAATAAAGGAATTAAAATCACGAATTACGGACGCATAATAACCGGCCTGGTAACGTCCCCCGCCGGTTGAAAAGGCGGTATAGCCCCCGTTGGCCTGGGCCAGTAAAAGACTGCGCACGCGGTTAAACAGCGTACTTTCCGTACCGTTGACTGCATCCATGACAGAATTTAATTTTTGCGTCAGTACGTTCTGAAGATCTTCGATGTGACCGAGCATAGTCTCAAGTTCCGAATAAGTCAAAACCGGCACACTGAGGGCATGGGCACGATCGTTTTGATACTCATGATGATCAACGATCTTTGCAATTTCCGTCGGATTCGCGGCTAAATAATCGGTGATTTGATTTGTAAGCGGCTGATAAATTTCCCGCAGAAGTTGATTCAGCTCACTGCTCACAAGGTTTTTAAAAACATCCTCGCCGTCTACAGAATCCACAATTTGTTCAAGAACACCCGTCATCAGGGCGTGGGCTTCATCCGCCGAACGCACAGCGGCAATGATTTCCTCAAAGCTCACCGTGCCGGCCGAAAAAACAACCGGATGACTGGCGACAATCTCATTAAAAATGCGTTCGGCCTCGCGGTAAGCCGGTTCGGTACCGTTGACCATTCTTCTAAAAACATCCGCATCCAGTTCGCGTATTCCGTCAAGGTCTGCATCCATACCCAGAATATCGGTGCCGTATTTCTGTACAAGCCGCACAATCAACTGAAAATTGCCGTAGGATGACAACGCCTCAAATACAGGAATGTTGGTGGTTACACCAATCTGCCTAAAATTCAGAAAATCCTGAAAAGTCTCAAGCCCTTCAACGTCTTCTGAAGTCACACCGGGAAGACGGGCATAATCAATCCCTTCATTACCGGTCAGGCGGCGGAACTCTTCGGCCAACGCACGTGCCGCTTCTGACAAATCCACCTCGACCTTTTCTCCATTTTCCAAAGTAACCACAACAGGTTCTTTGACCAAAACCTGGTCAAACTGGTCCAGACGATTTTCAAAGGTCTTGATCAACTCGGCGGCCTCGTCTTCTTCGCCGTTCTCAAGCAGAGCCGCAATCAGCTCGCGCATCGCCGTTAACACACTATGGGCACTTTTGATTTTTTCAGATGTCACACCGTCACGCGCAATACCGCTCATGATTTCATCAAGCTGGTTTGCTTTTTCGTGATATTCATCGAGTGTCATCTGAGGGTCAAAAGACTGCTCTGTGTCCTGGTTAGGGTCAATCACATTGCCTTCGGCATCCGTCCAGGTCACCGTGATCTTGGCCTCGGGTCTTTCAAAACCTTCGCCAACAAGCGGTTGAAATGAAACCACGGTCTTGGTTCCGATCAAAACACCTTTATCATCATAGAACCGTGTGATGGTATGGTCACTGTTACCGGTCGTCATGGCTTCCATTTCTAAGCGATCCGGCCTTTGGCCAAACACACCTTCTGCCTCATCCAATGCGGGATCCTGAACAGTCTCTTTTTCAGATACAGGGCTCAGTGCTGAATCTGAAAAAAATCCCTCATGATAACTGCGTTCGATTTGATTTGAATATCCCACGACATCGTTCACATAATAATAATTCGATGCACGGCTTTTGGCGGGCGTTTGATAATTGCTCGTGTCTGTCGGATTGTAACCGGCATCGACGGCAATCACAGCCACAACACTCGACTGTTCATTTCGATCGAGCTCATTGACTCCGGCCCACCCCGCCGGCATGACCTGCGTCAAAGCCATGGTCATACAGATAAAACCTGCAACAACCGAATGAATTTTTTTTCTGATATTTGTTTTCATTGTCTTTTCCCCCTGCGCAGTGAATTGGTATTAAAACGGGAGGCGCAATGCAGCAGAAAACCAAGATCGATCAACAGAATGCCGGTTGTTTTATATTCCGAAATCCCCGGCGCTTTCTTTTCACTTTTTCCATTTTGATCTTTTCTCGTTTTCATACTTTTTTGCCTCCAAAAGAAAGATAGATGAGAATTTTATAAATCCCTATATAAAGCCGTTAAGCGGTCAAAAACCGGGGGTAAGCGGTCAAATGGGAGCCTTAAGAGGACCCTCTAAAAGAAGGGCCTATGCGTGTAATTCGGTCGATCAGGAATTAAAGAAGAGGATTACTTGCGGGATTTTGCGTTATTTATTTTGGGCGTTCGTACGATTCTTACCAGTGTCCGAGTTGCTCTTTGATATGCCTGCCGTAACGGCGGGAAAGCGGAATCTTCTCAATGGCCGGATCTTTAAAGGTGATCTCGAAATTACCGCTGAACATGGGAGAAACTTTCTGCACTTTATCCAGGTTCACAAGGTAGGACTTGTGCGTCTGGGAAAAATGCTTGGCATCCAGAATCTCCAGAAGGTCCTTAAGGGTCGAATTAACGATCAGCTCTCCGGAAGCCAGCCTTGCCAGGACCTCACTGTAAACCACTTTAAAATAATAAACTTCGCTCGGGTCAAGGACGATGCGGTCCTTTGATTTTTTCTTATGCCCGATTACTTTTTTAATGATTCTCTTGCGGACCAGATCCTCTTCAAGTGCGGCCAGATTCCCCTTGCCCGAATCACTGTCCTTACAAAAGGCACGGACCCGCTCAAGAGTCTTCTTTAAGCGTCCGGGTTCATAGGGTTTTAGAATGTAATCAATGGCATTTGCTTCAAAGGCCTCAACGGCATACTGATGATAAGCCGTGGCAAAAACAACCCGGGGCGGATTGTCCCATGAGGCCAAGGCCGAGGCGGTTTCAAGACCGTTCATGACAGGCATTTCAATATCCAGAAAAACCGCATCAATATTGATCTTTTTTAATTTCTCAAGAGCTTCGCGTCCGTTTGAGGCAATATCCATGACTTTAAAATCCGTTTCACTGCTGATTAACCGGATTAAATCCTCACGTGCAAGCGGCTCATCATCGACCACTAAAATAGAAATCATTCCTGCCTCCCGCTGACCGTTAAAGGAATCGACAAATTAACCGTGGTTCCCTTTCCGGGCTCGCTCTGAAATCGCAGCCCCCGGCTGCCGGGATAAATCCGGGTCAGCCTCTCGTGAATATTACGGACACCAATGCCCAAACCCTGCACTTTCGATTCGTCACCCTTTATCAGTTCGGCAATATGATCACGTTCCATGCCGATTCCGTCGTCTGTAATTTGGATTAAAAGATTTTTTTCGTCCTGACAGATTTCGATCGTCAGGGTTCCGCTTCCCTCTTTTTTACGCAATCCGTGCTGAATGGCATTCTCCACAAGAGGCTGTAGAACGAGAATGGGAATACGCGTATTCCAGACCTCTTCATGAATCCGGATGTTTTTTTGGATCTGCAAACGATCCTGATAGCGTTCTTTTTCAATCTCCAGAAAGTTATCAATGTAGGCCATTTCTTCCCGCAGGGTCACGTCCGAATCCTGCCGTTTCAGTGTATGACGCAGAAAGTCCGACAGCTTCACCACCAGCGTTCTTGCGCGGTCGGCATTTTCACGCCCGCAGATGGCCGCAATGGTATTGAGTGCATTAAAAAGAAAATGCGGACGGATCTGCGCCTGAAGGAAAAGCAGATTTGAAGTGAGCAGATCGTGCTGCATCTGCCGCCGCTGCTGGTCTTTAAGAACTCCGGCAATCACACTTAAAAAAAGCATGACTCCGAACCCTTCCAAAACAGCCAGAAAAAACAGCGTAAAAAGAAAATACGTTCCTGGGATCAAATCACGCATGGGCCAGTAGACCATCAGGGCATGTAAGGTCCCCATCATAAAGCCGGCCGTAAAACCATGCCTGCTGCCTGAGGTCAGCTCTTTAACTTTTCGGGAAAACAGCGTACCGATAATCCCCGAGAGTAAGGTAATCATAAAATAAATCCCGAATTCATCTCTTAGAAGCCAACGGAAGGAGCCGACCAGCAGACCTGAAAAAATACCCGCCCAGAATCCTCCAATGATTCCGCCGGCATTAATCAGCACCAGCTGAACATCAAAAAAAGCCCAGGCCGATTCCCCAAAACGGGATATATCGAAAATACAAAGAACGATCGAGACGGCACTGATTAAAAGCCCCAGGTAAATCCTCACCATCAGGCCGAGAGGTTTTTTCTGCATTCGTCGGTTAAAAAAAGGCCAGCGGATTAAAAGGTATGCAAAGAAAGCCAGTAGTATAAATTTCTGAAAAATATCGACATAGATTTGAAGCCATTCCAGCTTTTCATGGTCCAAGAGACGGCGGGCCTTCTTGGACTGCAGCACCTGCAGATCCCTGGCAGCATCCGCCAGCACCCGGTCCGCCTGTTCAAGATTGTCTTTTAAAAGTGCATCCGCCGCAAAACGGATTTTGGGCAGGATATGAAAGGTGTCTTCCTGATAGATATTCAATTCCTCGGCCAGGGCCACAGCCGATTGATATTTGGCCAGCACATCGTCCTTTGAAAGAGCCTTATCGCCAGACAGCCCCAGGCATGGGAAGCCGATCAGAAAAAAGAAAAATACGGACAGAAAGATACGGGAATGGTTAGAAAGATTTTTTGATTTGATCAGTGTCATTCATCCGACTCATAGTTTTAACGGCTCTTGACCAATTCATAGGTTCCGTCCGCGTCTCCAAGTTCCGGAAGAAAGCCCTGAAAGATCTGGTTTTTGTATCGGATAAACAGACCCTTGTCTTTAGAAGCCTCACTGTTAAGCCGGTAAATGTCATTGACCAAGCGCAGGTATTCAAGTTTCTCGTCATTGGACAGCTGTGCTTTTCTTAAAAGCGTGGCTAAAAACGGATGCATCTCAGGAAGATTATTGAGGACATGTAATGCGGCCGTACGGTCATTTAGCTCAATCCGTTCAATGACCTGTCCGCCGGTTTTCTCTGCCAGCCGAAGGTCTTCATCGCTGCCGGAATTTTCAAGAATAACACGGATGTGTCTGATTAATCGCGCCTGATTTCCAACCAGCTTCCAGTCTATATTTTCATTCTGTTCCATCCAGTCTGTAAATTTTTCGGCCCTGGGTTCTATGTAGACGGCAGAAGCCTGAACCAGAAAAGCCAGCAGGTAGTCCGTAGCGGCAGCCGCAGCGGATTTCAGCCCGTTTAGTTTTGCAGCATCAACAATCACCGCAAGGTATCTTTGTTGTCCGTCCGGCCCCACACTAACAGACCATTGGTCATGACGCAAACGCAGTAAATTAAAAACAAATTCCTTAATCCAACTTTCACTCAGGACATTACGCTTCAATTCAATCTCTTTATTATTTTGCGCATCTGCGCTTAAATTCTTACGCGCATCATCAAGTGTAATCTTTTCTTTCTGCTGATCATTGACTTGCTCCGAAACGGTCCCGCCAGTCTGCTTGGCATAATAGGCTTCCACCGCACGGATGTCGTCTTCACTGTTATAAACAACATGATTCTCGCCGCCTTCCAGGACGGTCAAAAAATCCACGATTGGATTCACGGATTCTCCGCCGGCAGACGAAACTCCCGCTAAAAAGACCGGGGCAAAACCGTCGCCTCTCTTTGAGGCTGGTTCCATGTCTTTTTCTTCCGGGAGTTCGGAATCGGCTTCAGAAATAATGTTTGGCAATTCAGGCAGCACAGGTTTCATCACCACCTGCTTGACGTCATTATTTTTTTGAATGATCGCTACGGATCCGCTTGAAACGTTTTCAGCTACTTTCAAGACTCGGTCCAGCGCAACCGAAAGTTCTTTCGACTGGTAAGTTTCCTCAAGCTCTGCAAGCCTCTGCTGAACCCTGATCTTTTCCTGATCAGACAATTTTTCTTCTACAATGTCCTTTGACTCCGGCGTGGCGCCATACTTCATTTGAGCCTCTTCAACAGATATGGCGGCCATATAATTGCCTTGCCCGACGGAGATGAGTTCCGCCGACCAGCCGGCCGGAGGCGCTGCCCCCAGTATCCAGGCCATTGCAAAGGCCACAATCGATTGAATTGTATGACGCCGTTTAGACATTACTTTTAAGCTCCTTAAAAAGCACTCTATGAAAAAAGTACCTTTGAATTAAATCTTTGTCAAATTACTTAATAAGATTTTAATAAAAGAACAATTGTGTTATTTTTAATAAACATACATATCAATTATGATCTTGGATGGACTTTATAGTACTTGATTTAAGAAAGGCCTAAGTAGAATTTTAAGCTAAAAAGTATAGGTCAGGGCTTTTTGGATCTTACGGAGAGATTGATTGAGAAGCTGCCCAGAGTGGGCGGCGCTCACAAAATTAGCTTCAAATTGGGAGGGTGCCGTATAAAGCCCCTGTTTGAGGCAGGCATGGAAAAAACGGGCATACTTTTGAGTATCCGCTTTTTTGGCCGAGGCATAATCAGTCACCGGAGACGGCGTAAAGAAAAGAGTGAACATACTGCCGACTGTATTCAAGCGAACCGGGTATTGATGGCGGTCAATGATGCCCTGCAGTTTTTTAAAGAAAAGCTGCGCCTTCCGGTTAAGTCCGGCATGAAAACTTTTTGGTTTTATTTTGGAAAGCATCCAAAGCGATGCGCTGACGGCAACCGGGTTTCCGGATAAGGTTCCTGCCTGATAAACCGGACCGAGCGGCGCCAGATAATCCATGATCTTCTGACTGCCTCCGAATGCCGCCAAAGGAAAACCGCCGCCGATAATTTTTCCCAAAGTGGTGAGGTCGGGTTTAACTGAAAAGAATTGCTGCGCCCCGCCTGCAGAAAGCCGGCAGCCGGTAATCACTTCATCAAAAATCAGTAAACTGCCGTAGCGCTTGGTGATGGCACGAGCCTTTTGAAGATAACCGCGAGCAGGTAACACCACTCCCATGTTGGCCGGCACCGGTTCCAGAATAAAAGCTGCAATGGATTTCCCTTCTTTTTTAAAAACCGCTTCAAGCGCTTGAACATCGTTGAAAGGAATCGTCAGCGTCAGCTTGGCCAGTTCTTTGGGGATACCGGCGGAATCAGGCGTTCCGAAAGTCGCACCCCCTGAGCCGGCCTTGATGAGCAGGCTATCGACATGGCCGTGATAACCGCCGTCGATTTTGAGAATTTTCTGACGGCCCGTAAAGCCGCGCGCAAGACGAACCGCACTCATCACCGCCTCGGTTCCGGATGAAACCAAACGGCATTTTTCAATCGAGGGAAAGAGTTTTGAAAGCTGAAGGGCCAGCTCGGCCTCAGCCGCGGTGGGCGCGCCATAACTTGTGCCGCGGACAATGTCTTTACGAAGCTTTCCGACAAGTCCGGCGGGGGCATGCCCCATAATCAGCGGTCCCCACGATGCGCAAAAATCCACGTACCGGTTTCCGTCAGCATCCCATAAATAAGGGCCCGCCCCTTTTTGAATAAAAAGCGGTGTGCCGCCGACGCCGCGGAATGCGCGCACCGGAGAATTCACTCCCGCGGGAATATACTTCTGTGCTTCGTTAAATAATTTTTTAGATTTATTGTAACTCATATTGATCGCGTCTACCGGACGCCATCCGTTGAATAATTTTGCGTTATTCGTTTTTCGCGTTCTTTCGCGTTTTATTCCTCATCCTCATATTTTGTTTTAAGATTTTCGACCACCGCGGGGTCGGCCAGTGTCGTTGTATCACCAAGGGCTTTTCCTTCGGCAATGTCACGCAGCAGACGCCGCATAATTTTTCCCGACCGTGTTTTCGGTAAATCGGCGGTAAAAATAATCTGTTCAGGCCGGGCAATCGCACCGATTTTATTGACCACGTGCTGTTTAAGCTCCTGTATTAATTCTTCGGAACCGTTTTGTCCGCCTTTCAGGGTCACAAAAGCCACAATGGCTTGGCCTTTGATTTCGTGCGCTCTGGCCACCACGGCCGATTCGGCAACAGCCTGATGATCCACTAAAGCACTCTCGACCTCGGCGGTTCCGAGACGATGACCCGAAATATTCATCACATCATCCACACGCCCCATGAACCAGAAATACCCCTCTTCATCCCGGTTCACGCCGTCGCCCGGGAAATAAGCCTTACCATCCCATTTGGCCCAATAAGTCTGACGGTAACGTTCATCATCATTAAAAATAGTCCTCAACATGGAGGGCCAGGGTTGGGTGATGGCCACATATCCTCCGCCTTGCGCGATGGTGTTGCCCTGTTCATCCAAAACATCGGCGGTAATGCCGGGAAAAGCCTTTGTGGCCGAGCCTGGTTTGGCGGTGGTCAGTCCCGGAAGCGGCGTAATCATGATCGCACCGGTTTCAGTCTGCCACCAGGTATCGACCACCGGGCAATTGCCCTTTCCGATGTGTTGCTGATACCACATCCACGCTTCGGGATTAATCGGCTCACCCACGCTGCCCAAAAGACGCAACGACGAAAGATCGGCTTTTTGGGTCCATTCAACGCCCCACTTCATAAAAGCGCGAATCGCGGTCGGGGCCGTATAAAAAATACTCACGCCGTATTTTTCAATCAATTTCCAGAACCGGTCTTTTTCGGGCCAGTCCGGAGAACCTTCATACATAAAAACAGTGGCGCCGTTTGCAAGCGGTCCGTAGATAATGTAGCTATGCCCCGTAATCCAACCCACGTCGGCCGTACACCAATAAACGTCTTCTTCCTTTAAATCAAAAACCCACTGCGTCGTCGCATACACGCCGGTCATATAACCGCCGGTGGTATGGACAATGCCTTTGGGTTTTCCGGTTGTGCCCGAGGTGTAAAGAATAAAAAGCATGTCTTCGGCATCACACTCGGCCGGCTCGGCAAAATCATCGGCTTCACCCATCAGCTCATGCCACCAATGATCCCGGCCTTCCTGCATCTGACAGACCGGAGCCTCATCACGGCGGCCGCGCTGGTAAACCACCACATGCTGAATTGAAGGAGTGGACTGCAGCGCCTGGTCTGCGGCTTTTTTGAGTTCAATCTGTTTGCCGCGGCGCCACCCGAAATCGGCGGTAATCAAAACCTTAGCCTGAGCGTCATTAATGCGATCACTCAAAGACTCAGCGCTGAACCCCCCGAAGACCACACTATGAACCGCACCGATGCGTGCAGCCGCTAGACAGGCAATCGCGGCTTCAGGAACCATCGGCATATAAACGGCCACACGGTCGCCTTTGGAAACGCCCAACTTGCGCAAAACATTCGCGAACTTATTCACTTCACGGTATAAATCCCAGTAGGTGAGAACCTGCGTATCTCCCGGTTCTCCTTCCCAAACCAACGCGGCTTTATTGCGACGAGCATGCGCTTTGCCCGCCGAATCAAAAACATGGCGGTCCACACAATTGACACTGGCGTTGAGTTTACCGCCCACAAACCATTTAGCGTGCGGAGGATTCCATTCGAGCACCTTTGTCCAGGGTTTACTCCAGGTCAGTTTCTTGGCCCACTGCGCCCAGAATTCTTCGGGGTTTCCAGCCGCCTCTTCATAAATTTTGGCGTCACGAATATTGGCATTGTGGGTAAAAACCGGTGCGGGTTCGAATTTGCGTTTTTCCTGGAGCAGGACCTGAATGGATGCTGACGTACTTTCTTCGTTCATCAATAACTCCTTATTTTACCGGACGCCGTCCCGCGTCCGTTGAATCAATTGTCGAATTTCCAGCTCGAATACAGATGGTAATCCTGGTAGCCTTCGGGAAGGTCTTTCAATTGAAAAATAAAATTGGCGATATTTCCCTGATGTAAAATCTCAGGAGTAATCGCAATACTGGTATTTAAGATCGGAATTTTACGTTTATTAAACAGAACAATGTTCACCTTGATATCCCGCACAGTACTTCCGATATTATTAATCACAATTCCGCGCAGGTCGGTTTCCTTGGCACCCAAACTCAAGGGCCCTCCCTTGACGATGACCTGCCGGGGCAATTTCTGAAAATTTTCGATTTCGGGAAAAGCTTGGATGCTCATCGTTTCGTATTTCGTAGTGTTCGCCGCGTATGATTAATGCGGAATTAAGAGATCATTAAACGTTATTTTTATAGTCTAACCGCGTTCAGGAGCTTGCCTTTTGATTCCTGATTCCAAAGGCCGATCTGCTTGGCGTGATAGGTAATTAAAACATCCGAACCCGCACGGGCCAAAGAAGTCATCATTTCCATGACCATCTTTTTTTCATTCGCCAAACCGTTTTGAACGGCCGTTTTAACCATGGCATATTCACCGCTGACCGCATAGGCGGCTAACGGAAAATTAAAGGCTGTTTTGGCTTCACGAATAATATCCAAATAGGCCAGGGCCGGTTTTACCATCACCATATCGGCGCCCTCACAAAGATCAGCTTCGATTTCACGCAGGGCTTCCAGGCGGTTGGCGGGATCCATCTGATAACTTTTACGGTCTTCCGGCACACTCTGCCCGCCGGCCGAAGACGGTGCCGAATGAGCCGCGTCACGAAACGGACCGTAAAAGGCCGAGGCATATTTGGCGCTATAACTCAAAATCGGAGTGTTTGTCAAAGCGCTTTCATCCAAACGCTTGCGGATGGCCTGAATACGTCCATCCATCATATCACTGGGAGCAACAAGATCCGCACCCGCTTCGGCATGCGAAAGAGCCATCTCAGCCAGGGCCTTTAAGGATGAATCATTGTCCACCTCGCCGCGTTCATTAATAAACCCGCAATGGCCATGGCTGGTATAAGCACACAGACAGACATCCGTAATCACAAGCAGATCGGGAAAATGCCGTTTAATTTCATGCACGGCCTTCTGTACAACCCCGTTTTTCTGCCACGCACTTTCAGCCCCCGGGCTTTTATCGGATTCCTCCGGCACTCCAAAAAGCAGCACCGATCCGATTCCTGCCTGTTGCAGCTCGTCGAGCTCCTGAAGCAGGGTATCGGTGGAAAAACGATATTGTCCCGGCATGGATTCAATGACTTCCTTCACGCCGAAACCCGGCCGGACAAAGTAGGGCATCACAAATTGGTCTGCGCCAAGATGCGTTTCACGCACAAGCCGGCGCAGACTCTCTTTCATGCGCATACGGCGGTGTCTATAGATAGGAAATTGTGGCATAGCGTTCATATATTTACAGTCGATTTTAGGGGCGACATTATATCAAATTCGTCTCCAACAAACAATTTACCGGACGCCGTCCCTCGGGGAGGGGTTAGGTCACGGTCAATCATGATTAACCCGTCCCCACCGGGACGGCGTCCGTTTATCAACCAGCGTCTCAATCAGTCCGTCAATCGTATGTTCACGAGCCTGGCGGTACGATCTAACTCCATATTTCTTCAGCGTTTGAGACGTCACGGGGCCGATAGAAACATAGCGTGCGTTTAAAATTTTACGCAATCCGGCAGGCACTGCTTTAAAAAAATTGTCCACGGTGGATGAACTGGTAAAAAGAACATAATCGGGTTTAAAACTTTTTAACCGATTCTTTTCCTGTGAAGAAAGCGGCGATTTAATTGTCCGGTAAGCCGTAACCTGAGCAACCCTTGCCCCGCCCTTTTCCAATTCACGGTTTAGGAATTCAGGGGCAATATCGGTGCGCGGTAATAAAAAAGACTTTCCACGGATCTGTCTGCTCTCTTTCAGTTTTTGAACCAGCGATTTGGAGTGATAGGATTCCGGAATTAAATCGGCACGAATACCATTCTGGAGCAATGCCGCCTGTGTTGCCGAACCGATAGCAGCCACCTTGCAGGCACTCAAAGCTCTGGCATCTTTACGCGCATGATGCAATCGTTTAAAAAAGAAATCCACGCCGTTCGTACTCGTAAAAATAATCCAATCAAACCAATGCAGGTTTTTAACCGCACGGTCAAGCGGAGCAAAATTTTTAGGCGGTTCAATGCGGATGACCGGGCACTCCATCACCTCGGCTCCAAGTGCCAGAAGTTTTTGACTGAGCTCTCCGGCCTGGGACTGGGCCCGGGTCACCAGAATTTTTTTAGCATGCAATGCCCGCTTTTCAAACCAGGCGATCTCACGCCGCATCGCGTTAACCTTACCCACCACGGTCAATGCGGGCGTCTGTATTTTATGGCGCTGCACCCTTGCGGCAATATCCGCCACCGTTCCTTCAATGACCCGCTGTCCGGGAAAAGTTCCCCGTTCAATAACGCTCACCCGTGTATTTGCAGGCATTCCATTTGCCGTCAAAGTTCTCATGACCGCTTTCATATTTTTGACACCCATAAAAAAAACAAGGGTCCCTTTTTCGGTCGCAAGCCGTTTCCAATCAAGTGAACTTTGATTTTTAGAAGGATCTTCATGACAAGTCACAAACATCACGCTTGAAGCAACATGCCTGTCGGTAATCGGAATTCCCGCATAGGCGGGAACGCTTTGCGCCGCGCTGACTCCGGGCACTACCTCAAAGGCAATCCGGTGCCTGCGTAAATAAAGCGCTTCTTCGCCTCCGCGGCCGAAGACAAAAGGGTCGCCGCCCTTAAGCCGGACCACATTCAAACCCTTCCGGGCATAAGCGACAAGCATGCGGTTAATCCGAACCTGCTCAATATACCGCTTGTGGATGCCCCTGGAGTGTTTCTTACCGGCATTGATTTTTTTAGCCTTTGGGCATTCCAGAAGCAAACGCGGATTGACGAGCCCGTCATAAATCACCACATCGGCTTGGGCTAAAAGCCTCTGGCCCCCAAGGGTCAAAAGCGCAGGGTCTCCCGGCCCCGCTCCGACCAGATAAACTTTGCCACACTTTTTATTCTTCATCTCATCACTCTTATTAAATTCAATGTTCGGATAAACGCAGTAAAAATATTACAAAGAAACGATCGGCGCCTTTTGTCGAGACGAGGAGATCGCCCCACCATTCAGGTGGGGCAGCTCCGAACGAGACGGCGCGTTTCGTAATAATATTTTTACTGCGCCTTGAATCGATAAAATTCCGGTGATGACTCTAGCTCCCGCTTCTTTTCAAATCTTCCAGAATATCTCTTCCGCCTTTTTCCAAAATCAATTCGGCAAGTTTCAAACCCGCTTCCTGTGCATTTTGCGCATCGCCTTGATACTCGGCTTCAACCCAACGATTTCCCAGCGGGCTGAGGAGGATACCTTTCACAAAAATTTTCCCGGAGACAAGTTCTGTCACAATTCCGCACGGAAGCTGACAGCCGCCTTCAAGTTTTTTTAAGAAGGCGCGCTCACATTCAAGCCGGATAAATGTTTCCGGATGATTAATCCCCGAAAGAATTTCATCCATGCGTAAATCATCTTCGCGGATCTGGACGGCAATAATGCCCTGGCCCGGTGCAGGCAGCATCTGCTGCGGTGAAAAAAACTCAACCGCTTCGTGTTCAAGTCCGAGCCTCTTCATCCCGGCGGCCGCTAAAATAATGCCGTCATATTGACCTTCACGGCATTTACGCAGACGGGTTCCGACATTACCGCGAATGTCGCGAATCACCACTTTGGGGTTTAAACGGGCGGCCTGTGTTTTACGGCGAAGCGAACTGGTGCCAAGCACGGCCCCTTCAGGCATTTGAGAAATGGAGTGGTATTGACCACTGGCAAAACAATCACGAGGATCTTCGCGCACCGGTGTCGCGGCGATCTTAAGTCCCTCCGGGCATGGAACCGCCATATCCTTGGCACTGTGCACGGCCAGATCAACCTCCCCGTCGAGCAGGGCCTGTTCAATTTCGCGCGTGAACATACGTTTGGTTTCAAAGGGATCCTCCAAAGAGGCCGGCTGCCGGTTACCTTCATCCCCGCTGGTTTTAATGACAATGATTTCTACAGTATGTCCGGGAGAATTCTTTTGAATCAACGAGGAAATAAGATTCGCTTGATAAAGCGCCAGATCACTGCCGCGCGTTCCAATTCTAATTGTATCTACCACAATGAGTTCCTCAATTGCTCAAAGGACTGAGCTATGAGGACTGAGTATTCAGTTACACATATCCATCTCTTGTGCAACGCATTACTCACCCCTCAGCCCTCAATCCTCATTGCTGTATTATTCTTTCTTATCCAGGCCAAATAAGGAATGCAACGCTTCAATATATTTATGCACTCCTCCGTTGCGGGAAGCTTCTTTAACCCTTTCCATCGGATGATACGTTAGTTTGGAACGCATCCGGTGACGGATCTGATCTTTTTGTTCTATGCTGATATGTTCTTTTTTGACCAACTCATTCAGCTCTTTATCCAGCAATTGGTCGACAAAATTTTCAAATCGCTCAAGCGCCGGACGCGCCTTGAGCTGTTCCATCCAGGCATAGAAACTCTGGATGGCCTGGTCGACGAAATTTTCAGCCTGAATGATTTCGGTTTTACGCAGCCGCAGATTGGAAGCTGAAACCCCCTTCAGATCATCGATGTTATAAAGATAGACATCCTCCAGCCCGTCGACTTGGGGATCAATATCCCTGGGAACGGCAATATCAATCAAAAAAAGAGGACGGGCGCGTCTTTTGGCCATCACCTCTTTGATATGCTCATAATGAACTATGGCATGCGGGGCCGCAGTTGAGGCAATCAGAATATCCACCTCGGCCAGGAAGGGCCTCCATTCATCAATCGAAAGCCATCTGGCATCAAACTCCTCGGCCAAAGCCGTTCCGCGCTCGGGATTACGGCTGATGATATAACTGGTTTCACCGCCGGCATTTTTCAAATTTTTTAAAGTGAGTGCGCTCATTTCACCGGTCCCAAGCACCATCACCTTTTGACCGGATAATTTGCCGAATATTTTTTCGGCCAACTCGACCGCAACGGCCGGGATGCTGACGGCCCCCTGGGAAATATGCGTTTTGGCACGCACATCCTTCCCTAATTTGAGCGCCTTTTCCATTAAACGGTAGACAATTGAGTCCACGCTATGCTGCTGACTGGCCAATTTAAACGCATCGCGAAATTGTCCTAAAATCTCATATTCGCCGACAACCAGCGAATCCAAACCGGCCGCGACGCGAAAAATATGCCGGATGGCATCGCGCCCTTCATGGCGGTATAGAAAAGATTCAAAAACCTCTCGGTCGATGCCGTGGACTTCATGAATAATTTTCAAGACTTCTTCTTTGGCGTCAACCGCCTCTTCACAAAAACCGTACAATTCAACCCGGTTACAGGTCGAGAGGATCAGCAGTTCGGTCAGTCCCGATATTTCTTTAAACCGACCGAGTACACTTTCGGACACACTCGGACTGAAATGCAGCTTCTCCCGGATGGCAACCGGACATTCATGATGATTTAAACCGATGACAAATATTCCCACTTTTTCCTCAGCAAAGCGTTAGACGTTAAGCGATCAGTTGCAAAACTTACAACTTAACGCTTACCTATTATCGTTGTTCTTCATGTTACGAAATTGTGACTTCCCTGAATAAACCGCATGCCGATAAAGCTGACGAGTACCAAGGTAAAGGCTACAACGCTTAAGAGGGCGATGTGTTTGGTACGCACGGGAGAACCGTAACGTAAAAATAAAATTCCCGCATAAACGGCAGAGACAGCTACTGTGGCAAGGGTTTTCGGATCCAGAATCCAATATTCATCAAATGCTGATTTTGACCATGCAAATCCGATCATGACGGCCAAGACCAGAAGGGCTGATCCCCACATCATGGGGTGACAAATCAATTTATCCAGGCTTTCCAATGACGGCAGTTTATGATAAAAGGTCCCGGCATGTTTCGATTTGAGTTCATGCTGCTGAATCAGATACAAAACCGCGGCCGCAAATGAAATGGTAAAACAGGCATAGGCAAAAAAAGCGGCCACGATATGGACCGTAAAAAAAGGATTCAGTGCCGGCAGCGGCTTCACCGGAACAACATGAAAGCATAACCCCGCCGCGATCAAAAGGATAATTAAAACCGGTGTTAAAATCAGACCGAAGGATTCATTTTGCGATCCGGATAACAGAACCAGATAAACAAATGCCAAAGACCACGAAAAGAAGGCCAGCGCCTGAGAGACGTTTTCAACCGGAAGCATCGCCCCTTCCCCGGCTGCTTCAACGACAAAATAAACGGTAGCAATGACAAAACCGATCTTCATCAAAGCAAGTGCTTTCCGATGACCTTTTTCCTGATGCCCCCCAAAAGACAGCAAATGAACAATAAACGCCAAAAAATAAAAAGTCGCCGACAGCACAAGCGTAAATAAAGAAATGTTTTCGGTGTTCATAAGATTTATGGCCTATTGTTGGTGGTCTATAGCTTACGGGAAATGATTTAACCGGTTTTTTCTTTTAATGCATCTTCCTTTGAACATTGGTCGATAAATTCTTCGAATTCATCTTCAAGAGCCAGGCAGGGAATCGGTTTTAGTTGGCTAATGCTTTCAATCGCATCCAATGTGCGAATGTCAAAAGGATCACACATGGCCAGCATTAATTTTTCTCCCTGTGCCTCCACGGGCACAACGCGGTGCGACTTCATAAAATCCGAAGTAAATAATCTTAAAAGGTCCCTGGGGATCTGAACGCTTTTCAGGCTGACATAAGGAACACCCAGTTTTTTTTCCAAAAGTTTTCCGACGTCCTGACTGCGGACCAAATTCATACCGATCAGCGTCTGCCCGAGCCGCTGTCCCGTTTCAAGATGTTTTTTAATGGCCGCATCCAATTCCTCTTCGGTAATCAACCCGGTATTTAAAAGCACACGGCCCAACGGATCCACGCGATCCCCCGTACGCTGGCGGCCGATCATGTCAGGTGAAAGAATTTCAATCGCTTTATCCAAGTGTTCAATCGGGCTTGACCGGCGGTCGCTTAAGTAATGACTTCCCGGCTGGGATTTTAAAAACGATTTAACCTCGGCGGCATCCTGGGCAATTTCACCGACGCTCTTATATTCACGGTAAAGATTATTACAGCCCGCCACCGAACAGGACATCAAAGGAAAGTTCTCAAGTTTCCCGCGGCGGTTCTTTACACGGATCATTCCGCGCTTGCGGTCGGTCTCACCGTAATAAGTCGGCATAATCCGGTCAAACTCGGCAATAAATGCACGGGCAAATGTTTCTTCACGGTCAGCCGAGGTTACAACGATAAAATCATCACCTCCGATATGGCCTACAAAGCAATCTCTGCCGGATGAAATCTGATCTTTGGTCTGCATTAATATCTTAGCCGTCTGCTTAATGACCGCATCGCCTTTCTCAAAACTATAGCGGTCATTAAATGACTTAAAATTATTAATATCGATATAGAGAACCGAGAATTTCTCTTTTTGATCGATCTTCTGACGAATCACTTTTTCAATGGCCGTGTTGCCCGGAAGGTGCGTCAGGGCATTGGCCTCGGAGCGAATCCGGGCACGGCCGATATTTAAAGAGATACGAAGCTGCAGGACCAGAGGATTAAAGGGTTTAATCAAAAAATCATCAAACCCCCTGTCTTGCCCCATAAGCAGCTCGGCAATCTGGTTTTCATGAGTCATCAAAATGACCGGCACGGAAGCCAGGTGCTGTTTTTCACGGATCTTTTCGATCAGATAACGGCCGCCGATGCGCTCCATTTCCGAAGAAATTAAAATCACATCGACGCTGCCGCGTTCCATCGCACGAAGCACTTCGGCGCTTTCGGAGATGCCGGTCACATCAAAGTTCCGGTTCGTCATCCGGGTCGAAACAATTTCAACAATATCAGGATCTTTATCTGCAACAATAATATGCATCTTTAAATACCGACAAGGTAATGAGGTGAAAAGGCGGCAAAGAGAAAAAACATTTTTAAAATTCTCCCCGTCTCCCCATCGCTTCTCCCCCTGTCAGACCTTTCAAAAGGATTCCTCCTTGGATGGAAATTTTCCGCCCAAGACATCTTCCTTATAGTGTCTAACCGCTTTTTTAACCGTGCGTTCAAGATTAGCATAAGCGCGGACAAACCGGGGTTTGACCGAACTCTTCACGCCGAGCATGTCATAAAGGACAAGCACCTGGCCGTCGGTCGAAGGCCCGGCTCCGATTCCGATAGTCGGACATTTAACGACGCGTGTGATTTTACGTGCCAGGGCTGCCGGCACACATTCAAGCACAATCGCAAACACACCCAGCCGGTCAAGAAGCAGAGCATCACGCATCAGTGCATCGGCTTGTTGTTTAATACGGCCCTGCACACGGTACCCTCCGAGCTGCCCGGCCGTCTGCGGAGTCATGCCCAAATGGCCCATCACCGCAATCCCTGAGCCGATCATTTTTCTGATCTGCGCCTCGACCGTCTTTCCGCCTTCAACCTTGACGGCATCCGCTCCGGCTTCTTTAATCAGGCGTAAAGCATTGCGCACGGACTTATCCGGTGCTGCATAGGAACCAAACGGCATATCCGCAACCACTAATGATTTTTTAACGGCACGAGTGACGGCCTGGGTATGATGCAGCATATGGCGCATGGTCACCGGGACAGTACTCTCGTAACCGAGTACCACCATGCCGAGCGAATCACCGACTAATATCACGTCCATCTCCTGCTCATCCAGGATACGGGCAAAAGGAAAGTCATAGGCCGTCAGAACCGTGATTCTTTCTTTTTTCTTTTTCTTATCCCGAATCGTCTTAACCGTTATCTTCATAGCTTTTGAGCCGCTGAGCACTCGGCCCTCAGTCCTCATCCCTCAGCCCTATTGATTCTGCCATTCATAGGCCCGCATCAGATTTTCAAAAAGCATCGTCACGGTCAAGGGCCCGACTCCGCCCGGGACAGGCGTAATAAAGGCCGCTTTTTCTTTGGCCTCTGCAAATTCAACATCGCCAACGAGTTTTCCTTCCACTTCGGTCGTTCCGACATCGATGACAATCTGTCCGGGCTGAATCCAGCGGCCTTTAATCATCCCGGGACTGCCGGCACAACCGACAACAATATCGCTTCCTGCGATGTATTCTTGAATATCCTCCGCACTTGTTCCCGTATTACAGACAATCGTCGTGACTCGCCGCTGGCCAAGCAAAAGCTGAAGCGGACGGCCGACAATCGCACTCTGCCCGACAATCACGGCCTTTTTCCCTTTTAAGGTAACACCCGTGGCTTCAATGAGTTTAAAGGCTGCATAAGCGGTGGGTGGAATGAGTTTCTCCTTGCGCAAAACAATCAGGCCCAAACTGGCCGGATGAACACCCTCCACATCTTTTCTGGGATCAAGCGCCAGGAGCACTTCATCAGCATTAAATCCGGCAGGCAGCGGCATGGCCATAAATATGCCGTGAACATGGGCTTCGTTCAGTTCTTTGATCTTATCAATCAACTGTACCTGATGAGTCAGGGTGCCGGGCTTGATCCAATTAAATTGAATCCCAAGCTTGTCCGCCCATTTTTCCTGCTGGCCGATATACCACTCCGCAGACGGATCCGCGGCAATCTGAATTGCCTGCAGAAAGGGACGCGGTTTTCCTTCGGCAACATAGGCTTCAATACGCAGCTTGATATTCTCGCGAATCTGCTGCGCAATGGTCTTTCCTTCAAGAAGCTGACTGGTCATTTGCATCGGCACCGGTTGAAAATCTTTTTTTAAGGTCCTGCAGCGCTTTTTCAGCCGCCGCCTTGCGGGTTTCATCTTTCATGTATTTCACATTAATCATCGCCGTATCACACGCCCCTTTAAAAGATCCTTCATAAAGACCGGCGGCAACCAATAAATCATTTTTAATCGAACCTTTCACCATGCCGGCAAGATTGGCATTCCATTCATGTGCCATGACAATCAAAAGCGCCAGATCGGCCTGCAGCCGGAAGGAGTTTTGCAGGGTGTCTTCCATCTTTTGCTCATCACCCCAGGCCGACATCACTTCCTGATAGATTTGAGGATCAAGATCAACGATTTGGAAAGCCTGTTCTTTGACTTTTTCCAGAAAATCGATAATTTTTTGAATATTCCCGCGCCGCTCCTCTTCGCGCTTTTCTTCTTCGGGGCTTAGCCCTTGTTTCTTTTTTCTTCCAAGCGTAATACGCCCGACCATCTGGGTTAAGCCCATCGCCAATGAGGCCACATAGGCCGAAACACTTCCGCCCCCGGGGACCGGTTCTGCGCTTGAAAGTTTCTCGAGATATTCTTCAAGTGATAGCGCTGTAAATGATTGCATGGAGACCTCTCATATATAAGGAAGCTTAGAAAGAGGTAGTATAAAAGCGCTCAAGCCCCCTGTCAATGTAAGCTAAATCGACACGGTGACATGGGGAATAGTGAAGGGGCGCAGAGACGCGGCACCAAAAAGTGGGGACAAAAGGCCGGTTTTTATTTCAAAATTCTTTCTCCCTGTCCCTTCTCTCCCAGTCACCGTTCGAGATGTGTTATAGTACGCGCCTATGATTGATATCAGCGTCATTATTCCCGTCTATAACCGCCCTGAACCTCTCAAAAGGGCTTTAAAATCCGTGCTCGCACAAAAAGGGGTCTCCTTTGAAGTGATCGTCATTGATGACGGGTCCACTGACGGCACAGGTGAAATGGTTCGAGCCGAGTTTGCAGCCGTTCAATATCATTATTATCCGGAAAACCGGGGCCCTGCTTTTGCCCGCAACCGGGGCGTAGAAAAAGCCGGTGGAAAATGGATTGCCTTTCTGGATTCAGATGATGAATGGCTTCCCGGAAAACTCAAGGCGCAAATGGATTTTTTCAGCACTCATCCCGAATACCGGATTGCCCAAACCGAAGAAATGTGGATTCGAAACGGCCTGAGGGTAAACCCGATGAAAAAACACCGTAAATATGGCGGGCCTGTTTTCAAACACTGCCTTCCCCTCTGTATCATCAGTCCTTCGGCAGTCATTATGGAAAAAAGTCTTTTTGAAGAAACCGGCGGGTTTGATGAGTCCCTGCCGGTGTGTGAAGACTACGATCTTTGGCTTCGGATCAGTTATCAATATCCGGTGGGTCTGATTGAGAAACCTTTGATCAAAAAATACGGCGGACACAAAGACCAATTGTCGCACAAACTTGCGGCCATGGATCAATTCCGAATCCGTGCCCTGATTAAACTTCTTTTAAACGGCCGGCTTTCAAAGTCACAATATGTGGACGCGGAAAAAACACTCCGTCAAAAAGCCCGGATTTTTATCACTGGGGCTAAAAAAAGAGGGAAGATGGAAGAGGCTTTGCTGGTTGAAAACATTTTAAGCATTCTGGAGATCCAGGAACAAGTCGACGAAGGCCGGTCATGAATTTCGCAAAACGCACCAACTGGAAAACCGGTACCAATCCCCTGAGCGAAAAACTGGAATCCCTCAAGGCCCAAGGCATTGAGGTGCTTCATCTGGCTGAGTCCAATCCGACCCAATGCGGTTTTTCTTATCTAAACAATTCCATTCTGAGCCCCTTTCAATCGGCACAGAATCTTGAATACCACCCGGATGCACACGGCATACCCGAGGCTCGTCTTGCAGTTATCCATTACTACGCTGAAAAAGGGATTACGCTTTCGCCCGAACAAATCTTTATCACGGCCAATACCAGCGAAGCCTACAGTTTTGTTTTTAAACTTTTGGCTGAACCGGGCGACCAGGTCTTGGCCCCGCAGCCCGGCTATCCTTTGATGGATTATCTGGCGGGCATCAATGACGTCGAGCTTGTACGCTACGGACTGAACCCGGATAAAAACTGGCAGATTGATCCTTCTTTTTATCAGGATATCTCAGACAAGACACGCGCCCTGATGCTGGTTAATCCCGGCAATCCTGACGGGCACTATTTCGCACAAGCCGAAAAAGATCTAATCCGCGAAGTCTGCCGCAAACATCCTCTGGCCATTATTTCCGATGAGGTTTTCTTTGATTTTCAAATTGATGAAAACTCATCGGCGCAAAGCCTGGCCGAAGAAAATGAAGTTCTGACGTTTACGCTAAGCGGCATTTCCAAAATTCTGGGCTTGCCGCAGATGAAACTTTCGTGGATTATCGTCACGGGGCCCGATGCCGAACGCAACGAAGCGATCCGCCGTCTTGAAATCATTGCCGACACTTATTTGTCGGCAAGCACACCAACTCAAACCGCCCTGTCCGGATGGATGGCTCAAAAAGAAAATATTCAAAGTGAAATTCTCAAACGCATACGGAGCAATCATGCGCTCATTCACCGCACGTTGGAAGGAAGCGCAATCACTCCGCTGAAAACCGCGGGCGGCTGGACAGCGGTTTTAAAACTTCCCGCAACCATGAGCGATGAGGAATGGGCGATTCATTTTTTGGAAAAGGCACATGTCTTTCTGCACCCGGGATATCTCTTTGATCTGATCGAAGAACCTTATGCGGTCATCAGTCTGCTAACTGACCCCAAAGCACTTGAGGACGCCCTTAAAAAAATGGCGGCATTAAGCAATTAAAATAACTTATTCAGAAGCCAGGCGAAGAGAAAAATCTGCGGGAGGGTCAGAATTAAAGTCCAGAGCGCTGTGCGGCGCCCGATATTTTTCCAGATCAAACCAAGCTCGGTGTAGTCGGTAGCCACTCCGGCCATGAGAAAAATAAAAACGTTCCCGAGCGCGGCCGTCCGCTCAAAAAGGGCAAAGGCCAAAGGGGCCGAACCCTCTGAGCAGACTTCAATCACCGTGGCAAAAACAAGCGTCATGACCATACCTGTGAAGCTCGAACTCAGATATTGCTCAAAAAAATGTGCGGGCACATAGGCTGAAATCAGTCCGGCCAAAAGCATTCCAAGTAGAATCCAGCCCATAATCATCGCCGCAAGACTTTTAATTCCGGCCCCTATTCCCACAATGTCGGTTTTAAAATCCCCACCCGGCTCGGTCCAGTATTTTTTCCAGCGTTTTTGCATGTCTTTACGCACCGAAAAATGGCTCTCAATGGTAACTGTATTCGGATTGATTTCAATCCATTTTTGTTTCTGCAAACGCTGCATGATCAAACCTGTGGTCAAGGCAATCAAAATCGCTCCCAAAATAATGAGCGCACCCTTCGCCCCGAACAATCCAAGCAGCATAAAAGTCACCGGAAGACTGGCCCACGGACTGGCCAGCATAAAAGTCACCACTGCCGGACCTGAGGCACCTTTTTTATAAAGCTGCATGGCAATCGCCATAATGCCATGGCTGCAGGCACTCATTAAAAACCCAAGCCCTGTGGCACATAAAATACTTTGGGGGCGGTCTTTAGCCAAAAACTTTGAAATATAGGTATGCGGAACGTAATAGTCGATAAGTCCGCCGATGACCAGACCAAGTATAACCGGAAACCAAATCTTTGCCGTAAACATGAAATAGGCATGTCTAAAAGAATGCAGAAACGGGATCAATAAGGATCCCGCCAAAAGCACCAGAGTCGCAAGACCCGTAAGGCCCGCAAAGCTCAAATACCACGGCTTCTTTTTCTGAGGTTTTTCAGAGTGGCAGCAGTGGTGTTCCGTTTTTTTATCCATAAACCAATTGCCCTCCAAAATACCCCGCCGCCATCACGGCAATGCAAATCAACAGCGATCCGGCCAATTGAATCACCTTAAACCGGGGGTGATCGCTTTTGAGTTTAATCCACAACAGAGCGTGGATACAGCAAAAAACCAAAAGCGTTATCGCAGCCAAAAAATGGTCTTTGATCAGTTCATGGGCAAAAATATGTTTCAGGCTGGCACCGGCATCCTGATACCCGGCAAACATCGCCGGAAAGCTGATCGTAAAACCGAGAAAAAAAGAAATTTTCGCAAATCGCAAAAAAACCTCGTCTCTTTTTACGATCCAAACCGTCAGCAATGCGAATTCAAAAAAATAAAGCGCAACCGGAAAATGTACCAGCATCGGATGAAACACCAATAAAAACTTCTGCGTCTGTTCCACAGGGTCCATGGGGGCACCTCCTCGTTTATTTTTTAAGGCTACTTAACCTCTAATGCCTGTGCCTCTGCGATTCCGGCATATTTCTCCGGATCCTTCTTAAAATCTTTGGCACACTGCCTGCAGCATAAATTATATATTTTCCCATGATATTCAACTTCATAGGCTTTACCCATTGATTCAATCTCCTCGCCGCTTACCGGACAAACCGTATTACCGATATTAAACGATTTCACTTGTGCAGGGATAGCTTGATTAGCAAAAACATTTGTCGACATCACTGCAAGGCTTAAAAAAACAGCAATCACTACGAACTTTTTCATTTTTATCTCCTTTGTTTTAATTATCTTAAAATGCTTACTTCTTCTTTTGATGCGTTTCGGCGGTGCTTCACTTTCCATTCCTGGACAATGCAATACAGCACCGGAACGATAAACATCGTCATTAATTGAATAGTCATTCCGCCAAAAGTCGGAATCGCCATGGGGATCATCACATCCGCACCGCGGCCGGATGACGTTAAAACCGGCAAAAGCGCCAGAAGCGTTGTTGCGGTCGTCATCAGGCAGGGCCGCACACGGCGCAACGCCGCTTCAAGCGTGGCCTGACGAACCTGCGTAAGCGAGGTAACCTCATGCTTGTCAAAACTCTGATCCAGATAAGTCGCCATCACCACTCCGTCATCGGTTGCAATCCCGAAAAGCGCCAGAAAACCGACCCACACGGCCACGCTCAGGTTGACCGGATGAATCTGAAAGAGCTCGCGCATGGATGTTCCGAAAAGCGAAAAATCCAAAAACCAGGGCTGTCCGTATAACCAGAGCATTAAAAAGCCTCCGGCCCAGGCCACAAAAACACCTGAAAAAACGATTGAGGTTGTGATCACCGAACGAAACTGAAAATACAAAATCATAAAAATCAAAAACAGCGCCAGCGGCAAAACCACAGCCAGTTTTCTTGTGCTGCGAATCTGATTTTCATAACTGCCCGAGAAAACATACCGCACACCGGCGGGAAGAACCAGACTGCCGTCTGTAATTTTCTGTTTCAAATAGGCCTGGGCCTGTTCTACCACATTGACCTCCGCCTGACCGGACTTCATATCAAAAAGCACATACGCCGTTAAGAAAGTATCTTCACTTTTGATCATCTGCGGCCCGCGCACATAATGAATTTTTGAAAGCTGGGCCAAAGGAATTTGGGCACCCGTGGGCGAAGGTACCAGAATCTCCCCCAGCGCCTCGGGCGTATCCCGAAGTTCACGCAAATAACGGATGCGAACCGGATAGCGTTCACGGCCTTCGACGGTTGTCGTAATGCGTTTACCGCCGGCAGCAATTTCAATCACATTCTGTACATCCTGAACTTTAATCCCGTAACGCGCAATGGCCTCACGGTCAATTTCAATTTCAAGATAAGGTTTACCGATAACACGATCGGCAAAAACGGTTTCCGGTTCAATCGAAGGGACCTCTTTTAAAAATTTTTCAATCTCAAGGCCCGCCTGTTCGATAGCCTCAAGCGTAGGCCCTTTAACCTTGACGCCCATCGGCGCACGCATACCGCTCTGCAGCATGACGAGCCGCGTGGCAATGGGCTGCAACTTGGGTGCCGATGTCGATCCCGGCACTTCACCGGCCCGGACGATTTCTTTCCAGATATCATCCGGTGATTTGATGTGATCACGCCATTGGCGAAAAGGGCGTCCGTGCGGATCTTCGATCAACTCCCCTTCCGGAGTACGTGCAAACACCTGTTTTTTCCTGTCGAATTTAAAGCGCATACGTCTTCCGCTGCGGTTCAGAATGTATTCGGATTTGTAATTGATCAGCGTTTCCATCATCGAAATCGGTGCCGGGTCCAGCGGACTGTCGACACGCCCGATTTTCCCGACAACCAAATCCACCTCAGGAATGGCACGAATGGCCTTGTCCTGAATCTGCAGCACTTCGCTCGCTTCGCCGATCGAGGCATGAGGCATCGTCGTCGGCATAAAAAGAAACGACCCTTCATCAAGCGGCGGCATAAATTCCTTCCCCATCCCCGGAAACGCATGTGCCACCCAGGAAACCGGAGCCCGTGCACGCAAGCCCTGCGGAATAAAACCAAAGACACGGTTAAAGCCAAGCCAGATGGTTAACCCCGCTAAAAGGACTGCCAGAGGAATACACAAAAATTTAATTTTGTGCGCAAGGCACCACTGTAGAATGCCGGCATAATGTTTTTGAAATGCATGGAAAAACCAAAGCAGGCCTCCGATCACGAAACCGGCAAAAATAAAATTCAACACAAACCCTTTTTCGGGACCGAGCGGCAGCCAGTGGTGCGTTAAAAAAACGGCAAAGATTATCGCCAGGGCATAATTGACAAAACGCGAAAGATCCGGCTGCCTTGTTTCGCCAGTCCGGTCTTTCACTAAGCGGTAAGTCCCGAGCAAAATCAAAACCACTCCGGCTGCGGCGTTGAATTTCCAGACCGTGATTGTTCCGGCCGCAAGCAGCAGCCATCCGCCGATTCTTGAAAAGGATTTAAAAGATTTGCGGCGGCCGAAAATCAAATGTGCCGCCGGAGGAATGATGGTCAATGCCACAATGACCGAAGCAATTAAAGCAAACGTTTTAGTCAAAGCCAGCGGTTTAAATAATTTACCCTCAGCCGCTTCCATCACAAAAACCGGCAAAAAGCTGATCACCGTCGTTGAAACAGCAGTCAACACCGCACTACCGACTTCGACGGAGGCACGATAAACCACTTCAAGCCTGCTTTCGCCGGGCTCGGCACGTTCCATATGGTTCAAAATGTTTTCGGTGATGACAATACCCATATCCACCATCGTCCCGATGGCAATGGCAATACCGGAAAGCGCAACGATGTTGGCCTCCACACCGAAACTTTTCATGGCGATAAAACACATCAGAACCGCCAGCGGCAATAAACCCGAAATTAAAAGTGAGCTGGCAAAATGCATCATCATCACGATCACGACAAGGATCGTCACCAGCATTTCCTCCTTAAGGGCATTGTCCAATGTTGAGAGTGTCTCCTGAATTAATCCACTGCGATCATAAAACGGAACAAGGGTCACTTTGCTGATGCGTCCGTCGGCAAGCGTCTTTTCAGGCAGACTCCCTTGAATCTCGGCAATCTTGGCTTTGACATTTCCAATCACGGCCATGGGATTAGCCCCGTGGCGAACCACCACCACGCCCCCCACGGCCTCGGCACCTTCTTTATCCAAAACCCCTTCGCGCAAAGCCGGTCCCAACGTGACATGGGCAACATCTTTGACAAAAACAGGCGTATCTTCATGCGTTTTAATCACACTCATTTCAAGATCTTTAAGATCTTTGATGAACCCCAGCCCGCGGATCATATAGGCCACACGGTTAACTTCAATCGTCCGGGCACCCACATCGGTATTTGACATTTTGACGGCTTGAAAAACATCCTGGAGCGTCACCCCGTATGCACGCATCGCGTCGGGATCGACATCCACCTGATACTCCTGAACAAAACCGCCGATGGAGGCGACTTCACTAACGTCTTTGACCGCAAGAAGGGCATAACGCACATCCCAATCCTGAATCGTTCGAAGCTCGTGCAAATCCCAGCCCTCTGCCGGACGCCCCTGACTGTCGCGGCCTTCCAGGGTATACCAGTAGACCTGTCCCAAACCTGTGGCATCAGGTCCCAGAACCGGCTTGGTTCCTTCCGGCAGCGTCCCGGGCTCAAGGCTTTGCAGTTTTTCGAGAATGCGCGTGCGCGCATCATAAAAATCCATTTTTTCATCAAAAATCAGATAAACGGATGAAAAACCAAAAAAACTATAACTGCGCACGGTTTTAACATTCGGCACGCCTAACAGTGCAACGGTCAGAGGATAGGTAATCTGGTCTTCAACATCCTGAGGTGAGCGGCCTTTCCATTCGGTAAAAATAATTTGCTGGTTTTCGCCGATGTCGGGGATGGCATCTACGGCTACCGGGTTTCTGGGAAAATGTTTAGCAATACTCCAGTCAAAGGGCGCCGACAAAAAGCCCCAGGCCGTCAAAAACACCACCAAAAGAAAAACAACCGGTTTGTTTTCAAGACAGAACCGGATCACAGCCGCTACCGGGCCCTTCGGTCGATTGGACTGAGAAGATTTAATGTCCATGGCTATGTCCTCCGGCTGCGCTTTCTCTCTCAGGGTTCATCATGCTGGGCTTGGCATGAATCTGCATAGCACTATCAATTTTAAAATTACCTTCGGTCACAACGCGTTCGCCTTCGCTAAGTCCGGATTTCACAATGTAATAATCTCCGGCCCGGGCACCGACGACGATCTCACGCCCTTCAAAAACAGGCTCTTCCTGCGAAGTTTGAACATAGACCACAGCCCGCTTCCCTGTTTTTAAAACACTTGAGGCCGGAACCACCAGCGGAGCTTCCATCTCATCCACGGACGTATATCCCAGGTCTTTCGGCTGGACAAGCTCCATGCCGCAAATCGGGCAGTCCCCTTTTTCATCACGCACAATTTCAGGATGCATCGGACAAATCCACTTCCCGGCAAGAGCATAATCGATGACTTGGCCTTCCTCGCCCGCCTTTGCGGCGACGAGAGCGCGCACAAACATTCCGGGCTTGAGCAGACCTTTTTCATTATTCACATCGACTCTCACCTTAACTGTACGCGTTTTTTCATCCAAAATCGGATCAATCAATGAAATCGTCCCGTGAAAAACCTCTCCCGGATAGGCCTCGGCTTCAAAACGCACGTCCTGTCCGTAGCGCAGCCAGATGATATCTTTTTCATACGCATCCAATTTAACCCAGACACGGCTGAGATCAACAATCGAGTATATGCGGCGGCCGGTTTGAACATAATCACCTTCCTGCACTTCGCGCTTGATCACAATGCCGCTGGCCGGTGAATAGACCGTCATGTGATCATTAGGAACCTTGCGTTTTTCAAGCTCTTCAATCTGCGCATCGGTCACACCGAGCAGTTTTAATTTTTCGCGTGCATTTTTGACCGTATCCGTTGAAGTCGAACGAATAATGTCCAGATGGCTTTCCTGAACATTTTTGGCACCCTCCATGGCCTGTAAGTATTCTTCCTGCGCCGATAAAAGTTCCGGGCTGTAAAGATATGCCATATGATCGCCTTTCTTAACCGGAATGCCGGTCTGATCAATATAAAGCCGGTCAATACGCCCGGCCGCCCAGGCCGTAATATAGGCAATACGCGTTTCGTCATATTCCACTTTACCGGTCAGCCGTACCCGTACATCCACGGCCTTACGTTCAACCAGGGATGTCTGAATTCCGGCCAGGGCCGCCGCTTCGCTCGTCAATTTCAATTCGTGGGAAGTCGCCTCAGAAGCGGAGTCCGCTTCAACAGAAATCAAATCCATTCCGCAAATAGGACACCTGCCCGGTTTGGGCATTCTGATCTGCGGATGCATGGAACATGTCCAAACGGTACTCTGTTTTTCAGCCGCAGCCCCCCTTTCATCCTGATGCTCGTGATGACTCGCCTGACGCGGAATCAATACCAATACAGCTGCCAGAGCCAGGACTAAGAGAAGAATGCCGGCGCCTTTTTTAATTTTATCTGTATGATTATCCATTTTCCTGCTCCCCCCCTTTTTAGAGGCTCTTATCAAGTGTTTTGATTGATTAGAGCATCTTATCCCTGACGTTTATGGTCAGGGGTAGAGGCTCTTATCAAGTGTTTTTGATTGATTAGAGCATCTTATCCCTGATGTTCATTGCCAGGGGTTAACATTTGCCCGATCATCATCTCAAGTTCTGCCAGACGCTGTTCATAATTCCGAATGGCCTGATAATAACCCAATTGAAATTCCAACAGAGTGCGTTCACTGTCAATTAAATATAAAAAATCAATCCCTCCGCTTGAATAAGCGGTTTCCGAGGCATTCAGCATTTGTTCGGCCTTGGGCACCAAGGCATCGCGATAAAGTTTGATCTGGCGCTCGGAATCTTTGATTTTGAAAAGCACCATTTTCAAGGCCGCTTCCAAATCATGTTCTACGCCATCTTGCGCGGCCATCGCCGCCTGACGGTCCGCCTTAGCTTCTTCAAGCTGACTTTTCTGCTTACCGTACCACAGCGGTACATTCACGCGAAAAGACAGGGCATCGGCATCATGGCCTCCGTCCACCCGGATATGCTCATACCCCACCGTGGTGTCAGGTAAAAAATCAAGTCGCGCAAGCATCAGCTCATTTTGTGCCTTTTCAATGCGCTGGGCCGCCTTCAATAAATCAGGATTATTTTTTTCAAAAGCCTGCATCACGTCTTCTTCATCCAGTTCAATCAGCGAAAACGCAATCTCTTCGGGCGAACCGACTGGTGAGACCACATCACGATTTAAAAGAGCGTTCAGCATAGCCTTGAGCGGAAGTTCATAATCATGCAGTGTGATCAGATCATTTTCCAGCTTCCCCAATTCGACTTGTGCTTTCAAAAGATCCTGGTTCTTGGCCAGACCGGATTTGAATTTGGATTGCGCCACACTTTCAAAATGTTTCAGCAACTCCATATTCTTCTCAGTCACCGCAATCTTTTTATATAAAAACCAATACTCAAAAAAAACATCCTTCAATTCATAAACTGTCGTCAACCGCACCTTTTCAAAGTCGGCATACTTTTGACGGGCTTCGGCCGTCGCGGCTTTGCCTCGCTCATAAAGTTTTCCCGGGAACGGAATCTCCTGCATCACAGCAAAGGCCTGACGCTGGGGCCCGACACGGGTTTCCACTTCGTTTAAAAACTGTTTGAAAGTAAATTGCGGGTCTTCCAGACTGCGGGCTTGGGTAATTTGTTGCACCGCCGCCTTCCATTCATAGAATGCTTTTTTAAGTGCGGGATTGGCCAACGATCCTTCGTGCAGAATTGAAGCCAGTGTTAACTTAGCCGAATTATCGGATTGCGGTAAATCCTGAAAAGATTGATCCAGACGGTGCAATTCTTTTTTCTCATCACCGGAAAGGCCCGCCAGAGCGTTCACACTTGAAGCCGTGATCAAGGCAAACAGCACGGCCTGCACAAGCATACGCATGCAGTCTCTTAGACTAAAAAATTTATTTGTTTTTTGGGTTTGATGTTGTCCCGATACAGGTTTCATCGCAATCCTCCGTTTGAAAATAAATATCATCTTCACATCCGGCCGTTGAATTTCTATGCCGGAGTCCTGGGAGAATCGATCAAATCAGGAGAGAACGGAAAAGAAGAAAGAGAGGCGTGTTGATTCCGGGCACACTCCGCCCTTCATCAGAGGTTATCCCGGGATTTTGTCTTAGGGAAAAAGATGACGGCAAAAGAAAGCCGTCGAAGGCAACTACACTAGAGTCTTTTGCAAAAAGCGAAAACGATTTATTCTGAGTCTGCATAAGCGCGGCTCAGATTTAATCATTTGCTTGGCAAGCCGGCATCCGGGACAACATTCGTTTTCCGGATGACTCGGGGATTGATCGGAATGACAAGGCATTGTTTCAGTTTTTTGAATCTGATCCCGGGCCATAAAAGCATAGGCACAGCCGCAATCCAATGCCGTGATCGAGGCATTCATCATTAAAAAGAGTATTGTAAAAATGACTAATCTGTTTTTCATATCGAATTAATTTCTTAACTTTATATCGGCCGGATTCTCAAGTTTCCACACTTCAACCACGATCCCGCCCATACGATTTAAAACTTTAACAACAACCTGCTTTATAAGTATAACTTATTCTTGCAATTTTAGCCTCATAATGTTAGGGTCTAATATATTGAGCCTTGCAGGCTCACCCAATGCAATCAGTGGTTAATCAAGGAGTTTGTAATGAAAAAATTGTCCTATCCGCTTCTGATATCATCCTTTATCGTCATTTCAATTGCAGCGGCCGGCTGTCAAAAAGCGGCACCCGTTTCCAAGACCGAGTCATCCTTGACCAAAGAAGTCCAAAGTTTAATTGAGCAGCGCCAATTCGGCCAGGCCCTGGCTAAACTCAAAGAAGTCCTTACGGCCGATCCTAAAAATGAACCGGCCTATACACTGCTTGGAGAAACCTTACTTGCCCAGGGAAATATTGAACAGGCCCAAAATGCTTATGAACGGGCCATATTGCTCAATCCTGATGATTCGGAAAATTATATCGGTATGGGACTTGTCTCCGTCAAAAAAGGAGATGTAAAGGGCGCGTTGGCAAACTTTACTACAGCAGCACAAAAAAATCCGAATTCTCCCGGGCCTTTCTACAATCTCGGAAATTTGGCGTTTGCTTCGGGGCAACCCCAGGCTGCCATGAATTTCTACCAAAAAGCGCTTAAAATTGACCCCAATCATGCGCCGACTAAAGCGATCCTCGCACAGATTGCCCAAAGCATGCACGGATCGGCCGATCAAAAATAGTTGCTGACCGATTAATTAAGATTGAGGAAGCGAAAGTTTTTGTTGGGCGGGTTGCTCGGGAGCGGGCAGTTGCGTCTGGGCATTTCGAATCGAAAGAAGACGTTCATCAATCCGTTTGCGCACGCTGGCCAGTTCAATCTTGGCATTGCGTAGTTCACGGGAAAATAAGTCACGCAATTTTTCAATCTTATCACGCTCTTCTTCATTTAAATCAAAACATGTTGCCGCAAGCAGATATTTCTGATTTTCCCTTTCAAACTTCTTAAAAATAGACTCTGCTTTTTTGTAGCGATCTTCAACTTTGCGCAGATCAACCTCGCTGGGTTTTTCATGATCGATCAGAGCCACGGCTTCATGCGTATTTTCGGCAATCTCGTGTGAGCGCGACGCAACGTGATGAGACAAACGGCCGATCCAGAAAGCCAGGCGGCGATTAATTGAAGCATCCTTGAAACGCTGAAGGACATCCTCTCCCCTGTGCAGACGGTCTGAAATCACTTCAAGTTCGAGATCGGTCAATGTTTTAAGCGGCGAGGCATACAGCAGTTTCCCGAGGAAGAAAACCATGGAGAGAATAAACGTCCAGAATAGCCCGGCGATATTGAGTTGTTCAAAAAAACGGGCGCTGCCGACCGGTTCTAATTCAGTATAAGCAAACCCAAGGCTTAGAATTAAGACCATATGGACACCGGTCATCACCTGAGGCCATTTTTTGAATTTCTCAACAGTTTTGACCAACGCCTGGGTAAAAAAGCTATAACTCAGCAAATCAAAAGCACCTAATAATAAATAAGTCAGCGCTACACCATAATTCAACCACACGGCAAATCCAAAAAAATTTGAAAGACGCATGTCTTCAAGGTCTTTGACCAGTTGTGAACTCAATGAAAAGTTCACCAACAAATAAAAACCGCAGACCAGGCTTACGGCCGTTAAAGTCGTAAAGTCACGCACGCCTAAAAGCCGTGCGGCCGGTTTTTCGCCTTTCTGTAAAATATTCGGAAGATACCCTGCCAAAATCGCCACAAAATGAAACAAAACCAGAAAGAGAACTTTTGTCCCGTATAAGAACGGACGGCTCGACACCTCAGCTCCCGCATGCAGGGCTGACCCAAGTGCAAAAAAACCCAAAAGCGCCAAGGCCCAGGCCTGAGCTTTACGGGTAATGTCTAAAGAAATCTGGGATTTAATATGAGAGGAAATAAATTGCAGCCAATCTCGTTTTTCCATGGGGATCTCTTTTCTGTTGATTTTGGTGGCACATTATAAAACTCTTTATCTTTAAATCAAAGTACTTTTACCGGCTGCCGGCTGACGAGAAAGGATGCACTTCATTTAGAATTAACCCTTTCCCTTCAAGGCAACGTCCGGTAAAATTCGCCGTTATGAATATTCTTGCCTTTGAAACCTCCAGCCAGGTCCTTAGTGTTGCGGTTAAAAAAGAAAACGGCCCTGTTTCAGAAATTCATATCCAGGGCTTTATGAAACATGCCGAAAATCTTCTGCCCTCAATCAATACACTTCTAAAACGAAAAAAGCTTAACATCGCACAAATCGATACGTGCCTCATCGGTGCGGGGCCGGGATCTTTTACCGGGCTGCGCATCGGATTTGCAACCCTTAAAAGTCTGCAATTGGTCCGTTCAAGGCTGTGTTACGGTGCCGTTTCAACCGATATCATCGCTGAAAATGCCGATTTGCCGGATCACACCGTCCTGGAGGTATGTCTGGATGCGCGCCGTCAAAAAATCTATCACCGCACCTATCTTCGCACGAACGGACATTGGGTGGCCACGGCGACTCTTCGGGTCCTGGATGCCGATGAGTGGCTTGGACAAATTCCCGCCGGGGCTTATCTTGCCGGAGATGCCTGCATTCAATACGGCGATCGAATCAAAAAAGAATTGAAAACAAAAAAAATTCATTTTTTACCTGAGTCTTTCTGGTATCCTAGAGCTTCATCCATGATCCGCTGGGTACCGAACAAAGGTCTGGTAAAATCACCGGACGTTCGTTTAAAACCTTTAAAAACAGCAGCGGATTTTCAGCCTTTATATTTTCGTTTATCCGAGGCAGAAGAGAAACGCGCTCTAGCTGTCTCTCCATAAGGAATCGTTTCAGATGTCTTTTGTTGATACGCTGCAGAAATCACAACACGGAACCTGGATCGAAATCCGTCTGAGCCATCTGACAAATAATCTTGAGGCTCTTTGCCGCTACGCTCCCCAAACCCCTTATGTCATGGCCATCGTCAAAGCCAATGCATACGGACACGGCCTGATTCAAACCGCCAAAGCCCTTTCAGGGCAAGTCACCTACTTTGCTGTTTCTTCTCTCAAAGAAGCGATGAATCTTAAAGAACATCAAATTACACGGCCGGTTTTTATTCTGGGCCGTCTTTTCGGACCTGAAATCCATACCGCGGTCATGAATCATTTCACGCTCAGCGTTTCAAGTTTTGAGGAAGCCCGGGAGATTTCCGAGATTTCCTCTTCATTTGCAAAAACGACTTCTGTTCACATCAAAGTGGATACCGGTATGGGACGGCTGGGCATCCCTTATTCCAGAGCCGTCAATACCCTTGAGAAAATTCACGAACTCAAAAATCTTAAATTGGAAGGTCTTTACACGCATTTCCCGACGGCGGAAAGTAACGACGGGTTTTCAGAAACTCAGCTGGATATCTTCGCCGACCTTCTGCGGAGCCTGAAAGAAAAAGGCATCCACTTTGAATACCGCCATGCGGCCAACAGTGCAGGGATCCTTAAAAGAAACCACGAGATTCTCAATATGATGCGCCCGGGTCTTATGCTTTACGGAATTTATCCGGATCCCTCGCTTAAATCCGAGCTTAAAATTTTACCGGCCCTCACGCTCAAAAGTCGTGCCGTGATGGTCAAACGGCTGAATGCCGGAGCCACGGCCGGTTATGGCCGTAATTTTAAAGCTGAAAAGCCGGTCAATATCGCGGTTTTTCCCGTGGGATACAGCCACGGCTATCCTTTTCCGGCCTGGTCTTCGGCTGAAATTTTACACCGCGGCAAACGCTACCAACTGGCCGGACGAATTTCAATGGACTATATGACCATCAATTTTAACGATGATTTAATCAGTGAAGAGGATGAAATCACGCTGATCGGTGAAAACGGCGGCGACCGTATTCGCGTTGAAGATGTAGCATTATGGAGCGGCACAATTCCGTATGAAATCGTTACACGCCTTTTACCCAGTATCCCGAGATTTTATCACTAACGACTGATTTGATCGGACGCCGTCCCTTAGGGAGGGGGTAACGGTGTCTTTTCATGACTTAACCACTCCCTTTATGGAACAGCGTCCGGTACAAAACTATGGAATTCCTCATCCAACATTATCCCGAACTCGAATCAACCAATACCCTGGCGCTGGAACTCGCTTCACAAGGCGAACCCGCAGGACTGGTCATCACGACAGATTATCAGACCGGCGGACGTGGAAAACCCGGACGCACCTGGGAGTCCACGGTCGGCAAAAATCTGCTTTTCTCAATTCTGCTGCGGCCTGCGATCAGTATTAATAAAGCGCCCATGATTACTCAAATTACCTGCAGAGCCATTGCCAAGGTCCTTGAACATGATTATCAAATCAAAACCTCGTTTAAAAATCCAAACGATTTGATGATCGGTGAGAAGAAAATTTGCGGAACACTCGTCGAATCCTCCTCCAGCATCGGAGGAACTGCGCAGTTGGAATATGTCGTTATTGGTGTGGGGTTGAACGTCAACGCAGAATCCGTTGAGCTGCCCAAAATCGGGACATCCATGAAAAACGAAACGGGACGACTGCATGATCGTAACCGGATTTTACAGCAGATTCTTGCACAGCTTGCCGCCGATCTGACCACCCTCAAGGGATAACTATGCGCAACACAAAAAGAATACGATCGAGAAAAAACAAAAAAACCTCGCACGATCCCGCCATCATTCTCATCGATGCCGGAAACACCTCGGCGACCTACGGTATTTATCGTGGCGGGCGGCTTTTAGAGCATGGATCCTGCATTCATAACGATATCCCAAAATTGATTCAAAAAATAAACAAAAGTGGTTTGTTTATTTCATCTAATGTTGTTTTAAGCTCTGTCGTCCCAGAAATAAATCTTATTATTCATAAAACTCTAAAAAAATATAATGGCACACGACTCTGGGTCGCCGGGAAAAATCTGCCTGTGCCTGTACACCATAAGTACCGCTATAAAAACAAGTTAGGAATTGACAGGCTCGTCAATATCTTTGGAGCTCTTAAAATCTACAAAGGGCCTCTGCTCATGATCGACTTTGGAACCGCCATCACCGCAGATTATGTTTCAAAACAGGGCGTTTTTGAAGGCGGGATGATTATCCCCGGGCCTGAAATTGCTTTTCAGGCATTACTCAATCGGGCTGCACTGATCCCCAAAAACCTGGAGCTCCCCAAAAACCACAAAGCCTTTTTGGGGCGTACGACCTATGACTGCATGCGCTCCGGTATTCTTGAGGGCTACGGAGCCATGACCGATGAGTTGATTACACGATTTAAAAAACGCTACGGGCAATCGCTCAAAGTCATTGCTACAGGCGGATTTACAAAACATTTAAAGTCTTACGTGAACAATTTTGAGGCCGTCGATCCACTGCATTCGATCAAGTCACTGCTACTTCTCTTTAAAGAGCACATTCGTTCGAATTGACCGTTCAATTGACCACACGCCGTCCCTTAGGGAGGGCGTCCGGTTCTTTCATTGGCACATACTCTGATCTTTTTTGACACACTGTGCCAGGCTCGATCCCCTGTGCTATCCCTGCCTGCGGCCTGGCTAAGGTCTACATTTCCCTTGATTTTTCAAGGGTTTAGCCTAGAATGAAGCCCTTCATTAGCACTCACAGAATGAGACTGCTAATTGGCATACGGTTTGCAGTCTGTATCGCAAAAATCTGCTGTTTTCATTTTAAATCAACCAAGATTTCTAATTTATGGATTCCGCCGTCAAAGAGCAGCTTGTGAGTATCTTTGTCAGGATTCGGAACAGAAATCACAAGAAGCAACTAAGGAGGAAGTAGAAATGGCAAAGCAAATTCTGTTTGATGAAGAAGCTCGCCGTGCGATTCAGCGCGGAGTTGATCAGCTTGCAAATGCAGTCAAAGTGACACTCGGTCCTAAAGGCCGTAACGTCGTTCTTGAAAAAAAATTCGGTTCACCGACGATTACCAAAGACGGCGTTTCGGTGGCTAAGGAAATCGAACTTGAAGATCCGTATGAAAATATGGGTGCCCAAATGGTTAAGGAAGTTGCATCAAAAACATCGGATGCCGCCGGTGACGGAACCACCACAGCAACGGTCCTGGCGCAGGCTATTTACCGCGAAGGATTAAAAAATGTTACGGCCGGGGCTAATCCTATGGCCTTAAAACGCGGCATTGATAAAGCCGTCGCCGCCGTGGTGGAAGAACTCGGTTCTCTTGCCAAAGACGTTAAAGACAAAAAAGAAATTGCCCAGGTGGCAACCATTGCCGCTAATTCCGATGACGTAATCGGTAATCAGATCGCCGAAGCCATGGAAAAGGTCGGAAAAGACGGCGTCATCACGGTCGAGGAATCAAAGACCATGGCGACCACGCTTGATGTTGTCGAGGGAATGCAGTTTGATCAGGGATATCTTTCCCCCTATTTTGTCACGGATGCCGAACGGATGGAAGTTGTGCTCGACAATCCCTATATCTTAATCAATGAGAAAAAAATCTCTTCGATGAAAGATTTACTGCCGGTGCTTGAGGCCGTCGCCAAATCGGGCAAACCGCTTTTGATCGTCGCTGAAGATATCGACGGTGAAGCGCTCGCCACATTGGTCGTCAACAAAATCCGCGGAACACTGAATGTCTGTGCCGTAAAAGCACCGGGGTTTGGAGATCGCCGTAAAGCCATGCTTGAAGATATTGCCATTCTTACCGGCGGACAGGCCATTACCGAAGATCTCGGCTTGAAGCTTGAAAACGTCAGCCTGAAAGATCTCGGCCGTGCTAAACGCGTCACAGTCGATAAAGACAACACCACCGTCATTGAAGGCGCCGGCAAGGGCAGCGATATCAACGCCCGCATCAGCCAGATCCGCAAGCAGATTGAAGCGACGGATTCTGACTATGACCGCGAAAAACTTCAAGAACGTCTGGCCAAATTATCAGGCGGTGTTGCAGTGATCAATGTCGGTGCTGCCACCGAAACTGAAATGAAAGAAAAGAAAGCCCGCGTTGAAGATGCCCTGCACGCCACGCGCGCAGCCGTTGAAGAAGGTATCGGCCCCGGAGGCGGTGTCGCCCTTCTTCGCGCATCTAAAGCCCTTGAGAGCATCAAGCTGAAAGGTGATGAAAAAATCGGAGCTGACATTATCCGTCGAGCCCTTCAGGAACCTTTGAGACAACTGGCTGAAAACGCCGGCGACGAAGGTTCTGTCGTCGTCAATAAAGTGTTGGCTGAAAAAGGCAATGTCGGATACAACGCCGCAACCGGTGCCATTGAAGATTTGATCAGTGCCGGAGTTGTAGACCCGAAAAAAGTAACCCGCAGCGCACTGCAGAATGCAGCCAGCGTTTCAGCACTGCTTCTGACCACCGAAGCCATGATCACCGAGATTAAAGAGGATGAGCCGGCAATGCCCGCAGGTCCCGGCGGTGGTATGGGCGGCATGGGTGGTATGGGTGGTATGGGCGGAGGTATGGGGTTTTAATGAGTACTGAGGACTTAGGACTAAGGACCGAGTCTTCAGTTGCTCGAATTTAATCTTACAAACATCCGTAAAGCAAATTTAAAAACATTGAATTCAAAAAGGAGATTCAACAATGAAAGTTAAACCTTTAGGCGATAAATTACTGGTTCAGGTCCTGGAATCCGAAGAAAAAACCAAGGGCGGAATTATTCTGCCGGACTCTGCCAAAGAGGAAAAGACCGAAGGTAAAGTCGTTTCTGTAGGTCCCGGAAAAACCCTTGAATCCGGAAAAGTCCAGCCTCTTGAAGTTAAAAAAGGCGACAAAGTTATTTTCGGAAAATATTCCGGCGATGAGCTTCTGATCGACGGCAAGAAACACAAAATTCTCAAAGAGAGCGAAGTCCTCGCTGTTTTTGAAGACTAAATACACAGATTCGCACAGGTAGAACAACACAGATGAGCGCAGATATCTGTGACCCTCTTGCGTTGATTCGTCTGTGATCATCTGTGTCCTAAAAAGGAGTTAAACATGGCAAAACAACTATCCTATTCTGAAGACGCACGCGCCAAAATCAAACGCGGCGTTGATATTCTTGCCAGAACCGTCGGTGTGACGCTGGGGCCCAAGGGCCGCAATGTGATTATTGACCGCAAATTCGGTGCTCCCCTGGTCACCAAAGACGGCGTTTCTGTCGCAAAAGAAATTGATCTGAAAGACCCTTATGAAAACATGGGTGCGCAGATGGTTCGTGAAGTGGCCGAAAAAACCGCCGATCAGGCCGGTGACGGAACCACCACCGCAACGATCCTTGCACAGTCCATCGTTGAAGAAGGGCTCAAAAACGTGACTTCGGGAGCCAATCCCATGGCCCTGAAACGCGGTATTGAGAAAGCAGCCGCCCAAGTCGTCGAGTTTTTGAAATCCCTTTCCAAAAATGTAAAAGGTAAAGAGGATATCAAGGCAGTCGGCACGATTTCGGCAAATGGCGACACGGCTATTGGTGAACTTCTGGCCGATGCGCTTGAAAAAGTCGGCAAGAACGGTGTCATTACCATTGAAGAGTCCAACACCCTTCGCACCGAACTTGAATTTGTCGAGGGAATGGAGTTTGACCGCGGATATATTTCACCCTATTTCATCACGGATTCCGAGCGTATGGAAACCGTTTTGAAAGAACCGTTGATTTTGCTTTTCGGCAAAAAAATCTCTGCAATCAAAGACATTGTTCCCCTGCTGGAAAAGACTTCTCAGCTCGGGCGCGCACTGCTGCTTGTTGCCGAGGATGTCGAAGGCGAAGCGCTGGCTGCTTTAGTGGTCAATAAACTACGCGGCGTTTTAAACGTGGCGGCCATTAAGGCCCCCGGTTTTGGCGACCGCCGTAAAGCCATGATGGAAGATCTGGCGATTTTGACTAAGGGTAAATTTGTTTCTGAAGAACTCGGCATCCAGCTTGAAAATGTGGATATCGCCGATCTCGGAACGGCCGAACGCGTTGTGATCGATAAAGAAAACACCACGATCGTCAACGGCGCCGGTTCCCAAAAGGAAATCAAGGCCCGCTGCGAAATGATCAAATCCCAGATTGAAAAATCGGATTCTGATTATGACAAGGAAAAATTACAGGAACGCCTGGCAAAACTTTCAGGCGGTGTTGCGGTCATCAAAGTGGGTGCCGCAACCGAAGTAGAGCTTAAAGAAAAAAAGGCGCGTATGGATGATGCTTTGCACGCGACACGTGCTGCTGTCGAAGAGGGTATTGTTCCCGGTGGTGCGGTGGCTTTAATCCGTTCGATTGCTTCTCTCGATAGCCTGAAGTTGACCGGCGATGAGAAAACCGGCGCAGACATTGTGCGCCGTGCCTTAACCGGACCTTTGCGTAAAATTGCCGCGAATGCCGGATTTGACGGTTCTGTGGTCGTAAAGGCCGTGCAGGAAGCCAAAGGCAGTAACGGATTTAACGCTGAAACCGGTGAGTATACCGATCTGGTCAAAGACGGCGTGATTGATCCGACCAAGGTGGTGCGTTCTGCGGTTGAAAATGCGGCCAGCATTGCCGGTCTGATCATTACGACCGAATGTGCGGTCAGTGATAAACCCAAAGAAAAGAAAGACGAAGATAAGAAAAAACCGTCTTACGCTTCGGTCGAGTAAATTCGCACTGCAGCTTACGTGCGGAGTATAGCATAAAAAAGGGACAGGTCTTTAGGCCTGTCCCTTTTTTATGTCCATTTGTCCACTAGTAACTTAGTGCCCTAGTGACTTTCTTATCTTTGCAACAAAAAAACCTTCCATCGTCTCATCCGGTAAAATTCGAACTCCCCGTTTAACCGCAGGATCATACCTATTCCCTTCCCACTCGCTAATGCCTGTCATCTGATTCGGAATGTCCAGACCGGCTTTTTCGATTTCGATTTTGTCCGGAAATTTTTTCAACGCAAAATCCAGCACACCTTCATTCTCTTCGGGTGAAAATGTACAGGTGGAATAGACCAGCAATCCTCCCGGCTTTAAGGTTTCAATCGCCGAATGAATTAATTTTTTCTGTTTATGGGCCATTTCCTTGACTTTGCGTGGTTTCCAAAATCCGAAAGATGCGGGTTTGTGAATATAAAAACGGCCTTCGGCACTGCAGGGCGCATCCAAAAGAACACGGTCATACGTTTCGGGTTGTTTTTTTCCGAACCCCTCGCCGTAATACATATTTAATTCGACATTAGAAGCCCCCTGCATCTCAACATTTGCCTTGAGTTTAAAAAATCTGACTTTATTGTTGTCATTGGCGACAAGGCGTCCCCGGGCCTCCATCATCGCAGCCATCTGAGTGGTTTTACTGCCGGGAGCCGCCGTCATATCCAGCACGGTTTCTTCCGGCTGAGGTTCAAGAACTAAGGGGGGTACCATGCTGGAGAGACTTTGAATATATAAATGCCCCTCGCTGTATTCCCGTGTGTTTTGTAAATCACGAATAGAAGCATTTTCAAGAACAAAGGCATCCCGGTACCAGGGCACACGGCGTATCTTAAGTCCCTGGGATTGCAATGCGTCCTTAAGGATGTCCGAATGACTCTTGAGACGGTTAACGCGAAATGTCGTCGGCGTCAGCCGGGCAAATGAATCAATGATTTTCTGACGTTTCGATGATGGCAGAATCATATTCAGCCGTTCTACAAATTCGGGCGGAAGCCCTCTGTGATTTTTACTCATGGTGAGCGTTATGCTAAGGAACTGTGTCGTAAGATGCAAGGGTAAAAGATAGGAAAAATGATCTGTGGATAAAAATAAAACATCGCTTGAATCAAGGGGGGATGACTCAAGCGATGTTTTGCGGGGGTTAAGGCGGGCTCAATTGCGAGGATTAAGGGGGTGCCCCGCCTCTTTGACGACCTGTTCTTTGACCAAGGAGGTGTCAATAAGGGGAAGCGGGGGCACCCCAGCGTACGACTTTATCCAATTGCGGTGTTACCGCGTTCACCTGTACGGATACGGATTGTTGCTCCGAGATCCAGAACAAAGATCTTTCCGTCTCCGATATTTCCCGTACGAGCACCTTTGATAATCGCTTCCACGGTCGGCTCGACGTGATCTTCGTTAACGGCAATTTCAAGGCGGGTTTTCTTCAAAAGATTCACCTCAACATCCGCACCACGATAAGTTTCGTGAAAACCCTTTTGTTGTCCGCACCCAAGCGCCGTGGTGACAGACATCTTAAAAATTTCTTTCTCATAAAGCGCCTGCTTGACTGCATTCAGCCTTTCGGGCTGTATATAGGCGATAATTAGTTTCATTGTTCTATCTCCTTTTCTGAAAGTTTTTCATTATTGCGTAGTGAAAACCTGGAAACCACTGTATGCTTCCTGCCCATGTTCACCGATATCCAATCCGCGAATTTCCTCTTCTTCACTAACGCGAATACCCATGGTGGCTTTCAAAATTCCAAAAATCAGGAGCGAAGCAATAAAACAAGTAATTCCATAAGCAACAACGCCTAGGAACTGCACACCCAAACTGTGATCAGCACTAAAAATACCGACGGCCAAAGTTCCCCAAATACCGCAGACAAGGTGAACCGAAACAGCACCTACGGGATCATCCAGCTTGAGTTTATCCAATCCGATCACCGAAAAAACGACCAGGATACCGGAAACCACACCGATAATCACAGAAGCGGATATCGATACCACATCCGCACCGGCCGTAATTCCGACTAACCCGGCAAGGCATCCGTTTAAAACCATACTAAAATCGGGTTTCTTCTGGACAATCCATGATGTCAGCAATGCACCGACAATACCGGCAGCAGCCGCTAAACAAGTGGTGACCAACACGAATGAAACAGACCCTGCATTTGCAGAAAGGACTGAGCCTCCGTTAAACCCGAACCAGCCAAGCCACAACAGAAAAACACCGATCGTTGCCAGCGGAAGACTGTGGCCCATAATAGGTTTGACGGTATTGCCCACATATTTTCCAATGCGGGGGCCTAAAACAATCACACCTGCAAGTGCTCCCCAACCTCCGACGGAGTGCACCAATGTCGAACCGGCAAAATCATAAAAGCCGGCTTCATCCAGCCAACCAGCTCCCCATTTCCATGAACCGGTAATCGGATAGACCAATCCGACATAGATCGTGGTAAAAATTAAAAAGCTGTCCAATTTCACGCGCTCGGCAACCGCACCCGAAACAATCGTCGCGGCTGTTGCAGCAAACATACCCTGGAATAGAAAATCCGTCCAATAGGTATAGCCCTCATTATAAGCACTCGTAAGACCGGCAGCATCAGTTGAAATACCAAAACCTGCAAAACCAAAAACCTTTCCAATGCTCCATGCATCACCGGGATACATCAAATTAAATCCCATCAGCGCATAGGTCAAAAGACCGATTGCAGGAATGACGGTGTTTTTACACAGAATATTCACCGTATTCTTCGATCTGGTAAGTCCTGATTCTACTGTCGCAAACCCCAAATGCATGATAAAAACCAAAAAGGTCGATACCATCATCCAGGTATTATTGACCGTAAACATCTCTTCGGAAACTTCTGCCATAGCCTTAGGCACAAAGCAAAAAACCGCCAGCGCCAGCCCGGCAAAAGCGAATAGCCATTTGAACTTCTTCATTTCATCCTCCTCCTTGGATCACAATGTTGTAATTAACAATGGCTGACAATATGCAAGCTCAGTGCCAAGTCTATTTCAAACTTTAAAATATTTTCATAAGTTGTTATTAATAAATAGGTTATAATCATAATTAATAGAGCGTTTATTTTTAGTTATACAATTTTGTCATTCTTAAAATAAGCGATGGTTCACGAAAATGTCTAAAGATTTAGCTGCCAAGGCCATCCCCCCCCTGGCTTCGCGCTGTTGAAGAATTCTTTTATTGTTGGCTTAGGGCTTATAACTTATAATACCGCCCTATAAGATTTCACTTCAGAGTGTGTATTTAAGAAATATAAGGAGATAGATATGGCAAAAGGCAATCCAGCGATCAATAAGCCCTTAAATCTGTCAGCAGAGCTTGAAGCCGTGGTAGGTAAGGGCCCGCTGCCTCGCGGACAAGTCGTGAAGAAAATCTGGGATTATATCAAGGGAAATAACCTTCAGGACCCCACAAATAAGCGCAATATTAACGCCGATGATAAGCTGAAAGTTTTATTTGGCGGGAAATCACAGGTCAATATGTTCGAAATGACCAAGCTTGTCTCCAAACATTTGAGTTAATTAGTCATTCGCTAGTGCTCCGTCAATGCCGACGGTATTGTTACGGACACTTGTACTGCGAATCCATAAAATCAATTGTCGCGCAGTACTAGTTGATTTCTTAAAAAACCCTTCCGGACTTGTTCCGGGAGGGTTTTTTAATTTCTCTGGGCGATTTCCTGAGCCAAGCGGTTGACGGGATCTTGATTGGGTTCAGGGATTTCCCAATGTTTCTTACTCATAAGACGGGTCAGAAGCTGATCCATCGTATCACCCCGCATAAAGGCCACAATCGCTACACACATCCCCAATAAAAGTAAAAGCTGCATTGTAAGTTGAAGAGTCGAAAGGACGACCCGGCTTATATTCACAGGCGTTCGTTCATTCGCAGAACGAGTCGTTTTACGCCGGTCTTCAAAAACACCTTTTTGAATCAAGAGCGGAAGGCATAGACGCACCATCAGCCACAGGATGGAAAGCACACCGATGACACATGCCGGAACTATCCACAGGATATCTTTCTTGCCGGGATACCAGGAAGCAAAAATATGTGTCGTGGGTGCAAGCAGGATAAAAATAGCACCCACAGTCAGAACACTGATCCTAAAAACAATTTTTTCAAAATCAATCATCTTCATAACTGATCTCCATTGTACAATTTTCCCCTACCATGTTAGTCAAAAATCTGTAGAATTTTGATATGCCTGTACAATTGCTGCGACCCGAAATTCCCAGAACACGCCCTTTATGCATCGCTCACCGGGGCGCCTCCGGCGAGCTGCCGCAAAATACCCTGCCTGCCATTGAAAGGGCTCTGGGAAATGACCATGCGGATATGGTTGAATTTGACGTCCAGGTGACCCGGGACGGTATTCCCGTTGTTTTTCATGATGATGAACTTAAATTCCTGACAAACGGTTCCGGAAAAATCAATGATTATACGTATGCCCAATTGAAACAACTTGATGCCGGTTATCATTTTGATCCCGAAAAAAATGGTTCTTTCCCCTGCCGGGACCGGGGATTTTCAATTCCTCTTTTGGACGAGGTCTTATCCTCTTTTCCGCAATCTGCTTTTCTGGTCGAGATTAAGGATAAAAAACCGGAACTCATTCAGAAAACACTACAGCTTTTAAAAACACGTGTCCGGCGGGCCCCGCTTTTCATTATCTCTCTTGAAGAAGTGACTTGCCGCCAGATCATCCGTCATTTGCCGGGCCATGCCCAGAATGCATTCTCTCCCTCGGATACCTTTAAAGCCTATGTACAGTTCAAGCTGGGGATTCCGCTCAGTCCGCAATATCCAAAAATCGCATCTTTACCGGTTTCAAAATGGAAAATCCCACTCACAACCCCGGCCTGGATTCATTTTCTGCATACAAACGGCATCCATGTTTTTTACTGGACAATCAATGACCCGGAACAAATGAAAACTTTACTGCGCAATGGTGCTGACGGAATCATGACGGATTTCCCCGGGCGGCTCAATGAAATCCTCAACCAAACTAAAAGCGTTTAGCGTGGAGCGAATAGAAAAGCAACCGGGTCTTAACGCTTAATGCTGTACGCTGTACGCTATTATTAATTTTTGTTATAATCCCCTCTCACTTAAAGAAAGGATTCTATCGGTATGACACGCATTAATTCCCATTATCAAAAACTTCAAGCGGGTTATCTTTTTCCAGAAATCGGGCGCCGGGTACGTGAGTTTTCCGCTCAAAATCCCGATGCAAAAATCATCCGTCTCGGAATCGGCGACGTTGTGCTGCCTCTTCCTGAATCGATCCGTTCGGCCATAAAAAAAGCCGTCGATGAAATGGCCGATCCCAAAACTTTTCGCGGATACGGCCCTGAACAGGGCTATGAGTTTCTGCGTCAGGCGATTGCCGACAACGATTACGGAACACGCAAAGTTTCCGTTTCAGCCGATGAAATCTTTGTCTCGGACGGTTCGAAATGCGATTGCGGTAATATTCAGGAAATTTTTTCCCTCGATTCAAAAATTGCAGTCGTTGATCCCGTCTATCCGGTCTATGTCGATACCAATGTCATGGCAGGACGCAGCGGACATATCGCGCCAAGCGGTCATTATGAAGGCATTATTTACATGCCCTCAACGGCCGAAAATCAGTTCAAGCCCGATTTCCCTAAGGAACATGCGGATCTAATCTACTTATGCTCTCCTAACAATCCGACCGGAACGGTACTGACTCATGAGGACTTAAAAGGCTGGGTTGAATATGCCCGTAAATCAGGTTCCATAATCCTGTTTGATGCGGCCTATCACGACTTTATTACCGACTCCTCCCTGCCGCATTCCATTTTTGAAATTGACGGAGCCCGTGAGGTGGCCATTGAATTTAGAAGCTTTTCAAAAAATGCCGGGTTTACAGGAACCCGATGCGCCTTTACGGTTGTCCCTAAAGAGCTCAAGGCGCTTAATGACAAAGGTGAAAAGGTCTCTGTCCATGCGCTGTGGAACAGACGCCAGTCCACAAAATTTAACGGCGTCTCTTATCCCGTCCAGCGCGGCGCCGAGGCCGCCTATTCACCGCAGGGTAAAAAAGAAACCCAGGAAATGATTCGCTATTATCTCAATAACGCCCAAATCATCCGGGAAGGGCTGGCCTCAATCGGTCTAGAGGTTTATGGCGGAGTGGATGCGCCTTACGTGTGGCTCAAAACGCCCGGTGATCTCGGATCATGGGATTTCTTCGATCTCCTGCTTAAAGAAGCGAACATCGTCGGAACACCGGGTGCCGGATTCGGCCCGGGCGGTGAAGGTTATTTTCGTCTAAGTTCGTTTGCCTTTAAAGAAAACGTCGAAGAAGCCATTACACGCATCAAACAACAACTCAAAGTTAAAAACTAGTTTTAAAATCACCGGAGAGATTACATGCCGACACTTTTTACAAAAATTATTCAGGGGGAAATTCCCTGTCATAAACTTCTGGAAGATGAACGTTTTCTTTCGTTTCTGGATATTCGGCCGATTAATCCCGGTCATGCGCTTGTGATTCCTAAAAAAGAAATCGACTATGTCTTCAACGTCGATGATGATTTACTCAAAGACATTCTCATTTTTGCACGTCAAGTCGCTAGGGCCATTGAAAAAACCGTCTCCTGCAAACGTATCGGGATCATGGTCGCCGGGCTTGAAGTTCCTCATTGCCATTTCCATCTGGTACCGATCAACAGTGTCAGCGATTTAAATTTCGCCAAAGCCCAGGCGGCCTCACAGGAAGATCTGGCGGCATTAGCTGAAAAAATCCGGTCAAATTTTTAACGCAATGACGGCGCGTACGATTATTTTCGGTGATATCCACGCCTGCTATCAAGAATGGCAGGATCTGCTTGAAAAATTAAAAGTCACCGCCGAAGACCGTCTCATTTCAGTCGGCGATCTGGTCTGCAAAGGCCCCTCGACCCTTAGAACTCTTGAGATCGCCAAAGAGATGAAAAATCTCCGCTGCATCCTCGGCAATCACGAGGTTCATCTCCTTAATCTCTGGAAAAAACGGGATATCGGGCGGCCCGTCAAAGACTATCAAAAGGAAGCCATCAAAGAATTAGGGGATGATTTCAATCTGTACATGCAATGGATTGAAACATGGCCTTATTATCTTGATCTGGAAGAATGCCTGGTTGTCCATGCCGGGATTATTCCCGGAATTCCTTTAAAAAAACAGGACCCGAAAAATCTTGTCACATTGCGGACCTTATCGGACAATCAGCCATGGTATATTCCTTATAAAGATCAGAAACTGATTGTCCACGGGCACTGGGCCGCTCAAGGATTGGTCGTTCGTAAAAATGTAATCGGACTTGATTCCGGATGTGTTTATGGAAAAGAGTTGAGCGCCGTGGTGCTTCCCGAACGAAAAATTGTCAGCGTTCCCGCCCGAAAAGCCTACTGTCCAATTTCTTAGAAATTGACTGATTTGCAAGTGTCGCCTGAGGCAAATTAGATCAAGTTCTTATCCCAACGCAAAGGCGTTGGGGATAAAAACGACTGATCGGCCTAAAAAAGAACTTTTCTTTTTTGGACTAAAAAACTGATCGCCTTTGCTCCCTAAAAATCTAAAATATTTTTAGGGATAAGCGACTGATCTGTTTTGAAAAAACCAAAACTGTCAGTTTCTACGCCTTACCTATCAGTTTTTCGACCATCGCGATCAAATCGTCAAGCAGGAAGGGTTTGGAAAGGAAATAATGCCGTTTGGGATCGGCAAATAAATGAAAGGCCTCTTTCATGCTGGGTTTACCGGACATAATAATCACAGGAATTTGACTCAGTTCTCCACCCAGAGCCTGAAGTTCTTTAATCACATCATATCCGGTCATTTTGGGTAACACGACATCGGAAATAATCAAATCGGGTTTTTCCTCTTTGGCTTTTTCTAAGGCCTCGGTTCCGTCATTGGCCGACACCAATGCATACCCCTGGGTCTCAAGCACAGCATACATCGATTCGAGAATTTCTTCTTCGTCATCAACCATTAATATTTTTTTGGGCATTGCTCCCCCTTGTTAAAGAAGCTTTAGGTTAGATCGGCTTTCACAGACATTTTCATTAATAAAAACATTTATTGCCGTGAAGCCGTCTGGGCCTGACAGTGTGAAATAAAGTCTTCCAGATTGTAGACACTCTGGTCCTTTGAGCCATAGGGACGAACATTGACGGTTCCGGATTCGGCTTCTTTGTCACCGACGACAAGCAAATAAGGAATTTTTCCTTTTTGGCCGGTGCGGATACGTTTACTCAGAGTGTCGTTGGAATCCTGAACGGCCACTCTAAACCCCTTTTCTTTAAGCACAGCGCTTGTCTTGTGGGCATAATCATGGTGTTTCTCAGAAACAGGAATGAGCGATAACTGCACCGGAGCCAGCCAGAACGGAAATGCTCCGGCAAAATGTTCGACCAGGGTTCCCATAAAGCGCTCAACACTGCCGAGAATGGCACGGTGCAAAACAATCGGGCGTTCGGGTGTTCCACCTGAAGAAACATATTCCAATTCAAATTTTTCAGGCAGAGCAAAATCACACTGGATCGTGCTGCACTGCCATGCCCGGCCCAAGGCATCTTTAATCTTGATATCAATTTTCGGCCCGTAAAAAGCCCCGCCTTCGGGTTCAACGTCGTATTGCAGATTCTTCTTCTCAAGGGCATTACGCAAGGCCGCTGTCGCCTTTTCCCAAATTTCATCCGAGCCGATGGATTCTTTGGGACGGGTCGAGAGATTGATCTCAAAATTTTTAAATCCAAATGATTCCAGGACAAAGAACATAAAATCAAGCACGGATGAAATTTCACTCTCAAGCTGCTCCGGCATACAGAAAATATGGGCATCATCCTGAGTAAAATTCCGCACCCTTAAAAGACCGTGCAAAGTCCCCGATTTTTCATTCCGGCAGACATTCCCCATTTCAAAAAAACGAAGCGGCAAATCGCGGTAACTGCGAATCTGGGTTTTATAAATCATCATGTGGCCCGGACAATTCATCGGCTTAATGCCATATTCACGGCCGTCTTCAGCCTCAAGCAGAAACATATTCTCTTTATAGTAATCGTAATGGCCCGATATTTTCCAGATATCCGCTTTCAAAATCTGCGGCCCCATCACAAACAAATAGCTGCGCCGCAAATGTTCGGTACGGATAAAATCTTCGATTAAGTAGCGTAACATCGCCCCTTTGGGGTGAAAGAAAATAAGCCCCTGTCCGGCCTGCTCGTGAATAGAGTAAAGATCCAGCTCTTTACCAAGCTTACGGTGGTCTCGGCGCTGGGCTTCTTCGACCGCACGCAGATAGGCATCAAGTTCTTTTTGACTGAAAAAAGCCGTTCCGTAGATACGCTGCATCATGGGGTTACGTTCATCGCCGCGCCAATAAGCCCCGGCAACGTTTAAAAGTTTGAAGGCTTTGATTTCACCGGATGATTGGACATGCGGACCCCGGCACAAATCGGTAAATCCACCCTCCTGATAAACCGAAATCTCATCGCTCTCAGCCACTTGGCTAATGATCTCAAGTTTGTAATCTTCTCCCTTTTCCTTAAAGTACTCAAGGGCCTCCCGGCGGGGAATGGACTTTTTCTCAAAAGGCTGATTCTCTTTGATAATCTCAGCCATTCTTTTTTCGATATTCTGCAGATCTTCATCCGTCAGACGGTCCTGAAGTTCCACATCATAATAGAATCCGTTTTCTACCGGCGGACCGACACCGAATTTTGCCGTTGGGAAAAGGTCTTTGAGGGCATGCGCCATGACATGGGCACAACTGTGGCGCAGGGTATCGAGTTCATTATAATCGGTATGTTTTTTAGCCATAGAGGAGGGATTATAACAAAAATTAATTCGTGTGAAAACAACGAAGGCAGACCTGGTCCATTAGAGTGGAATTATGCCCCAAGAGTGTGCAGGTGAAGCGTATATTGAGCACCGGAGGGCATTGCTTTCCTACCCGTCACAAAAACAACCGGGTCCCCCTTTTTAAGAATTTTACGGCGTATAATCTGCCGGGCGCCGTCCTTAAACATCCTGTCCGTGCTTTTTGAAAAGCTCATCTTGATCGGACTCACGCCCCGAAGAATATTCATGCGTCGGATAATCTCATCCGACGGAGCCAATGCGATTACCTTTGCATAAGGATCCAATTTAGAAATCAACACGGCCGTTTTCCAACTGTGGGTATAAGCAACAATTGCTTTAGCTTCAAGACTTTTGGAAGCGACTCTGGCCGCACGCGTAATCGCATGAATTCGTGAACCTTTATACACCTCATTCTCGAGAAAAGAATAATCCGGGAGACTTGATTTGTGCAATTCCGCCTCACGGGCAATCCGTGACATGACCCGGACCGATTCACAGGGATACTCACCGATCGAGGTTTCGCCTGAAAGCATCACGGCATCGGTTCCGTCAAAAACAGCATTAGCGATATCGGAGACCTCTGCCCGTGTCGGATTAGGGGCGGTCATCATGGATTCCAGCATCTGCGTTGCGGTAATCACCGGTATCGCGTACTGTTTAGCCGCCTCAATCAGTTTCTTCTGAATGGCTGGGACCTTTTCAATTCCAAGCTCAATCCCGAGATCCCCGCGCGCAACCATGATCATATCCGTAACCTTTAAAATTTCTTCAAGACAATCAACCGCACGCGGTTTTTCAATCTTGGCAATGACCGGAACCTCTACTCCAAACTTTTTCATCCACTTTTTAAGCGTCAGAACATCACGCTGGCTACGCACAAAAGATAGTGCCACATAATCGACTTTGTGTCTTAGGGCGACTTTTAAACTATCCTGATCGTTCCGGGTCAGAGCAGGCAGAGTCTCTGGAGCATGCGGCAGGTTGATTCCCTTATTTTCTCCCAACCGACCGCCTCTTAAAACACGGCATTTCACACGGGTCTGTTTTTTCGAAATCACCTTTAAATGAATACTGCCGTTATCGATCAGAACATCATCACCGGGTTTGACCATTTGTGTAAATTCCCTGCAGTTGGTCGTAATCACCTGTCCGTCTCCGGGATGGTCGGCAATCTCAATCCACACCGTGGTATGAGCCTTAAGCTCAACCTGTTTTTGATCTTTAAGCGGACCGGTACGGACCCGCGGTCCCTGCAGATCAATTAAAATGGCTACGGATCGTTTGATCCGGCGTTCAACCTCACGAATGAGCAAGATCCATTTACGCAAATCGCTCAAGGAGGTATGGGAAATATTAATTCTCAGAACGTCCGCTCCCTGTTCGAGAAGTTTCTGAAGGTTTTTTTTATCCCGGCAGGCGGGGCCTACAGTTGCAACAATTTTTGTTTTTCTCATGATGAACTTTCTTGTATTAGTTTTGTTAAAATTTTTACAAAAATATAAAGAAAATGTTGTTTTTTGTTTATATATAAATGTGCAGGAACCTATGTTCTGTTAATTAAAAATCAGAATAATTGCACAGATAATGAGTATAATCGCCGAAATCCTTGAAATCAAATAAAGCGGGCGTTCGCCCCAGGCTCTGATTTTCGGCAGTATCAGAAAACAGAGTAAACTGACCCAGATGAGTCCCCCGCAAAAAAAACCGGCCAGGTATTCATAATGAAAATGCTGCTGAGTCGCATCCTGGGCCTGGGTCAGAATAAAACTCACCAGTCCCATCCACAACATGAAGACTGCCGGATTTCCGGCGACGATGGAAAATCCGATTAGAAAATTTTTAGGCGGATTCCGCTCTTTTTCGGCTTTTTCCATGAGCTTGGGGGCCTGAAAAAAAATTTTAAACGCAACAAACAGAATCGTAAGAATCCCGATAATCTTCAGAATCATCCAAAGATGCTGATTCTGAGTCAGCGGCCTGGCGCCCGAAAATGCTCCTAAAATCAAAACCACATCGGCCGTCAGAGAACCGACGCCCACAAAGAAAGCAGCTGTTTTTCCTCGCTGAACTCCGCGCTGAATCGCGACGATATTGATCCGCCAGCTCAAAAGAGCCGCCAAAAAACCGGAAAGAAAACCTATGAGCATAACGGGGAATTCTTATTTGCGTTTAATTCTGTTCCCCGAAGACTGCGTGAGGGCCACAAAAAAAGATTGATGGTGGAAGGGTGTAATAAAGACATAGGCAAAAAAAGTAATGAGTAAGGCGATTTTAAAATTGAATAAAAATAACGAAACGATAAACAGTAGAATACTAAAAGAATAGTAATATTTCCATTCCGAAATTTTTAATTCTGAAAATTTAGGGTAAGGAATGTTACTGGTCATCAGGACGCTGAAAAGAAAAAGGGTTGCGGGAATAATGATGAGAAACAAACGCTCGTCCGCGGAATCAGCCGCCGTATGAGTTAGAACCAGGGCCGAAAACGTTGCTGCGGCAGCAGGAGTCGGCAGCCCCTGAAAGTACCCTTTCATGACCGGCGGCATCACATTAAAACGAGCTAAGCGATAGGCCCCCGCACTGACATAAATAAACAGAAGAAAAATAAACCAGAGATTCGTTTTATGAATCAGCATCATCCCCAATAAAAAAGCCGGGGCCACGACAAAAGAGACGATATCGGCCAGAGAATCCAATTCGCGGCCGATTTTAGAAATGACTTTGAACATGCGGGCCACATTACCGTCCAGGGAATCCCAAAAAAGCGCCAGAAGAATAAGCCACGCCGATATCCGGTAATTGCCGTAAGCGGCCGTAATCATGCAGAGAAACCCTGTAAGCAGATTAAATAAGCTAATCAAGTTCGGCAGAATAAGAAACGGATTCATCATTTTTATCTTAAGCGTTCCAATGGCCCAAAACCGTCAATCCCGCTTTGACTTTTTGGCCCTTTTTAATGGTGGGGATAAACAAGTCCCTTGGTACCCAACATTCTACCCTTGAACCGTAGCAAATAATACCAAATTTCTGTCCCCTGGAAAGGACATCTCCCAGGCTGGCATCACAATGGATCCTCCGGGCAATGGCCCCTGAAATTTGTTTGACCATCGCCTTGCGCCCTTCGCTTCCCTGAATACCGACCCAGTTGGCCTCATTGCGGACCGCCGATTCGCCGTTTAAGGCATTGAGAAATTCACCCGGCTCATATTTCAAATAGTCGACCTTTCCGGCGATCGGAGCCCGGCTGATATGGCAATTAAAAATCGATAGGAAAATACCAATTTTGAAGGCCTTTTGCCCAAGGCGGCAGGTTTCATCTTCCTCACTCATATCCACGATCAAACCATCCGCAGGTGAAAGGACCGTCTCGCCGGGAGGAACCCTGCGGACAGGGTCACGAAAGAAAGCCAAATGGCCTGTAAATAAAAGGGCCGCGGCCCCAAAAAGCGGCTTAAAAACCAAAGCCCCCAGCACAGCGAGGACCACTAAAGGGATAGAGCCGTTAAAGGCTCGTCGGTCGATTAACAAGAGGCCGCCTTTCGTATTTCCGGAATACGGTTATTCTTCGGTTTAGGTTTCCAGCGCCGGTGTTCCCACATCCATTGTTCGGGTCGGCTTAAAATATTCTTTTCCAGAATCCGGTTGAGTTTTTGAGTGATTTCTTCTTCCCAACGATCTGCCTGCGGATCAAAAGGAACCTCCGGTTGAATGACAATTTTATATTTGCCCGGAAAAACTCTTAAACAGTATGCGGGGACCAGTGCACAGCCGGTTTGATGGGCCAGTCTTGCCGGCACGGATGTCGTAGAAGTGGGATGCGCAAAAAACTCGGTCCAAATCCCATCGGCCCCATCCCATTGATCAATCAAAATAGCCACGCCGTGATTGTTTTTCAATTCCTTGAAAACCGGTTTGATGGCTCCCTTTTTGAAAATAGGATTGACCGTCATCACCCTGCGTTTCGCCTCAACCACCCGGTTGATATAAGGATTTTTAATCGCCTTCACAACGACCGACCATTCTCTTTTGGTCAAAAAAGGCAAAAAGGCCAAATATTCCCATGACCCAAAATGAGCAATGATCAGCACAACCCCCTTACCGCGGGCAAAGGCCTTTTCCAAATGCTCATTGCCTTCAAGGTTGAAAGCTTCGGCAACCTGTTTTTTGGTTTTTTCAACGGTTAATAATTCCCACAATGACAGAGCGACATTTTGAAAGCTCTTGCGCACGAGCCGTTTTTTTTCCTTTTTTGAAAGGGCCTCGGGATAAGCTCTTTCAATATTATCAAATGTCACCGCACGCCGGCCGCGCAGACAGAAAAAACACACATCGGCTATCCTGCGGATACACCAGGCCGCTTTGCCTGCCGGCAGCCATCCGAAAACAAAGACAATGCCCTTGGCCAAAAGATATTCGAGGAAATATTTGAGGTTCATGGATTGACAGGTATTCTACCCTCACCCGCAAAAATGAGCAAGCTGCAACCAAAAACTGGCATTAATGCCGGGAGAGAGACAGGGCATAATAGACCCATCGGCCTTAACCCATGGGGGTTATCAGGTCATCTTTTTATTTTTCTAGCATCGGTCATGTTTATCAGCGATTAGACTCCGTCGGGTCGTAAAGATCTCTGATTCCCTGCAAAGGGACTTCGATCCAATCCGGCCGGTTATTGATCTCATAAATCAATTCATAAACGGCTTTTTCCAATTCAAAAAAACCGAGCCATTCGCTGCGGAGAACTTTGTCCTGCGGATAAAGTCTACCCTCAAGCGCCTGAACCGAAAAATATCCCTCCAGAAATAACTCACGCAACGCCCGTCGGATCTGTGTCGATTTCTCATTCATTTCTTCCGTAAGTTCCCTGCAAGAGGCCGCATTCCGGCAGGCCACAAAGGCAGCATAATCAAAAGACCTGAGCATTCCTGCAACATCTTTGAGCACACATCCTTTTTGTTTTCTTTCCGCGATTGATCTGATCGGCTCCCCCTCAAAATCAAAGAGCACCCATCCGGAATCTGTTTTCAGTGTTTGTCCAAGATGAAAATCCCCGTGATATCTCACTTTATAAAATAAGTCTTTGGTCTCCCATTGCTGGATCCTGTCGGCTTCACGGAAAATTTTGTTTAAGAGTCCGGTCAAATCATGCGGTGGTTGTCCCTCGAGCGAAGAAGATTTCAAAGACTCCATATCGGTTTCTGCCCGCTTGACCAGACGTTTAAAATCACCGGCCCAGCGGCCAAGATCATCCCGGTTTATCCATTCCGCTCCAAACTGCGGATCATCCTCTTGAGCCTGTGAAAATTCAAGGTGCATCGTTGCCGTTGTCTCTCCAAGCTGCCTGATTTCAGAAGCAAACGCCGTCTGCTTAAATTCTGAGATGGGCGAACCTAACAAACCCGGCAGCGACTTAAGCACATAAGACCAACCATCCCCAAGATTCGGAATGAAGTTTTGAACCACGGCCGCAGACATGACTTTATCTGAGGACTCATAAATCATATCCGCCTGAAGCATCGGCACGATAGAACACTTTTGCTGATTTAGAAATTTCAGCACCTCAACTTCAGGATTAACACCCTCATCCATTTTTCTGAAAATTTTAAGAATAGACCGGTCATCGATTTTCACGGAGGTATTGCTCTGCTCCGCAGACAGCGGGACTATCCGTGCTGCCTCCACTCCGTTTTTAAAACTTGGGCCGTAGCATTTAAATTTAAACCGGCCTCGATCGCTTACGGTTTCTGTCTCATCCGAAAATCTTTGAAGCAGCCGCCTAAAAGCCGCGCCATGGTGTATGATTTCCACACAATCAAAAAAGGATTGACCGATTTCAAAAGTTTCCACCTTTTTTTTATGAGGGGGATCATGTTTTTCTCTGGAAAGTAACACGCAAGGGAAAAAATACAATTCCTCTGCTTTTTCTTTATACGATATCTTTAAAATGAAATAAAGATCCGTATCTTTCCCTGCTTCGGCTAAAAAACAATCCTCAACGGCAACGACATCCAGGGTCTTTCCTTTACTTCTAAACCACCTCTGAGTACCGATGAACCGGGTTAGAGCAGGCAGGAGCAATTCAATGAGGAATTGTTTTCTTTCTTGATTCATACTCTCAGGAAGAGGGTTGTGTCTCAGGCGGATCAAGGCGGAACCAATAAAACCCATGAGGCCCCATCGTAAGAAGATAGGGCCATTCGCCTATTTTGGGGAACTCGACATTGCCCAGCATTTCAACGGGACGCCAGCCGTTAAATCGTTTCAAATCAAGTTCTACTGGCTGGCAAAAACGGGACAGATTATTGACAATAAGGACTGTTTCCTGCTGATAGACACGTAAATAGGCCAAGACTTTTCTATTTTGCGGCTCAAGAAACTCGAGACTGCCTCGGCCGAACGCATGGGACTGCTTACGCGTTTTGATCATCAGCCGCATCCAGTTCAAAAAAGACGTCTTTGTACGCTCCTGTGCCTCCACATTCACGGCCTGATGTCCGTATACCGGATCTGTAATCAAGGGGGCATATAGCCTGGCTCCGTCCGCTTTTGAAAAACCCGCATTCCGGTCCGGCGTCCACTGCATCGGTGTGCGCACCCCATTACGGTCGCCCAAATAAATATTGTCTCCCATGCCGAGTTCATCTCCGTAATAAATAATCGGACTTCCGGGCATACTCAATAAAATACTGTTCAACAGTTCAATCTGCCTCCGTCCGTTCTCCATCAGAGGCGCAAGTCTTCTGCGGATTCCCACATTAATGCGCATTTTCGAATCCATCGCATATTCTTTATACATATAATCACGTTCTTCATCCGTCACCATCTCAAGCGTCAGTTCGTCGTGATTCCGCAAAAAAATTGCCCACTGGCAATTTTCCGGAATATTTGGTGTCTTCTTCATAATATCAATAATCGGTGTGTTGTCTTCCTTGCGGACGGCCATAAAAATGCGGGGCATCAGCGGAAAATGAAAAGCCATATGACATTCATCTCCATCGCCAAAATAAGGTCGCACGTCAGGCGGCCATTGATTGGCCTCGGCAAGGAGTACTTTGTCTTTAAATTTTTGATCAAGCCGCTTTCTGAGCGCCTTAAGATAAGCATGCGTTTCCGGCAGATTCTCGCAAGAAGTCCCTTCCCGTTCAAAAAGATAAGGAACCGCATCAAGTCTGAATCCGTCAACGCCCGTTTTAAGCCAGAACGAAAGGATATTCAGTATGGTCCTGCAGACAATCGGATTGTCATAATTCAGATCCGGTTGATGACTGAAAAAACGGTGCCAGAAATATTGCTTTGCCACCGGATCCCATGTCCAGTTTGATTTTTCAGTATCGGTAAAAATAATTCTGACGTTTGAATATCCTTTATCCGTATCAGACCAGACATAAAAATCACGTTTTGTCGAATCCGCGGAAGATCTGGATTCCTGAAACCAGGCATGTTGATCGGAAGTATGATTAATGACAAGTTCAATCAAAACGCGGATATTCCGTTTATGCGCTTCCCGAACAAACAACTTAAAATCTTTAAAGGTTCCATACTCAGGCAATATCGCCCGATAATCGGCAATATCATAGCCGTCATCCTTAAGCGGAGACTGATAGAACGGCAGCAGCCAAATGCAGTTAATGCCGAGCCCCGCAAGATAATCCAGCTTTTCAATCAATCCGCGAAAATCACCAATCCCGTCATTATTGCTGTCAAAAAAACTTTTAACGTGTAACTGATAAATCACAGCATCTTTAAACCACAAACTATCGCTTGTAAGCGCCATGCTAATCCCCTGTTTTTTATTTGGTCAGTTTTAAAATATGCGCCGGCTGGGAAGAATCAAGGCGAATATAATTAGACTCGCCTTTCCAGTAAAACTTTTGTCCCGTCACCAAATCCTTCATTTGATAAGTCTGCCAGGGCTCAATTCCCCACTTCCATATCGGCAGGCGTACTAAATCCTCCTGCGCGGAGTAGGGATCAAGCATTACAGCGCAAATAATAATATTCGACAAGTCCGAGTTTGCCTTTCCGTAACACAGCACCTGATGATTCGGACTTTCAAAAAATTCCAAATTCTTATACCCGGTAAGCGCCGGATTGTCTTTGCGAATTTGATTAATCCGGCTGATCAGACTTTTCATGTTGGGCAAGGCATTCCAGTCTCTCTTGCGAATCTCGTACTTTTCTGAATTTAAATATTCTTCAGATCCTTCTTTTAACGGAATATTTTCAAAAAACTCGTATCCGCTGTATACGCCATAGCTTGAAGAAAGCGTAGCGGCCAGTGCCAGCCTTATTTTAAAGGCTGTCGGCCCGCCCTTTTGAAGATATTCATGCAAAATATCCGGGGTATTGGTAAAAAAGTTACCTCTAAAATAATATTTCATTTCATGTTGAGTCAGCTCTTCCAGATATTCCCGCAGCTCATGTTTGCTGTTACGCCAGGTAAAATAGGTATAGGACTGACTGAATCCCGCCTTAGCCAGAAACTTCATCACTTTCGGCCGGGTAAAGGCTTCGGCTAAAAAAAGAGTGTCCGGATATTGTGTTTTAATCTCTTCGATCAGCCAGGCCCAAAAACGCAGCGGCTTCGTGTGCGGGTTATCCACGCGAAAGATACGCACACCCTGCTCTATCCAGAAAAGCACCACGCTTTTAAGTTCATTCCAAAGTGCTTCGCGGTTTTCACACCAGAAATTAATCGGATAAATATCCTGGTATTTTTTAGGAGGATTTTCAGCATAACGGATGGTGCCGTCAGGCAGCTGATAAAACCATTCCGGATGCTCTTTGGCATAAGGGTGATCCGGAGAACATTGATAAGCCAGGTCCAGAGCAATTTCAATCTGATAATCGCCGGCTGCCTCGACAAAATCACGGAAATCATCAAGCGTGCCAAGTTCAGGATGCACGGCCTTGTGCCCGCCTTCTGCACCTCCAATGGCCCAGGGAGACCCCGGGTCTGAAGGTCCGGCATGAAGTGTATTATTTTTGCCTTTCCGATTTGTCCGGCCGATCGGATGAACGGGTGGTAAATAAATGATGTCAAAACCCATCTTTTTGATATCCGGAAGCCGTTTGATGCAATCCTTAAACGTTCCACTTTTGGTTTTGTGTTTACCCTGTGAACGGGGAAACAGTTCATACCATGCCCCAAATTCGGCCAGCACTCTATCCACCACTAATGGGTACGGGGCTTTCAGCATAGAGATGTCTTTTTTATAAGGATTTTCTGTAATCACTTCGATAAACTCTGAATCTCGTATCATTCGCAGGATTTCTTCGCTGGATCCCGCAGCAAGCTCCAACTGTTTGAGATAACTGTTTATTTTTTTCTTCTCACGTTTATCCGTTACAGTCTGAAGCCATTGATTCAAAAGGCGAATACCTTCTTCGGCATCCGTTTTCACCTCTGTCTGTACTTCACATTTTTTTTCAATAAAACGCATCCAGGAAGAAAGCGCATCTGTCCAGGCCTCAATGGAATACTCGAAAAAACCCGCCTCATCAACCCGGAAGGAACCCTGCCAGCGGTCATTAGACAAAAATTTCATCGGGCTCCGGCTCCACCTTTGACTGCCCCGGCGGCGATACAGAACATCGGCTTTCAGTACATCATGCCCGTCTTTAAAAATATCCGCCTCAATCCGAAGAAGTTCGCCGGTAATGACTTTCACCGCAAAAGCACCGCCGTCAATGCAGGGAGTAAGATTCTCGATAATCACCGGCGCCGGAGAAAATCTATCCATCGCCCGCTCATCCGCTTTTGCCCCTGTTTTTTCAAGCTCTTCTAATGAATCCATGGATTAGCCCCTTTCCGTTTTTGTCCGCCGGTCTTACCTGTCGGATGAGCTTTTTCTTTTGTCAGCCCCCAGGAAAAAACCACGACACCCAGAGGAGGTAAATTTAAATTCAATGAATAAGACCGGCGGTGCCACGGCGTATTTTCAGCATGCACCTCGCCGCTGTTGCCTATCCCGCTGCCGCCATACTCTACAGCATCACTGTTGAGCACTTCAGAGTAACGGCCTTCAAAAGGGGCTCCGATACGGTATTTCATGCGGACAACCGGAGTCATATTAAAAACAAAGACGAGGCACTGTTTCCGGTCCTTCGCCCAACGGATAAAACTCACCACACTGGCATCCGCATCCGTAAAATCAATCCATTCAAACCCTTGTGGATCAAAATCCATTTCATACAGCACCGGATAGCCTTTATACAATTTCTGCAGATCAGCTAGATAATAATTTAAACGATTATGCCAATCACAATTCAGTAAATGCCAATCAATCGACTGCTCGCAATTCCACTCACGCCGTTGACCCAAATCATTACCCATAAAAAGAAGCTTCTTGCCCGGATGCCCGAACATCCATCCGTAAAATAAACGGACATTTGCAAATTTTTGCCAGTCATCCCCGGGCATCTTCTCCAGAAGGGATCTTTTGCCATGAACGACTTCATCATGAGAAACCGGCAAAACAAACTTTTCCGAAAAGGCATAGGCCAGCGAAAACGTTAATTTCCCCTGATGATATTTGCGGTATACGGGATCGTGAGAAAAATATTCCAGAGAATCATGCATCCAGCCCATATTCCATTTCATGTTGAACCCGATGCCGCCGAAACGGACCGGGTGGGATATGCCCGGCCATGCAGTCGATTCTTCGGCAATGGTTAAAACATCCGGAAATCTTGCGTGGACCGTTTCATTAAATTCCTTCAAAAAATCAACTGCTTCCAGATTTTCGTTGCCGCCGAAACAATTCGGTTCCCACTGTCCCTGTTGGCGCGAATAATCCAGGTAAAGCATTGAGGCGACAGCATCCACCCGTAAACCATCAAGATGATATTTATCCAGCCAAAACAACGCGCTCGAAATCAAAAAGTTACGGACTTCTTTTTTTCCGTAATCAAAAACTAGCGTCCCCCAGTCCCGGTGTTCCGCCTTTTTCCAATCATCATAGGCATAAAGCGGCGTTCCGTCAAAATAGGCCAGGCCGTGCGGATCTTTCGGAAAATGCGCAGGCACCCAATCGAGAATCACACCGATTGCATGCTGATGACAATAATCCACAAAATACATAAAATCATCGGGAGTGCCAAAACGGCTTGTTGGGGCATAATAGTTAACCACCTGATAGCCCCAGGACTGATCCAGCGGATGTTCGGTCACCGGCAATAATTCAATATGCGAATAGCCTGCCTTTTTAACATAATCCACCAATTCATGGGCCAGCTGCCGGTAATCCAGAAATTCCCAGTTTTTCTGTCCGTCCCGCTTCCATGAACCAAGATGCACCTCATAAATCGAAACCGGTTGCCCTGTTGTCTGTTTCTGCTTTCTGGTTTCAAGCCAGGCGCGATCTTTCCAGGCGTATCGGCCGAGATCAGCAACCACCGAAGCCGTATTGGGGCGAAGCTCTGCCTGAAAAGCATACGGGTCTGTTTTCAAAAGACTATGGCTCCCATCCGACGGCTTAATGGCATATTTGTAGACTTCACCTTCAGTAAGTCCCGGGATGAAAAGCCCCCAAATACCGGAAAAACGAAGACGGGTCATCGGATGAACGCCGTGGGCCCAATGATTGAAATTCCCGATCACACTGACACTTTTGGCGTTCGGAGCCCAAACCGAAAAATGGACCCCTGCGACTCCAGCAAAAGTTCTTAAGTGAGCTCCGAATTTATCATAGCTCTGGTAGTGCTGTCCCCGGCCGATCAGATACAAATCCTCATCACTGATATCGCTTAGAAATGCATAAGGATCACAAAACTCGGCTTTATGACCGTTTTCATCTACAGACTGAATTTTATAAGAAAACAGTTCCTGCTGTTTCTCAAAAACCACCTGATATAATCCGGCATCGTGAATTTTTTGCATGCGTTTGGCAGCAAAACGGCCGTTTAGCCGTTGAATCCACACTTCCTTCGCCCTGGGCAAAAAAGTCCTTATCGCCAAATATCCGCCGGGTAAAAGATGAGGTCCCAAAATCTCAAAAGGTTCGGGCTCTTCAAAGGAGACAATTCTCTCGATCTCTTTCTTTGTCAAAGAGTTAAGGATATTGTCTTTTTCAATTTTCTGGGCTTTGGATGAATAAATCTTTTTGCGTGTCATAAGTTTCATCAGATATCACTATGCTATAGAAATATTTCGATACTGCTATGTGAGCGGGTGTTCGAAAAAGGGGCTTACTACAACGTGCTTTTGAAATGCACTCCTACGACGCAAGATAAACGGTATTGTATCACACGGATCAAATCTTATACAAACAAGGTGGGTGTCTGTTTAGTTCTATGGAACTATTTCAAAATAAAGAGGATTGCGTAAAAACGATTAGCGCCTGTTTCCGAGACACAGGAGATCCACCCCCAGCCCTTGGTCAAGGATGCATAAGCTATGGCTGGGGGTTAGCTCCGTAGCGAGGTAGGCGCGTTTTGGAGCAATCCTTCTTTATTTTGTACGCTTCTGGACAACTCAATCGATTTCCAGAGGTAGAGCTTGGGTAGGAATAGGTATCCGAAGTGAATCACCATCTCCATTCACTTTACAAATATTTTTGAAAGAGAACGGCCAGGCCAAGGAAGGTTAAAAAACCCATCACATCGGTAATCGTAGTCAAAATAATATTGGAACACTGGGCCGGATCAAATCCCATCTTTTTCATGGTCAGCGGAACGGCTGCACCGCTAAAACCGGCAATCGTCAAATTGGTCATCATTCCGAGCCCCACCACAAGTCCCAAGAAGGCATTTGAGTGCCAAATCCAGGCAATGCCGGCGGTCAACATCCCCAGAATAAACCCATTAATAATCCCGGTAGCCATTTCATAAAAAATGAGACGCCGGGCTTTTTGCAATGGAATTTCCCGCATCACAAGACCGCGCATCACCACGGCCAGCGACTGCGCCCCCGCATTTCCGCCCTGTCCGGCAATCACAGGCAAATAAACAGCCAGTACGGTAATGCGGGCGATCACACTTTCAAACATTGAGACCACCGATGCCGCTAAAAAGGCCGTGGCAAGATTAATCACAAGCCACGGCAGACGTGTTTTTAATTTAAATCCCAGCGGAGAAAAGGCACGCTCATCCCCCGTAGCGCCGAAAATTTTCTGAATATCTTCAGCCGCTTCCTGCTGCACTTCACCCAGCAGACGGTCGGCCTTGATCACACCCAATAAATGTTTTTCATAATCCACGACGGGCACCACAAAATATTTTCTTTTATTCAGTTCATAGGCGACTTTTTCAGCGTCTGTAAAACAGTCCACGCAGAAAATATCCTTTTTCGCAATACTTTCAAGAGCGGTGTCAGCCGTGGCCAAAAGCAGGTCGTGCATACTGACAATGCCGATCAGCTTATTATCATTATCAATAACATACGCATAAGAATCGGCCTTATGGTTTCCGCGGCGGAGACGCTGCACGACATGGCGAACCTTCATGTCATTATGAAACGAGAGATATTGGGTGCTCATAATACGGCCGGCACTGCTTTCGGGATAAATCAGGATTTCCCGAACTGCCTTCTTCTTATCTTCAGATAAATGGTGCAGGAAAAACTCACGTTCCTGCCCGGGCAGGCATAGAAAAATGGCGGCCGTCTGATGACTTTCAAGATATTCGACGATGTTTTTAATCTTTTGCTTTGGGAGCTTTAAAAAAACAGAGGCGGTCAAACTGCTTGGAATGTACTGAATGAGAATAGCGGCCAGCTTTGAGGGCAGATTCTCAAGCACCTGAACCGCCTCATCATCATTGAGGGTTTCAAACATATGAGCGGCATCCACAGGATGCCGTTCCAAATACCTTTTGACCAGCGGAAAAAGCGGTGTGCGCAGCTGCATCACCATAGGGCACTTCCTTGAAATCCGTTCACCGGACTTTTTGACTTTGGAGTTCCAAAAAGCGGCTCAATTGTATCTTCGAGACCCTTTTTAGGGAAGGACAAAATGCTTCTTTATTTTTATTCTGCCCATGCTATGATTGAACCCGTTTTGCTGCTGGCGGCAACTTTAAAAACCATGTCCTATCGACTACTTGATTTTCACATTCTTCCCCAACCGGATAACACGACCTGCGGGCCAACCTGCCTGCATGCGATTTACCGCTATTACAAAGATCCCATTGCGCTCAAACAAGTTATTAAAGAGGTCGACACCCTTGAGGAAGGCGGTACTCTAGCTGTTTTTCTGGCTTGCCATGCACTCAAACGCGGATATGACGCCGCCCTCTACACCTATAACCTGCAGGTTTTTGATCCGACATGGTTTCACGAAGGGATTGATCTGCGCAACCGCATCAAACAGCAAATGAAATTCAAGAAACATCAAAAGCTGCGGCGGGCCTCAAAAGCTTATTTGGAATTTTTAGATCTGGGCGGAGAAATCAAATTCGAAGACCTGACCCCGGCGCTTATCCGTAAATTTTTAAATCAGTCCACTCCGATCATTACCGGTTTAAGCTCAACCTATTTATACCGTGCCATGCGCGAGCATGGTGCCGATTGTAAAGACGACGATGTCCGGGGAGAACCCTCGGGACATTTTATGGTTTTATGCGGATATGACCGCAATGAGAAAAACGTTTTTGTTGCCGATCCCTTTCACTCCAATCCTTTATCCAAAGATCAGCTTTATCCGGTTAAGATTACGCGCGTCATCGGCTCGATTCTGCTTGGGGTTGTCACCTATGATGCCAATTTACTGATCATCCAGCCCAAAGACAAAAAAGTTTCGGGGAGACTGCCCAAACATGCCTAACCTAGTCGTGGTCCGAAACCCTTCCGATTGGCCTTTGAATATTCCCGGCGTAGAAACTGTCTCTTCGCGGGACTATCTGACCAACCCGGTCTATGCCCAGCTTAAGGGCGCCAAGATCTTCAATTTATCACGCTCCTACCGTTATCAAAGCGCCGGTTATTATGTTTCTCTTCTGGCCGCCGCCCGGGGACACCGGCCGATTCCAAGCACAAGCACTCTGCTCGATATGAAATCTTCGACCATGCTGCGTATTATCAGTGATGATCTGGAGCAGTTGATTGAAAAATCCTTAAAAGATGTTCCGGACAAAGAGTTTATATTGAGTATCTATTTCGGGAAAAATGTGGCCAAAAAATATACCCCCCTGGCCCAAAAACTTTTTAATCTATTTCCGGCACCTCTTCTGCGGGCCTTTTTTGTCAAACGAAAGACGTGGGATTTGACAAGAGTGATGCCCATCGGAGCCAAAGAGATTCCCGAAAATCACTGGGACTTTGTCGTCCATGAAGCCCAGGAATATTTCCAAAAAAAACACCGCTATGTCCATGCCAAAAACAGTTATCGTTATGAATTAGCCATCCTGCATGATCCCAAAGAAGCCTTACCGCCCTCAAGCATTCCGACCCTTAAAAAATTTATCCGTACGGCCGAACAAATGGGTATTGAAACTGAACTGATTACAAAAGAAGACTACGGCCGGGTGGCCGAATTCGACGCTTTATTTATCCGCACCACGACACAGGTCAACCACTACACTTACCGCTTTTCGCGCCGAGCAGAGGCCGAAGGGCTAGCCGTCATTGACGATCCTCTTTCGATCATCCGGTGTACCAATAAAGTTTATCTGGCCGAAATCCTGGGACGTGAAAAAATTCCTACGCCGGCCACCCACATTATCACCGAAGAGCTTATGCCCTCCATGGAACACAAACTGAAATTTCCATGCGTTCTCAAACTGCCGGACAGCGCCTTTTCGCTAGGTGTCGTTAAGGCCAAGGATTGGCCCGGATTTATTCAGGAAGCAAAACGATTTTTTGAAAAATCAGATTTGATCATTGTCCAGGAATTTCTTCCGACTTCCCATGACTGGAGAATCGGGGTTCTCGACCAAAAGCCTCTTTTTGCCTGCAAATATCATATGGCCGGAAAGCACTGGCAGATCCTCAAAAAAACAAATACCGGAAAAACTTTTACCGGCTCGGTCGAGGCGGTTGCCCTCGATCAGGCGCCGGAAACCGTGGTCAAAACGGCACTCAAAGCCGCCAATCTGATCGGTGACGGGCTTTATGGAGTGGATATTAAATATATTGAGGGCAAAGCCTACGTCATTGAAATCAATGACAATCCCAACATCGATACCGGATATGAAGATGCCTGCGTCAAAGAAGGTCTCTACAGTGCCGTGATTCAATCATTTTTAAACCGTTTGGAAAAAAAAGATTCTAAAAAAAAGCCCGTCTCACATGAGCCCGTCAAAAACTCCTTACCATCTCTTTGAAGTCTTCGGCATTGAAATCGAATATATGATCGTCAACCGTGATACGCTTGAGGTATCTCCGGTGGCAGATGAAATTCTCAAACAGGCAGATGGCGGCACATACACCTGTGATCATGTTGAAGACGGTATGGGCTGGGCCAATGAACTGGTCTGCCATCTGCTTGAGATTCGAAATGATACCCCTGTTCCTTCTCTGGAGGGAATGGGAAAGCGTTTTCATGATTCTGTTCTAAAGCTTTCAAAACTTGCCGCCGAACGCAATGCGCAGTTGATGCCCTCTTCGGCGCATCCCTGGATGAATCCGGTTTCTGAAACGCGCATATGGCCGCATGAGTATTCCGAAGTCTACAATCAATTTGACAGAATTTTTAACTGTCGAAGGCACGGGTGGGCCAATCTGCAAAGCTGTCAGCTGAATCTCCCCTTTTGCGGTGATGAAGAGTTTGGACGGCTGCATGCAGCCATTCGTCTGCTGTTACCGATTATGCCGGCCCTGGCCTCAAGCTCCCCCATTCTGGAAAGCCGGCTTTATGGCCGTTTAAATAACCGTTTGGCCGTCTACCGGACGAATGCCGAAAAAGTGCCTTCTGTGGCCGGCCGTTGTATTCCCGAGGCGGTTTTTAGTCTGAATGAATATCATGAAAAAATCCTGCAGAAAATTTATGCCGACATCCGCCCTTTGGACCCCGAGGGAACCCTTCAGGAGGAATGGCTTAATGCACGCGGTGCCATTGCGCGTTTTGACCGCGACGCAATCGAAATCCGGGTTCTGGATTCGCAGGAATGCCCGGATGCCGATATTGCCATTTGCAAAACGGTTGCGGGAGTTCTAAAAGCGATGGCCGAAGAAAATTTCTGCAGCTTTCAACATCAAAAGCAATGGGCCATTGATCCGTTGGAAGAAATTTTAAAAAGCTGTATCGTCTCAGGAGAACTGACTGAAATCCGCAATCGTGATTATCTAGCACTTTTTGGAATCAAAAAAGAAACCTGCACGGCAGGAGATCTTTGGCGGCATCTTTTGACCGCTTCTTTCCCAGCCCGATCAGAAAATGACCGCCGGGATCTTGAAATCGTTCGTGAAATTCTTAATCACGGAGTTCTCTCCAGACGCATTATTCAAGCTGTAGGCTATAACTTCCAGCGTGAAAATCTGCGGCGTGTTTACCGGGAACTCAGCGAATGCCTAATCAAGAACAAGTTCTTTGAAGGACTAAGGGTTGAGACATGAGGACTGAGTTTACAGTTACTCAAAAACACAGCAAAAAAAAAGATTTATCACTTTTTCTCAGTTGTGAGCATGCCTCCAATAAAATTCCTGCAGCGTATCAAAAAAGAATTCCGGAAAAAATTCTTAAGACGCACCACGCTTATGATCTCGGTGCCCTGCAAATGGTCCGGCTGCTCAGCCGCACACTTAAAACACCTGCTTATACCGGCGTCGTCAGCCGCCTTGTCATTGATCTAAACCGTTCACTGCATAACCGCAAAACACTTTTCAGCCGCTTTCTGAGTAATTTAAATGAGACAGAAAGGCAAACGATCCTGAAGCAATTCTATCATCCTTATCGCAACCGAATTGAAACAGCTGTCACCGCTCGAATTCAAGACAATCACTGCGTGCTGCACCTTTCGATTCACAGCTTTACCCCAATTCTGCGTGGACACAAACGCAATGCAGACATCGGCCTGCTTTTTGACCCGGCACACCGGCAGGAAGCCGTCTTTTGTCGAAGACTCCGCAAAAATCTTGCCGCCTTAGCGCCCGGATTCAAGATTCGTATGAACTACCCCTATCTTGGTATCTCGGATGCCTTCACCACACAATTGAGAAAACAGCACCCTTCTAAACACTATCTTGGTATTGAGATTGAAATGAATCAGAGAATTTTTATTGAGGGCGGAAAAAAATTGCAGCTTTTAAGAAAAACTCTGCCTGAAGCGATCAGGCTGAGTTTGAAATAAGACAACCAAAAAATCTGTCACTGTCACTATGAACTGGTTTCATAAGTCTTTGTAACTATCACAACGACAGTCATTACGAGTTCCAGCGCTGTTGCTCTAGAACCTTATGCGCCATTTAATGATAATGCCGTCATTACGAGGACTCGGCAACGATTTTTGGCGGGGACGAAGTAGTCTTCTAGGGGGAAGCAAGATTGCTTCTCCGCCACACAGCCTGGCGGATCGCAATGACAGCGTTTTCCTTTAAGATTTATCTTTTAGATTTTTTAAAAAGAAAAATATTGTGTAGAAAAAATTCGCACCGCGATGCGCGGCGGGAAAGTTCCCAAAGCGCATGGTGCATTTCGGAACAATATTTTTCTTTTTAAAACACACAAGAACTTATGGTCTGCGACTTAGAAGTCAAGCTCAGCTTTGCCTACATCAAGGCAATAACCTGTGCGGCGAGGGTGGTGAGCAAAACGGCCAGCGGATAAATACTTGTGTAGCCCAATGCAGGGATATCGGATTTCGTATTACTGGTTAAAACACCAAGGGCCGGCGTGCTAGTCATGCCGCCGGTAATCATTCCAAGGAGCACCAAAAAATTTAATTTGAAAATAAGGCGTCCGGCAATGGCTGCCACAATCACAGGAATAATCGTAATCAGGAATCCGCAAAAAATCAGCGTTAATCCATTATCTTTAAAGATTGCGACAAAATTTTTACCCGCCATACAGCCGGCAACCGCCAGAAAGAAATAAAGCCCCAGTTCGCCGACCAGCAGACTTGCAGCTTTAGGAACACGGCCGGTCAGTTGGCCGAAACGGCCGATATGCCCAAGCAAAAGACCGACAATCAAAGGTCCGCCTGCAATACCAAAACCGAAAAAGAGTTTGTGGCTGATCGGAATTTTAATCATGCCGACCAGCACACCCAGGGCCAAACCGACCGCAAATGAAAAAATGTCCGTTTCAAAAAGTGATTCACGGTCACGCCCGGCCAGAGCCGAAAAGCGGGCAATATCCGCAGGACGTCCCGAAATCCTGATTTCATCCCCGGCCTCCAGCATCCAATTGGTATGCGGAACAAACTCAACCGAGCTGCGGCGAATTCTTGAAATAGTCACTCCGTAGAGTTGTCCGATTTCAAGACTACCAATCCGGCGCCCGATAAATTTCTTCGACGATAAGATAATCCATTCCGATTTTGCATCGTCGGCCTGAGGAATCTCCTCTTCTAACTCTTCACCGATAATCACGCTCAACGCTTTTAAATCCTCGGGCCTTCCGACCACCAGCACTTCATCGTTCATCTGGAGCGGCTGATCCGGATCAATGGTAATGATGCGTCCATCGCGTCTTAAACGAATCAAACGGAAATCACCTTTAGAAAAAGCCGGACACTCCGTCATGGATTGCCCGCTAATATTCGGATTGGTCACTCGATAACTTTTGCGCACAATCTGCGGAGGATCTGAAACCTGCCCGTAGTTTTCAACTTCAGTTTCAAGCCGGATACCAAAACATTTCGGCAGGATCTGAACCATCAGAATAACCCCTAAGATCCCAAGCGGATAGGCAACACCGTAGCCGATTGAAGGGGTCGAATTATGCGTTGCCTCCATGGCGGCCGCAAGGGCCGGAGTGCTCGTCATCGCGCCGGCAAAAATACCGGTCATCATTTCGGGTGAAATATGGAAAAGATTTCTCAAGACAATGCTGACCCCGCCCCCGGCAAGAACAATCAAAAGTCCGAGAAAAACAAAACTGCCGGCGGATTGTTTCAGAGAGGTCAGAAAATGCGGTCCCGCCCGAAGCCCCACCGAGTAGACAAAGAGAACGACTCCGATCGTTTGAATTTCAGAAGGGAGACTATAACCCAAATGGCCGAAAATAAGTCCGGCCACCAGCACCCCCGACCCCCCTAAGGTTAAAAAACCAAGCGGGATACGACCGATTTGAATGCCGAATGCAATGATAATGAAAAGAAGTCCAACCGGATGATGTAAAATTCCCTGAATAATATTCATAATTGGTATCTACGTGTTTTTACAAAAAATGCCCTATACCCTAAATAAAAAACCCTTGCCTGCATAGAAGTTAACAGGCAAGGGTTTTTAAAATGATCAGCAGAAATTAAAGTTTAAAAAGCATTTCTGCATAGGTCGGCACCGGCCACAGATGACTTGGCAGAATATCTTCCAAGGCATCCACATCCTGGCGCAAAGAAGCCTGGGCCGTAAAAACCTTATCACGGTAGGCGCGTGCCTGCGTTGCAAGATCAGCGATTGTCTGAGCCTTGCTCAAAGCTCCCTCAAGCACAGCCAGCTTCTTCACCACATTGTCAAGCAACCCGCTGACAGTCTTCAGCAAATCTTTCTGAATCACTGCAGACGCACCGGCTTCTTTCAAACTGGCAACCGTTGTGGCCAACTGTTCGGTATATTCGACCACAGCAGGAATATACAAACGCTTGGTCATATAAACAGAACAACGGGCTTCAATATTGATGGTTTTAACATACCCTTCAAGATAAATCTCATGACGGGAATGCAGTTCCTGCTTGGAAAGTACATTGTATTTCCCAAACAGCTTAATGGCCGAATCATTGGACATATGGTCTAAGGCATCAACCATGGACCCAATATTGGGAAGGCCACGTTTTTTAGCTTCCTTCACCCATTCGGCAGAATAGCCGTTCTGGTTGAAAATAACACGGCCGTGCTTTTTGACCGTCTCACGTACGATTGCCTGACATTCTTTATCAAGATCTTTTTTAGAGACCTTTTCAAGACGTGTGGCGATAAGATCAAGCGCTTCGGCCACAATCGTATTCAACACAACGTTCGGTCCTGAAATTGAAGCCGACGAAGGCACCATGCGGAATTCAAATTTGTTTCCGGTAAAAGCAAACGGTGACGTACGGTTACGGTCCGTGTTGTCCTTCGGCAAAGGAGGTAATGAATCCACACCGACGTGCAAAAACTGCTGGCCGTCTGATGTTGCCGCTTTACCGCTGCCCAGAGCTTCCAGAATGCGGGTCAATTCCGATCCCATAAAAATGGAGATGATCGCCGGAGGCGCTTCATTGGCACCGAGGCGGAGATCATTACCGGGATTGGAGGCGGAGGCACGCAGTTTGTCGGCATGTTTGTCGACCGCGGCCACCACGGCACTCAGAAAAATCAAAAACTGTTCATTGTCGTGCGGGGTTTTACCGGGTTCAAGAAGGTTGAGACCGTCATCGGTAGCCAGTGACCAGTTGTTATGTTTACCTGATCCGTTGACACCATCAAACGGTTTTTCATGCAGTAGACAAATCAATCCGTGACGAAGAGCCACCTTTTGCATCGTCTCCATCACAAGCTGATTGTGGTCAGCAGCAATGTTGGTCGTCGAAAAAATCGGGGCCATTTCGTATTGGGCGGGAGCCACTTCATTGTGTTTGGTTTTAGAGGAAATACCCATTTTCCAGAGTTCAATGTCCAAATCCTTCATAAAAGCCGAAATGCGGTCTTTGATGGCTCCGAAATATTGGTCTTCAAGTTCCTGTCCTTTAGGGGACGGAGCACCAAAAAGCGTACGGCCTGACATAATCAGATCGGGACGGGCATCATAATATTCTTTGTCGATTAAAAAATATTCCTGCTCGGGTCCCACGGTTGAAAAAATACGGGTGGATGTTTTGTTGCCCAAGGCACGCAGTACACGAACAGCTTGTTTAGAAACGGCTTCCATGGAACGAAGCAGCGGTGCTTTTTTATCTAACGCTTCACCGGTGTAGGAGCAGAACACCGTAGGAATGCAAAGCGTCACGTTGCCGGCCCCATCCTCTTTCAAGAATGCGGGAGAGGTGCAATCCCAACCGGTATAACCACGGGCTTCGAACGTAGAACGCAGACCGCCGCTCGGAAACGAAGAAGCATCCGGTTCACCCTGAATCAATTGTTTTCCTGAAAATTCCATAATCACGCCGCCCTCGGCCGTCGGAGAAATAAAAGCGTCATGCTTTTCAGCGGTCTTGCCGGTCAGGGGCTGAAACCAATGCGTATAATGCGTTGCGCCTTTTTCAATGGCCCAATCTTTCATAGCATTTGCCACGACATGTGCCACATCGGCATCCAGAGAACTGCCTTGCTGGATTGTCTTCATCAAGGCCTTATAGGTCTCTTTCGGGAGACGCTCTTTCATCAATCTCTGACTAAAAACATTACTTCCAAAAATTTTTGTGATATCTTGAATGTCACTCATTTTCTTCTTCCTTTCAAACTCAATGGATTGTATTGGATGTTTTACAAGGCCGTCTTAGAAACCCTGAAAGTAGGGTATGGATACCGCGGCGCGATACCAGAGACAGACAATATAACTCATCTTTTATCTTTGTAAATAGGATTTTGTCGCGTCAAAGGCTTTAAAGACGTTTTTGGAACAATTTTGTCGTTTTTATTCACGCTTTAAGGCCAAATCGGCCTGCTTTTCCCCTTAGAGACCGGCAGAACGGTCGATTACGTTTATAAATGGCAACAAATATGCCAATTTAATTTCAATGGATAAGAGACCCGGCGCTTACTTAATGGATTGTTAAATGGTTGGCTTTAACCCACTCGCGGAAATTCTGTTCATATTGCTTGGTCACCCCCACCCAAACTCGATCTTTGGACTGAAGGATGGTTTCTCCGGTCGGGATAACCGCTTCTTTATGGCGTTCAATTGAAGTAAAAACAACCCCTTTAGGGAGATCAAGCGTTTTGAGGCTTGTGCCTTTAAGCAAAGACCTTGAAGGCAGGGTGAATGAAAACTGCCGAATACCTCCGGCCTGGGCAGACTCCCTTTCCAGACGGTTTAAAAGCTCTGCCTGTTTCAGGGTAATGTGGGTAAAGGCATGATGAAAATCTTCACGCTTAATGACCCCCACGATTTTCTTGGGGTCAGCCGGATCCATGACCGGCAGATATTTCACATTAGCCTGTGTCATGAGGTTAGCCGCTTCACTTAAGGAGTCTTCAGGCATCACGGCTTCTTGAATCGGGGTCACGAGATCATCCACGATAATCATCGAAACTTCTTTTTCAAACAGGACATCTTTCATTACGTCGATCGTAATAAACCCGACGCATTCATTTTGAGCATCATTGACAAAAAAGACTTTGTCTTTTTCGGCGGTCATTCTACGAATCAAATCTTCAGCCGGCATACTCTGAGGAACAAATTCGAAATTCTGAGTCATGGCATCTCCGACCCGCAGCGCCGATAAAAATTTAGTTTCCTGCAACAGACGCACATCAATCCCCATGCGTTTTAAATTGACGGTATCAATGGATTCCTGACTTAAAATCTGAGTCAGCACCGTTGAAGCCACAACCGCAGCCATAATCGGTAAAATTAGTTTATAGTCTTCGGTTAATTCAAAAATAAGCAAAATCGCCGTGACAGGCGCATGGGTCGCCCCGGCAAAAACGCTGGCCATCCCCGCCAGGGCATACGCACCCGGAGGTGCTACCGGAAACGGACAGTGAGTATAAAAAAGACGCCCAAAGGCTCCGCCTAAAACAGCGCCGACAAAAAGCGTTGGCGCAAAAGTTCCTCCCGAGCTTCCGGTGCCGAGAGATACCGAAGTCGCAATAATTTTAAGAAGGACCAGTGCCGCAAGAAGCTGCAAAGTCATTTGATTGGTGAGGGCATGTTCAATGGTGGTAAAACCGGAACCTAAAACATCGGGTGCAATCAGACCGATCACACCGACCGCCAACCCGCCGAGCGCAGGTTTGAGCCAGGGGTAGATCTTCGTCTTATGCGCCGTCCACTCTTCGGATTTATCCAGAGTATGAATAAAAAGCAGCGCAACAAAAGCCGAAACAATCCCCAATAACAAATAAAGACCGATCTCAAACGGACTGTGGAGCTTGTAGACCGGAACCATAAAAGCCGGATGGTTACCGAGCAGTGAACGGCTGACAATACTGCCGGCCAAAGCGGAAACAACGACTGTGCTCAGTGAGCGGGCGCCGAAGTCACGCATGATGACTTCCAGAGAAAACATCACGCCCGCAAGAGGCGCATTAAACACGGCCGCAATACCGGCTGCGGAACCGCATGCGACTAAGTTTTTCGTCTGAGCCGCATTGAGTTTAAAAAGCTGCGCCAGCGATGAACCGAACGTCGCCCCGATTTGAACGGCCGGGCCTTCACGTCCGACCGATGCGCCTGAACCGATAGAAAGACTGCTGGCAATGGTTTTGACCAGCATCACCACCGGCCGGATACGGCCGCCTCGGATGGCAACCGCCTTCATAACTTCGGGAACACCATGCCCTTTGGTTTCAGGAGCCAGGCAATAAATAATCAGACCGACCAGAAGACCACCGATCGCAGGAATGATCACAAGGCTATAACCGTTTAGAAAATTTTCAAAAAATGGTTTTACTTCGTCGAAAAAGAAATGTTCGGAAAAATGGATGCATTGAATCAGCACCACACTTAAAAAACCCGCACCGACTCCCACAATAGAGGCAAAAAGAAACGGGAATAACATGCGCGTCGTTCTTAATAACGTGTAGTTCTGAGTTTGTAATTTTAAAATTTTTTCAGGCATATTCGACTATGACTTGCGGTTAATCATCAGCATGGTCCCATTTTGATTTCTGAGAACCGAGTACTTGCTCAAATTAAGTTGTTGAAGTTCCTGAAAACGGTCTGTTTCCAAAAGACAAAAAATCCTTTTGTCGCTGGTATTAAAAAACTGCACGAACTCATAGGGGTTAAAAAACCAGCCTTCATTATATTCAGCATGCTCCGGCTCACGGCTTTCACGGTCTAACGTTCCCCTGTCGGTTGAAACAATCACAATTCTCTTTTGAAGATGAAACGGAAGATCTGAAAAACGGTCAGGTGAACCATAGACCGCAACCAAATCATCCGGCCCGGCCATATCCTGGATTATTTCTGCAGACTCGTAGGTGCTCTGCAGCGGACTCATCACAATCATTCCCGCAAAGGCCAGAGTCAATCCAAAATACATCATGGCCGAAAGTGATAAAAAGGCCGCCGTCCGGCGCCCAAAGACAAAAAACGATAGTGCCGCGGCAGATCCCCCGACCACAACAACTGTTCCCCAGGGAAGAAGATGCTTAATCATTTCAAGTTCCGGTTCTTTGGGCCCAAAAAACATATAACCGGCCAACCCCAGGGGAGCAATAATGCAGACCACACAGATAACCTCCCAAATCCTTTCAAAGGCCGGGCCCATCGGTTTTTTCATCTCCTTCGGACTGTCAAGCCATTGGCTGAAAAGCCGGCCGATTAGAATCGAAAAAGGGACAAGAACCGGCACCAGATAATAAGGAAGTTTGGATTTAGGAATGCTGAAGAAAATAAAAATAATGGCAATCCAGCAGATTAAAAACCGGATAACCTGTTTTTCTTTCAAATTCTGAACTTTGAGTCCTTTACAAATCGCGGAGGGGAAAAACAAAGACCAGGGAAATCCGATAATAAAAAAGATCGGTAAAAAGAACCAAAACGGCCGTGAACGTCCGAATGAACCGGTTGCAAACCGTTTAAAGTGCTGCTCATAAATAAAAAATTCGAGGAATTCGGGCTCCTGTTTCAAAATCGCCAAAATCCACGGCAGCACAATCGCCAGAAAAATCAGAATACCCCAGCCCAGATGCATTTTCCGGATCTCTTTGAGATTACGCGTCCAGATCAGAAAAGACAGCATGATCAGCCCGGGTAAAACGGCACCGATAAGCCCTTTGGTTAAAAAAGTGAGGCCCATCAGGGCATACGCAGCATAATAGTATCCCCTTTTTTGTTCCGTCACCGCAATCATCAGGCAGAATAATGCCGCGCTTAGAAAAAAGGTCAGCAGCATATCAATCACGGCAAAACGTCCGACCAGTACATAGCCCAGCGATGTCATCAAAATAACGGCGGTTGACTGAGCACTCAAACGGTTAAACATCCGTTGGGTTACACGGTAGGTCATCAGAAGCCCAGCCAAGGCTGCCAATGCAAGAGGCAATCGGGTGGTCAAGGCATTTACACCCAAAAGAGCATAGGTCAATGCCGTTGCAATCGGAGCCAAAACGGGTTTATCCATATAATCAACGTAATTAAATGTCGGAAGAATAAAGTTCCGGCTCTCCCACATTTCCCGGGCAATTTCACCGTAACGGCCTTCATCAGAGGACCAAAGCGGAATTTTGTGTAAAAAAACAAAAAAAAGAAACCCTGCCGCCGCGGCCAAGACCCATCCGGCCCATAAAAAAAGGCGCCCCCCATCAGCTTTGGTTTGATTTTGTGCTGAACTCACACTATAGATCCTATCTTGGATTGGTGGTTAGAGTGGATAAAATTTGGGCATTATACCCCTCTTTGGCTATATCCTGCAATGCTTTTAGGGATATCACCCGTCGGAAGGAAATTTAAAACGCTTGAATGCGAAGCTTATTCCAAAAATGATTCAACGCTAAAAGAGCGCGCGCCTGCGGAAAAAAGGCTAATACAGCAGCTGCTTTTGAGGGCCCTAGCACATAACAAGCCGTCGAGAGCACATCACTCTCCATGGCCGAATCCGAAAGAATACTGACACTCCTCAAAGGACCTTGTACCGGTATTCCTGTCCGTGGATTCAGAATATGCCCGTACTTTTTTCCGTTAATCCGTAAAAACCGTTCATAAGCCGCTGAAGTTGAAAGTGCCTGATTTTGAACCGGCACCGCGGTCATGAATTGATCGGTTTTGAGAGGGTGAACGATTCCAAACGACTTGGATCCGTCACCCAAACAATATAAGGTACTGCCCGTAGTCACTAACGCCTCGTTTATCCCATGACCTTTAAGAATCTGTACCGCCCGGTCCACCGCATACCCTTTTCCCATAGCCCCAAAATCCATGCTTAGGCCCGGTCTTGTAAAAGTCACCGTCTCTTTGAATGCATCCAGTTGTAAAAACCGCGAACCCGTGGCCTCAAGGACACATCTTATTTCTTCTTTGTCCGGAATCTTCCCCTCTTTAGCGGCATTCTGCCACATCTTCGTCAAACCGCCGCTGGTCACATCAAAAGCTCCCCGGGTCAGCTCTGAAAAGATGATCGCTTTTTGAATTAATACGAAAACCTCGGATGAAACCCGGACAGGTTTCTCAACAGCATGGGCATTCATTTGTGACACTTCACTTTCCGGTAAAAACCGGCTTAGCTGCTGCTCTATCCTTTTGATCTCGGTAAAAGCGGCTTCAAGCGCCTCATCACCCTTTTGCCCATCTTCACACGAAACATCCATCTGTACCAGACAGCCCATCAGGTAACGCGCACGCCGCAAAATGCCGCCGGTTTTATTTTCCGTAGAAAAGCTTGAAAACATGCACCATTTTCCTTATCCCGTTAGTCATTCCGTTGGATGAAATGGAAGCCCCCGTAATGCCCCGGATGTCTTTCATCAGACGAATGTCGTGACCGGTATTCTTGCCGATAAATTGTCTAAGGAATCTGCGTTTGGCGACCGGCCTGCCGCGCTTTTCCTGATATTCCAGCACCATGACATCTTTAACCCTTCCGCTGAGATCAAAAGCAATCATGTAGTGAATCAGCCCCCACTTACCGCGCACATGATCCTGTGCTGCATATCCGATAATTTCTCCAGAATTATTTTTACCGGCGATAAAACGAAACTCGCGATCCAGCTCCGGATCCAGACTTACCTCGGCTTCATTCTGAATGATTTCAAACTGCGAAACGCTTAACCGGTGATCTTCGGTCACAAATGAAACCGCATCAGGCATAAAAACGCGCAGGGCCTCTTCGACTGAAGATAAAATCTGCGCATAAATGGATGGTATATCAAAAACTGCGGACACATTCTGCCGAAGGATATAACGGAAAAAGACATGGTTAAAAAACTGAAACGGCGTGAAAAATAGAAAGGTCATCAGACCGGCAGCGGCAAAAAGGCTCCGTTTCACCGCAGCCATCTTAACTTTCCTTGCGGCTCTTCAACCAGAGATCGTACTGGATGAAGACAAACATGACCAAAAAGGAGCCTGCCAAGAAAAACCCGGATACGCCAAGAATCCCGGAAAAAAATGCGCGCTTGGAAATCAGCCAGGCTGAGGCGATGTCCAAGACAATGAACAGCGGGACTGAAACCGAAAATACGATTTTAATTTTTTCCTTAACGGTACTAAGAAGAAAAATCGCACCGGTAAGTCCAAAAATTCCAAAGAACCAAAACATATATTTAAACGAATGTTCTACCAGTTCGATCGAATCCATATCCGCATAGGCCTCGGTAATCACGCTCATCCGCAGGCCGGTATCATTCCAGATACTGACGAGTAATATCAGGTAACAAAGCCCTGCAACGCAAAGCAAAAGACTGATAAAAAGCTTCGCGCTTTGAGGCAAAACAGACAGGCCGCTCCAGATAAAAGGTTTGTCCCCATCGGACAGTCGTTTTTTTTCAATCATCAAATCCGTCATTAAAACCCCATAGCGATTGATGCAATAAAACCTTCATCATTGCCGCGCTCAAGTGTTTCACGTCTTGAAAAATTATTTTCATATTCCAGTTTCAAAACCCAGCTTTCAACAGGCCGGTAATTAATCCCAAGCGTCCAGCGCCACTCTTCATTATCTTTGGTCGTGGCCACATCAAAATCATCGCCGATACGCGCCCAGTCAAAACGGCCGACCAATGTAAAGGTCGGATTTTCAAAAGTTGATCCGAGAAACGTATCATTCAGAAAATCAAACCAGAAATGATAGTTGGCCTGCAGATAGGCTCCTTGAAAGAAATCCGGAATTTCTCCGGTACCGCCCAAAACTCCGGCATCTGACTCTTCGGTTGAAAAATAGGCCCACTCCCCTAAAAACTCCCACGGCCCCCAAGCACTCAGAAAATCGACGCCGATGCCGTAGATATCGTCCCCTTCACTGCTGGCCTCACCGGCATAACCGCTGATTCCAAGTTCCTGACCCAGTGCCGGACTGAAAACAAGTCTTCCGACAAGCGCCTTGTTATTATTATTGTCGGACTCAAGACTGCCCCTCGCACCGCCCAGCCCTGTGTCCGAAAAGCCGGTTGAAAGTCCGTTAATAAAATAAAACTGATAAGCCACTTCAAGATCTTCAAAGTTTCCGATTGCAGGATTAAACTCACCGTAAAATCCGGCCCCTGATTCCGTCCATGTGGTCGGAATCACATCACGGGCCACAAGCGGCCTGTCGGTCAAATCCTGAAGATCTGAGTCGTGATACAAGTTGTAACGCCCAAACGGAACCAACAGAGCTCCGGCGCGCAGATTCACGGCATCATTAATGAGGAAATCCATCCAGGCCTGTTCGACTTTGGCTTCGCCGTCTCCGCCGGCAGCATTGGGACCTCCGTGTTCAATTTCATACTCGGAATAGAATCTAAGGCGTTCGCCTACTTCTGCCCCGATATTTAAAACAAAACGGTGCTGATCAAAGGTGGAATTGTTATTCTGAAAATTCTCAAGTTCGATATCCGCATAACCACCGACGCTGACCTTGCCGAATCCCGAATGGGTGTCGGCTACAAGCCCGCCCTTTTCAAACGGTCCCTGCCGGCGTCCGACATATTCAACATCAACCCCTTTGCCTTCAGCCTGCTCTACCGGCTGTGACACCTGCTGATCTTGCTGATTTTTCAAATCTTTTAATTCAGCACGCAAATCCGCAATCTGCGTTTCATAATCGTTGCGCATTTTCTGCATTTCGGTCATCAGCTTGGTAATATCAGCATTTGTCACTTCAGCTGCCCAAAGCGTCTGCTGCAAACAGAAACCTAAAATTACCAATAATGTTACAAGATGTATTCTACGCATAGCTCTCCTTCTCCCATTTTTCTTCAGATTCAAAAAATTCAATTCTGAAAATTTAAGCTGATTGGCTGGGTACTTCGGAGATACGTACTCTTCGGTGTGAAAAGCGGCTCGAACTCGTTCTTTCCCTGGCTACGGTGGTTACTTATTTAAAATGAGTTTACCTGCCTTGGTAATCTGCAGGCGGTAATACTGATTAAGATGCTCAATCATAATTTCGCGGTTTCCCTTAAAAAGCTCTTTAGAAGACACAACTATCGGTTTTGGTGTCGGCTTAACGATCTTACTTAGTTTTTTTGATTCATGAATCATCATTGCCGAAAATACTTCTGCCTCGATAATTAAAAATTAAGATTTAATATTAATAGGATTAAATCTTAATAAGAAAAATTCTGATGTCAACCTTTTTTGCTCTGAAGGAAAACGTATCACACTAAAAAAGCAGGCTCAAATAATAATCTAAGTCATTATATTTAAATAGCTTAAGCTAAATATCATAAATTTCAAATTATATGCTATAATTACCGTTCAAAATGACCCTATAAGACGATGACTTTAACACTTCTACTTCTTTTTTGTATTTTTACGGTACTGATCTTAAATCTGGCCAGTGCCGATTTTGCGATGTTTACCGCTATTGCAATCCTGACGCTATGCGGTGTTCTCAGCCCGCAAGAAGCCTTAAGCGGCTTTGCCAACCCCGGCGTTATCACGGTAGCTCTTTTATTTATTGTCAGCGAAAGTCTGAAAAGATCCGGCAATCTCGATTTCATTGCAGCCCGCTATCTCGGCACAACACGGCGCGGAGGCCTTTCGTGGCTAATGCTCAAAATGATGGCCCCTCTGACCGTTCTGTCGGCTTTTATCAACAATACACCGATCGTGGTGATTTTTACTCCTGTCATTAAACGCTGGGCTGAACGGATTCAGTTACCCGCTTCAAAATTTTTAATTCCTCTCTCCTATGCGACCATTTTCGGCGGCATTTGCACGCTTATGGGCACATCAACGAATCTGCTGGTTCATGGTCTTTTAATTGAAAATCATCTTCCCGGATATTCTCTCTTTGAACTTTCAAAAGCAGGTCTTCCCTGCGCTGTGGCCGGTATGCTTTATATGGCATTTATCGGAAAAAATTTTCTGCCCGCACGGCTGGATATGCAATCGCAGGTCGAAAAAAATCCAAAAGAATATGTCATTGAAATGAAAGTGGCACAGAAGTCATCTCTTGCAGGCAAAACGATCCGCGAAGCCGGACTAAGAAATTTGCCCGGACTCTATCTGCTGGATATCGAACGGGCCGGAAAATCCATCGGTCCGGTTTCGGCAAGGATCGAGCTCAAGGAGGATGACCGCCTGGTTTTTGTAGGAATCCCCTCGGCCGTACTGACACTGCAGCAAATTCCCGGTCTTGTTCCGGCCGCGCATGAGATGTTTGAACAGGATTTTGCCCAAATGCAAACACACTTTGTCGAAGCGGTTGTGTCGACAAACTCTCCGGCTGTCGGCAAAACCATTAAAGAAAGCGATTTTCGAAAACATTATGGAGCCGGAGTGGTTGCCGTTCATCGCAATGGACAACGCATTCTGGATAAAGTCGGCAGCATTACGCTCAAAGCCGGTGATACTCTATTGCTTTTTACTGACGAGAATTTTATCGATCAATGGAAAGACTCCCAGGATTTTTATTTGGTTTCTTACCGGGGCGATAAACCGTCCACGTCACCTCAAAAAGCCATACTCACGCTGAGTATTACCTTCATGATGATTCTTGCCGCCGCTTTGGGAGAATTCACATCTCAGGAATTCTTTTTAAAAATCAATCTCCTTCAATGCGCCATGGCGGCGGTTATTCTTTTAATCTTAACCGGGTGTATTAACGGGCGTGAATTGAAGCAATCTTTCCGCTGGGATGTTCTCTTTACCATCGCCTTCAGCATCGGCTTAAGCAAGGCGTTGCAAACAAGCGGTGTGGCAGAAGCCATTGCCGGCTATTTCCACCACACTTCGGCATTCCTAAATCCAACCGCAATCCTGATTCTGGTCTATTTCAGCACGGTGTTAGTCACCGAATTTCTAACCAACAATGCGGCCGTAGCGCTTCTGTTTCCGATCACACTGGCAACCGCTTCGCATCTGGGAGTGGATGCCAGGCCCTTTATCGTGGCGATGACGATTGCCGCCTCAAACGGTTACGCCAGCCCGCTCGGTTATCAGACCCATTTAATCGTACAGGGACCCGGGGGCTACAAATTTTCTGATTATGTAAAGGTGGGGCTTCCGCTGGATCTATTAATGGGCATTGTGGCCATCACAAGCATTCACCTTGCCTGGCCGTTTTAAATCAGAAAATCAAGAACCCAAGTTATCATTCTTTAGATTCTCTAAAGCGATGTTTTGATTGTCTTCGGATTGTGATGAAACGCTTTCGATTGCAGTGTCATATGGACTCGGATAGTCCTGAGAAAATTCCAGTTTCCCCTCTGCATCATATTTTTTACGGTTCAGACGGAAGCCCTTGTGATAGGTATCGATATAAAGAAGACTTCCGTCCTGGGCGTTAAAAACGGCGGTTCCCTCTAATTCACCGTTCTCATAATTCACCGTACTTTCTACTTGCCCGCTCAAATAATACGTTTTAAAGGTTCCGTCCCGGGCATCCCCTTTCATCATATCGGCATAGACTTTTTTGACCGCCTGCCGCATGTCGGTGAAATCGATTAGGTCAACCTGCGGAGATTCGCTAAGAGACTCTTGAATATAAATATCCTCGACGCGACGCAGCAGTTCATCCTGTTGTTTGGGTGAAAGCGTATAAGAGGATTCATAGGAAAGGTAATTGCGGTAAAACATTTCCAGGACTTCCTGCTGTCTTTTTTCAAATTGTTTGGTTTGAATGTAATTGCCTACGCTTTGGCCCGCGGTTTTGGCCACATTGCCGGCTGCATCCATGGCCTTGGCCAAAGCGCTTCCAAGTGTCATATTGAGATGATCATCGGCCGCCTCGGTTTTACCGGTAAAATCAACACGAGACAGATCATAGACCTGACGGCGTGGTACAGGTGCCGTTCGCGCCTGCGGCTGTGAAAGCTCCGCCGCCAACAAAACCGGACCGGCAAACGGCGGTTCCAGAAGTGTCACGGTATTGCCTCCCGGAAAAACTGCAAAAAAAGCCAGCCAAATCAAAAGAATCAGAGCCCCCAATAATTGCTTTTTCATCTGTAGATATACACCCCTTTTGCACCTGTATATATCGGCTCAAAGCACTGAAGATTTGATTGGCTTTAAAAGGATTCTAACGGCGGCGTCTGGATTTCTTAGCCGGCTTTGATTTTGTCCCGGACACGGGTACCATTTCTGAAATGGTCACCCGGCCTAAACCTTTAGGAATGACCTTGATTTGACGTTCGTGCATCGGAGAGGTCTTGTGATGGGGTTGGGTCACCGGTTGTTTTTTTGAAGATTTCCGTTTGCTAAAACACTCCTTACAATAAATCGGCCTTTCACCGGTAGGTTTAAAGGGAACTTCACATTCTTTGGAACAATCGGCACATACCGTTTTATAAAGCTGGCGGTGATGATGGTGACCGTGGCTTTTATGGCTGGGTTGCTGATTTGATACCTGTTGCGGTTGGGGCGCCTGGACCTGCTGCTGCAGAGGCCGCACGGCTGTCTGCTGAAGTACGGTGGTCATCTTTGATTCAAGGTTTTCCAACCGCTCGGCAATACGCGTCAGCACAGCAATCAGTTCCGGGAGCTCGGATTGAGAAACAGCTTTTTGTTTGGCGGCTGCGGTTTTTGTTTTTTTTACTGTTTTCTTTGTTTTGGCTTTCTTTTTCATATCGTTATTTTTAAACCTCATGATGTTGAACAACACCGGGACGTTGCCCCAATAAAAACCTGAATATTCTACCAAAAAAATGAAAAATCTTCGGTAATAACCAGATTGAAAAGCTGATGAAAACCGCCACTAGGATCAGCATCACCCACGGATGCTTCGCCATCAGCCACAGCGATCCTACCACAAGCGCATCCTCACTCAAACTAGCTACGGAATTAGTCACAGGTTCAGGAGAAGTATTAATCGCGGCACGAGCACCCGCTTTGGTCATGTGTGAATCAAAAGCCAGAGTTCCGCCCGCAAGTGCCGTCACAGCCTGAATCACAGGGGCTGCCTCTGAAGTTGCCCAATAAGCCAGAAGCGCCCCTCCCACGGGCCGAATTGCTGTGTGCACCGCATCCCAGGCTGAATCCACATAAGGGATCTTATCCGCCACAAATTCGATCACATACAAAATTATCGCCGCCGTAATGACTAAGGGGTTCGCCAGAATCTGAAGGTCCCCCGGCAATACCAGCCAGCCCAGACGGTGTGCCAGACCAAGACCTGCGGCCGTCAAATAAAGATTAACCCCGGAGGCCCACGCGCTTCCGAGAATGATTCCTGTTAGATTGAGCAAAGACATATTTTAAAATTTTTTTGATTTTTAATGTCGGCTTGAACGCTGCACGCTTCACGCTCAATAGGGTTTTGCGTAATAATATCCCTGTCCGTAGCGGATATCAAGCTCCAGTAGAACTTTGGCATCGTCTTCGGTTTCAATACCTTCGGCGATAATTTGAGGGGTGACGGCTTTAAGAACCCGAATGAGATTTTTAAGCGTTCTTTTCTTGGCCAGATCATGGGCAACGCCGGTGACGCAACGCTTATCAATTTTAACAATATCGGGTTTGAGGATGATCATGCTTTCAAGACAGCTGCGGCCGAATCCGACGTCATCGATGGCAATCAAAAAATCCTTTTCCTTAAAACGCTGGATGGATTCGATCATACATTCGGGATTGCCGATAATCTGCTGTTCACTGATTTCAATACAATATTGGTTACGAATTCTCTCGCTTGGAATGATCTCTAAAAACTCTTCAATCTGCGTCGAGAGGATCGTCGATTGAAAAAGGTTAATGTGTATCTTTTTGGTTTGATCGGCCAAAATATCACGGGATAGTTCGCAGCATCGCCTGAAACAGTGCATATCGATCAGGTTAAGAATGTTCTTTTCCATGCAAAAGTTAAAAAATAAATCGGGAGTTTCAAAATTCTTGACCCGGCTGCGAGTCAGAAATTCATATCCGATTTCATTGCCGGTCTGCAAATCGACGATCGGCTGGCGCAACACCACAATATCGCGTCCGTAACGGAACGAATCAAAGGCTTGTAACAGTTCGGCTTCATACCATTGATTGGAAGCCAAGACCGAACGGTCCGTGATTACCCTGTTTTTCCCTCTTTTTTTACTCTCCTGCAGGTACGGATCGGCTTCGATCAAAAGAGCTTCGATCGTTGTCACTGACGGCGGTATCTTAATAAGCGCCGCGCTCATGGTAATTTTTAACTGTTGAGCTGAAAGAATAATCTCATTATTACATATACTTAAACGGATGCGTTCGGCAACACGCAACGCATCATCATATTTGAGCTGGCTTAAAAGAATTACAAATTCATCCCCGCCGATCCTGGCGATGGAATCAATCGGCCGCGCTACGGCCTTGATACGGTAGGCCACTTCTTTCAGGACCACATCTCCAACCGCATGGCTGAATTTATCGTTAATCTGTTTAAAATTGTCGAGGTCGACCAAAACCCCGTAGAGTTCCACGTCATGGCGGCGGGCAAAATTCTGCTCATGCAAAAACTGCTGTTCAAATCCTCTACGGTTAAAGACTCCGGTCAGAGGGTCCAGCAGAACCTGTTTTTCAAGTTCAGCTGTTAGTTCAATCAAACTTTGTTCTGTTGTTTTACGCAGAGTAATGTCACGCAACATACAAAGATGCATTTCAGTGGTCTCATCATTTTTCCGCCAATGAGTTTTCACTGATTTCATTTCTGCAATTTTCTTAACACCGTTGGATTCAAATTCAACTTCAACGTCCTGATCCGATTTTAATGCCATCTGAAAATAAGAACCCCGTAATTGCTCCAGCGGCTGGCCCATCAGGGAGGCTGCAGAGGCATTGGCATAAGTGATTTTTCCGGTTGCATCCACCAACAAAATGGCATCTTTGTGAATTTCGAGCAGATTTTCAAAAAACAGTTTCTGATTTTCAACTTCGCCGAACATTTGATCTCGGCGCTTTTTCATCTCATGCCGCTCCAGGGCATAATGAATGCTACGAACTAAACGCCCTTCATTAATGTGATCTTTGACAATATAGTCATCCGCACCTCTCTGGATCGCTTCAAGCTGTTCGTCACCCAGAATCTGTCCCGTCAAAATAATCACCGGTGTGTTGTTGGCTTTCTCCTGAAGCATGGGGATCATATCAAGCCCCCTATAATCCGGCAAATGCAAATCCAACAAAATCAGATCAAAGTCCTGGGTTGAAAATTCATCAAGGGCTGCTTGTAAAGTTTTCCGGCAGGTCAGCTGAAAAAATTGAGTCTCACTTTCCCTTAAAGCATGCAGGATCAGTAGTTCATCCGCTTCATTATCTTCGATCAGTAGGATATTTTTGTTTTGTACTGCAGCCATTGATTTCATGAATAACCCCGGTATGACAATGCATTAATATCATTTTCGCACTTCTATAAAAACGGCCAAATCCAGGAAATCTTGACTTGCGGACGGGAAAAAAGAAAATTGTATATACAAACTTTTATCTTCGGGGTCAGGTCAGCTCCGCAGCACTAATCAGTGTTTACATCGCGGTTTATCATGCGCTCTTGAAACCCAGGATCCTTGAAAATTGCCAGCATTTCCTTAGGTGGAATGAATCCGCTGATACGAAACCCTTCCATCGTCTCCCCTTCGCGATCGACAAAAAGTACGGTGGGAACACCGATCACGTCATATTTTTCCATAATACTACGGAGCATTTCAGAGCTGGGTTCGGTCAAATCAGCTTTGAACCGGCGTAGGGTTTGCAGTACAGCCGCAACTTCAGGATGTGAGAATGTTACCCGGTCAAGTTCATGACAGGGCACGCACCAGTCGGCATAAAAATCGATTACCGCAGGCTGATGATGCAGGCGTGCATCCTCAAGTTTTTCGGCAGAATAACTTTCCCACTCTAATTCAAAGCCCGAATAAGGCCGATAGACCGCAACGGCCGCAACAATCAGCATCACGGCACAGGCCTTTTTACTCCAATAGACTACGGCATGCTCATTTCCTAATTTTTCAATCCAGGCAAAATAGACTGCAGCCACAACCAAAGCGGCCGTCATCCCCAAAGGCAGGGCTTCAGGTTTATAGGCCATCACTCCGTAAACAATCGAAAACGCCAACAGAATCATCCCGAAAATTTTTTCAGTCCAATTCAGCCAGGACCCGGCCCTTGGCAAGCGTTCAAGCAAACCGACACAGGTGCCCAAAATAAGATAGGGTAATCCAAGCCCAAGCGCCATACTGAAAAATGCCAGGCCTGCAAAAAGAGGATCCTGCCGGCTTCCGACAAACGTCAGCAAAGCCGCCACCGGGGCGCCGATACAGGGCGCCGCAAAAAAAGCGACGATCAGTCCCGAGAAGAAAATTCCAAAAAGCGTCGGCTTCTGGCGGCTGCCTAACTTATTTAAAATCCAGGAGGGAAATTGCAATTCATAGAGGCCCAGCATATTCAATGCCAGAACCAGAAAAAGCACGGCTATCGCTCCATAGACCCACGAGGTCTGCAAAAAACCGGCAAGGGCCTCTCCTGCATAGGCAGCGCCCACTCCCAGGCAGCTGAATGTTACGGAAATACCGGAAATAAAAAACAGGGATTTTAAAAAAGCTACGGCCGGTTGATTGCCCTTGCGGCTTTTTAAAAGTGAAACGGTCAGGGCAATCAACGGATAGACGCACGGGGTCAGATTAAAACTTAACCCGATTAAAAAAAAGGCCGCATAGGCCCACGCATTGTCCGGTATCTCAATCATTCTAGAATACTCAGTCCTTAGTCCTCATAGCTCAGTCCTGCTTTTATGACCTAAGCAGTTTTTCCAAATTTTCAACGTCATACACGGGTAAATCACAGGCATAATTTTTACAAACATAAACCGTCGCTTTTCCATCAATCATGGTTTGTTTCCGGGTAAAGGGAATTAAAGCTTCGATTTCCCCATTTTTTTCAGGTCCCGCAGGAGGGTGTAAGGTCACCACTTTATTGGGAATAAAAAGGCTCTTAAGAAACCGCATCATTTCTTTTATCTTTTTATCATTCGGATCGCCGGCAAAAGTGATTTCACGAACAGGCCCCAGCATAAAATCCAATGCGATCAGCATCTGCGGATACCCGGCCGGAAATTCGCTCAACGCACCCGAAAAACCATCCATCATCTGTCCGGTCAGGGTTTCAAGCTGAGCATCCATCGTCAGACGTCCTACACGCAAAAGATTGAGTGCGGCCACGGAATTACCTGACGGAATCGCTCCGTCATAAAGCTCTTTAGACGGGGCAATCAATGTTTCAGCATCCTTACCGGAAAAGAAGAATCCCCCGTTCTTTTCATCCCAAAAAAGCCGTACGGTTTCACGAGTCAGAAACACGGCTTCTTTCAAATAGCGTGGTTCAAAAGTCGCCTCATAAAGATCAAATAACCCCCAGGCCAGAAAAGCGTAGTCTTCGATAAAACCGCTGACGGCGGTTTCGCCGTCGCGCCACCGGTGCATCAAACGGCCCGAAGGGGTTTTCATCTTCTCGAGGATGAAATCCGCACCGCGACGGGCGGCATCCGCATAGGCCGGTTCATCCAGTACGCTTGCGGCCGAAGCCAGAGCTGAAATCATTAGGCCGTTCCAGTCGGTCAGAATTTTATCATCCAGATGGGGTCTGGGACGTTTGAGCCGTTCGTTAAAAAGTCTTTCGACCGCATGATCCAGAATTTTTTTAATTTCGGATTCTTCTTTTTTAAAATGCTTTGCCGTTTCCGCAAGGGTATGAGCACGGTAAAGAATATTACGGCCTGTAAATTCCCCGTGAGGATCGTTTTCGGCATTGCCTTCCGGAAGCACTCCGTGAGCATGAGCAAAAATACCTGCATCCTCTGCGCCAAGAATATTTTGGATCTCATTCAGAGACCATATATAGAAAGCGCCTTCTGATTTTTGTTCCGGCTGCAATGCATCAACTGCACTATCAGCATCCTCGGCCGAATAAAAAGCTCCGCCCTCATGCCGCATATCGCGAAGGACATAACGCAAAATATCACGGGCAACTGCTCCGTAGGCTTCTTTACCCGTAGCCTGATAGGCCTCAAGATACGTTTTAACCAAAAGCGCCTGATCGTAAAGCATCTTCTCAAAATGAGGCACATGCCATTTCTGATCCGTAGAATAGCGGTGAAACCCTCCGCCCAAATGGTCATACATTCCCCCGCGCTCCATTTCATGCAATGTTTTTTCAACTACCGTTAGAGCTTCGGCGTTTTGAGTACGTTTGTAATAGCGTAAAAGCAGCGAGAGTACGTGTGAACGCGGAAATTTCGGGGCCTGCCCGAATCCGCCTAAGTTACGGTCAAATGTGCGCAAAAAGTATTCAAAGGACTGTCTCAATGTTTCTTCACTTAAAACATGACTCTCCGGCGGTGTCTGAAGCGCGCTTTTGCTCAATTCTGCCGTCATCGACTGGCCCAACTCAAGTAAATGCGCACGGTTAGACGTCCAGTGTTCATGAATGCGTTTTAGAACCGTTGAAAAACCCGGATGCCCCCAACGGTCCTCAGGCGGGAAATAAGTTCCTCCATAAAAAGGTTTTTGATCCGGGGTGATAAAAACGCTCATGGGCCATCCGCCGCTGCCGGTCATGCGTTGAACGGCCTGCATATAAATCTGATCAATGTCGGGGCGTTCTTCACGGTCGACTTTGATTGAAACAAAATACTCATTCATCATCCTGGCAATTTCGGAATTCTCAAAAGACTCTTTTTCCATCACATGACACCAGTGGCAGGTGGAATAGCCGACTGAAAGAAAGATGGGTTTATCTTCTTTTTGGGCCTTCTCAAATGCTTCGGGACTCCAAGGGTACCAATCCACGGGGTTGTAGGCGTGCTGCAGTAAATACGGGCTCTTTTCGTATATCAGACGATTCGGTTTATGTTCCGTTTGTTCTGTCATAGCTCTGGGAATTTGTGTGAAAATGAAAACAAAGAATATAAGGAATGAAAATTGAGCAACTGTCCACTCAGTCCTCATCGTTCAGTCCTCAGTCCTTCCATGATGCCTAACGCGAAATGATCGGGGTCACAACGAGTCCCACAACATAAATCGCATAGAGTACAAGCAAAACGATGCCCTGCTTACGGTCGATATGAATGCGCGGGCGCAGAACCATTGCGGAAAATGCAAAAATAAAAATCAAAAGCCACGGAAAAGAATAGACTTGAGTAAAACGTGTGATGCTCAAAGGATGGATGAGGGCGGCAGTGCCCGTGATAATGCTTAGATTTAAAATATTGGCTCCGATGATATTACCGATCGAAAGGTCCGGTATTTTTTTTCGGGCCGCAGTAACGGCCGTGACAAGTTCGGGCAGTGAAGTTCCGACAGCAATCACAGTCAAACCAATAATCACCGAAGGAATGCCCAGCCCCCTGGCAACCGCCGAACCCGAATCAACCAAAAGACGGCTGCCGCCGACCACAAGTACAGCACCCACGATAAAAAGCAACAGGGCTTGCGCTAAACTCGGATGAGCTTCGCAAGCAATTTCCTGTTCTGCGGCAACGACTTCCTTTTTTCCAAAAAACATATTGGAAATTAAATAAGCCACCCCAAGGATCAAAAGGACACATCCCATAGTGGAGGAAAGGACCAAATTAAAACTCACCACAACGACCAATACGGCCAAAAGCCCCATATAGAAGGCCCGTGATTTGAAAACGCGCGACTCTGTCGAAATCGTCGTCATACAGGCAATGCAGCCAATACCAAGGGCAATATTAGCAATCACCGATCCGACCGCATTTCCGATCGCGATGCCGGAATCACCGGCTAGACTGGCCATACTTGAGACCACCAGTTCCGGACCCGTCGTCGCCAAAGCAACGAGGGTACCTCCAATGATCACACGTGGAATACGCAGAATCTCGGCAATATGCACGCTGGCGTCGACAAAAATATCACCGCCTTTGATCACCAAGACTAAGCCGATAATAAGGAGTCCGCTATGGAGCAACATTTTATTTCCTTGGCAAGTGTGCCCGGTACCGTTCAACCACTTAAAACTTATAATTTAAAACTCTTTGAACATCAGTCCGCACACCGGTCAATTTATTCATCAATAAATCTTCCGCCCTCTCGATACCCAAGTCAAAAAATCCAAGGCTCTTGGCCAAATGCCTCAAGTCTTCCCGGTCCTGCGGAATACCGCATGGCTTATGGTTTTCGAAAAGGCTCAAACGATTCTCGATTTTTCTCAAAAACATATAGCTTTCAAACAGAATATCACATTCATCCTCGTTTAAAAGATTAAATTTATGAACCTCGCCGAGGACTTCGGCGAAGGACCATCCGCTAAAATCAATCTCGGCATCCTGTTTCACCAGCATTTGATGCAGTTTACACTCAATTTCTTCAGGTTTATTGCTCTCTGTAATAAAGGTCTCTGAAATCGTTGAAAATCCTCCACGGATTTTTGCACTGCTTACACGGATCCACTCTTCCCCTTTTTGCAGATCTCCCGCAATCGTACGCATTTTGATCTGTTGCAGCCATTCTGAAGGAGAAACCTCTGTGCGCACGGCCGGTAAAACCGCATAGGTGCTGATTTTTATCCGAAAAAGAAAATCTTCAAATGCGCCTTCCTGCAGCATATGTTCAAAACGCTCAAGCGGTTTGCTCAGGGGTTCGATTTGATCCGCAATCAGAATAAGTTCAAGGTCCGAACTCAGATTAAGCTGATTTGCGCCAAGATCGCCGCAGGCAATCAGGGCTGCAGAGTCATTTTTAAAACAAAGATCATAAACAGCTCGCAAAACAAATCCGGTTAATACGCTGTAGGCCTGCATGGCTTTATGAACCGGCACGCCCATCAACCATTCACACAAAGCGATGCGCAGGGTTTCCTGCTGTTTAATCATTCTTAACTGTTCGATGGTATATTCAGCCTGCCCCAATTGATGGATACGGTCCAGTGCATGATCAAGCGTCAAAACCGATGTGTCTTCAAGCCAGCCCCACAAGGGCCGGCTGCGGATATAAATTTTTGACAAATAGCGGCTTGTCCCGAAAAGAGTCAGCATAAGTTTCAGAGCGCGGTCTGATTTTGAAAGCGCATGCCAAAATAAAAAAGCATCCTCATTTTTCTGCGAAAAAATTTCAAAATTTTCCAGGGCCATATCCGGATCCGGCACCTCGGGCCACATGCGCCAGGTCAGATCCACGGTTTTGGCAAAAGGTTCAAACGCCGTTGCATTAGGGCAAAGACGTCTGAGCCGGGCCGTGCTTTCATCAATATTTTTAAATCCAAGCTGCCTTAAAATAATTTCACTTCGTTCATTCATCTCACCACGCAGCAATTCATCCAAACTTGGACGTGCATATTCCGGATGTGCCGAGACCGTACCCGGGATATCTTCCCATGCCATATTGGCCAAATTGATCATATAGCTGTCATAAAGTCTTTCGGCCGCTGCACGATGATGCTGATAAGCCAATTTAAAGGCCGCCTGTACTTCCCGGTCATTACCGGTATATCCCATTTTTCGGCCAAGCTCGACAAAGCCGGGTGTATTTTCAACCGGCAGCGCCCAGCCGCAAGCACCCCTGCCCTCAAACCACATCACATTAAGCAGTCCGCGGATAAAAACGTAGGCTGCTCTCAAATCCTGAAAATGTTTTTCACCCAGCACCCCGTTTTTCCATAAAGCGCGCATCGCTTTAAGTGTATTGGGGTTTCTGACATCCCCTTCAAGATAACGGCCATGCGTAATTTGCAATGTCTGGATCAGGCATTCAATATCCAACAGTCCTCCGGCGCTATAACGGACATTAAAACGGCTGCCCAAAGCCAGCTCGGTCTGCTGGCGTACTCTCAAGGCTGTGGCCTGGGCAATATTAAATGCACGCGTATGATAAACATGAGCGTCACGAATAGCACAAATTTGGCGAAAAATTTCTGCAGATCCTGCAATCGGTCTTAATTGAATCAGCGCCTGACGCTCATAAAGCTGCGCCATACCGCCGTCAGACGCATAATATTTTTCAAAGCTTTCCGTTGAACAAACTCCGGTCGTTTCACCGTCTGCGGGTCCGAAACGTGTATTGACTTCAAAAATACCGGCCTGGCTGGGTTGCATGATTCTTTTTAGAATCAGTAATGCGGTATGATAAAACTCTTTTCTCATACTGCCTGAGCGGTAAACCATGAGAAGATCAAGCGTCGAAGAATCATCCAGCTCGCGGGCGGCAAAACGGCTCAGGGCAAACAGCGCGGTCTCTTTAACCGGATCGGAGCCGAAGTCTTCAGCGGCCTGAGCAAGGCTGATCTTCCAGGCGGATTTAATCACAACATCGGCAAGGTCGGTCAGCTCATCGGACAATTCACCGGGATAAAGGACACGGCCTGAAACATAACGCTCGTCAATGCGTTCTTTTTCTTCGTCTTTGTAGCGGTTGAGGATCGCTGTTTTTTGTTCGAGTGATTGGGAGGAATTTAGCAGACCGTCGAGTTCGACAGTCATTTGGGATAAATTTTTTTTATCTTTGAGGGATTGCATTGTACTCAGCGACTCAATAGTTTTAAGTTCTACAACCTAAAACTTAGAACTTACGACTTATGGGTCTGTTGAAATCTTCATAAAAACAGTGACGAAGGTAAAGATCTAATCAAATTAGGCGCTTCAACAGAACCATTCCTTATCACTACACGCCTTATTCTCCCATCATAATCCCGAGTCGAAGTGCGGCAAAACCAAGCAGGATACTGACCGAAATATTAAGAAAGGCCTTAAAACTTTCACCGTCTTTAATCAGCACCGTCGATTCAAGGATAAAAGATGAAAAGGTTGTAAAGGCACCGCAAAAACCGACAATTAAAAGGATACGGACATTCTGCCCGAGGAAAAGATGGGTGTCTGCAATCATGGAGAGATAGCCGACCAAAAAACATCCGGCCACATTGACAATCATCGTGCCATATGGGAAGCGGGGACCCCAGACATGATAGACAAAACTGACTATGGCGTAACGCGAAATTGCTCCGGCCGCTCCACCCGTAATCACCGAAAACATTTTTGTGAGCATATCTAGCTCCCTATAGAAAAGGGCTGGACTCTTACGAATAAGTCATTGGGGACTAACGATCCGCCCTTAGCCCTGACTCAATTTCCGATCCAAAGCAAAACAAGAGCGGTCACAACAATATTGACCAGAGAAACGGGGAAAATGCCTTTCCAGCCAAGTTCCATCAGTTGATCATACCGGAACCGCGGAAGTGTCCACCGCACGGTCATAAACAACCAGCACATGGCGACAACCTTAAAACAAAAAGACCCGATCTGAAGAAGGGTCACCGCAAGATGCGGCAGTCCGATCTCCGCCCCCCAGGGAAAGACAAAGCCGTGAGCCGCCAGATAGGGCACCTGCCAGCCGCCCAGAAACAGCGTTGTGGCTAAAGCTGCAACCATAATGGTCTCAATGAAATCCGCAAAGAAGAACATGCCGAATTTCATACCGCTGTATTCGGTAAAATACCCGATAATCTCACTTTCACCCTCGGGCATGTCATAAGGAATACGCTTAGTTTCGGCAATCCCGGCCGCTAAAAAAAGAAAAAAGCCGACCGGTTGTGCAAACATCCCCCATGCCGGAATCCAGCCTAACCAGTAACCGCCCTGACCTCTGACAATTTCCTGCAGATCCAACGACTGATAAACCATCACTACGCCAAGCAATGTGGCGCCAAGCGTAATTTCATAGGCCAGCATCTGACTTGAAGCCCGCATACCTCCGAGAAACGCATAATTGTTATTTGAAGAAAATCCGGCCAGAATGACTCCGTAAACCCCCATCGAAGCAATCGCAAAAACATAAAGCAGACCGGCGTTAATCGGTGCGACCTGTAAGGGAATCTCCTTCCCCCCCAGAACCAGGACATCCCCGAAAGGAATAGCCGCGAAGGCCACCAAAGAGAACGTCAATGAAAGAACCGGAGCTAAGGTGTGTAAAAACTTATCCCCGAAGGGCGGAACAAAATCTTCTTTGGTAAACATCTTGATCGCATCGGCAATCGGATGAAAAAGCCCCAGTTCATTAATGGGTTTTAAAAGCCAGTTAATCGGCGCGGCCCATTTCCAGGGTAAAACGACATAGGCCCGGTTGGCCCCGATACGGTCCTGCATCACAGCGCTCTGTTTGCGTTCAATCCAGGTATGAATTGCCGCAAAATTAATCACCATAAATAAAACAATTCCTGCAAGAATCGTTGTCACAATCATATTTTATTCCGTCTATTGTGGTTTTTGAGTCGCTGTCCGCGCTGTAGACTAAAGAATATTATCGTACTGTTCAAGCGCAGGAATCGTCGGCGCCGCCATGGAACGAATATCGCTTTTCCCGCGATCAAGCTCATCATATTTTAAATTTTTAAAGGCCGCAACCTGCGAGGTCATCTCTTCAAAAATGTCTTCAACTTCCTCATGATCAAAATAGACATCCAGGTATTTAGCCAGGTTAATTAGAATCTTCCATTCGGACCATGCATGCGGCAATGGATTAAAAACTTTATTGAATTTCTGAACTTTCCCTTCACAGTTGGTAAAAGTTCCTTCTTTTTCAACATAGGTTGCCGAGGGCATGACATAAGAAGCCGATTCAGACATCAGATTATGATTAGACCCGATAAAAACAGACCATTTCAACCGGGGCATAATCTGCTGCATCTGCCCCGCATTCAACCGTTCAAAAAGATCCTGTCCGAAAACAATGATCCCTTCAATCTGCCCTTTTTCACAAGCCTCCTGAAAGCCCTCTAATCTTTTCGGGTCAACTTTAAAGCCGATATCGGCAGCACCGCGTGTATTGGGATTTTTATCGGCTTTCATTAAAAAGTCGTCGCTTTTACCGTCCGCCTTCGGAGACACAAGAAAAATATTCCGGCATTCGAGTTTTTCCCGGAAAAGAATCCGCGCAAGATAAAGTTCCTCATTGGAAAGTTGCGGCGATAAAAACACCGCCATCTTTGAGCCTGCCGCGCTGATATCCCGGGCGGCTTCGGTAAATAATTCATCCCAGGAGATCTCCTGAACATCGGCTTGCGCTCTTTTAAGGGGTGCCAAGATACGGTTATGATCATGATATTTATAGCCGTAGCGGCCTTCATCGCACATCCACCACTGATTGACGTGTTCATTGTAACGGGGTTTGAGGCGCATCACACGCTCACCTTTCGCATGATGCGGTCTATCCAGATTATAATGCACCTGAATATTGCAACCCATGGAGCAGCCGTTGCAAATCGAATCTTTGGCCTGTAAATACCATACACGCATTTTAAAACGAAAGTCTTTATCGGTTAACGCTCCGACAGGACAAATATCAACGACGTTTCCTGAATAATCATTGTTCAACTCTTTACCCGGAAAGGTCTGAATCTCGCAATGATCACCGCGGTTGGCAATGCCGAGCTCATGGGTTTTTGAAATCTCGTCGGTAAAACGGACACATCGTGAACATAAAATACACCGTTCGGCATCCAGCATCACCGTGGGGCCTAACGAAACGGCCTTGTGCTTTTTAACTTTGTTTTCACTGACACGGCTATCATAAAGTCCGTGCTTCATATAATAATCCTGCAGCCAGCACTCTCCGGCCTGATCACATACAGGGCAATCCAAAGGATGATTGACCAAAAGGAATTCCAGAATATGCTGGCGTGTTTTGAGCACGCGCTCAGAATTCGTGCACACGACCATACCGTCCTGCACCTGCATATGACAGGCAATTTGCAGTTTCGGCATTTTTTCAACCTCGACCAGGCACATGCGGCAATTACCGGCAACCGACAGACCGGGATGATAACAATAATAGGGCGCATCCACATTGACCATCTTGGCCGCTTCAATCACACGAGTTCCCTGGGGAACCTCAATCTCTTTTCCGTCAATCGTAACTTTAGGCACTGACTTCCTCCCCTTGTTCAATCATACTTTTTCCATGCCGGATAAAATATTCGAATTCCTCTTTGAATTTTTGAGGATAGCTGCGAAGCGGCATGGCCGCCCCGTCGGCCAGCGCACAAATTGTCGTACCCCCCATAAAGGAACAAATGTCCGACAGGTTTTCAAGGTCCTTGCTCTTCCCCCCCCCTGAAGCAATGCGTTCAAGAATGCGGTGAACCCACCCCGTACCTTCACGACAGGGTGAACACTGCCCACAGGACTCATGGGCATAAAAACGCATGGTGACAAGTAAGGAGCGCACCATACAAGTCTTTTCATCCATCACAATCACACCGGCCGATCCGGCCATAGTCTGTTTGGCACGTAATTGGTCAAAATCCATGCCGACATCAATTTCATCCGCTTTGAGAATTGCGGCTGAAAGCCCGCCCGGCACCACGGCTTTTAAGCGGCGATCATCACGGATACCCCCCGCGTAAGTATAGATGATTTCACGCAGCGGAATGCCGAGAGGTAACTCATAAACCCCGGGCTTTTTGACATGTCCGCTCACACTGAAAAGACGCATCCCGCCGTTTTTGTCCGATCCCAGCGAAGCGAACCACTCGGCACCACGATTAATAATAAAGGGCAGATACGATAAAGTCTCTACGTTATTGATTACAGTCGGGCATCCAAACAAACCGACGACAGCCGGAAACGGCGGTTTTAAACGCGGCCGGCCCTGTTTGCCTTCAAGCGATTCTAAAAGACCTGTCTCTTCCCCGCAGATATAAGCACCTGCTCCCCGGTGGACAACAATATCCAGGCCAAAACCCTTACCGAAAATATTTTTCCCAAGATATCCCTTTTCATAGGCTTCATTGACGGCTTTGACCAATGCCTGATAAGGTCTTGTATATTCGCCCCGGATATAAATAAAGGCTTTATGCACATTATTGGCAAAGGCCGCGATCATAATCCCCTCGATCAGAAGGTGCGGCACATGTGAGATAATATATTTATCTTTAAACGTACCCGGCTCTCCTTCATCGGCATTGACCACCAGGTAAACGGGTTTGCCCGTATTCTGAGGAACGAAACTCCATTTTATTCCGCAGGGAAATCCGGCTCCGCCCAGTCCGCGCAGATTAGATTTTTTAACCGTCTCAATCAGGGAAGCCGAATCCAATTTCTCAAAAACAGTCCTGATGGCCTGGTATCCTCCGTCAGCGATGTACTCATCAATCGAAAACGTCTTACCGGGAACGAAATATTTTGAAATGAGTTTTTCCATAATTTTTAGTAATAGTAGTAAGCGCTAAGTGCTAAGTTAAACATATCTTTTACTGCATGACTTAACGCTTATCGCTATGAAGTCATGTATTTTTTAATCAGTTCGTCGATTCTTTCTTTGGTCAATCCGCCGACATATTCATCATCATTCACCTGCAGCATCGGCGCCATCTCACAGGCCCCCAGACACTCCACCGCCTGCAGCCCGCATTTTCCGTCTGCGGATTTTTGTCCGGCTTTGATCCCAAGTTTTTCTTCAAAATGCTTGATCAATCGATCGCTGCCGGCAAGACTGCAGCTTAAGGTACGGCACACATTAAAACGGGTTTTTGCTTTGGGTTGGCGGTAATAAAGCGTATAGAAAGTAACGACTTCGTGAACATCCATCGGCGGAAGTTTCAGATAATCGGCAACGGCTTCTTCGGCCTCCACCGAAACATATCCATAGGTCTCCATGACCAAATGCAGAATTTCAAGCAGCGAAGCGCGTTTAGTTTCATAACGCGCCACAACTTCATCGGCTTGTTTTTTGAATTGCTCTGTAAAAATATTCATCGTCATCTACTTGTTTAATCATAAGCGATAAGAATAATCACTCTCACCGCTTATCGCTGTTCATCGATCAAGTTCGCCGCCGATCATATTCACCGATCCAAACGTCGGAATAATATCAGCAAAGGTTTCTCCCTTTAACATTAAAGGCAATGCCGCCATAATGGTAAAACACGGCGGTCTTACGCGCACACGATAGGGTTTATCGGTGCCGTCACTGACCACATAAAAACCAAGCTCGCCATTGGCGCCTTCAACCGGCATATAGGCCTCACCTTTGGGTGGGCGAATACCATGTCCGCACATGACGGTTTTGAAATGATTCATTAAACCTTCGATGTTACCGTAAGTATCTTCTTTAGGAGGCAGTGAGGCACGTTTATTAACCGTTTCGATATTGCGGTAATTCACCTTGCTCGTACCGTCAAGCGTCGGGTCCACCACCGCAGAACTTCCTGCAATTTCTTCGATTAATCCCATTTTCGCGCTGTCAACCATCGCTTCTCCGGTGATAACCTTACCGTCCGTATCCAGCAGCACATCACCTTCAGGAATCTGTTCCAATGCCTGCTCCACAATTCTGAGACTTTGTTCCATCTCTTCCATGCGGCACAGATAGCGGTCATAGTTATCGCCATGTTCTCCGACGGGAATCTCAAAATCAAAACGGTCATACACCAGATAAGGCGTCGCACGGCGCACATCATAATCAACGCCGGTTGAACGCAGAAAAGGCCCGGTAATGCTATAGGCCAACGCATCTTTGGCCGAGATTCTACCGGTATCTTTAAGCCGGTCATAAAAAATACGGTTTTTAGTCAACAATGCATCGACCTCTTTAATTTCAGCACGTGTCTTTTTAATTGCAACACGGCACCGTTCTGCAAAATCCTTCGGAAGATCTCCCTTCACACCGCCAATGCGCGTATAAGAAATCGTCAACCGGGCCCCGGTCACAGATTCCACCAGTTCATACAGGTATTCACGTGCCTTGATGAAATACAGGAATGCCGTAAAGGCCCCGAGTTCCATGGCCGTGGCACCGATACAGGTCAAATGATCTGTCACACGCGAAATCTCGCTCATGATGACTCGAATGTATTTTGCACGTTCGGTAATTTCAAGCCCGAAAAGCTTTTCAACCGCCAGACAGTACCCTACATTATTAATGAGCGGAGAAACATAATTAAGCCGGTCAGTATAGGGAATGACCTGTAGATAACCATTCTGCTCCGACATCTTTTCAAAAGCGCGATGAAGATATCCGATTTCAATGTCGGCACCGATAACCTCTTCACCCTCAAGTTCGGTCAAAATACGTACTATGCCGTGCATCGCAGGATGCGAAGGACCTACATTCAGCAACATTGACTCTGTGCGAGTCTTACGTAAGGGTTGAGGACTGAGGTTTGAGGACTGAGTGCTCATACCATAACATTCTTTCTTTTTCTTTGTTTAGCAACAGAAGAACGTAAACCACCAATAATCTTACCAACCTCTTCCGTTAACTCATGTATTAAAAAAAACTGCTGCTTAGCAATATAACCGGCATCTAATGCAACATAGATTAATGACCTAAGTTCAGCACAAGATCCTTTAGCAATGACCAGAAATTGGTGGAATTCTCCACGATTACCACGTTCAAAACCTTCAGCAACATTAGCCATCACTGAAACAGCTGATCTTTGCAATTGATTGGTCAGGCCAAAGTCCTTTGATAGTTTTTCATGTTTTGTCATTTGATAGATAAGCTTTGTTAGCTCTCTGGCTTTTTGCCAGGCGATCAAATCTTCAAATTTTTCGATCTTACTCATAGCTCAGTCCTGAGTCCTCAGTCCTAATTTTGGGGTCCGATCAAAGGCTGACGTTGATTATAGGGATAATCTTTACGCAACGGATGTCCCTCAAAACCTTCATACATGAGAATGCGTCTCAGATCAGGATGGCCTTCGAAACGGATACCAAACATATCCCAGACTTCACGCTCAAACCAGTTGGCAGCCGGCCACAATTTAACCAAACTGCTTACCGTGGCTTCTTTACGGTCAACTCCCACTTTAATACGGAGACGATGATTTTTTTCGACCGAATAAAAATGATAAACCACCTGAAAACGCGGCTTCCATCCCATATCCAGACCGTCAACGGCCGTAAGGTCTATTAAAACCGTCATGTTAAATTCAGGGTCATTTTTGAGACATTCCCCCACCGTAAGCAATGCACTTTTAGCAATCACCACGGTTTCATCGCCGTTTTGATCATGCAGATCAAGTACGGCTTCGGGGAATTTTTCTTTGAGTTTTGTGTGGAGTTCGGCCATTTCTTTATCTATATTTTTTGTGTTATCCGTTTTAACAGGCTTTAACCCCGCTATTCGCTTCGCTCATTTGCGGGGTAAGTGTTTGTAATCGATTTACAATCAATGCTCACTTGCAAATCTTCTGGCTCTAACCCCGCTATTCGCTTCGCTCATTTGCGGGGTAAGTGTTTGTAATCGATTTACAATCAATGCTCATTTGCAAATCTTCTGGCTCTAACCCCGCTATTCGCTTCGCTCATTTGCGGGGTAAGTGTTTGTAATCGATTTGCATTCAATGCTCACTTGCAAATCTTATGGCTCTAACCCCGCTATTCGCTTCGCTCATTTGCGGGGTAAGTGTTTGTAATCGATTTGCATTCGATGCTCACTTGCAAATCGAACAAACACTAAACTTCTTGTTTCTGGTGCTGAATTTTGTCCTGCAATTTAATCAGTCCGTCCAAAACATTTTCGGGTCTCGGAGGGCATCCCGGAATATAAATATCCACGGGAATAATCGTATCAATCCCCTGCACGGTCGAATAGTTATCATAAAAACCTCCCGTACAGGTGCAAACACCGAAAGCCACGACCCATTTGGGATCGGCCATCTGATCATAAATATGTTTTAACACCGGTGCCATTTTGTGAGAAATCGTTCCGACCACAAAAAGGACGTCCGACTGACGCGGAGAAAACCGCGGCAATCCGGCTCCGAACCGGTCAATATCATAGTGAGAACACGCCACAGACATATATTCCATACCGCAGCAGGCTGTGACAAAAGGATATTGAAAAATCGAGTACTTGCGGGCCCAACCGATCATGTCATTGAGTTTAGAGGTTAAATAGCCGCCACTCGAACCTCCTGAAGTCAGTGATTGCATTACTTCCATTCGAGAGCCCCCTTTCTCCAGGCATAAATAAAACCCAGGACTAATAAACCGATAAAAAAGATCATTTCAATAAAACCGAATAACCCCAAACGCCGATAGACCACTGCCCAGGGGAAAAAGAAAATAAGTTCAATATCAAAAAGGACAAAAAGCATGCCGGCCAAATAAAACCTCACGGCATGCCGGCCGGTGGGTAATTCAAAAGGGGTTTTACCGCATTCAAAGGGCATTTCTTTAACCGGGTTGGTTTTTTTGGGGCCCCATAGGGTGGTCAGAACAATAAAAAGCCACGAAGCGGCCGTGGCCATCACAAACATAATTAATATTCCGGAATAACTTGAGAGCATATTATCCTTGCGAAACTACTTCTTCTAAATCCGAAATTCAAAATACGAAGCACGAAACAAATCCAAAATTTCAATCTATAAATTATAAATTTGAAAAATTTTAGTATTAAAAATTAATAATTTGTTTCGGATTTCGAGATTAGAAATTCGAATTTTAGTTATAGAGACTATAGATACGGTTTATCGCTTTTTTAGCTAGCCCATAGTCTGCTTTTTCAATCAGGGCATTTTGGTAACACTTCAGGGATTTCATCCACTGCCCCTTCTTTTCCCAAATCTTTCCTAAATTATAGTAGGGGTAGCAATAAGCATCATAACGGCGGGCATTGACCGCTTTTTCAAGCCATTCAACCGCATCATCCATTTTACCCAGATCAATCAAATAGGCGCCGATATCATTATAGGGATTTCCATAATCGGGATCGATCTCAATCGCGCGTTTGCATTCATCAATGGCCTCTTCATAGCGGCCCTTCGCGCTATAGGCCCATCCTAAATAAGTGTGCGCCTCGGCGGTCGGACAGAGTTCAATGGACTGCTTGTATAATTCCACAGCCTCATCCAGGCTGCGGTCCATCTGTTTCTGGTAACCTTCCTGCAAAAGCTTATACGCTTCTTCATGATAAAAACTATTTGTTTCGTCTGTCATTGATATGTCCAAATATAAAAATTTTATCGCAGAGATATACAAAAAGTCCGTTCCCTTTGTCGATTACTACTCTAAATCATTTAAATGATGATTTATCAAAGGGTTACGGAAGGCTCTAGTAAGGGATGTATTATAACAAATACGTCCGGGAGCACGTCAACATATTTATATGCACAGAGGGCTTTTAGACTTTCAACTTTCTGACTCTTTACTACTTGGTCTTCTTAGGCGCTTTGTTGAACCGACTGGCGGGCTGCCCATTCAAGGTAAAGAAGTACCTGGCGGCCCGAAACGGCAATGCCGCTCTCGGTCACCTGGATAATTCTGGATTCAAAGCCAGGAAAGAGTTCATAGTCTTTAAGGAGTGAAACGGCTTCGGCCTGCAATTTATACCGGTCGGCTTTGGATTTAACTTTACCGGCAACCAGCAGCGACGCTGCAACCTGAAGCGCCAAAACAAGTTCCGACATCAATGGGTCATTTTCAAAACTCTCATCCGCCAGCGTTACCGGCATCAGTGTATCCTCCAGACTACGTCCTTCAAAATCTTCCGCACGGCCAACCACTCCAGCGTAAGTCTGATCCGTCAAATAAACCACCGGACGGCGCAAATGATTCACCCGGGTCAGAACAATGTCATAGTCTTTCAGAGTTTCCTGCAATTCGGCCGGAATATTCACCGAAGAATTCGAAACCGGGATAAAAATCTGACGGATCATACGGCCGAACATACGGATCACACGCGTAAAACTCAGCAAATCATCCGGCTGCTCAGGCAGCATATAACCGAAAGAGGCTCCTTCCAGCGGAAGATTCTGAAGCTGCGCAATGACTTTCTTGATTTCATTTTGCAAGGCTGCGGTTGAAACCGGCCGGCCTTCAATCAAGGTCGCAATTTCCATACGTTCCCTTTGTTCAAGTCCCGCTAAAATGCTTTCAAGTTTTTCAATCACAGGCGAAACACCAATCCGTACGGTAATCTCAGAAGCCTTACGCAATTCGGATTGTGGCTGATCCGAATTGCGTAATTCACTGGCAAAAGTCTGGGCGGCGGTTTCGGCGGCAATGGATTCAGAGATGGATGAAAGGCTGCGTTCAACAATTTGCCGGATGAGTTCCTGACGATTACCCGTCTTTGCCTTTTGCCGCAAAAAACCGATCCGTCTATCTGTTTGCAAACGCGTATTCAAAGTTAATCCCGTCTGATAGGCCTGCAGTGCCTGCCGGTAGGTCTCGGCATCCCCAAGATAATATTCCATCTCTAAATATCTTTTAAAGGCAATATTTTCCGAGACCAACTCAAATCTGGATAAAAACCACTCAGCCCTAGCCTCCCAGGAATCCGTGGCATAAAGGTCAAACGTTAATTCGGTTGTTCCCTGAAAAACAGCCGTTGTCATTAACCGTTTAGCGTGATCCACCTGAGGTTTGGCGGAACTATCTTTGATACCGTACGGTTCCATTTGCCGGATCAACTCCTCAAAATAGCGTTTGACCAGCGTTGAATCCGGACTTCCTTTAACATTGAGCGCAATGTCCACATCGCTCCTGCGGCCGGACTGCAGATAACGCGTCCCGCCGACAACCGAGGCTTCCAGATCAAGTTCGTGTGCAGCTCTGGATACAAGCGTTTCTAAGAGCCCTATGTTCCATTCGTCATTTTCGTACAGTGTCCTTTTTTCAAGGCGTAATTCGGTTTTTGTCGGAATCTGTCCGGAGCCAACCTCCAAATCATCACCAAAAGCAAAGATGTTTTTACGAAATGCATCCAGGTGATCCGACACCTGATCAATCCACGCCTGACGGTCCACATCCGGCTTTGAACTAAGAAAAGTCATTGAGATATAACCGGCCGCTTCATCAATCAATATTTTGTTTTTGCGTAAGTAGTACGCAAGAAAATCGAACTGCTGTCGAACCTCCTGGGGATTGAGATGATAATCGGAAAACATCCACAGAAAATCAAAATCAAGACTCAGCCAGATCTGTCCGGGATAATCCTGCAAAGTATAGTCCTGCCCGTTATATTGAATTTTCAAATCTTTAAGTTCAGTCAAACTTTCAAAATGATCTTCATCCATATTGAAAAAATCCGTATTATCCGCTTCAATCACGCGCGGGACCTCCATGACTCGGGCCTTATTAAACAAGCCTCCTTGTCCGCTTCGACCCCGAACCGGTGGAATTGTGAATGTCAAAGCCTGACCGGAATCGTCAAACATTTTCTTCCAGTTTCCCGGTGCCGGCCCGTTCTCGTAGGCATCGTGATGCGGATCAAAATTAAGAATCACCGGCGGGTAGCCCCCTAATAACCCGGCAGCTTTCGCGGTTTCGATCTGCCAGACAATCGCGTCATGCTCAGCGGCTACGGGGTAAATGTCCCGATGTTTTAAGAGTACCTGGTCATGATATAAAAGTTTTTGCTGTTCCCAATCGATCATTTCTTTTGCATGTTCAAGCACCGGTTGATGACTTTGTGCTTCGGTTGAAAAACCGGAATTTAACTTAATGACAGTATTGGCCCGGCTTACCCGGTATTCCCGGATCAATCCGCGCCAGCGCAATCTCCTTAAAATACGGAGATAAAAACCCAATGACTCTCTGGTCGGATTCAGAACAATACTCTCAACTCCCTTGGTATTTAAATATTCAAGATACGATGTCATCATAAAACCGCCCAGCCCCGGATGCGAGGGAGCCGCCAAACGATCCAGCCAAATCGCGCCTTGATTGTCTGAAGACAAGAGATAGGCCAGCGGAGCTCCGTTCGCGTCCATGGAAACAAACAATTCGGAATCGTCTAAATGGTTCAGCTTCTCATACCAAACATCCGTATTGCCGTAAAGGTCATGCACAAATCCAAAAGCCACTCTGTCAAGAGCCGCTAATTCGCCTGCCAATTTCTTTTTCTGAGCGTCATCCGATAGATCCAACTGCGCCGCATCAGCAAAAAACCCGAACTCCCCTTCTTTTGTGCCGGTTCTTAATTCCGCCTTAGTGTCTTGGGCTCCGTCAGAATTAGAAGCCGCTTGTACCAGCTCCTGCCAAACCTGCTCCTTGCCGCTGCGCTTAATTCTTGTCTGTAAAAGAGAACGCTGGATGGGGATGGTTGTTCCTAATTGGCCGAAATAAAACCTCAAAACCCGTTCAGCCTCTGCGGCATCCGTAAAATAATCCTGAAAAACTTCAAGCCAGCCTTTGGCGGTACGTGTCAAATAAGCTTCGCCTGTAACAGCCGCACGAGGCGGCTTTGGGGGTTTAGACGGTTTTTGACCTGTTTTCGGAGTTGATCTTTGTCCACCCGTTGACTTGAATTTTGATCTAATCGTTGAAGATGATTTGGAAATTTCTTTCAACCACTCCCATGTCTCCTGGGCATGAATTTCAAAATTACGAAATGAGATCAGGCTTTGCTGAAATTCGGGTTGATCCGGGAGCCGGATATCAATCGTATGAGGTTCTGCTGAACCAGATAATCGGCGCACATGCACTTGCAGTTCATTACGAAGAATGTCCAGAGAAACACCGGCTTTAAAATAAACTTCTAAAACCGATTCAATCCTGCTTCGATCATGATCATAATCTCCGCTCAGGGCATCATCCTGAATTCCGGCCTTCAAGAACCATTCGGTCCATTCATGAATTTCCGAATCACGGCGTTCACGATCTATCGCCGCTTGGATTTTTCTCTGATTTTTGTCTCTTCGGGTTCTTTCGGCCATTTGCCGGTATTTTTCCTTTGCGTCTTCGGCATTTCGATAAAGCCGCTCAAAAGCCTGTGAACGCACTTCGTTGGAAGGGGGCCAGGCACCCGCAAATGAAGCTCCCAGAAAACGGACTAAATCCAATGTGTCCATCGGATTTTCTTTGGACCACCGGAGCACTCTCGGTTCATCGGGAGACACCGCAGAATCCGCTGCCGAATCATTCGTAACATGAAAAGGCGAACTCAAAAATGAAAATACCGGGATCACGGCCGGAACAGTTTCTCCGGCAGATACCGCCGCTTCCTGCTCCCGCAGTTGATTCTGCAAACCAATACGGGACTTTTGTTCAATCAACCGAAGCTTGCCCACATCCTGATTTTCCGCAGTATAGTTAGCCCCACCGGCCGCCACTAAAATTCCCTGAACAGGGAATCCGATCGCAGATAGGAGCCGGGCTTGTTTAAGCTGTCCGAAAACCTGCTTTTCAAGCGAAACATCCCACAGTAAATCCAAATCCCTGATTGGAACCTCTTTGCCTTCAATTAAATAAAGACCCGGTTTGAACACACGATATTCCTCCGGGATCTCTGCTTTTTCCGGAATACGTACAAACGCATCGATTTCACGCGGGCCCAAAACCTGTTCAAAGGCCAATAATTCAGCCTGCGGGATACGGCTTAAAAAATCATCGATTAAGAAAAGTTCTCCGGCGATTTCTTTAAAATGCGTACTGGTCTTACCTTTCACACTGTCTTTGGCATATTGAGTCATTAACCGCACCATCAGTCCGCCCATACCCGGCACATCCGTATATTTAAAAATCAGTGATTTGAGCTGCCCGTATCGTGGATCTTTCCAGAAATGCTCGACTTCAGAATAAGCCAGACGCTCGCGATGAAGATTTTCAAGATCCATGTTTTGAAGAATCACTTCGCGTGAATACCCGAGAAGAAGTCCAAGCTGTAAGGCATAATCGGCATCCGGGTTACGCCCCAGCCGGCGGTAACGCTCCAGCAAATCTCTAATCTTGCGGGCCGCCACCGGACTCCTTGAAATAATATAACTTGGAAAATGATCAATACCGCTTAAAGGCGGTGCCGTCATCACCGTGATGCCTTCTTGCGTCCTGGCATAATCAATCATAACCCTAGTGAATTGATCCACATGTTGAAAAGAGATTAATGCGCTCAACTTATCCGCGCCCGGATTAAGCACCGCCTCAATATCCGCTGACGTCCATTGTCCCCATGCGCTTGGGTGGGCATAATTCTCTGCGCTCCTAAAATTACGCTGGCGATCAATTGCCTGGTGTATTGCTTCCAGATACTCACGGTGATCGACACGATGATAGGACTCCAAATCAACGGCAATTTCCCGGATATTTTCGGCCCACAGAGCCTGCCGCGACTCAAGAGTTAATGCTGGCAGTAACTCATCTACGGCCTGAATTGTTTCATTAAATTTTTCATCCTGTAAAAGCGTTAAAATTTTGTCAAACTGGTTTGATGACGCAGTTTCATTTCTGAGTTCGGATTTTCGAAAAGCCTCGCGCGCAACCTCAAGTGTCCACTGCACGGGGTCCTGCCCGCCTAAAATCGCTTCAACGCTGTGCACGGGCGTTCTGCGTTTGGCTTGTGTGTAGAGAAAACCCAAAAGCTTTTCGGCATCATCCTGTTTTTCAGAGTCTGTCCATAAAGCGCGGTATTCTTCGCCGACATTTTCAAAATAATTTTCAAATAATTCACGCAGCACTCTTTCTTTATCCGGCAGAAAGAGATCCTCATTCTGCGGAGCAATTTCACGGATCACCCGGATCATTTCAATCAAAATAGTCACCTGTGTGGCCAGACCCATAACCGATACATAATCCGTAAAGGGCTCAGTTCTTCTCTGATCTTCGGGAAGATATCCCTCAGACCGCCTGTCCTGAAGCAACCTCGCGCTGCGCACCGCTGCATTTTCAAGTTCTCCGGGATCATTCTCCTGCCCTAACGCCATACCGAAGTCCTGGCTGTGAATGGTCTTTTTATAAATATGATTTCTTTGTTTGAAAGCCTCGGCACGGCCCATCCAGCGGAAACTCTCTAAGACCCAGTCTTCGGGAGATATCACAGAATCCCCGGGATATTGTTCCTCGCTGAAAATCCCTATGCTTTTAAATGTCCGGGTAAGTTCTTCTCTTAAATGCTGAAGTGTGGAATCAATTTTTAAAAGCTGCGGGAATTTTGAGAGCCGGTGCGGATGCAGCACGCGGCCGAAAATAAGCAGCGGGGATTTCACATTGGTTTCAATCTGATCAACCGGGATTAAATTACCATTGCGATCCGGAAGTGATTTTAACTCCCGGTAGCCCAGCGACTGCCTGAAATAAGGCCAGGCGTCATTAATGTCCGGATAGACCGAAGTCACGCCTTCAAGATCACGAAAATCCGTCACGCCTTCATGCCGCTGCGCCCAGGCAACAGCAGGCCTATGCGGAGCCTCATAGAAATTCTCCATTTGACCAATGCCTTTCACTCCAAGCCAGCTGCCGTCTTTGAGCGGGAAATACACCTGCCGGTTATTCGCGACCGGATAAGTGGCATCACTCAATGTATCCTCACTGAACGTATCCGTAACACCAATAATTATTTCAACACCCTGAGCTGCCAGCTTTTCGGCTGTTTGGGGCGAGCCGGCTGAAAAAACACTGTAATCCTGAAAAATAGAAAACAAATCCAGTTCTTCCAAAAGGGCACCGTCCTGAATCTGCGGCGGCCCCATTTGTTCTCCGGGTAAACGCCTTAATAAAACAGGTCTTAATGCAGGGTCGGCCACAAGCGCGCGTTTGATGGCATCCGGAAAGAATTTAACCAATAGAGAATCGGGTGTCAGGCCATGACGATAAAGAATTTTTTCAAATGCCCGTTCAAAATCTTCCGGCTGATTTCGCAATTCGGATTTTAAAAAAGTCATCCCGATTTGATTAATCAGAATACGCCGGCCGTCGGCCAAATCAAGTGTCAGGGAATCATCGGTTTTCGACCATGAAACAATTTCAGCGTCACCGGCCTTTTCCCAGATATTGCGCAGCACTCGATAGGCCCCGAGATTGCTCTGTTCCCAGCTGGCCAGAGCGGCCATGGTTTCTCCAACACGCACAGAAGCCACGGGTTCATTATTTTCAAAAAGCGCAATCGTATTTTTATCTCCGTAGGACAGACGCAGCGGCCGGTTTAAATCCCGGACAAGACGGATAAGAATCTCTTTGGCGTGGTCTTTATATTCCGACTTTTGATTGCCAAGCCTGCCCCGGTCAATCAAAAGAAAATTCCGTTCAAGATCCTGCAGTGTCTGAAAAATTTTCAGGGCCTTCACGCCATCTTTTTGAAAAGGCAGGGAGCCTTTACCTTCATCAAAAATAAGCGTTCCGGTACTGCCTTCAGGGGTCTGAATATTGATCTCAAAATCATTGGAATCCGGGCTTAAGCGTCTAAACCATAAACCCCAGCCATCCCGCCCGCCGCTTAACCAATCCTGTAACCGCTTGTCTTGAAATCCATAAACCCATTTTTCAGTGGGCAGGGTTGAAATCCATTGGGCAAAGCGGATCAATTGATCGGTCTTTAAAAGATCCGGCATAAACCGGTTCACCAGACGATTGGCGGCCTCCTGCCACCACGGCAGGGGCCGGTACAAATCTTCGCGGTCAATCGGCGCTCCCATCAGCCCGTCAATCAAGGCCAAAAAATTCAGGATGCTGTGCCGTAAAACATTTAAATCCGATTCAAAATTAAACAGCAACGATTCTTCTTTAAACAGAGTGACATCATTGGCAACAGCATCCAGTTCATCCACAAGCGAAAAAACTTCAGAGATTGTTTGCCGTGCACCGGCAATATTCTCGTGATTTAATGTTTGATAGACCCGGTCAACCGCCTGAAAAGCTGAAAAGATTGCCTGGCCCAGGGGGTTGTTTTTTTCTTTCGGATAGACGCTATACATCGATTGAAATACGGGCAGAATTGCAGATTCAATCCGGGCAGCCGCTTTTTCGGAAAACTCTTTCTGCTTCTCGGCCTGATGAATACGCTCCAGCGGAATCATGGCCCGTACCCGGGTAAAGGAATCGTTGCTTGGCACACGCACGTTTTGACCGTCGATCATACGGCGTTCCTGACTCGGAAGGGTCTCAAAATTCCACGTTCCCCCGTAACGGTCTTCGGTTAAGTTTTTAATTAAGAGAAAACCGATACCCCCCGTTTTTTTACCAGAACTCAGGGGAACCGTACCAAGAATATCCAATAACTCTGCCTGCTCAAGGGACTGACCGGTCTCTAATTTCATGCGAAGTGCCTCATCCAGCATTTCCCAATAAATTTCCATCACATCGGGCTGCTCCTCTTTCAGCCTCATGAGCTGGGCGGCAATTTCATTAACATCAATTCCGACACTATTGTCTTGCACTTCTAAAACTAAATGCCCGTCCTCATAGCGCGCCGAAAAACGCACTTCAATCGGTTTGCCTGCATTGAGCTTCTTGGCCATGAGATAAGCATTCGTCGCCATTTCTTCAAGCAGAACTACGATCAGATTCGCATCGCTACCGCTAATGAGTATGGGCCTCTCATCGGTCTTAAGATCCAAAATGAGTTCACCCCGGTCAAGCGCGCCTTGGGCTGCGGGATAACGATTAAGCCGCTCAAAGAAATCCTCTAAGACAGCATGCAGATCTTTAAAGTCCGCCGCTTTCAGCTCAGAGCGCCGTATATCGACACCAAAAGAGTCCTGATAGGTTTCTGCTTCTTTTTTAAATTCACTGCGAGAAAGAAATCTAAGTTCGGGCTTTACAGGAACTTCTAATTCCCACATAGACAAAAAGGATCCACGGTCCGGATGATTAAAAATACCGCTGACTTCTCTTTCAGTAAGCAGCGTTCCATCTCTAATCTTGCGGGCCAAATAAAAATCCGCGAGATCCTTTAACTGATCAGGCCAAAAACCACGGCTCAAATAAAAACCCGCCAGCTTAACCGGATCTTCAAGGTTTGAGTCGCTAATTTGGCTCTCTTCATGGACTTGAAAAAGCGTATGCTCGTAACGGCGGTAACCGTCGCCTAATGACAGGTAAAAAATCTCGTTAACTTCTTCTTGTCCGCGAAAGTCGGGAAAAATATCAAAGGCCACGGAAAGTGATTCGAGATTATCGGTTAAAAAGGAGTAACCGGCGATCTTGCCGTCATTTTCCGGATGCTCTGAGACCGCAAAAACATGACTACCGATAGAACCGTCGGGATTCATCGGAAAGAAAAACATCGTCAGCCATTGATTTGTACTTTCAAGGCGGATGCTCATTTTTTCAGCACGCCTAAGGTTTTCTCGCATAAAACCGTAGTTATCTTCTGCAAAGTTACCTTGCATCACCGGATGACTTTCAAGAGTTGTCTGAAAACGGCCCAATACTCCTTCAGCTTCATCCACATCCATGGTCACAAACTGCATTTCGTCGACTCTTGAAAGAATAGCCGGATAAACTCTTTCCCGGCGATAGCTTTCAGCAATTGCTTTTGAATCTAAGTCATCGACCTCAACAATTTGTTCACCAGCACGTCGATGTTCAGAACGCCATAAATCACGAGTGCTATGCCCTGCAAAAGTTTCACTGCGCGTATCCTGATAAAAGGTCGAAAGCGGAAGAAAGACTCGCAACTGTTCGCCCTCTTCTTCAATCTGCGGCAGACTTTTTAAAACCAATGCAATCATGGTTTCATAGACTTCTTTTCGCTTCGGCTCAGCCAGTTGCGGATTAACCCATAAAGAACGGCCGATTCTTCTGACTCCGCCCTGTCTCCAATCTGCCGAAGGGGATAGAAGCTGCACGGCCGCCTGGACCTGTCCGGTTGACTGTTCCATCAAAAAAAGATTCTGCCCGCTCCATAGCATCGGTTCTAAAGATAACCTGGGGTTTCTTGGTCTGACGTGTTCTTCAAAAAATTCCCACTCTGCGGGAGTTTCGACGGACTTCAGCTCATAATCGTCCGTTTCGATAGGTTCAAAAATGAACTCTCCCGAACGCCTCTGTTCAAGATAACGCATCAAGGCCTCAAGACGTCTCTTGACCACCGGAATTTGACGTTCTTGAAATCCCAAATCAGCCCAGACATCACTGTCTGCGGGAAGCGTCTCATAGGTTTCAATGCCTTCGATCAGGCTCTGCGGCCAATCCACAGTATCCCACTGGGCAAGCAAAAAGTCGGTGAATTCAACATCTCCGATCATCGCCCCAAAATCCTGTTCATAAAGGGTTTCAATCACCCTGCGAACTTCTTCGACACCTTCATATTGAATCAAGGCCTGCCGTGCTGTTCTGCCCGATTTTTCACGCGGAAAATCAAGTGCCGCCTGAATCAGAAAATCAACCCAGGCTTTTTCAGAAATATCCTCCGGACGTATTTTCTGCATTTCAACCAGATGAGCGGAAAGAAGATCTCTAAATTCCCTGCTTAACGTACTGGTTTTAATTTTTTCCGGGATATCCGCATCAAAAAAGTGATGACTTAAATTCCATAAAAACCTAAATCCATTTTCATCTTTGATGATTGCCGTAATATGAAAAATATATTTTGCCAACTCACGCAGATAAGAGCTTTCGGCAGCCGGAGCTTCGGCCACACGGGCATCCGGAGTTTCGGGTTCAATCACAGCCACCCCGGCACCGGTTTTATCCGCCGTGAGAAAAACCATTCGCATGGTTTGATAAAAATCCGGCAGAACTCCCATCAAATCCTGAATTTCAGAATTCGGCATTTTCTGACCCTGTCCCTGGGTCTTTTCAAATAAGTATTCCACTGCCTTAGAGGCGCTGTATAAAGCGTTATGCGCCCAATCATAAATCTCCTGATCCACTCCGGCAGATAAGAAAGCCGGCTCATCGGCAGAAATCTGCCACTCCGCACTTTTGTGCTGCCATTCGCTTAAGAACTCACGGATGGTGGTACGAGCCGCTTCAACTGAAACGGGTATACCCAGGGGAACCGCCGGAGACGAAAAGCGCCCGCCTTGTCTTAAAACCTGCATCAGGGTTTCATAATCTGCAGGCTCATTAAAATCCTTCACAAAAAACAATTTTAAACGGCCGTCATCCATCGCCCCGGACAGCTCTTTGACAATTTCTGCATGACTTCTCAATTCACTTCTCTTCAAGCCAAACATCACGCGCGTATCGATTGCGGCATGCGGAGGATAGGGTAGTACTTTGACGGAAGTATCTTTGGAACGCCCCCTGATGTTCAGCATTTCAAGAAACAGATCATAGGCTTCAAGCGGATTAATGGAGGAATCATTGTGGTAAAATTGATTAAGAGCTGCGTCATAACGTAGATTCACCTCTATCGTTTCTTCTTCATCGGTGATTTTTCCTGAAAATATTTTTTCGTCTGCAAGGAGCCTTGCTTTTTTTCGGATCTCACGGGCCTGTTTACCGCTTAAATTCATAAAGCTCCAGCTAAAGGTTCCCTCACCGCCTTTTGTCGTATTCTTCAATTTGGCTGGGATAGCGCTAAAACCGTTGCCATAGTTCACAATCCCCAAAAGTTCATAAAAATAAATCTGCGCTTCATCCGTGTCCTCAAGCTTTCTTTCTTCTCCCTCTCCTTCCTTAACATGAAAACTTCTGCCATCCCAACGAAGCTTAATCCCAACCTCTCCTTCGCCAAAATTCACGATGCCTTCAATCGATTCTTTCCCTTCAAGCACACGTGCTTTTTCCCTCAATTCACCCACTTGTTTCCCGCTTAAATTCATCTGGCTCCAGCCGAATAGCCCAACACCTCTGTTTGTTGTATTCCTCAGATTGGCTGGGATAGCACTAAAACCACTGCCATAGTTTACAATCCCAATCAGCTCATAAAAATAAATCTGTGCTTCATCCGTATCCTCAAGCTTCTTTTCCTCTCCATCTCCTTCTTTGACATAGAAATTTCCACCATCCCAACGGAGTTTAATCCCAACCTCTCCTTCGCCGAGATCCACGGTGCCTTCAACGGATTCTTTTGCTTCTAACGAACGTGCCTTCTTCCTCAATTCACGCACTTGTTTCCCGCTTAAATTCATCCAGCTCCAGCCAAATAGCCCAACGCCGCCTTTTTTCGTATTCTTCAAATCTGCAGGAATCGCACTAAGACTATTGCCATAATGCGCAATCCCCAAAAGCTCATAAAAATAAATCTGCGCTTCATCCGTATCCTCAAGCTTCCTTTCCTCTCCATCTCCTTCTTTGACATAAAAGCTCCTGCCATCCCAACGAAGCTTAATCGTCGCCTCCCCCTCGCCAAGATCCACGATGCCTTCAACGGATTCTCGCGCTTCAAGCGCACGTGCCTTTTTCCTCAATTCACGCACTTGTTTACCGCTTAAACTCATCTTGCTCCAGCCAAATAGCCCAACGCCGCCTTTTTTCGTATTCTTCAAATCTGCAGGAATCGCACTAAGACCATTGCCATAATGCGTAATCCCCAAAAGTTCATAAAAATAAATCTGCGCTTCATCCGTATCCTCAAGCTCTCGCTCTGCAGCGTCTCCTTCTTTCACATAAAACTTTCTGCTGGCAACATCCCACCTCAGCTCAATCTCTGCTTCTCCTTCTCCAAGATCAACCGTTCCTCTGAGCGCTTCACCCGCCTCAAGCGCGCGTGCTTTTTTCCTCAATTCACGCACCTGTTTGCCGCTTAAATTCATCCCGCTCCAATCGAATAACCCAACACCTCTGTTTTTTAAATTCACCAAATTGGCAGGAACCGCTCTAAAACCTTTGCCATAATGTATAATTCCTGACAACTCATAAAAATAAATCTGCGCTTCGTTGGCATCCTCAAGTTTTCTTTCCTCTTCATCTCCTTCTTTGACATAAAAACTCTCACCGTCCCAACGAAGCTTAATCTTAACCTCTCCATTGCCAAGATCCACAGTCCCTTCAACCGATTCTTTTGTTTCTAACGTACGCGCCTTTTTCCTTACTTCACGCACCGGTTTCCCGCTTAAACCCATCTTGCTCCAGCCAAATAGTCCTTCACCGCCTTTTTTCGTATTCTTCAATTTTGCAGGCATAGCACTAAAACCAACGCCATAATGTGTAATTCCCAACAGCTCATAAAAATAAATCTGCGCTTCATTTGTATCCTCAAGCTCACGTTCTTTGGTATCTCCTTCTCTCACATAAAACCTTCCGCTGGCAACATCCCTCCTCAGCTCAATCTCCACTTCTCCGTCTCCGAGATCAACCGGTCCTTTGAGCGTTTCGCCCAATTCAAGTGCTCTCGCCTTTTTACGAATTTCGAGTACTTGTTTTCCGTTCAATGCCAGCAGGCTCCAGCCAAATGGCCCATCACCGCCTTTTTTCGTATTCTTCAATTCCGCAGGCAGTGCCCTAAAACCGTTGCCATAGTTCACAATACCCAATAGCTCATAAAAATAAATTTGAGCTTCATTTGTATCCTCAAGTTTTATTTCTCCAGCCTGATCTTCTTTCAGGTAAAAATGACCATCCTCCCATCTCAACGCCACTATCTTCAACTTTCCATCCTCTGACTTAACCCGACCTCTAAGCGTCCGGCCATCCGCCATGGCTCTTGACCATATTTTAATGGTTTGATCATGCATCCAGGAAAGAGCGGGCGATCCTTTAAAATGCGATTTGAGTTTTTTATAAAGCCCCTGGGCACTTACGCCCTGCAAGAAGTTGGTCATTTTGATCTGAATCAACCCAAGCGAATGCGCAATCTCAAGGTGCATGGCAAGCTCCATGGCTCCGTCTTCACGGTCAAAGCTGTCGAGGTTGTTGAGCCGCCTCAAATCGACTATTCCCCAGGGAGTTTGAATGGCGCTGACATTTTCAAGAAGCTGTGTGCCTACAATAAGCGGCGTTTTTTGCTGAAGCAGCTCAATGGTTTCATCCTGAGAATATGTGGGAGGCAAATCAATCCCGTCCATGGAATCGAGAATCTCTTTAAATTTTTTGCGAATTTCCTTGTCACTCAGGAAAGGATCAATCTGACCAATGGCTCGAATGCGGTCTTGAAGGGTTCTGAGTTCAGTACGTGAAGCGTGAAGCGTATCTTGTGAAGCGGATTCGCTTGAACGGATTTGCGGCGGCTCTTTAACACGAGTAGAGACTGCTGTTTGCTTTATTCCTACCAAATCGGCTGGCAAGGTTGCTGTACGGCTGGGCCAGGCAACGACGGCGCCGACAGGAGTATTTTGTACATTCAAAAGATTGAGGATGTTTTGCTCGGTCACTTGACCGGCGGCATCAAGTTTACGAAGACCGTCAATAAAGCCGCGTAACCGCATAACCCAGCTCTTTAACCCCTCATCCCTCACCCCTTGGCCCTGATCATTCAATTCATCAAGGTACTGGGTATATTGCCCCGCTTTTGCAAGTTCATCCCGATCCGCAAGATCACGGATGATTTGGTCTCGCCAGCGCTTCGCAAGGACTGATCTATGAGGACTAAGCTCCGAGCGATTCAATTCCTTTTTCTCAGTCCTGTTCAGCAGCTTGTCTCTCTCCGCTCTCACAAAGGCATCGTAGAGATTAACGCGGCCATTCTGAACTTTGAAATAATTTTTCCATGAGAGATCGCCGGACATCTGTTTACGGTAAAGATTCTCTTCAGGGAGTTTTTCGATTTTAGGACGTACAAGAAGATAACTAATTCCTTTTTGACGAAACTGTTCGGTCAATCCTTGAGTATGAAAGCCACCGGCGATCATGATTGCCGTTTTGCCTGCCCGCCGGAGGCCTGCCGCAGGCGGGAGTTTTGAACCGGATTGAAGATGATCCATTTCACTCGTCAGGCGCTTCATCATGGCTTCATCGCGCTTACGTGCATTTTGATAAAAAGCAATGTGGTCTTTAAAATTTGTCCACAAGGCGTAATCCATTTCCCCTTCGAGTTCACGCCACTCGCTTCGCGAGAGTTCAAGACGTATCAGTTTTTTCATGAGAAAAAGGCGCCGGCTTTCGCCGTCAAGATTTCTTTCCTCCTGATTTCTGAAAAGCGATTCCTTGACCGCATGAATATACTCATCCAGATCCTCAGATAATTTTGATCCTTCTAGGTCCCGCAATTTCTGATGCCCCTGAGCCTGACGGTTCAGTTTATCTGAAACCTTACAAGCGATCTGATATTCATCCACCAATTCTTTGAGGAAGAGAGTAAATTCACCGTTCGTGATCTGAGAGGTTTGATAAAGCTGTTCCTCTTGGTTGAATCGACTCAAATCATTCTGCGAGGCATTCTGCTTTTCGAGATGCTGTTTAACTTTCAAGGCCAGTGCTTCGGTCTCGGTCTCAATGGCAAGGTTCTGTTCGAACGCTTCGTGCATTTGTCCGGCCAAAACAGCAATCGCTGTTCCCTCCACAGGAGCTTTGAGTGGAGTCAGATAATTCAGCAAATCTACAAACTCGATTTTATTCTGCTGAAAGTTCTCTATCTTCGTATCGGTTTCAAGAAGAATTTTAGAGTAGGTCTTTTCTTTGCGTGACTGAAGATCATCCTGCCAGCCCTGAAGATTGCGGGCGATTTCTTCCTCATGCCGGCGGGCGCTCAGATAATAGCCTAATCCCTCTTCATAGAGCCCCCAGTTTTCAACCCCCCGGAATGTCTGAACCTCATCATTAAACAGCGCGGCGGCGGCGGGGCCTGAAAGTTCTCCCTGGTCATGCAGATTTTTAAGAACATACTTTAATTTGGATTTATCCGGAAAGCTTTTGAAAATCTGCAGATCAAATTGTGCATCCACACCTTCAAGGGCCACCAAACCAATTCCGTACTCTCGGCCAAAGTAACGGATTAATTTTTGAATATTGCGCTGAGCCCCGGGCACCGAATGGGCATCCTGAATCAGGATGACCGTACGGTCACGGCCTTTCAGATAAGCTTCCTCAACCACCCCCATGGATTCGGGCAGTTCCACCTGTGAGAAATCATCCGCAAACGTCCCAGGCAGACTCATTTCCAGAACCGGCGTTTGGGCCAATGCAGGCGCCGTCACATGACTTGTAAAAATAAAAGTCACTGCCGTAAGCGTTGCGATTATTTTTTGAAAAGATTTTTGCTTCATAGTTTTTTCATCGTGTACACAAAAAGACCACACTCTCCGCCCTCTCCTGTCCTTATTTCAAACGGATTGAACAGAGTCGTCTTCTTTATATATATAAGGCTTCCACACCTGAATAAAAGGTAACACCTGAAGGCCAAATTTGCGAATTTTAAGATAGCAAAAAGATTCTTTTGCTATCAATTAAGAGCAAAACTAATGAGTTTTTGGAGGTAAAAACTTGGTTCGTATATGAATCGGTCAAATATTTATAATTAAACATATTTTTTATGATTATTTATCTTTACAAGGGAGGTTACACGGTGTATTCTTCAACCACCATGAAAAAAATTCTGGGTGATAATCTTTCAAAATTCTTTTATGATTGTGGAAAGGTCAGCTTTGCGATGCTCGTCATCGGCATCCTGACTAAAAAGCCGTTTGTAACATTGGATCTCTTTTTCGCTATGGGATTTACAATGTTGCTTGTGTTAACTGGCGTTGTCATCAATTTAAGCCAGGAGGACTCATGATCACTGCTTATGGATGGGTTAACCTATTTTTCATGATTATCTGCCTGATTTTTCTTGGGTGGTTGTTGTATCACTACAAGAAAACCCATGGCCCCCGCAAATAATAATCCCCGCCAGCCCTATTTATGAAGTCTGAGAAATTCAAAATACCTTTCCCAGAGACCTGCTGTTTCAACTGACGAGTAAAAAAGCATCGGCTTTAAGATCGTATTTTGCAATCTTGAACACTAAATTTCAGCTCTAAAATAGTTTCAGTGGCCCATGCGGAGACGGAGGAATGTCTCCAGGGATTCGCCGATTTTGAGGTAGGGATTGTTTTGGTTTTCGGCCGCAATGGTCGAGGTGGGGTGATCGGAATAATTATGGCCGGGTAAAAGAATTGTTTTTTCATCCAGAGAGGACAGCCGCCGCAAGCTATGGTACATCTCCTCGGCATTGCCACCGGGCAGATCACAGCGCCCGCAGGCATTGATAAAAAGTGTATCCCCCGAAACCAAACGGCCCTGGACTAAAAAACATTGAGAACCGGGAGTATGCCCGGGAGTATGCATAAAAGTAATTTCAATGTCTCCGATCGTCAGCTTATCTCCCGATTCGACCGGATGAACATCGCTTTGCATGCCTTTTAAATATCCGGCTTCGTTTTTGTGAACATAAATTTTACTTTTGGTCGCACTTAGCAGATCTTCGGAACCGTTCACATGATCAAAATGGGTATGAGTCACCAATCCTCCCGTCACAGTCATGCCGTCTTCCTTGGCCAGGCGCAGGACCCGGTCAACTTCCCAGGCCGGATCGACTATCACACATTCTTTTTTTTGTTTATCTCCGATGAGATAAACAAAGTTTTCCATCGGTCCGACTTCAATCTGACGGAGATAAAGATTATTCATCATTAGAGATATCCTTAATTTTTTGCTCAGTCCTCAGGCCTCAGTCCTTAGTCCTGTTTTTCATAAAAGACGGCTTCGATTCTAGGATCTGCTTCCTGCAGAACCTGCCGTGATTTCTCAAGGAACCCTTGAGGAACTCCGGGATAAAAAGCATCGCCTTCATACTCGGCATGAATTTCAGTTAAATAAATACCGTCGATTTTATCCAGCGTTTGTTCATAGATAGCGGCACCGCCGATGATAAAGGCTTTAGGCGTTTGAACTGCCTGACCGGCCTTGTCTATGGAGTCAAAAAAAACCAGCTCTGTTCCGGCGGGCATGACAGAAGGATTGGCTTGTTCGCGAACCGTACGACTGATCACAAAGTTGGTACGACCCGGAAGAGGACGGCCGATGCTTTCAAAGGTTTTGCGCCCCATCATCACCGTACTTGCTAACGTAAGCTGTTTGAAGTACTTAAGATCAGCCGAAAAATGCCACGGAAGTTTATTGTCTTTACCGATCACTCCATTCTTTGCGGCTGCAACAACATGATAGAGAGCTGTTTTTTTATTTTCCTCAGTCCTCATCGCTCAGTCCTCAGTCCTGTTTTTTATACCGCCACAGGTGCCTTAATGGCAGGATGCGGATCATACCCTTCGATGGTGAAATCTTCGTATTTAAAATCGAAAAGGTTTTTGACGTCCGGATTAATCTTCATGACAGGAAGTGTACGGGGCGATCGGCTGAGCTGCAGCTTCACCTGTTCCATATGATTGGAATAGATATGGACATCGCCAAAGGTATGAATGAATTCTCCGGGGTTCAGGCCGGTCACCTGCGCCATCATCATCGTCAGCAAAGCATAGGATGCAATATTAAACGGAACTCCTAAAAAAACATCCGCGCTGCGCTGATAAAGCTGGCACGATAATTTTCCTGACTGAACATAGAATTGAAAAAGGCAGTGGCACGGCGGAAGGGCCATTTGGTCGATCTCGGCCGGATTCCAGGCGCTGACTAAAATACGGCGGCTGTCGGAGTTGTTCTTTAAAAGATCAATCACGTTTTGAATCTGATCCACCGTTTTACCGCCCGCACCTTCAAAACCACGCCATTGTTTGGAATAAACCGGACCTAAATCACCGTTCTCATTCGCCCATTCATCCCAAATACTGACGCCATTATCCTTAAGGTACTTGATATTGGTATCACCGCTTAAAAACCAGATCAGTTCATGGATCACCGATTTGAGATGAACTTTTTTGGTGGTCAGCAGAGGAAAACCGTCATTCAGATCAAAACGCATCTGATAACCAAAAGTGCTGATCGTACCGACACCCGTTCGGTCTTCTTTCTTCTCACCGTGATCCAGAATATGTTGGAGTAACTGCAGATATTGTTTCATTGGGCGTGCATTATACACCAAAAGGGTAGGAAGCGGTACCGTAAGCCGGATTGTCAGGAAACAGCCGGTTCGGCCTGTGTGGCTTCGGTCGCAGGTGTCGGCGCCAGCATTTGTTCAATGAGGGTTTGGTAATCATAGGCCGAAACCATAAAGGCCTGGCCGTTGCCGCGTTTAATCACCGGATACTGAATAATCTCATCTTCGACTTTGACTGCAGCACCAAAATCATAAAGGGTATGAATATTTTTTTCATCCGTGATTTCTATCCATAGGGCTGAGGATTCGCCAGCCGGCACGACGGTATTCTGGTCAAAAATAAGGCTTTTAATCTGTACACGTTTTAAACTGCCGAGATAATCTTTAAACCCGGCATCTCCGTGGGTCAGTATTTTTTCATCCTGCCCTCGATGAATGACCACGGATTGAATTTTGGAATCCGGCCCATGAATCAATCCGGGCTCTGCAAAACGGCTATTATCCACATTCATATCCGAAAAATGATAATTCGGTATTTCAAAGATCACCGGTTCATTTGAAAGTTTGACATACCGTCCGCGCGCCTGGTCACTTTGTTGACCCACAGTCAAAATCGTCACGCCCTGCACACCGGCTGAAATCACAGCCTCAAGATACGGGTGATCAAAACCATACTGCTCCAAGGATGGATCATAGACCTGCCGTGCACGCAAATTCGAAAGATTACGCAAAAAATCTTTAACCTGCTGTTGATCAATCCGAAACGGCATGTCTTCCCGGATAAAACTCCAATCGTTCTTTTTGCTGTCCATTCTTAATAATCCGGCTGCGGCAATACGGTTCTCACCGCTGAAACGGGTAATTTCGATTCGGCTGATCTGATCGGGCTCATAAGCAATTAAATCAAGAGCCGGCCACACTTCTAATTTGGGCATTTCCGCCTCATTGTTACCGTACAAACCTAAAGCTCCGATCAAATCGGCATCGACCAGATAGACTGCGTTGCTGTCCGAACGGCGTATAAAACCGGCTCCGGGCCCGGCCTTTTTCCAGGCGAGTTTAATTTCCAAAAGTTTCTGATTGTCACTGCCAAGCACCGCAAGACTGTAAGCCTGATCATCGGTAATCCCGAAATCCTCTAAAAGCTCAGGCCCTTCGGCCCGCTTTTCTCCCCTGGCATGTTTCAACAACGCCAAAAGGTTTTCCACTTTAGCCTGGTCGGCACGTGCATTCCACAAATCGGGAATGAGCCAGACTCCGTCCTGTTTAACCAGAGTCACTGAAATGTGATTTCCCTTTCCGATTAAAATCTTCAGGGCTTTGGAAGAATCGATGGATAAATTCAACAATTCAAAATCACGGGTGGCAAGGCCTGCGGGACGGCGCACTTCTTTGACAATCACGCCAAGAATCAAAAAGGCAAGGATAAGGGTCAGAGAGATTAATTGTTTTTTATTCATACTGGTACCGGTTTCAATTTTCTCATGAAAGGTATTATCAAAATCATGCGATTTTAGAAAATAAAAATATTATAAAGAAACAATCGGCGCCTTTTGTCGAGATGAGGAGATCCTTCCGCCGGAGACGGAAGAGCTCCGAACGAGACGGCGCGTTTCGTAGCAATATTTTTATTTTTCAAACGTACAAAAATTTATGCATTATGACTTAGTGACTTCAGATAATCGTGTTTGACCTTCCGGCGCAACATGACACGAAAGGTTCCGAGCAAGGCAATTAAAACCGGAACCAGAAGCGTTGCAGACAAACGCCAGAAAAGTTTGGCCGGGGTCGATATTCTGCCGATAGAACGGTCGATCGGCCGTTTAGAACGGATATTGACCAGCCGGTCCCCCAGCGTCAAAGCATCCACCGCATTAATAAAAAAATTCAGATGCCCTCCGCTCTGGGCCAGTTGTTTTTGAAACATAGTCGCCGCACCGACCACCAAGAGTTTGGCGGGTTTGGATTCAATCCGGGGTTCACTTTCCACAGCAGGTTCAGAAGACTCTTCTTGCCCTTCGCCCCATGCCGGAACGGCCTGCCCCTGGTAAGGATTTTTAAAAATCCCTTCCACCAAAACGGCCAGCGGAAACGGACCGCGCTTGAGGCTTTCGGCCCCAAGCAAATAAGATCCGTCAAATTCAGGCATGAAATCCACCAGCCATGAATGGGTTGTCGATGAAAGAAGGGTCGTGAGTTTCAGTTTTTGATCCGCCATCTTCACCGGATCAATGTCAAGCGCCGAACCCCAAAGATAAAAAAGCGAAGACAAATGTGACGTAATTGAAACGTTTTCATTCATCTCCTGCGGTGTCAGATAAATCTGAACCGGTAATTTCACAGGCACCGGCATGGAAAAGGGGCCTACACGTCCGCCGGAGATATTAATGACCTCATGCTGCTCATCGAGAAGAATTTTAGAGTTTACCGAGAGCCCCCAGTTTTCAAGAAGCTCATTGACCGACGGCTTTTTATCATGAACCATCACCGACAACGCAGCCGCCTGAGGCTGATATTGATATTCGTAATTTTGAACTGCAAACATCACCGAACCGCCGCCTGAAAGAAAGCGCGCGATTTCATAACGCTGCCGGTCGCTGAGAAGTTCCGGTTCAACGATCACCAGCGTATCGGTATCGGGCGCAATAGTTTCATTTTTCTGCAAACGAATGCGGCTGACTTCATAGCCTTCCTGACGCAGAAGAAGCGGAAGATATTCGTAATTATCTTCCCGGTAGGAATCGGGAGCTGACGCACCGAGCTGCGCAAGCAGCATCTGCATCTGCGGATCAACCTGACGATCCTCATAAGGTGCCACTAAGGCCACATGCGGCATTTTATTAAGCGTCATGCGATAGATTTTCGACATCAGCAGATATTCCAGCTCCTGCAGACTGTCGGGGATCACTTGCGCAATAATTTCTTCGGGTTTTTCTTTATAAGAAATACTCAGCGAAGAATAAATCAGTTTAACGCCGACCTCATCGGCATCAATGGACTGAATCTGAAAGGGTTCTATACCTTTGCGCGCAAGCTGCGACTGCATTGTCTCTTCGCCGTTCTGGGCCGCAGAGGTCTCGGCCGCATCCATGTGGAAAAGTTTATATTGAAATTTACCCTTAGAGGCCACGCGAAACTCTTCCAGTTTTCCGATCACATCCTCTTCGAGTGTTTTCATTCCGGCCGGCATTTTCTCTTTGGGAGAAGCATAGAACTTAACCGTAACAGGGCTTTTTAAATCTTCAAAAATTTCACGGGCCGCTTGAGAGACCGTATAAATCCGGCCTTCGGTTAAATCGAAACGGCCTAAAGAAAAACCGGCACAAAACCAGTTGCCCGTAAAAAAAATACCTGCGCAAATCAGGACGGCAGCTACAAAAACCTGACGCGCTTTAGAGCGCATCCGGCCTTCAAGCCAAAATCCGTTTAAAATCAAAAAGAGAGTCGAGCCTAAAATAAAATAAATCACGTCCCGGCTGTCGACCACACCCCGCACAAAAGCATCAAAATGATTCGCCGTCCCGAAATACGTTTTCAGCAGGGATCCAAATCCGGGCAGCCATCCGTCAATGGACATAGCGACAAAATCGGTTCCGGCCAGATAAAGGCTAAAACTCACCATCATCGCGACGATAAAAGCTACGATTTGATCCGCACAAAGACCCGAAATAAAAATTCCCACGGCCAGAAAAAAGGCCCCGAGAATCAGGCTCCCAAGATATCCCCCTGCGATCATTCCCATATCGGGACGGCCCAAAACAAAAAGCATCAGAGGAATCACAAAAGTCGAAAGCAGGGCCGCGGCATAAAAGAAAAGGCCTGCCAGAAATTTACCCAGCACAAGAATACGCACGGGAACCGGAAAAGTCAGAAGCATCTCCAGGGTATTGCCTTTTCTCTCTTCGGCCCATAACCGCATGGTAATCGCAGGAATAAATACACAGAGAATAAACGGAATGAACGTAAAAAACGGACGCATGTCCGCACGGCCCGAAAGAAAAAACTGAGTCATGTAAAGACCGCTGTTTAAAAGCGCAAAAACAATAATGAAAATATAGGCGATCGCGGAATTAAAATAGGCCTTAAGTTCTCTGTTTAAGATGGTGATTAAATTTTTCATCGTATTGTGCCCCTAGAGGGACAGATCTTTAGACCTGTCCCTCATGTGCCTCCACCCTCAAAAGTGCAATGAAAATATCTTCAAGACTCAGAGGACCCTGCCTGCCGGTTTTTTCACAGGCATGCGTCTCAAGTTCCTGTTGAGTTCCCTGGGCCACAAGCCGTCCTTCATTGATAATGACAATCCGGTCGGCCATGGCCTGAACTTCCTGCAGGATGTGGGTTGAAAAAATAATTGTTTTTTCATGGGCGAGATTTTTGATTAAATCGCGAATCCCCAAAATCTGCAGCGGATCAAGCCCCGTTGTCGGCTCATCCAAAATTAAAATCTCCGGATCATGTACCAGAGCCTGCGCCAACCCGACTCGTTGTTTATATCCTTTCGAAATTTCAGAAATCTGATGCTTCCAGATCGGTTTCAATTGGCAGGCTTCACGGACCCACTCAACGCGTTCTGTGAGTTGTTTCCCTGTTAATCCCCTGGCCTTAGCCACAAAACGAACATAGTCATCTACTCGCATGTCCGGATAAACGGGAACATTTTCGGGCAAATACCCTGTTTTCTTACGGGCCTCGAGCGGATTTGCGAGGATGCTGACATCGCCGAGCCTTACCTGACCGGCAGCAGGATAGAGGTAAGTGGTCAGAATGCGCATGGCCGTCGTTTTACCGGCACCGTTAGGACCTAGCAGTCCCAGGATTTCGCCTTTGCGCACTTCAAATGAAAGGTCTTTCAGGGCAGCATACTGCCCGTAATACATAGTAAGCTTTTCAACTGTAATCATTTTTCGTGCCGCGTTACTCGTTACTTATAAATATAAATACCAAATCACGATTCACTAAACTCGATTTTAGCACCGCATACATTGCGATTCTCAATGTATGCGGCACAAGTGTCCGTAACAATGCCATAACCCGGCATTGACGGACACTAGCGTCTTCTTCCGAAAATTCTCAGGAGCATGATGAACATGTTGATGAAATCAAGATACAGCTTCAGCGCACCCATGATCGCAAGCTGATCCGAAGCGGCGCCCCGCTCCTGCATCGCCTTAAGCTGTTGGGTGTCATAAGCGGTAAGCCCGATAAAAAGGGCCACGCCAAAATAGGAAATAAGCCAGTAAACGGCCGGTGATCTTAAGAACATATTGACGAGGCTGGCGATGATAATACCGATCAGGCCCATCATAAAAAAACCGCTCATTGAGGACAGGTTGGTTTTCGTGGTATAGCCGTAAACGCTTACCGCCGCAAAGGTGCCGGCCGTAATAAAAAACGTCGAGGCAATGGAGGCCTGCGTATAAAGAAGAAAAATATAGGAAAGAGTCAAACCGTTCAGTCCGGCATAAACCATAAAACCGGTAATGGCCGCCGAGGGACTCAGGTTCATAATCTGCGACGAAAGCCAGAAAACAATTCCAAGCTCAACAAGCATCAGAATAAAAAATACGCCGCCGTGTAAAACCCGTAACAATTCGGGACTACCGGCCACCCACATGGCAATCGCACCCGTAAAGGCCAGACCGATGGCCATCCATTGATAGACACGCTGCAGGAAAGACTGCTGCGCTTTTTCAAACTCAAATGCTTTTTCGTTAAGCTGGTTCATCTCGCTACCCTCCTTAATGACAATGTTAAGTTACAAGCAATAAGAGGTGTTAGGACTTTACGCTTATCGCTTATCGCCAAACAACTGTTTAAACCCCAAAAGTTTTTGATCCTTTGCCGAAATAATGTAATCCACATCCAACTCAGGCCACTTTACTCCGACCGCGGGATCATTCCAGACAATGCCGCCTTCATATTCAGGGGCATAAATACCGGACACCTTATAGAGAACCTCAGAATCTTCCAAAGAACAATATCCGTGGGCAAAACCTTCGGGAATATAAAACATTTTATGATTTTCGGCGCTCAAGTGAATCCCCGCATATTGCCCAAACGTCGGCGATCCGGCCCTCAAATCCACGGCCACATCATAAATGCTGCCTTTGATCACCCGGATTAATTTCGCCTGGCCATAAGGTTCTTTTTGGAAATGCAGCGCACGAATGACGCCTTTTTGAGACTTGACGTGATTGTCTTGAACGAATTCGGGCTGGATACCGTTTTTTTCAAAGATCTGTTTGCGGTAGCTCTCATAAAAATAACCGCGTTCATCTTCAAATAAACGGGGGTCGACCACGATCAGGCCTTCAATTTCAGCCGGGGTAAAAATCATAGATTCTTTAATTCTTTAGTGATCGATTCAATCCCTTTGCGGGCGTCTTCAAAAAACATGACCGTTTTTTCGTTTTCAAACAAAGGATTTTTAATCCCCGCAAACCCGGGACTCAGACTACGCTTAATCACGATCACGCTTTTAGCTTTGTCCACATCCAGAATCGGCATACCATAGATCGGACTGCCGGGCTGCGAGCGAGCCACCGGATTGGTCACATCGTTGGCGCCCACAATCAGGACAACGTCGGTTTGATCAAATTCCGGATTAATTTCATCCATTTCTTTCAACCGGTCATAGGGCACATTGGCTTCAGCCAAAAGCACGTTCATATGCCCCGGCATACGGCCGGCCACCGGATGAATGCCGTAGGTCACCTCAACGCCGCGGGATTCAAGCAGGTTTGAAAGATCATGAATCGCATGCTGGGCACGTGCCACCGCCAACCCATAACCGGGCACAATCACGACTTTCTGGGCCACTTCAAGAATCATGGCCGCTTCTTCGGCGCTGCAGCTTTTAACGCCCGCGTAGTCCTGCCCGCCTTTCTGGGCAGGCCCCGTCTCAATTTTTCCGAAAGTGCCAAAGGCCACATTGGCCAGCGAACGGTTCATGGCACGGCACATAATCTCGGTCAAAATAATTCCCGTCGCTCCGACCAACGCACCGGCCACAATCAGAACCTTGTTCATCAGAACAAAACCGGTCATTGATGCGGCAATACCGGAATACGAATTCAAAAGCGAAATCACTACCGGCATATCCGCTCCGCCGATCGGAAGGACCAGTAAAACACCCAGAAGCGAAGCCGCTGCGAACATAATCCAATACGGTAATAAATTTTTCGGATCATTGACCGTCCAGAAAATCAACACCACAATACCGATAAAAATAATCAGATTCAGCGTCTTCTGCAGAAAGTAAGTGACCGGCTGTTGTTCAACAATGCCTTCAAGTTTTCCATAGGCCATCACACTGCCCGTAAACGTCAGTGCTCCGACAAAAGTCCCAAGGCAAATCGTCGTCAAATCAAATACGCCCGTGCCGCCTGTGCGCAGATATTCCGAACAAGCTACCAGGGCCGAAGCCAAGCCGCCAAAACCGTTAAAGAGCGCCACCATTTGCGGCATGGCCGTCATCTTGACCCAATGCGATGCCGCCGCCCCAATCAAACTGCCGATTACAAGTCCTAAGGCAATCAGACGAAAATCGACGATTTCTTTTTCAAAGAGCGTTGCCACGATTGCAATCAGCATGGCCAATGCAGCCAATCCGTTACCGCCTCGTGCCGTACGAACACTACTCAATCGTTTAATTCCAAAGATAAAAAGCGCCGAAGCAATGATATAACTGAAATCAATTAAGATGGCTCTATCCATATAAACATCGATCCTTTATAAAAAGTTCCCCAAAATTTAGACAGCAGACATGAGACTGAAAACCATAGACTTCCAAGCAGTGTATCTGTAGTCCCTGGTCTGTAGTCTATTGTCGTTAGTCTTTCTTCTTAAACATCTTAAGCATACGGTCAGTCACCATAAAGCCGCCGACAACATTAATGGCTGCAAAAATAATGGCGGCAACGCCTAAAATAGCGGCCAGAGCCGTACTTTCATGGTGCCCCGCACAAATCAGGGCACCGACAAGCGTAATCCCCGAAACCGCATTTGCTCCCGACATCAGAGGTGTATGCAGTGTCGGCGGTACCTTGGCAATAATTTCAAATCCGACGAAACTCGCCAGAATAAATATAAATAGAGCGGTAATCAGCATTTCCATCAGAACACCTACCGTTTTAGAGTCACCTGGCCCTGATGAACAACCAGGGCACCTTTGATGATTTCATCTTCAGTCTGGATATTAATTTCACCTTTTTGATAAAACTCAAAAAGAAAGTTTAAGACATTGCGCGAATAAAGCTGACTGGATTCGGCAGCCATTAAACTGGGAATGTTTAACGGGCCCATGATCATCACCCCTTGGTGCAGGATGTTTTCACCGGCTTTCGTTAACTCGCAATTTCCGCCCCCCTCGGCGGCAAGATCCACGATCACAGAACCTTCTTTCATCTGACTGACCATAGCGGCTGTGATTAAAACCGGTGCCGGTTTTCCGGGAATCAACGCAGTCGTAATCACCATATCCGCGGCAGCTGCATGCCGGGCAATCATTTCTAATTCCCTGTGATGCTGCTCATCGGAGAGCTCTTTGGCATAGCCGCCCTGATCTTCGGCTTCCTGCGTTTCAAGTGAAATGAACTTTGCGCCTAGACTCTCGACCTGTTCTTTCACCGCAGGCCTGACATCAAAGGCCTCAACCACAGCTCCCAGACGTTTGGCCGTAGCAATGGCCTGCAGCCCGGCCACACCGGCGCCAAGCACCAAAACCTTAGCCGGCGAAATCGTTCCGGCCGCGGTCATCATCATCGGCATCATTTTGCCCGAATAATCACCGGCCATTAAAACGCTCTTATATCCGGCAACGTTACTCTGAGAAGAAAGCGCATCCAGTTTCTGGGCACGTGAAATGCGCGGAATGGTATCCATTGAAAATGCGGTGATTTTTCTCTGCGCCAATTTCTGAAGATGTTCCGGATCAATCAAAGCCTGAAGGAGGGCAATTAAAATCTGTCCCTCACGCAGTAATCCGATCTCTTCATCAAGGGGTTTACGGACTTTTAAAATGATCTCCGCGCGTTCATAAATGCTTTTGGCATCCGGCACCACTTGAGCCCCGGCCGCCTCATAGTCGGCATCCCGGACGGCGGCTCCTTGACCGGCCCCCGCCTGAACCACAACCTGCAGTCCCTTAGCCGTCATCTTCTTAACGGTCTCAGGCGTCGCGGCGACGCGCTTTTCAAGTTTTTCGATTTCCTGAGGTATGCCAACGATCACGTGATTATCTCCTTAATTCATACGTCGATAAAATAAGTCGGTATTATACACGAAATTCAAATTCACGGGCAATGGTCTAAAATGATCAATCCCCATCCGTGACAGCCGTATCGGCGGCCCGTTCCACCCAGGCTGCAATAGCTCTCGGAAGCTCCGGCGATTCCGTTTTGATATTAAGCAGCCTCAAAACTTCACTGCAGGGAATACTGCCGCCGGGGCCAATAAAGAGGCCTTTGACATAGGCGCGTGCCACGGTTTTTTCGTTTCGGACAAAAACCTGTTCAAGAAAAAACCATTTTCTCGTCCAACCCAAAATGCGGGTATGTAGTTCATAGGCCTCACCCAAAAAAAGCGGCCTGCGATACCGTATAAATGAAGAAGCAACGATAGGATTCCACTTTTTCTCGGCAATACGCCGGTAAAGCCCGGTGCGCAAAATCAGATCCCACCGGCCTAAATCCATTATCGACATATATCGGCCATTATTCATATGAGCATAAATGTCCAGGTCATGCGGCAGGACGTGGAAGGAAAGAATCGAAGAGTCCAGAAAAGAAAGAGGTTTTCGAAAAAAAGAGCCCAAATAGACCCAAAAACAGCGCAGAAGAAGATTCATAATAAAATAGCTAGTGCTCCGTCAATGTTGAAATGACGGGCTTGAATTTTAACATTGTTACGGACACTTGTGCCGCGAACCCGTCTTTTGATTGTTGATGCGGTACTAGATCCTTCGCTTCACTTCGTTCGCTCTGGATGAGCTCTCGTTTGTAAAATGGAGCTCCGCGGGCAAGCCTGTGGTCTCTTGCTTGTCGTCGGATAAATATACCGGGTGTTCAGATTTTAATTTTTTCGAAAGTTACCCGGTTTTTAAAAAATTTTCTGCGATATATTTTTAATTCCTCGATGGATTGGCGAATATCGCTCAGGGCCCGGTGACTGGAATCTTTCTTAATCATATTTTTAAATTTTTTATCATACCAGCGTTCAACGAGTCCCTTAATCGTGCTGACATCAATATGCCGGTAATGCAGGTAGGTGTCCAGTTTCGGCATATAGCGCGTAATGAATTTGCGGTCATGGTGTACGCTGTTGCCGCAAAGGGGTGACTTGCCGGGCTCACAATATTTCTGAATGAATTCGAGCGTTTGTTGTTCGGCCTGTGCCGTCGTGATTTTCGATTTTCTCACCTCTTCAAGCAGGCCCGTTTTTTTATGCTGTTTCTGATTCCACTCGTCCATGCGGCTGAGTAGAGTATTGCTCTGGTGAATGACAATGTCGGGGCCCTCTTCAAGAATTTTCAGATTGCCGTCAGTCACAATCGTGGCCACTTCAATAATTCTTTCCTTCTCAGGGTTCAGACCCGTCATTTCCATGTCAATCCATACCAAATTTTCTTTATTCTGTTGACTCATCACTCACATCCTTGTCTGGGTGGATCTGATTATTATGACCAATCATCTTCTGTAACCTGTCCAGCTCACTGCTGCCGAAGTGTCCGGCTGCCTGGCGCATCACCTGCTCGGCTTCGGCCGTACGGTTCTGCTCACGTAATACCATGATCAAACCGATATAAGCATCCAAATAATCAGGAGTTTCGGCCATAATGGCATGATAGGCTTGAATCGCTTTTTTAGGACGGTCTGTCGCGCGATAAACTTCCGCCAGCAGAAACTGAATACCTGTTTCATGCGGCAGCAGAAATTGTAAATGGTCCAATATTTTTTCAGCACGGTCGTATTCTCCTTTTTGAAAATAGGCCACGGCCAGACTGAAAACAAATTGCGGATCGCGGTTCCCCTCAAAAAAAAGATCCTCCCAAAGATTCAGGGTACGGTCGATCTGATTATCGGCCAGATAAAGTGAACCCAGTCTGAAACGCAGGTATTGATCCTTTGGGTGTTTTTCAAACAGCGTTTCGAGCAAACGCAGGGCCTTATGCTTTTCACCCCGGTTAAAATAATAAGCACTCAAAATAAAAAGGGCCTCTTCATTGCCGGGATTGATTTCAAGCACCTTCTCATAGCTCTTCAGTGTTTCTTCTTCATTTTGCAGTTCAAGCGTGGCGCGGCCGCGTGCAAGCCATGCATACGTATCATAGGGATTAATAGCAACCGCCTTGTCCAGCTGCTCAAGCGCCTCCGGATATTGTTTTGTTTGAAGATACATCACGCCTGAAAAAACGTAGAGGTAATAGTTATCCGGCTTCAGAGCCAGTGCCTTCTGATAAAAACGGTTTGCTTCGCGCGGCTGGCCCAAAATGCGGTAGATGTGCCCCAGAGAAATCATTGTCTCGGTATCTTCGGGATTCTCCGCAGCCTTACGGCTTAAATCAATAATTAAAGAATTGATTCCATAGTCCGGATCGGGGTGTGTCGACAATTTAATATGAAAGAAATCATCCAGGCTTTGTTGATAGGTTTGAAAATCCACCATCATGTTCTGATGTTGTGCCGGCGCGGGTGGTGCAGCGTCGACAGCCACGGCGGGTTCGGCATAAACACTCAGCGGAACACCAAAACAACCGAGCACCAAAATCATGGCCAGGGACAGGGCTTTCGTCTTATTCCTTGTTGTTTTTTTTATTTTTTTCAATTCACACTTCACTTTTCACTCTTCACGCTTAGTACTTCACCGAACATCCATACGACTTAGTCGCCGGCACGCTGACCGGTTTTCCGGCCATGGCTTCATGAACGGCCTGTCGGACATAATTGGTTGCACCTTCAATATCGGCCGGATCGGGGCTGGCAACACTATCAATGGCGCCTGCATAGATAAGCACTCCGTCAGGGTTGATCACAAACATATGCGGTGTTGTTTTGGCCTCATACATACGTCCGACTTCACCGTAAGGATCAAGTAAAATGGCGGTCGGCGAAGCATTTTTCTCAGACGCCCGTTTATTCCATTCATCCGCTGAGAAATATCCCTGATTCCCTTCGGCCGAAGAGCCGATTGAAAGCCAGACCACGCCTTCACCGGTTAATTCTTTTTGCAGAGACTGCATATTACCGCCGCTATAGTGTTTTTTGACAAACGGGCATTCATAATTAGTCCATTCAAGAACCACGTATCGGCCTAGAAAATCCGAAAGAGCATGGGATTGCCCGTGAGTGTCCTCAAGCCGGAAGTCGGGGGCCAGCCGGCCGGTTGAAACTTCGGCCTGAAGATTAGAAACCATGCACAAAGAAAACAGAATAAATGAAAATAATGCCGTTATTTTTTTCATCACAAACTCCTTTCTCTTATCCTTCACTGATCAGAAATGGAGATTATACCATGAGTCCGATGATTCCCGGTGTATTGATCCAGTGTTCGGATAAAGGTTTCGGGCGTTAATAGTTCAGGGAGAATCAGCGGCGTTTCAGCTTCGGGCGGATAAAAAACATAGAGGGGAATACTATTGCGGCCATAAGACTCAAGCGCACGGGCAATCTCGTCATCTTTATGGGTCCAATCAGCCTTAAAGGCAACCGTCCCCGACTGTTTCATTTTCTCAATGACCGGTTTTGATTGAAAAACCAGCCGGTCATTAACCTGGCAGGACAAACACCAGGCTGCCGTAAAATCAATAAAAACGGGTTTACCCTCAAGACGGACGGCTTCAATTCGTTTGGCGTCATAACTCTGCCAGGCCGGACCGTAATGTTCCGCTGAAGATTTTGGGGTGATCCATCCGAGTTGAAGACTCAAAACCCAGCCAAGCCATACGGCCGAGGCCAGCATCAAAACCCCTAAAACTTTTTTTAACGTAATCATCCAGGCGCCGGGCTTAGGCAGCATGTTAAGCCATGCAGGAAAAATCGAAAACACCAAATACGGAAAGGCCATACCTAAACCCAAAGAGGTAAAAACCAAAAGCACGACCGGTACCGGCTGTGTAAGCGTATAACCCAAAGCCGCGCCCATAAAAGGGGCAGTACACGGTGTTGCCACAACGGTCGCAAACACACCTCCCCAGAAGGGATGCCGTGTTCCCTCTTCCAGACGAGTCAATGAAAGTCCGACTTCAAAAAAACCGAAAAGGTTGAATGCAAAAAACACAAATAAAGTCATCAAAAACAAAACCACCCAAGGCGACTGCAGCTGAAAACCCCACCCGATCTGCCGCCCGCTCAGACGAATCATCAGCATCGTCGCCGCCAAAATCCAAAAAGAGACCAAAACACCGCCCGTAAAAACACAACCGCTTTGAAAGGCTTTTCGCCGAGAATCTCCGGCATGCTCAATCAGCGAAAGAATTTTTAGACCCAGAACCGGTAACACACACGGCATTAAATTCAAAATTAATCCTCCAAGAAAAGCAAAAATTAATGCAATCCAAAGTGTTGATTGCGCAAAATCGGCCGGAGCGCTCTCTGGATGCATCTCAAAAACCGTTTTATTGTCCGTCGCCGTAAACGAACCCGCCTCAGCCAAACGATTTTCTCCAACCGGCGTATGTACGTAAAGCGTGTGATTGGGTTTTGAACCGCTCCATGCGCGGTCGGCCTCTAAAACCCCGGTCAATGTTTCTATGGATTTATGAATGGTGGATTTTTGAATTCTTAATTCATAGGCATTATTTCGAAAGGCCCACGGCTGCGGCGCATTATGATTCATAATTTCGGGATCTTCCGGAAAAAAATATAAGGATCGAAGAGGCTCGATCCTGTCACCGGACGGCGTAATAGTCAGCACAAAGTCCTCCGGCCGTTCCTGGGCCGAAACCGTCCATTCCTCCGTTGTAACCGGTAATTTCTGGCGCGCTGTGTCAAAACCGGCGGCCCAAACCGGGTCCGGTTGAGGCGGCCCGTTTTGAACCGGTAAGTCCAGACTCAACTGCGCCTTACCCGGAAAACAATTGACATCACATTCCAGCCAGGTCACTTCGGCGCTGATCTGAACACGGCTGTCGGCCGGAATACCCTGGGGCGGATCAATTTTAAAAAGATGGAACACTTCATTTTTATATCCGTAAGTCACAAGCGGCGGACGGCTGATGATTTCAGGTGCAGGCCATTGCAGCGGACTCGGCTTAAACCCTTCCGGAAGCGTAAGCGTAATTTCGGTCGCCAATCCGGAATCCCCCGGATTTTTCCAATAAGTATGCCATCCCTGATCCAATTGAAAATGAACCGCTATCCAGAATGACCGGCCCGGCTGAATGGACGACTCTTCGGCCGCCAGAACAGCTTCAACATGCGGCTTGCGCATAACGGACAGTTGTTCCAGCGGTTTGATTGCGGGAGCTGCACCGCTAATACCGGGCAGAATCGTCAAAGCCAGAATCAGCCACAAAACAGGACGCCATCTCATATATGAATATAAACATCGTTTAAACACTTAAAGTTCCCCTATCTGCCGAGATCGGCATGGCGAATCATTTTGCGCAGCAACTCTCTGGGTAACCCGACAATATTTGAATACGAACCCGTATACCCGGCGACGACCCGTGGTCCGCTTTGGATGGCATATCCCCCGGCTTTATCATAGGGGTGGGTTTTGCAAATATAGTTTTGTTTTGCCCTTAAGCTCAATTTTTTAAAGCGGACACTTGTGCGTGCATAACCCGCATAAAGCACCTCTTTTTTGCAGTCCCATAGGGCAACGCCCGTAATCACCTCATGCGTACGGCCCGACAGCAGGCTCAACATTTTCAAGGCCTGTTTTTCATCTTTCGGTTTTCCCAGAATTTGTTTGCGGCACCAGACCACGGTATCCGCCCCCAAAATCCAGCGTGCGTGTTTCGGGATATCGGCATAGAGGGCCTTATAGCAGGCATGTTCAAGGGCTAAATCCTCAGGGCTGCGAACCCGGCGGACTGCCTCACGATATTTGGAACGGACCGGTTTAAAGGGGATACCCATGGCCGTCAGAATATCTCTGCGGCGTGCGGATTGTGATGCCAAATAAATCATGTTTTTTACCGGTCTTTGTTTTTGGTTATTCCGCTTCCAAGACTTCAACGGATGCTGTTTTCGGCATGAGATTAGGCGGGAAATACTTAAAAATCATGATTCTGTTGAAATCTTTAATCCGATTAAATGTTTAAGGGGATAAAGAAAATATTATTCTGAAACGCGCCAATCGCTTAGAAGCTTCCCCGCCTGTAAGGCGAGACGATCTCCTTCGCTCATAGACGGCGCTAATTGTTTCGACATAATATTTTCTTTACCCTCGTTACTTCTTGATAATTTGATAAGGATTTCAACAGAACCAAAATTATTTATTTTTCTTATACTTGTCTAATTCCTTTTTCAATTCGAGCATTTTAAGCTCGCGCCCAACCATGACTTCATTAATAAGTTCAATCTCACGGCTTTGTTTTTCAAGTTCATCCTGGCGTTTTCTGAGTTCTCCGTTAATCGTCTCAAGTGCCTGGGCATTACGACTCAGCTCTTCCTCGATCTTTTTGCGCCGTTCAATTTCTCTTTGTAACTCCACGGGACTGGGCAGGCTCAGAATCGTAGGCGCAAGCAAAACCAGCACCAGAACCGCAGTCCACGAGACAACGGCCGTCGTCACTTTGAGCACCGCGGAAATCCGATAGATGGGAATCCAATAGATCACCGCCTCAATCAAATGGACTGATCCGCAGGCGCCGATAAAGGCCCCGAATAACCAGAAAAGTTTTGGGAAAGGAATATCGTCTCGCTTTGAAATTAAATAAAACAAAACAACAGAGATCGCCATATAGGCTGCCCAGATCAGAAAATCCGAGCCGATATGCATCCAGCCATGGAGCTGTGTCCAGTGTCCGCAAAACCATCTCGGAGGAAAATCATCCGTGCCTAATAACCATTGGGTGAATTTATTCATAAGAAGATGTCATTAAAAGACGGGCCACTATACCATATTAATCTTTATCAGCCAAAGTTTTGATTCATCTCAACCGGGGCATAATCGCGGGTGTCCGGCGGCAATAGGCTTCATAAATCTGCCCAAAATGACGTTTCATCTCACGTTCCTCCGCATGAACTCGAAACCACAGCACAGGCCCATAAATCATCCATGTCAGGGCCAGGGCTTTCCACGCCGAAAAGACACAGCCGTAGCCGGTTACCTCAAGAAGAATGGCCAGATAATTTGGATGCCGGCATAACGCAAAAGGCCCGTCTGTAATCAGCGGATGATCGCTTCGAATTTCGACTGAAAGGCTCCAGTACCGGCCTAAACTGCGGATGGTTTTCTTTCTTAAGATCCAGCCCGCGCTAAAAAGCAAAAACCCGGCGCAGACAGACCCTAAATGGATTTCATTGCTTGCAATCCTCCATTCCAGCAGCGCTCCTGCAAAACAGAAAATATGCGCTGCAAACATTGCCGCTGTTGTCCACGCGGCATAAATCTCACCTTTCTTTTTGCGGTAAGTTAAGGCTTCAAAAAGGCGTTCACCGATCACGACGACGGCAAAGAAAATCAAAGTACTTTTCATACATTTTCCTTAAATTAAGCACACCCGAAAAGGATTAGGAGAAAAGGCCCCTGTTCAGGAACCGGTTTTAGCTGTGCGGGAAACGGCTTTTCTGCCGGAAGTGGGTTTTTTAATGCGGGAAATGGAAACCGAGGCCGTCATCGTTGATTTCGCTCCGGTTCCTCGAAACGTTCCCTGAACGGGAGAAACCGAAAAAAATTCAGGTGCTGAAGCAACGGCAATGTGTCCGTCGCTCACGGCAATTCCGGAACTGGGATCATAGCCCCTCCACCCGCCCCCCTCCAGATAAACTTCCACCCAGGCATGGAGTTCATGATCAAAGTTATTTTCATCACTACTGCAATAACCGCTGGTAAAGCGCGCCGCCAGGCCCTGCATACGGCAGCATTCAATAAATAATACGGCCAGATCACGGCAGGTCCCTTCTTCGGTCTGAAGTGTTTTGGAAGGCAGCAAGGCCTCACCCGTTTCGCGGACAATTTTTTTAAACGTCTGTCCGATATCCATGGCTAAATGAAAAAGAAAACGGATGGTATTGGCCCCGGCAATTCTGGCAATACGATCACTGTAAACTTTGACCGCAGGATGGTTTTCGCGTACCGGAAGATAGATCCTGAGGGCTTCGCTGAGTGCCGGGGAGTAGTGCGCCGGCAGCTGCAGACAGTTGGGTTCCACCAGATAGTCAAAAGGATTATCCCGGTTCACTTCAACCCGGCTGACCGCATTCACGACCAGTTTATTCCAGGAGTCGGCAAACCAGACCCGTGAAGGATTGTTTCCGAAGGGATCTAATTTTTCCGAATGCATCATGGGTTCGGGCAAAATCGAAAGGTTAAAATCAATCAATTTCTGGGTACCGTCAGAACGCGGTCTAAAAAAAAGCGTATGGGCCTCCAGAAAAACAGGAACCGAATATTGATATTCAAGGCGATGTTTGATTTCGTAACACAACGGGCTCATGACAGTTTAATCCCTTCAATTGGAATGGATGCCTTGGACAAAATTTTATCCGTCCATTCACACGGCAGTTTCGGAACCGCTTCGCGGAGCAACGCCTGCCATGTTTTGGACACATCACCCAATTCATCCTTGGTATAGCGTTCTTCAATCAGACGAAATGAATCCTTCCGGTAAACAATAATATCGATCGGATAATCGACATCAATGGCGCAGGTGATCGTGGCGTTGAATGCCAGAAACCCTGCCTGCAGAGCAAAGGCGATATCTGAAGTATATTCAACCGTTCTTTCCAAAATCGGTTTTCCGTAACCGGATTCTCCGATAATATAAAAGGGTGTTGATTGACCGACTTCCACCCAATTACCTTCGGGATAAATCATGTACAGCTTGTGTTCTTTATCCCCTTCCAGCTGGCCGCCGACAAGGGCATGTAAATTAAAATGGACTCCGGCTTCATTCAAGGCCTTGCGGTCCTCGGAAGACACGCGCCGGATTTGACTGGCAAAGGCATTGACGGCCTTATAGAGTTGTGGAAAATCCTCAGTCTCTTTAAAGACTTCTTCAAAATAGGTCAGGGCCTTATCACGCGCTGAGCGCAGCCCTGAAGTCATCACAAAAATTGAATGTTTTCCGTGCTGATGCAAAGTCACTTTTTTAGCGGTGATTCTTTCCGTCCCCGAAGTAATACGGGTGTCGGCAATACCGATTAAGCCATCCTTCACTTTCATTCCCAGACAAAACGTCATGTGCTTCGCTCCACTTATTCAGTAAGTTTTAGTTCCGCCTGATGATCTTGATAGATCATCTCATAGGCATTAGGTGAAAAAAATGTTCTATATAAACTATTATGAATCTCAATGATTCGCATCTGCAAATTATCAATAAATTCATGTAGTCCCGTTTTGATGACTTCATAGACTTTCATCTGTGCCAGTTCGCTGCACAACGTTTCAAGCAGCTGTTCGGGTTTTGATTGATAGGCGCTTCCCTGTTCGGAAAGCGCAGAGATCGCACGCAGTGAATCAAGCGTACGCCTCACGCACGAAAAAACAGAACGGGGAAAATACGGATCCAGCAGCATAAACTCCACAACACTGGCGTGCCGTATATCATTCCATTTTTTCATGTACATTTCAAACCCGCTGATGGATTTTAATAGAGCGGCCCATTGGATGTCATCGTAAGGGGAACCGACATGCTGCGGCGAGGGCAGCAGAATAAAATACTTCACGTCTAAAATACGCGTTGTCTGGTCAGCGCGTTCAAGCAGATACCCGATTCTGCCGAAATGCCAGGCGGCATTATGTGACATGGTGGTATCGGTAATTCCTGTAAAGAGCTGACAAGTCGAACGAATTTTCTGAAAAAACTCATAGGGTGAGGTAATCTTCCCTTTGCTCCCGGCTGTTTTATATATATAAAGATACAGCTGATTGAGTTCATTCCACATCTCGGAAGTAATCACCTGGCGTATGGCGCGGGCATTATCACGGCTTTCACGCAGGCAATGCAAAATTGAATTCTTATTCCTTTCATCAAAGGTCAGAAATTCAATTACATTCTGCTCTGTCGCCTCTCCATATAATTCTTTAAACAAGACACTGTCTCCGCCGGTAATCACAAGCGGTTCCCACTGTTCCTGGGCATCACCGGGGGCGTCAATGCTCAAATACAAATTCACGTCGATCAAACGGGCTACGTTTTCGACGCGCTCTCGGTAACGCTGCATCCAATAAACCATATGGGCCACACGGCTTAACATGATCCCACCTGCTTTCTCATCACCCAGGTATCCTTGCTGCCGCCGCCCTGGGATGAATTGACGACAAGCGATCCTTTTTTCATCGCAACACGGCTCAGCCCCCCGGGCATGACGTAAACATTCCGTCCGTTTAAAATAAAAGGCCGAAGATCAACGTGCCTGCCTTCGCACCGGTTACGAATAATGGTCGGCACCCTTGAAAGCGAAAGTGTCGGCTGCGCGAGATAGTTGCGGGGTTCTTTGCAGATGAGCTGCGCAAACCGTTTACGTTCGGCCGAGGATGAATAAGGACCGATCAGCATTCCGTATCCACCCGCCTCGTTCGCCGGTTTAATGACCAGTTTTTCCATATTTTTCAAAACGTAATCGCGGTCTTTCTCATCACAACACAGATAAGTCGGTACATTCGCAATCATCGGATCTTCAGATAAATAATAGCGGATCATTTCAGGCACAAATTTATAAATCACTTTGTCATCGGCAATCCCTGTCCCGGGCGCATTGGCCAGAGCGACACGTCCCTGCCGATAGACTTCCATCAATCCGGGCACACCCAGTTGTGAATCAGGCCGAAAAACAAGCGGATCCAGAAAAACGTCATCAATGCGCCGGTAAATTACATCCACGCGTTGAAGCCCCTGTGTGGTCTTCATAAAAACATATCCGTCCTGAACGATGAGGTCCTGCCCTTCGACCAGCTCCACACCCATCCGTTGGGCTAGATAGGAATGTTCAAAATAAGCCGAATTAAAAATACCGGGCGTTAATACAACAATCGTCGCATCCCGCCGGCTTTGAGGGGCAATATGCTGAAGCGTATCAAAAAGCTGCTCGGGATAATTTTCAACAGTTTCAATGGCATAATTACGAAAAAAATTCGGGAATGCTCTTTTGACTACCGAACGGTTGGCCAAAACATACGAAACGCCCGAAGGACAACGCAGATTGTCTTCCAGAACATAAAGCGTACCGTCCTTATCGCGTACAAGATCTGTCCCGCTGACATGCGCCCAAATGCCCTGCTGCGGCATGAGCCCCATACAGCTTTTCAAAAAATGTCTGCCCGAATAAACAAGTTCGGAAGGAATGACTTTATCTTTGAGAATTTTTTGTGCGCCGTAAACATCCCTTAGAAATTCATTTAAAGCCGTAATTCTCTGCTGCAATCCGCGTTCAATCATACCCCACTCCTCATGACTGATAATGCGGGGAAAAAGATCAAACGGAAAAATGCGGTCAATCCCATTGGAACTGCCGCCGGTATTAAAAGTAATCCCGGTGTTATAGAAAAATTGTTCGGCCGTACGCTGCCGGTTGAGAATTTCGGATTTGGACAATGTATTGACACGTTCAATAAATTGACTGGCCGCACTCCGGACTTGCTGATCCGCACGAAAGTACTCATCATAAAAACCCTGCGGGTCATAGCCGGAAAAAAAGGTCTCTTTAGCCAGTTCGGTCATTTTAATTTGTCTTCTCTTCTGAGTTTCTAGCATAACCCAAGCATAAAAGCATTAAGCATGCCAAGGTTAAAAGACTTTAGGTCTATTTTCTTATCTTATTATTTATCAATAAGTTACGATCAATACAGGCGGAGAGAGCAGAAGCTTTTTTGACAATTTTGTAGCCTGCGTCAGATGAATCCATTGCAAGTGAAAAGCATTATACACTTTTTTAGCTGGGGATGGCAGAACTTGTTGACCCCCCGTCCCTCTAAAATTAAAACAACGGGCATGCTAGTGCTCCGTCAATGTTAAAATGACGGGCTTGGATTTTAACATTGTTACGGACACTTGTGCAGCGAACCCATTTTTTAATCTTTGGCGCAGCACTAGAATGCGCCTTTCATCGGCGGAGATCATCATCCATGCTCAAGTTTAATTTCAGCAGTTACCCGGAAAAAGTCCAAAGCAGTCTGAAGGCATCATGGAAGGAAGGCGTTTTTTCCAATATGATGATTATTATCCTGGACTATTATCTGGTTCCCTTCGGATTATTTCTGGGTGCAACCACACCGCAGATTGGTTTTCTTGTCGCCATTCCGCATCTTCTGGGTTCGATTTCGCAGCTATGGGCCGTGCGTTCAATCCGGGCATTGGGCAGCCGACGGAAATTTCTGATTTACGGAGCTGCAGCACAAAGCCTGCTGCTTGTCCCTATTGCTTCACTGTCTCTTTTAAAGATTCCCTACAGAATGATTGTTTTGATTGCATTGGCTTCTTTTTTCAGAATTCTCGGCAACCTCATCAGTACCGCATGGGGCAGTTTGATGAGCGATTATTTACCGCCTAACAAACGCGGCAATTATTTAGGATGGCGGTCACAAATAGTCGGCATCGCCGGAATCCTTGCGATGGCTCTGGCAGGTATTCTGCTTTTCGTATTAAAAAAACTTTTCTCCTCGGCTTTGGCTTTTTTCTGCCTGCTCATCTTTGCATCATCCTGCCGAATGATCTCATCCCTATTGTTTACGCGGATGGGAGAAATGCCCGAGCACAAAACACATGATTCTGATTTTACATTCGTAATGTTTCTGAGGCGGTTCAAAGAAAGTAACTTCGTCAAATTTGTTCTTTTTGTGGCCAGCATCACATTTGCCACACAAATCGCAGCGCCTTATTTCAGCGTTCATATGCTCAAAAATCTGAAATTTACTTATGTCCAGTATATGAGCCTGCATCTGACATCCATTATTGCAAGCTTAATCGCCTTACCGCTGTGGGGCAAACATGCCGATCATGCCGGCAATGCACGCATTCTGAAGACGACCAGCTGGATTATCCCTTTTGTTCCCGTCTTGTGGTCTCTAAATTCCTGTTATTTTTATCTGATCTTCATCGAGGCGCTCAGCGGTTTTACCTGGGCAGGATTCAATCTGTCTGCGACCAATTATGTCTTCGATGCCGTCAGCCCTGAAAAAAGGACGCGGTGTATCGGTTATTTTAACTTAATTACCGGGGTCGGTATTTTTGCCGGAGCGAGTCTGGGCGGATATCTGGCGATCCATTTACCGCCGTTTCGAGGCTACTCTTTTTATTCTCTATTTATTTTGTCCGGTTTTTTAAGGCTGTGTGCCCATTTTTTTCTGTCAGGCAAATTCAAAGAAGTGCGTCAGGAAATAACCTCCATGTCCAGCCGCGATCTCTTCTTCAGCGTGATCGGCATGAGGACAAAAATCGGAACAAACCGTGATTTAAACATTCTTCCGGTCTCAGAGAAATCTTAATAAAAAATTATCGGGAAAGCGGGATAAAGGTTCATGATTCAGGGCCAAGATACGCACAGGCCCGCTCAAGTGCAAGATCAATATTCGCACTGATATTTTCTTCTCCGATGAGTTCAAAAAGGCCGCTCTTTTGAAGGGCGGCCAGAGGCTGGGCATGAATGCCCGATAGAATCAGCGTAATTCCATTTTTACGTGATTGGTTAGAAACCTGCCTAAGGGCGTTAAGGGCCGTTGCATCAATGGTCAGAACATGCCTCATTCTTAAAATTCTGACCTTGGGTTTATTTTCAATATTATTCATCGTTTCAATAAAAGTGGAAACCATGCCGAAGAAAAATGGCCCGTTAATTTCAAAAATTTCAACGCCTTTCGGAATCTGACGTTTGCTGACCGCGTTGGGATCATCACGTTCTTCCTCATCCGTAAATTCACGAGTGATGGTGTTAATGTTGGAGGCCAGCGACAACCGGTAAATCAAAAGAAATGCGGCGAGAACCATCCCCACTTCAATTGCAACCGTTAAATCAATGAGGACTGTGAGCGCAAAGGTTACAAGTAAAACGACTGCATCGCTGCGCGGGGCTTTTAAAATCATCTGAAAGGAATGCCATTCGCTCATGCGGTAAGCCACGATCATCAAAATACCCGCTAATGTTGCAAGCGGGATAAAACCGGCCCATTTTGAAAAGAGAATCATAATCAGAAAAAGTGTAAGGGCGTGAACCATACCGGCCACGGGTGTTCTGGCACCGTTATGTACATTGGTCGCAGTGCGGGCAATAGCACCGGTCGCCGGAATTCCGCCGAAAAGAGGCGAAACCATATTGGCAATACCCTGCGCTACTAACTCCATATTGGAGCGGTGTTTGCCGCCGATCATGCCGTCAGCAACAACGGCTGAAAGCAGCGATTCGATGCCGGCCAGAATAGCAATGGCCAGCGCGGGACGAATCAGCTCCCCCATTAATTCCCAGCGAAATACCGGCAGATGCGGAATCGGCAGAGTGTGCGCAATATCGCCGAAACGGCTGCTGATCGTCTCCACCGGCAGGCGCAACCAGTGAGCGGCCGCAGTGGTTAGGACCAGTGCAATCACCGACCCGGGAATTTTCCTTGTGACTTTTTGCCATAAAAGAATGATCGCAACCGTAGCCGCGGAAAGGATCACAGTATACGGATTAAACGTATTCCAATGTTTAAAATAGAGAATCCATTTTTCTAAAAAATCCGGCGGGAGGGCTCCCATCTTCAAACCGAAAAAATCTTTAATTTGCGAAGAAAAAATAATCAGGGCAATGCCGGAGGTGAACCCGATGGTCACCGGATAGGGAATAAATTTGATCACGGCTCCGAAACGCGCCAAACCCATCAAGAGCAGAAAAAAACCGCCCAACAGCGTCGCCATCATCAAACCATCGAGACCGTATTTCTGGACAATCCCGTAAACAATGACGACAAATGCACCGGTCGGCCCGCCGATCTGAACACGGCTCCCGCCCAATGCCGAAATTAAAAATCCGGCTACCACGGCCGTAATCAAACCCCGGTCAGGCGATACGCCGGAAGCAATGGCAAAAGCAATGGCCAAGGGCAATGCCACCACGCCGACAATGACGCCCGCGATCAGATCCGAGCGGAAAGCAGACCATGAATAATCTTTTAAGGTGGTGAGAATTTTAGGCTTAAGCATGGTATGTCTTTTGAAATGGATGAATGGATGGATATAATTATCAGAAGGCCGTTACAGAGTCAAGCGGGATTAAGAAATCAGACAAAACCGATTATAAGTGGTCAGTGGAACAGAATAGTTATAAGTTTTAGGTTATAAGTTCTAAGTGCTCAACTGGGCAAAAGCTTTTGGGCCAATTGAGTCTTAAAACTTAAGACTTATAACTTAAAACTAAGTTAAGGAATGTAACAGAAGACCGATACCGTAGGCTAAGGCCGAAGCCGCTCCGCCGACCAGAAGAGTTTCAAGCCCCGCCACAAACCATCGTTGGTGCAAAAACCGGCCTTTGGCGGCCCCGACCATAAAAAAAGCAACCCCTGTCATCACGGCGCTCAAAAGAAACGGATCAAACCCGCTATGGCCGGATATCCATTGATAAAGAAAAGCCACTAACGGCACCATTCCGACGAGCACAAAAGCACTAAAGGTGGCCAGCGCGGCTTTTGTCGGAGACGGTTGATTAAAAGAAATGCCGTACTCTTCGGCAAGCATCACGTCCACCCAACGGTCCTTATCCGACGTAATCACTTCAACGATCTTCTCAAGGGTATCGCCTTCAAACCCTTTCATTCTGAAAATCTGACGGACCTCTTCACGTTCCCCTTCGGGAATCGTGTCAACATGGTGTTCTTCTATTTCTCGCAATTTCTGATGCGTCTGGCCTTCGGCACGTGTCCCTAAATAATTGCTGACCGCCATACTGAATCCGTCAGCAATTAAATTGGCCACCCCCATAATAATCACAATACTGGTTGAAAGACCCGCTCCGGCCACGCCTGAGACAACAGCAAAAGTCGTCACTGCCCCGTCAATGGCTCCGTAGATAAAATCTTTCAAATAGCTGTGTGACACACCGGACTGTAGGCGCCTTATAATGGCGTCCTCTTCATGCGAATGTTCAAATTTTTTCTCAATCGCCTGCATCCTGGTTACCTTTGTCTCCTTTGAGCATTTATCGTTCAGTCCTCAGACTTAAACCTCAGTTATTTGACATTTGCTGCCAGTGATTATCTGCTTTGCGAATATTATTTTCAAGATCCTTCTGCCATAGATTCCGTACCTGCCGGTTAAAATTAAAATAGAGCTTGTGGTTGACAATGCTCCAGGCCTGAGGATCGGCGGGTGCCCGTGATCCCTTGCTGACAGCAAAGGCACAGTATCCGCCGTATTGGGGCGCATATTTTTCGGGTGCCTGCATAAATAGTTTCCGGTGCTCATCGCTGGCGAAACGCCACTTGGCACCCTGCCACTCATATTCATAGTCACCCTTACCTCGCACCGCTTCTTGATCCGTAAAATAGGCGACCGCATCATAGCCTTTTAAGGCCAAACCATCTTCGGCCATGTTGATCCCGGCGGCTATGCCCGGGCAAGCAAAACCCAAACATAGTCCTGACATTAAAATCCATAGAAGAAAAATATTTTTAATTGAAAACCCTTGATTCATTTAAACCTCTTCCCCTTTTTGCCATAGATCCAGAACATTTTCGGTTAAAAGTCTGCTCATATTAAAATTTAGTCTATGGCACAACATGTGAAATTCCGTCTCGTTAATCAATTCCTGATCCGGCGTATATTTGATACGGCCGAATTGCCTGGAGTTTAAAAATTTTTCAAATAACCTTCGCTCCGTTTTGGATAAACTGACTTCTGATAAATCCTTTTTCTGCACGAGTCTTTTAGAGTTCCACAGATACAGGTATTCTTCGATAGGTGTACAATCATGTTCGGGATGACAAGGATTTTGAACCTTCCGGACCATCACCTGGCGGCCGCGATGAATCAATTCAATGGAATGAATAAAAGCCGTCAGGAAGGCTTCGATCGAAATCTGCGGCCGCAGAGCAAAAGGCTCGCTCTTATTTAACAAGTAATCATCAAAAATCAAGACCCCGCCCTCTTTCAACAGATACCAGCTATAGGCAATATCCACAAAAACATCTTTGGCAACGTGTGAGGCGTCAATATAGATGATGTCATAAGCATTAAACGGAAGTTTGCGCAATTCTTCCTGAGAGAAACCTTTGATCACCGTGACCTTATCCCTCGCGCCGGCCGTTTCAAGATTTTTGATAAAAATCTCTTCACGCTCGTCAGGAAAAATATCCACGGCAGTCATATGAGCCGTCGCATGCGTCAGTACATTTTCAAGCATCCAGATAGCCGATCTACCCTCATAAACACCCACTTCCAGATAGTTGACATCCGGCTTGCCAATATATTCATGCAGGACTTCCGCCCATAGAGGCTCCAAACCGCTGAACCAATCTGTCGTAAAATGATAATCTTTTTGTGAAGTGTCCGTCTGCGGAAAGAGCGAACTCGGAGCTAATGAACATATGAACGCAACAAACACGAGGATATAAGAAAAACGCACGGCCTTAACCATGGTGCAGATTATAACATACCCCACAGCCTCTAGTGGCGTTGAGTCCGTGGACCATGGACTATTGACTGTGGACTCAGGGCTTGAATCGTCAGTAACTCAAAATCCTTGGCTCACTGTTTTTCAACTCAGTCCTCAGAGCTTAGTCCTCAGTCCGCCACTAGGCAGCGGTCATCGTCTGGCGTGCATATTTAAATTCTTCGACCGCGTTACGGATCTGCGTCATGACGATATCGGCCGATCCATTTTCAAGCCCGCTTACGATACGGGACATGCCGGGAATTTCTTCGAGTTCACGGATTAAAACTCCGCGGATACGAACAGCTTCTTTTTCAAAATGCGACCGCTCTGCCGGACTCATCTCAGCGGATTCAAGTTGATTTAACACGGCAATATCTTCTACGCTTAAAACCTGCCCTGCCACAATGCCCAGCACATACTGCATAAAAAGCGCAAAAACCTGTTCGTATTGTGCGTTCGCTGAATTACTGTCAAAATCATGCTCATCCATACCGGTCGAAAAATGCGGTGCCACAATGCGTTCCTGAAAAACTCCGCGCTGTGGTTTTAATAAGGTAAAGAAATCATGTGTCACCGGATTATAACGGCTGAGACGCTTCATCCGGGTCGTGTTTTGAATACCGGCTTCAATCAATTTGCGGCGCAGAATTTCGGCCGCAGGCCCTGTGGTCACCATAGCATCAATCAGTCCAACCATTTTAGAAACAGCCTCATAATGAATACGGGCAACATTTTCGGCCGATACCGGATCACTCTCTTCGATATCCGCCGCAAATACGGCCCCACGATCCGGATATTTACGGCTCACCCAGTCCGCAATGGTTTGAATGCTTTGGGTCAAGTCGTTGACGTAGGTCTGGTCAAACGGGGACAGGGCTAAAGCCCTGTCCCCGTCATTCACGTCGGCCGCTTCACGAATCGACTCGATAAAAATCTGCGCAAAGCTTTCAAGATCCTGCCCTGCACCGCGATAAGTGTCGGAAATAAAACCGGAAAGTTGTGCCTGGGACAGGACTGAAGTCCTGTCCCCATACATCTCCACAAACTGCCCTGCTGCCGATTCGGCCAGGATACGCAGCTCGGAATGTTCTGTCAGCCAGCGGATGGCAACGGCCTGCAGCGGAGTCGGCGAACCTCTTACCTCTCCGGCTTCTTGAGCAATCCTGCTGCGAAAAGCTTCATAGGCAGAGTCTGCACCGGTGCCGGAAAAAGACTTGAGTTTTTCCGCAGTCATGTTCAGCATATCCATCCACAACTGCTGATAAACCGGCGGGGCGGCAACTGAATGCTTTCCGAAACTCTGCACTTGCGTCAGATTCCGCATCGTCGCCATCATCGTCAGAAAGAGAAAATGATAGTGATTGCGTGTATGCAGATCAGTCCATGACGTTTGGCCGTAATGCATTGCCAGTTGGACAAAAACATAAAACCATAAATCCAGAAAATCAAACACCTGTTCTTCGCCAAGCAGCCCCAAATTCAAATTGTCTTCCACAAAAGGCGCAACGCGTTCTCTTACACTCTGATCCTCTTCATAAGAACTTAATTTCTCTTTAAGCCATTGAAGCAAATCATCATTTGTATTGTGGATACCCCCTGTTTCGGATGCAAAATAACTGATTAATGCCATGCGTTTGTTGCGCAAGGCCCTCGCCCTGTCCTGATCAGGCGCTGCATATTCGGATAAGCGCCAGGGCTCCCTGAGATGTTGATATAGAAATTCAAAATAATCCGTCTGTTGATCAGGCGCAATGCGCAGATGAAAAGGGGCATCGACCATGCCTACTTGTGTCATTAAAATTTCAATGGCCGTGCGACGTGCAATGTAATTTTCATCAAAGAGGACAATCATCAAAAAATCGAGAATTCTTTGTTTTACACCGGGGTCATCCGCCTGGTTATAGGCTACACCCGCCTGGTGCAGATACTCTTTAAGCGGTGCATTATGAACCTCGATTTCCGGGCGCACTTCAATCTCCTTTTCAGTCCTGATGCTGATCTGCCGGGCAACATCGTTCCAGTCAGCCACCATCTTTTCCAGCGAACTCGTATCCAAAGGTTCTGTTCGCAGTTCTGAATGGACATCCAACAAGCGACCGGCAACGGTGCGGTACGACTCAAAAATGTGCTGATCGGCAGAGACCTGTTTAAGCCGCTCAAGAAACTGGTTGTAGAGTGACCATGGCCTATCATCAGAAATAGCCTTCAGTTTTTCTCCGGTCCGATTCATCATATCAAACCATAAATCCTCATAAAATTCCGGCTGTTGAGCTGAGTCTATCAACTGCTGCATTGTACGCATCATGGTAATCAAAAGGAATTGATAGGGAAACTGCTGTCCTCCGTCAGTATCCCACGGCAATGCGGCATAATTCATTCCAAGTTGCAAAAAAGCATAAACCCATATCTCCAGAAAATCCAAAGGCCGTTCTTCTTTAAACAGATCAAAATCAACATTCTGTTCTCGTATCAAAAGTTCCATTCGCTCCAGGATACTTGGATCCTGAGTGTATCCATCTATTTTCTGTCTGATCCAATCAAGCAGGCGGTCGTTTGAACCGTAAAGCCCCCCGGCATCCGAAGCAAAATAGGCCAGGAGTGACAGTCTTTTGTTACGCATGGCTTTGGCCCGGTCCAGATGCGGCGGGGCATAGTCATAAAGCTGCCACGGTTCCTGCAGGTGTTGATAGAGAAAATTAAAATAGCCGGATTCATCTTCAGGATTGACGCGTAAATGATTTTGACCGAGGGCACTATTCGGATTCATTAAAATTTCAACCACGGTACGGCGCGCCACAAAATCCTCATCAAAGAGAGCAATCATCAGAAAATCGAGGATCCTTTGCCGGACAGCAGCTTCCGCGGTTTCATTAAAAACCAAACTTAATTCGCGCAGATACTTTTTAACCTGTCTATTTTTCTTTTCGATATCCGGCTCAGTCTTTTCTTTTCGCTGTGCGATCAAAACATTCCAGTCGGCCACCATCTTTTCCAGCGAACTGACATCCACCACCACGGGTTCGGGGCTTGTCACACGCGGACGGACGGCATCCCTTTGATTCAATAACCGCGCTAGGGACTTTTGTATCCACTTATCCAAAACATTCCGTAATTCAGCTTTCGGCCCCTGGGATTTGCGCAGTTTTTCAACGAGCGCCTCGGCACGAGGACGAATCCATTCACTGCCGTTTGCAGCATACATATTGAGCTCCGCTTCTAAGCGCTCCAAAGACTGCAATGCCTTACCCTGAAGAGGGTTTTTCAAACTATGCGGCTCGGTGTACCAGCGTGAAAACCAGGTTAAATGGTCATGATCGGTAATTTCATCGCCAAGACTTTCGGCCACGCGCTTCACAAAAACAGCCACAGCATGCACATCCCCGGTTTTAGCGACACGTTCGTAACCAGCCTGATCAATCTCTGTGATTTGATTCAGAATTCTCTGTGACGATTCAAGCGGTTTGTCCGAAACTGGGGTTTCCACTCCGGCAGGACGAATCCAGTAGCCGTCATAATCGGTTAGCTCACGTTTCAAATCTTCAAAACGTGATAGACTGACTTCATCCATTTTACCCGGCTCGGGACTTGAAACACCCTCGACGTTAAGTGTGAAATAACTGGCAAAATGCGGGGTGGCTTTTTTGCGGATGGCTTCAACCGCCGGATTAAATTCACGGGCGGTCGAATGCAGATAGCGTTCGATAAAACGAATCACTTTTGAAACATCGCCCGTTTGGGCGACTTGAACATAACCTTCTGCTGTCACAGACGCGGTTTCCTCGACCGCGCTGTGACGCACCAACGCATCGGTGTTCGGTGTTGTAATCGGCGAAGTTTCTTCAATACCTCGTTCAAGAGATAAGAAGTCAGGTCCCACTACCAACGCAAGTAAGCCGGCAGCCGAAACGACCAGCCAATTACGACGACGCATTTCCGTACGGCCGGATTTGAATTTGCGTACGGCCAAAGTGCGGTTGTCAGCAGGGCCTAAGTCTCGTACGTTGTTATGAATGACCGGAGATTCAAGCGGTGATTGACTAAACACAGGGTTCATACTTGAAACCGGAGAAATCACTTCGGCCGGTATTCCGTCGTTTGAATGCACGGTCATCATCAACGTATCCTGATAACCGGCAGGCGCTGAGCTCACACCCAGCTCCAGATCAAAGGCATTGTCAGGATATGCCTGAGAAAGGTAATTGCCGACTGCGGTTAAAACCTCTTCAAGATCATCATGGATTTCAATGTAAAAAATCTGATCGGGATTCACGTTTGCATGAGCACGCACGGCAATCAGTTGAACCGGGCCTTGAACATGAGGCGTCACCAGATTCATCCGCTGGTTACCCTGCTCAAGGAATTCAGCAATATCCATCTGATAAGGCCTTGCGATCACTGCCCGTCCGGCAACTTCGCGCGCCTGTTGAATAGCGGCCTCAATCACAGACGGGGACAGGTCTTCAGACCTGTTCCCGTACGGTATATATCTGCGGATATTATTTGAAAAACCCCTCATTTCTGGGCGATAGACTTCAGCATAAGCGTCATAATCAAAAAGTTCTGCATTTAAAACGGGCTCACCGCTAAGGGGAACAAGAAAAACCCACGCCTCTTTGGGTCTATCCCTGCGGACATAAAGATCAAGCCCGGCGTTCTCAGCAGCATGGTACAGAGCCGTGACCGAAGCAAAATTCTCAGGATGAATATCCCCGGAAAAAATTTGAATACCGGCATCCGGCGATTGCTGCAAAAACAGCAGAACATGTTCGATTAAATCAGCGGCGATCCCTTCGCGCCGCCGGGCCGGATGAACCGCGATTTCATACTGGGCTGAATTGACATCCTGCGCTTCTTCAGAGTTTTTACTTAAATGCAGAAAGCCGATAGGCTGACCGCCTTCTTCGGAATCATAGATCACCCATGCATGATCCCCGGCTGATGCATTCTCCGTATTAATTCCAACCAGTTCTTTAGCATCACGGACCACAAAAAGGAAATGCTCCAAATCATTAAAAGGCACCTGCGCGTGAGGCTGCTTTGGAAGTTGAGCTTCGGTCTGCCTGCGCAAATTTTCCATTTCAGCAATCACAGCGGCGGGTTCCTCTTTCAAACTAAAACGCCTGACCCAAACATCCCGGTCAGACAGTTGAATCCGCTCAATAGCGTCCCGGCGGTTTTCATTACGCAATTCGGTTCTAAGCCCGTTTTGAATGGAAGTGCGCAACATCGTTATGACTGCATCCTGCCGATACACAACCGTGCCCGCCGGATCAGTGGTATTCATTTCCAAGTCAGGCTCAAAAGGAATATCCCCTTCTTGTATTCTTGCCTGCTCTTCAACAATGAGTTCGGACACATTGGGATATTTATTACGAACAATTGCCCGGTGAATGCGCAAAGCATCGTTGGTGACAAACGTCCGAACCACAAGATCCGGCCTCTGGTTAAACCCCGGAAATCGATCAACGCCTTCATAAATCATCACATCTTTGCCCGCATGCTGACCGGCAAAATCAGACCATACAATCGGAAAACGCCCTGCTTTCTGCATCTCAATCTGTTCCTCATAAACCGATGAAAGACCCAGGTCTTCCAACGCCTGCTGCAGGAATCCGATGATGCGCGATTTGGACGTTGCCGGACGGCCTTTGAACAAAATACTTAAAGGCAGCCGGCCTTCCTTTCTTTTTTTCGCATAGAGTATTCCGATCAGCGTCCCCAGGCGTTCAAGCTGATCCCACACCAGCTGCGTTAAAACCTCAGGGCTTTCGGTCATCTTTTTGCGTTCAGCCACAGCTTCACGAATTGCCGCCAAAGCCGATTCTAAAGAGGCTATGACGTCGGGCGGTATTGGGATGGGACCCGGATAACCCTGTAAAGCGAAAATGACGTTTTGCAAACTATCTGCCGCCTCTTCGGCATCCGCTAATACCGGTACAGTTTTTATGATCTGAATGCTTTTCATAAGATTGTTTTTAATAAAGCTCGTTTGAGGTAAACGGATTTTCTGTTCGGCTGATTGAATCAGATCTAATACCTGCTGCACCCTGGAAGCTCCAACCGGTTCAAAAATGGCTGAAAAATTTTCTCCGTACTGTTGGCCGGATACAATCTCTTTAACCCGCCAGGTTGAAGACGATAATCCGTGTTCCCAATAAACGGGTTTCCCAAAAGTTTTTTCAGGATATCCGTTCGCATCCATATCGATGTCATAAAGAATATGGCGCGCGGTTTCATTCATTCCGGGCCAGCGCTTTCCCATCAGCTCAAAATCAGGACTCAGGATCAATTCGATTTTATGTTCATAGGCATAATGTTCAAGCGCAGCGCGGATCTGCCAGCGCCAGTCGCGATATTGCTTTTTCACGTCCTGAGGAAAAAGGTTATACCGGTCACTTTGAATATGGCTAACGATCAAGGCTTTGCGGCCGTTGGCTTCTCTTTCATAAAACGTCGCAAAGGCCAGGGAATCAAAAACATGTAAATATTGCAATATCGTCTCGTCATCACCTTTAAGGTCCGATGCCGGAAAAATCGCTAAAACCCTGGCGTCATCGTCAGCCTTAATCCGGTTTTTGACCAAAGCCTGCGGGACCATGCGCACCAATCCGTGAAAAGCTCTGAAGGGGCGCATTCCCGGAAGCAGTAAATGCTCAGCGGCTTTTATTTCATAAATCCCTGCGGCGGATTCATTTTCAGACCGGTGGCGTGCAAAGAGTTTGTCCATAAAATCCCGTCTTGCGGGATCTTTGTTTATTTTCATTAAATTTAAAACATGACTTAACAGATATTGCGCACGTGTAATTTCCTGCGGGTCTAAAACAAGTAGAAGGTTCCGGGCCGTCTCAACGGGAATCCTGCCGTCGCGGATCATATCCACCCAAACCCGCTGTGGGGCTTCGCGAAGTTCAAGCACATTTGCCTGCATCGCCTCAGGCGTCATTCTCTCCCGCAAAGTAAATTGCTCGTTCACAGCCTGCGCAAAAGCTGTAATGGCGGCCTGACGGCCAATTTCCGTTAGATCCTGCGGTGACAAACGCAATTCAGCCTGCTGCGGACGGACTGAACTTTCAAATTGATCAATGAACCACTGCAGTTTTTCGCGATATTCTTTTTCATCCGAAAGCGTCATCACCTGCACGTTATGCATGAGCTCAGCATCACGCACACCGAAAAGTCCGAGAAAAGCATTTTCAATGTCTTCTTCGGAATAAGCGCCCTGATAAACAGCATGTTCTTGAACGCGCACATAATCTTTAACCTGAGCAACGTCCAATTCGGGAGAATCCACAAAAAGCTCGGCATACATTTGATAAATACTGGGAGTCGCCCATGGCGGCAGTAAATGGAAATCCGCTTCAATCCTAGGCAGCAAATCGCTTATCTCCAGAAAGAGATTTTGAATCTCATGAGCCGAAATCGTTCTGCCTGAAACAGGTTCTTTCAGACCTTTAAACCGGTCAACCATTTCTTCAAAGTGTTTTTCATTATAAATCACAGGATTAACCGCCCTGGCAAGTGCCCACAGATAAAGCTGCCACAAACTCATCCCTTTGGGGCCGCCGTAAAAATCAGCCTGCTGCCAGATTAAATTTTCGCGTTCTTCGATCAGATAAGCGATAAAAAGATCGAGGTGGTCCAGAAGATACTCATTATCAAAATAACGGACCGGATCACCCGGCTGATCTCCCGGCAAATGTTCACCATGAGGACCCTGCCCATAATTCGGGGCAAAATGGGCAATGTGCGCGGCCGTCCTCAGAATGTCGTAAAATAAAACTTCAAGGGGTTGATTTAATTCCCGTAATTTCGCTTCCAATCGAAGCAGCTTAAGCGCATCACGCGTTTTAACCATCTGAACTAACCAATACGCCAACGGACCGTGAACAAGTTCAAGTCCATCCCGGCTCCAGACACTGTTCAATTCTGCAACAATTTGATCCAACGCCTGTTGATCAGGCACGCCCTGCTTCGGCAGCCCAAGCTGTTCACGCGTTTTAGTGTGACCAATCTCTGCACTCAACTGATGCTTAAAAAAGGCATCCTCTTCATCATCCCTGAAAATACTGTAAAGAAACCCAAGCATCGCCGGCCGGTCTTTCAGATATCCTTCTTCACTCAGCGCCGGATGTTCCAGCCACGGTTTTCCGGCTGTAATCTCCTCTTCCGTCCAGCGCAATTCCGGTCGCACAACCCCGGATACGGCAGACGTTCGCAGTTCAGTGCGCTCATAAGGTAATCCGTAAATCCGGGCAACCGTAGCAATAGCATCCGCCCAGGTACGGCTTAAAGATTCGGGTCTCAAAGCGGCCGGTACATTCAATTCGTCGGGGAATTGCAAGCGAATACCGTCAATGGCGGCTTTGAGTTCTTCCGGCGTAACGGTCACAATGGTTTTGGCAATCCCCTGTAAATCCGTTGAGGTAGTACTGCGATGAAAAAGAGGTTCACCTCCCCAGAGTTCCTGGGTTTCACGGCCCGAATTAATCTGCCCTTCCGCAAAACGGCCTCCGCGATACGACTGATAGCTCAGCCCTTCGCCCGTTTGCGGATTTGTCCGGTACCCAAAAGAGCGCTCTTTATCGATAAAAATCGGCGGCTCGTTGGTCAAAAGCTCGCCCTGTTCATCCACGCGCAGCAGAATATTCCTCAGATGCGCATCTTTGAGTTCAATGACAATATCCGCCAGTTTTGAATCTTTAAATAATCGGGAATAGGATGCCGGCAATAATCTTTCAACGGCTATCCTGGTTGAAAACAATTCCGGATTTACCAATTGGTTCATTCCATAATCATAAAATGTTTCTACGTGATCGATCTTTTTCATGACCACGGCCGGACTCCCGTTGATTTTCATGATCCGTAAATCCACGGTCGAAAAACCAAGCCGTTTAAACCACCAAAGCCCAAGCAATTCCACCCAATTTCTTGCTCCCATAAATTTAACAATATATTTTTGCCGGGTTGTCTTATGTTCAAATTCATAGGCATCCGAGGCCGTGGGCCTTCCTCCCGGCAAGGTGACGCGGTCAATTCTCACCAGCTGTTCCGCTCTTAAATCATCCGTCTCGCTGATCGGTCCATAAACACGCGGAGTCAAAACTTCGGGCCCCTGATAGGATCTTCTGAAATAATCCGCTTCGAGTAAAAGACTCATCAAAAGCACGCGCTCCAACCTGGCTTTAGAACGAATTTCGGAATCTAAATCTTTAATATTTCTTTGCTCAAAAACATCTCCGGTTCCGGTCTTCTCAATCCATTTCTTTAAAATAAAAGGATTGCTCAACTGATCCGCAATCTCTCGACCAAAAACCTGTTGCATTGTTTCAAGATACGCCGTCACAGCTTTCGTGAAAAGCTCACGCGCCTGCGCATACTGACCGGCTTCCATCCTTGCCCGGCCTTCTGCCACAAGCTCCTCAAACCGTAACTCCGATTTACCTGAAGGGGACAGGACTTCAGTCCTGTCCCCTTTTTGCGCTGCGATCAACACCGCCTCAGAAATCCGGTCATGCGCAAGACCAATGCTCGGCCAGGCCTGGGTGGTTGCGGGCTGCACAAGTTTTAAAATGTTGGCTTCACTCAATTGACCGGCCGCTTTAAGTTCGCGAAGATTATCAATAAATCTCTCGGCTTTTTTGATCAGTTGTGCACTCAGTCCTGAGTCCTCAGTCCTCAGTCCTTTTCCATTCACTTCATCCAAAAACCGTGCATATTTTTTTAATTCCGTGATGCGTTTCTGACCAACAAGGTCGCGAATCAGTTGATCCCTCCAGAGCTTCAGCTTAAACGCTCTACGCTCTACGCTATCCGCTAAAAGCCGATCTCTCGTTCCTCGCACAAACGCATCATAAAGATTGATCCTGCCCTCTTCGGCTTTAAAATAATTTTTCCAGGAAACGTCTCCGCGCATCACATCACGGTAATGCGTTATTTCGGGAATCTCATTGATCTGAGGCGTGATTAAAACATAAGAAATCCCTGCTTCTTTTAAAAATTGCGTGAGTCCCTGGGTATGAAAACCGCCTGCCACAAGAATCGAGAACTGATTTTTTTTCAGATTTTCAAAAAAAGCATAGTCACGAGCTTCCGCGATTTCATAAAACTTCTTATGGTTTTCAAAACGATGCTCAAATGCATCCAATCTCCCCGTCCCCTTGTCACCGTTTCGCAGAAGCTGCCATTCATCCCAACTCAATTCCAGCCTGGCCAGTTTCGTCAGAAGACGCAGCTCTTCGCTTTGCCGGTCCAATTCGCGCTGAGCATCGTTTTCAAACAGCATTTCTTTGATGGTGTGAATATGAGTTTCAAGTTCATTAAAAAGTTTTGTCCCTTGAATATCTTCAAGACGCTGCTGTTTAGCGATGAGTTTTGATATTTTTTCAGAAAAAAGAACCGGGTGCGAAAGAGTGTGTGCCGTCTTTTTTAGATAGGCTGCAAAAGCAGCTGCACTTAGCTGTCCGGTTTGATAGGCCTGAGATTGGCGGTTAAACTCAGGCCGGTTTTCAGGATTAATCAGGGGTTTGATTTGTCCGGCAACCCGTTTAATTTCAAGCTCGATCGTGCTATCGGTTTCCTCTGTCAGCTCTCCGGCGAGCAGTGCAAGTTCAGAACCGGGAGTCGGCATCTGAACCGCAGACAATTTTCCTAAAAGCTGCGGAAAATTAATCTTTTTCCGGTAAAAATCTTCAATGCTCCGGTCAAGTTCAAGGAGTTCTTTCGGGTAGTTCTTCTCTTTTTCTTCTTCAATCGCTTCACGCTTCACGCTTAACATTTCACGGAGTTCTTCTTCCTTTGCCATGGCCTCCAAAAAGAACCCGATACCCTTTTGATACAAATTCCAGTCTTCGACACCGTAAAATTCCGCGCTTTGATCATTAAGCACCGCGGCCGTGCTGGCGCCGGAAAGTTCTCCGGCTTGGAGATAATTTTGAAAAACAGTGTCTAACTTCTTTTTATCCGGAAAGCTTCTGAAAAGCTGGGGATCCAGTTTTGAAGCGGCACCTTCAAGGGCGACACCCTGAATCGCATAGTGTTTTTGCAGGTCATCAATAAGGGCACGAATGCTTCTTTGCGCATCGGGTACGGCATGCGCATCCTGAATAAGAATAACCGTCCCCGGCCGGCTTCCTTTATATAGGTCATGAATAATGCCCATCTCAGCCGGAATTTTAAATGTTTCAGGATTCAAAATCTCTTTGGCAGGTTGCGACGCACCGGATGTTTGCGTGCTTGCAAACACAACGGGTGTACTATGTGAAGTGATCACATAAACAGTCAACGTCAGCAGGGCGATAATGTTTCTAAGTCTATTTGTCTTCATGAGTTATTGATAAATAGTGCCATGTGATTTTAAATTTTCAAATCATCTGCAAAACCCGATATTTTTTGATATAGAATACTATTTAACACTATACCTGCCGTATTTAGATTGACATTCAATTGTTATTTTGTAGAATCCCGTGGAGCATAGAACTTCTTTATTTTTCACCATTAAAAATTGCGAGTGCTGGGTGCCAATCGATTTTAGGGGTTTTCGGCACTAGAGGTTCTTGTACAGCGAACCCCTAAATCTAAAATAAGCGCTGTGCTTGTCGGCTTTTGATTGATGCAGAAGGTTTTTCTAATTTTACGGCTGACCTTCATTAAAAGCAGCCGGAACTACACAGAATGAGGGCTATGAACAACAACTACTACGGCTTCGGATTACCGATTGATATTTCCACCCACGGAGCGGCGATTGACCGCCTGATTATCATCCTTCATATTTTCATGGTTGCTTTGTTTATCGGCTGGGGAATTTTCATGATCTACTCGCTGATTAAGTTCAGAGCCCGGCCCGGTCACAAGGCAACATATCACTTAAATCATTTCAAAGCACCGACTTATCTTGAATTATTTGTGGCTCTTTTTGAGGCCGTGTTGCTTGTCGGCTTCTCTTTTCCGATCGTCAATCAGTTTGTCAATGCCAAACCGGATGAATCCACCGCGTTAAAAGTCAGGGTGGTTGCCGAACAGTTTGCCTGGAACGTGCACTATGCCGGAAAAGATGGCATCTTCGGCGCATCAAAACCGGAATTGATGAAACCGGGCAATCCTCTCGGACTCGACCGTTCGCAGGAAGCTGCCAAAGATGATATCGTGGCGATTAACCAGCTTCATATCCCCGTACACAAACCGGTGATTGTCGAATTATCCTCAAAAGATGTCATTCACAGTTTTTTTCTACCGGTTATGCGCGTCAAGCAGGACACCGTACCGGGACAAAAAATACCGGTTTGGTTTGAAGCAACGCAAACAGGAAACTTTGAAATTGCATGCGCCCAGCTGTGCGGACTGGGACACTACCGCATGCGCGGGTTTTTTACGGTCGATACCCAGGAGGATTTTGATACCTGGCTCGATCAAATGGCCCCGAAACCCGAAGTTTAATTTTAGTACTCGATTAACCGCTTTTTAAAAAAGAGATAGGACAAATGAGTTCAGACCATTCACACGATCTGCCTTTCTGGAAAAAATATATTTTTTCAACCGACCATAAAGTCGTCGGCATTCAATACACCGTAACCGGCCTGCTTTTCCTTTTTTTTGGTTTCTGTTTAATGATGTTGATGCGCTGGCAGCTCGCCTTCCCCAGCCAGCCGCTTCCCTGGCTTGGACAGTTTTTTCATGAGAAAACCATGGTCTCGGGCATCATGCTGCCCGAGTTCTATAATCAGCTCGGGGCCATGCACGGCACGATCATGATTTTCCTCGGGGTCGTTCCGCTTGCCGTCGGAGGATTCGGCAACTATCTGGTTCCTTTACAGGTCGGCGCTCCGGACATGGCCTTCCCAAAACTCAATATGATGAGCTACTGGGTCTATTTCATCGGCGGCGTCATTATGTTCTGCAGTTTTTTTCTGCCGGACGGATCGGCACAATCCGGATGGACCTCCTATCCCCCGCTTTCAGTTATTGCCAATCAGGGACAGACCTTTTGGCTGATCGGCATGGTTTTTTTGATCACCTCCTCGTTGCTCGGCTCGATTAATATCATTGTCACCATCGTGCACCTTCGTGCCGAGGGGTTGACGTTTTTCCGTTTTCCTTTTTTTATATGGTCGCAGCTTGTCACCAGCTTTCTGCTGGTACTGGCCTTCCCCCCGCTTGAGGCCGCGGGTATCTTACAGTTAATGGACCGCGTTGCCGGAACCAGTTTTTTTATGCCCTCGGGTCTTGTCGTCAGCGGACAGGTTCTTCAGGCCAGCGGCGGCGGAAATCCTTTGCTGTGGCAGCATCTGTTCTGGTTTTTGGCCCATCCCGAAGTTTATGTCTTGATTCTTCCCGCCATGGGAATTGTCGCTGAAATCATGGCATGCAATACACGCAAACCGATTTACGGTTATAAAATGCTTGTGTATTCCGCAATCTTTCTCGGGTTCATGTCCTTTTTAGTCTGGGCTCATCATATGTTTCTGACCGGCATGAGCACTAAGATGAGTTCTTTTTTCCAGATTACGACCATGATTATTTCAATTCCGTCGGTGATTATTTTAACGGCCCTGGTGTTGAGTCTGTGGGGTGGCTCGATCCGCTTCACGACACCGATGCTTTTTGCAATCGCCTTTCTGCCGATGTTCGGGATCGGCGGACTGACCGGTCTTCCGCTCGGATTAACCGCCGCGGATCTGCATCTGCATGATACCTACTATGTCATCGGACACTTTCATTATGTCGTGGCGCCCGGAACCATCTTTGCTCTTTTCGCCGGGGTTTATCACTGGTTTCCGAAAGTCACGGGACGCAAAATGTCCGAATTTTGGGGCAAAGTTCACTTCTGGCTTTCGTTCATTTTCATTAATGGCATTTTCATGCCGATGTTCAGCATGGGGCTTGCCGGCGTTTCCCGCCGTCTTTATGACCCGACCCAATATGCCCACGGCCTTGCCGTGCAGCCGCTTAACGTGGTGATTTCATACAGTGCCTGGTTACTGGCACTGGCCCAAATTCCTTTTATCCTGAATTTCTTTATCAGTATCTTTGCGGGTAAAAAGGCAACGGATAACCCGTGGGAGGCCACCACGCTTGAGTGGGCAACTCCGACACCCCCGGGACACGGTAATTTCCTGACAGAACCCAAAGTCTACCGCGGGCCTTATGAATACAGCGTTCCCGGAGCACAGCACGATTTTTCACCTCAACACCTGGAAGGTATCAATTAATATGTCTGACATCGCGATTAAACATATCTCAAAACCGCATCCTGTGACCGGTGTGACAAACGGGAAATTAGGGATCTGGCTTTTTATTGCTTCTGAAATCATGCTTTTCGGCGGTCTGTTTTCCGCTTACATTTTGCTGCGCACAGGTTCGCCCTCATGGCCGCACGGCTCTTCGGTACTCAATGTTCCGCTTGCCACACTGAACACTATGCTGCTGATTACCTCCAGTGTTACCATGGTTATGGCCTGGGCCTCGCTGGCTTTAAAAAATGTGGGGAAATTCAAATTCTATCTGGGCTTGACCATTCTGCTGGCCTGCGGCTTTTTAATTGTCAAAAGTTTTGAATACGGAACCAAATTCGAGCATCACCATTTTCCGAGCACCAGTACTTTTTATGCCGTTTATTTTACCCTGACCGGACTTCACGTCCTGCACGTCATCGGCGGAATTATCGTCAATGCCTATTATCTGTTCCCCGGTTCCAAAATGTGGGAAACCAACCCCGAACAGTTTCTATGCCGCATCGAAAACGCGGGGCTTTACTGGCACTTTGTGGATTTGGTTTGGATTTTTCTTTTTCCGACACTTTACCTCATATAAGGAATTTCATAGTCCCTGGAGATTTGACATGTCACATTCAGAAGCTGAAATTCGAAAACACGTTCGCGTTTATATCACGGTCTTTATTGCCCTGGCTGTCCTGACCATTGCCACCGTTCTGGCCTCTTATTTTCATCTGCCGCTCAAACAGGCGATCACCCTGGCCCTGTTTATCGCGAGCATTAAAGCAACCCTGGTGGCCGCCTATTTCATGCACCTGATTTCTGAAAATAAAGTTATTCATTCAATTCTGCTTTTAACCGGATTTTTCTTTTTGTTGCTATTGCTCTTACCCGCCATGCGTTAAGCGGCGTCATTCGGATTCAAAGTTATGTCTCTGAAAGCCTTTCACATCTTCTTCATTGTTTTATCGATTATCCTTGCCGCCGGATTCGGCGGGTGGGCCATCCGTGATTTTTCACTGACCCATTCGCAGATTAATCTTGGGCTGGGCATTTTCTCATTGATCGGAGCCGCGGCCCTAACCGGATATCTGCCCTGGTTTTTGTCCAAAACCAAAAACACGCCTGCATCATGAAAAAAATGGCTCTCTTCACTCTGATTTTGAATCTTTATTTTTTATTTTCTGCGAACGCAGTGTTTGCCTGTGCGGTTTGCTTCGGCGATCCGGGGTCCGATCAGACCAAAGCCGTCATGTGGGGAGTTCTTCTTCTGCTGGGAGTCATCGGGTTTGTACTGGGCGGAATTATTGTGACGATTTTTTCCTGCGTAAAACGTGCCAAAAAACTTTATCCTTCTCCGCTGGCTCACGAAGCCTGATTTAGCAAATCATTGCACGGCTTATTTCTACCGCCTTTTTTTCAGAAACAAGAATTTTGACAAGCTCTAAGGCAAATTCAATGGCCGTGCCCGGTCCGCGGCTGGTGATCAGCTTACCGTCTGTGACAACGCGACCGGTTTGGTAGGTATTGCCCGAAGACATTTCATTTTCAACACTGGGATGACTCGTTAGGTGGACATTCACCGCAAGACCGGCCTCTTTTAAGATCAGCGGTGCGGCACAAATCGCTGCGATCCATTTCCCGTTTTTACTCATGATCTGCACACATTCGATCACTTTAGGGTCGGCTTTTAAATGGTTCACTCCCGGCTGCCCTCCGGGAAGCGCCAGCAAATCAAAGTCCGAAACGGAAACTTTCTCAAGGGTCGTATCGGGAATCACTTTGATCTTACGCGCACCCGTGACCGGACCCTCTTTAATCCCGGCGATGGTCACTTCCACTTCCGCGCGCCGAAGAACATCGGCAATCACCGTCATTTCAATGTCTTCGAAACCATCCGCAATCGGTATAAGTACTTTTTTCATAAGCTATCCCTCTAAACATTTTGAGGCTTTGTCTATCGGACTATGGGCTATCGGCTTTTTCGCCCCTGATTTCCGTCATCCTCAAGCAACTGATGCAAGAGCCGGGCCCATTCAACCTCATCATAGTCGGTCTGTTCACGCACGATTTCAAGTTCTTCAGAACTCATGTTTCTAAAGAGCTCTTTACTTTCTTTGAGGCAATCAAGCGTCTTCTTAAGATCTTTTAATTGCTGCAGCTGTTTGACTAATTTCAGAATTTTATTTAATCGCTCAATATCTTTTGGATTCATCATTCGTGTCTCGTTGTTTCTTCTTTCCATTCATCATTCTTTTGAAATCCTTAGAAAATGGAAGTCAGAAAAGAAAAGATTATGAAGAAACGATTAACACCGTTTATACGCGACGGGAGATCGTCCCGCCGTTCAGGCGGGAAAGCTCCCAAAGCGCATGGTGCGTTTCGCAATAATCTTTTCTTTTTCTGTACGAACATCTACCCATTCTGGAAATTCCGACCGCACTATTACCCTTTAGACTTGCCTGTTGTCATTAAAAAGTAAAGGCCGGCATAGACCTTGGGATCAACCATGACCCCTTCTTTTTGTCTGCTCTTAATCCAGTCGGCCACTTCCTCTAATTTAACCGTATGCACGTTGATCTTTTCGGTTTCATCACCACCGCCGTCAGAAACCTTACGCAAACCATAAGCACGGAATAATTCGATCTTATTGGCACAAAGCCCTGCGCTCAAAGGCCCTTCATTCAAATAGACCATTTCACTGGCTTCATAACCGGTTTCTTCAATCAGTTCACGCATGGCCGCTTCTTTAAAACTCTCAAGCTCATCTTCCGCCTGGCCCAAATCATTGACTAACCCGGCAGGAAATTCAATCACCCATCCCCCGGCCGGAACGCGGTATTGCTCAATGAGAATGACTTCGCCCTCATCGGTCATGGCAATCACGGCCACCGCCCCTTCGCAATTGTCGCGACGTACGTATTCCCAGCCCTCTTTGGCAATTAATTTTAAGAATTTACCTTCGTATAAAATTTCTTCGCTCATTTCGTGTTCCTTCTTCTAAAAGCCATCCGGCAATAAAACTTAATGGATTTAGAGAGTGCGTATTTTTTATTGTTCAAATCCTGCGGACGAAACCACTTGAATTGATAATGTTCTTCTTCATGTAAAATGACTTTATCGGTGGCTGCCTTTGCAAAATAGACAAACGCAATGTGTTTGTGTGTCCGGTTAATTGCATGAACATCGACATAAGAAGGGGTCAGTACCGGTTTGACCCCCGGATGCGCAATCGGCGGTTTGGCCGCAAGGATCTTCACTTTCAATCCGCATTCCTCACGAATTTCACGGTAAAGGGCTTGCTCCGGATCTTCATCCAGCTCAATATGCCCGCCGATCGGAAGCCACCGGTCATACTTTTTATGATGGATCAGAAGAACACGATTCTTATGGACAATAAAAACCGATACGACAAAGTCAAAAAGTTTATGAATATGGGGCATAAGGACTTATGAAACCGTTTCTAAGTAAGCAAACATAAGTCTTTGTATATTTGAAAAAGAAAAATATTGTATGGAAACGATTAGCGCCTCATGCCGAGACGAGGACCTGCCTGCCGGCAGGCAGGGATCCTCCGCCATGCTTTTGGGCGGATAGCTCCGAGCGAGGCGGCGCGTTTCGTAACGATATTTTTCTTTTTCACTGGATTCAGCATTCAAATATTACAAAACTTACGTTATAGCATTTAACGCATTAAGAATCTTGTCGTGCAAACAGCCATTGGAAATGACAATACCGGGATTATTTTCAAGCGTCGTGCCGGTTGTATAATCGATACTGTTTCCTTTAGCGTCTGTCACACGGCCGCCCGCCTCTTCAACCACAAGCGCTCCGGGTGCGACATCCCATATTTTCATACGAAAATTCGGTTTATGCGGCGGTACCAGATAAAAAAACATATCTCCAAGACCCGCGGCTAAAACGGCATATTTGGCCTGGCTGTCCATCAAAATGGGAGGTTTATGAACACCCAATTGCTTCAGAAACGACTTTACGCGATCGGCATGTGTATGCGACGCTTCAACCGAGCGAAGCATACAGGCCTCGGCAAGCTCCCGGCACGGCGAGACCTTCAACGGCGTTAAAGGGCCTTGATCATTCAACGGCATCCTCCACGTCCCGCAGCCCGCTTGAGCAATAATCAAACTGCCGTTTCCCTTCGGCTCAAAAAAACCTTTGTCGTCCAGATGCGGACATCCCAAAACCGCCAGACGCACATGCCCCTTTTCAATTAAAGCAAGCGCAATGGCATAATGATCTCCGCGAATAAATCCTTTAGTTCCGTCAATCGGGTCTAACGTCCAAAAACGCTCTTGGGTCCCGCCCGTTTTACCGAAATCAATCCAGCGGCACACCTCATCCGGCGATGCCTGAGGAACCACCTGCCGGACAAACTCCGTCACCGATTCCAAAATTGAGCGGCCGTCCTCACTTTGCAGCATGTCCGAAGATTCTTCGGCCACAAGCCGATCCTGCGGAAAACATTGCGCCATCTGATGCCCGACCCAGGCCTGAATCGCAAAATCAGCCACCGTTACGGGCGACCGGTCATCTTTAGCGACCGACTCTCCTTCAATCTGGCGCTGAACACTGCCAGCCATCTGAGCGGCCCTTCTGACGGCATCAAGTGCAAAATTTATTTGAGGATCGTTCAAATCAATCATTTATCTTCCCGCTTCTATCCATTTTTAAAATAGTGTTTAAAATAAAATTTGATAAAAATATTGCAAAAAACTATCAGCGCCTTTTGTCGAGACGAGGAGATCCTTCCGCAGAAAGCGGAAGAGCTCCGAGCGAGACGGCGCGTTTTGTTACAATATTTTTATCTATTCATTTTAAACACAGCAGTCTCACCACGACCCTTTACTTTTACTTCTTCTCTCTCTTCTGAATTCGGTATTTAAGCGCAATGACCACCACACATGAGAAAAAAGTAATATTCATAATTCCAAAGGCCTTAAAAACAAAATCCTCGGAAATTAATGCCGAGGGCAGCATTAGGACAAAGCAAATCCAGACGCCCAGAAGCCAGATCAAACTAAAATCATCCGAACTTTTTCTTTGCACCATACGGATAATCATCGGAATGTTAAAAAAAGGCAGCACAACACCGGCCACAAATCCGATCTTCTGATATAAAAGCGCACTCATCCTTATTGTCCTCAATGCGTTAACCGGGTAATTAAATCTTTGTACGCCGGATAAAGGCTCGTTAATCGCTCTCGATCCGCCAATTCAAAATCCGAAAAATCAAATCCGGGCGCGACCGTGCATCCGACGAGCGTAAAATTCGTATTATCCCGGTCATCCGTTCCACAGATTTCAGCAGCAAACCAGTGATGCCGTTTAATCACCAGCTGAAACGTCTGCCCTTGCTTCAGGTCAGGCCCCAGAATGTTCTTTTGCAGTTCACCCTGCGGGGTCAAAATATAAAGCGTCAACGGCAATCCGCGGTAGAAATGCCATATCTCATCGGACTGTATCCGGTGAAAGGCCGAAAATTCGCCTTGTTCCAACAGAAAATAGATCGACGTACTGACCGAACGCTCCCCCCGGTATCTTTCAGAAAGGGTCCCGGAACCGATCATCTCCTCCGAGCGGTAGACCTCGCGAAAATACCCGCCTTCGGGGTGTTTTGCCAGTTGCAACTGCTTGATCAGATCGGGGGCTTCATTCGGCATCCGCGTATTGTAGCAAAAGATAATGCTCCCTGTAAGCATTTCCCCAATCCTGCTTGATTTTTAGTTTCTATAATTGATAATGTTCCTCATATGCTTAAAAAATGGATCATTTCCTGTTTTGCCATCCTGATAGCCTTGGGCGCATGGGCCTGCTACCGACATCATAATCCGTGGCTTTCCAAGGCCACGGTTTTCTTCATTGAAAAGAATGCCCGGGATATTTTCAGCGAACCGCTGCGCCTGGAAGGTTTTCATCTCGACTCTCAATTCAGAATTCATATCCAAAGCATCAAAGGTAAACTGAAAACCAGGGACGGATCAGCTCCTTTTGAACTGGAATCTTTTTCTTCCGAAAATTCTCTTCTCCTTCTTTTACAGAAAAAACCGGTCCGCTTCCGATTTGAACGCCTGCGGCCGGCAGGATCAACAAGCCGGGGCATTGAAGGCGATCTCATTTATGACCCTTCCGGCAGCGGATCCATCTCTCTTAAGACGGATATTCACGAACTTCTGCTTGAAGACCTTAAACCTTTCAATCCTGAAAACCTTACGGGTGCAAGCGGAACCCTGAGGGGCTACTTCGCCTTTTTTGAAACTTTTGACATGCAAAAACAGTCTTTTAAATTAGAACTCACGGCTTCTGATGCGGGGGGTACTCTACAGGCAAGATTTTTTGACGTTTTTTTGCCCTATCTGCCCGCCATTGAACGCAAACATATGAATCAACTGCTGCAGGCTAATCTCGTATCTTATAAACAGGCGGCTTTGGACATGGAGCTTCTATCCAAAGAAACAATGAAAGTCTTGCTTCGCATCCTTGTTCCGGATTACAATCTTAATCTCAATTTAAACGCACAGATCCGTTTGGAAGAAGGAAATTCTTTTATTCAAATTGCAGAGTTATTAGGTTTCTTTGAGGTTAAAACGTCATGACCAATCGAATCATTTCCGTATTCATTTTATGTTGTTCATTAGGTTTAACAAGCGGCTGCACCGCAAAAGTCGTCGGTGATCCGAACCGCCCGATTACGATCAATGCCAATGTCATCGTCGATATCCGCGGCTTAAAACAAACCGCCACGAATATTGAAGACATGGTTGCCCAAGGGAGATAAACTTATGAAGATAAAAAAAATTGTGTCCCCTTTCTTATTTCTGATTCTCATGTTTACCTGCGCGTCTTCGGCAAGTGCCGCGCAATATGATATTAAAGAAATGACTCCGGCGGTCCAAAATGCAATCTCCGGAAGGCAAGGGCGTTACAGTGACATCCAGAGTCTAAAATCCTCGGGCGTGTTAGGAGAAAACAACCGCGGTTATGTTGAAGTTCGCAACCCTTCGGGGAATGCGGGGATGACGGCCGAGGCTGAAAACCGTGACCGCAAAACAATCTATCAGACCATTGCCGAACAAAATAATCTGGGACGCGCGGGGGTTGAAACGATTGAAACCATCTTTGCCGAAGTCATTCGCGGCAAGGCTCAAAGCGGCGATTCCGTTCAGCTGCCTTCCGGTGAGTGGACCAAAAAATAAACCACATCCGGTATAACTTAAAACTATTGAGCAACTGTCCACTCAGTCCTTAGTCCTCAAACCTCAGTCCTGCTCTTTATTTCGCGCTGCCGGAAAAACGGTCCAAACCTTCAAGCTCTCCGATCACAATAATAATATCATCGGCCTGAAAAATATAATCCGGTGACGGTAAAACCTGAGTGCTGCCGTCCAGCGGATTTTTAATCGCCAGAATCTGAATACCGTATTTTTTACGAAGATCCATGTTGCGCATGCTTTTTCCGACAAAACTTTCAGGCACGGCGACCTCCACCAGATTCAAATCTTCGCTCAGTTTAACCACATCCAGCACGTGCGGTGAAATCAGATTGGTCACCAGACGAATCGCTTCATCGCGTTCCGGAAAAACAACCTGAGTGGCTCCGATGATTTTCAAAATCTGACCATGATCGCGGCTGGCCGCTTTAGCGATAATTCTTTTAACCCCGGCTTCTTTCAAATGATGCGTAATTAAAATACTGGCATCGATAATTTCACCGAGAGAAACCACGACCACATCCATCTCTTTTGAAAATTTTTCAATCAGGGACTTGTCGGTCGCATCCCCCACAATAACCTGTCCGACGTGATCTTTAATCTCCGCCAGCTTTTCAGAGTCATTATCAATCACGACCACTTCGCATTTTTTGGCTGCCATTTGAACGGCAACGGTTGCGCCAAAATTCCCCGCTCCGATAACTAATACCTGCATAACGATTCCTTTCTGCCTAACCTACGGCAATTTCTTCTTCAACATACTCAAATGCGGGCTGGCGGCTGCGCATCAGAAAAGCATATCCGAGCGTCGAGGGGCCGACACGTCCCGTAAACATTAGAAAAATAGAGATGGCTTTTCCCCAACCGGAAAGCACAGGGGTAAGCCCGGTGGAAAGCCCGACGGTTCCGAAAGCCGAAACCGATTCAAAAAATAAATCCAAAAAGGTGCCGCGTGCCATCATATGCGAAACGCCCCGGTGTTCTGATATCTGAAAAAGCAAAGCCGCAACGTTCACAATCACGAAAGTCGCCACCAGGATTACCAAGGCCCGCGAAACGGTATCCGGCGGAATTTTACGTTTTAAAATCGACGGTGAAGTGCGCCCCTTCATATTACTGCGGATTAAGGCCAGCAAAATGGCAACGGTTGAAACCTTCATTCCTCCAGCAGCCGAACCCGGACAGCCCCCGATCACCATCAGCAGCATGGTAAAGAACAGGGTCGCATTGGTCAAAGCATCCGTTTCAAGCGTATTAAATCCGGCCGTTCTGGAAGTAATTGAAAGAAAAAACGAATTGGTCAGCTTATCGTTCAGACTTTGGCCTAAAAGCAGATTTTCATTTTCCAAAAGCCAAATGATTAACGCCCCCGTAATAATGAGCAGCACGGTACCGATCAGACAAATTTTTGTATGCAGACTTAAGCGAAAAGGTTCCCTCCTGCATCGGGCAATGACCCAGGCCCGTATTTCGTCAATCAGCATAAAACCCAGACCGCCGGTAACAATCAAACCCATCATCACAATCGGAAGATACATCTCATGCTGAAAACGGATTAAGCTGTCCGGATACAGACTGAATCCGGCATTGCAAAAGGCCGAGACTGAATGAAACCAGGAATAGAACAACGCTTGAGAGGGCGTGTATAAATGACGGAATTTCAAATAAAGCAGAATAGTGCCTATCACTTCAAAGGTAATCACCATCACAAAAACGACGGCCACCACGTTTAGAATACTGCGTTTGTCTTTGTAATAAGGATTGAGTCCGACCGAAAGTTTAGACAGCAGGGAAAGGCGGTGTTTGACGGCGCGGATAAAAAAAACGGCAAAAGCCATAATACTGATCCCGCCGACCTGGATCAGAGTCAATAACACGATCTGCCCGAAAAAAGTCAGTTCCGAACCGATATCCATCACGCTCAGCCCCGTCACACAAACCGCCGAAGTGGCCATAAAAAGGGCATCCAGAAAATGCAGGTGTCCCGAGACCGAGGCTGCGGGCAGAGAAAGCATAAGTGCGCCAACTAAAATCGTCAGCGCAAAACTGGTGACGACTATTTTTGCGGGATTGAGATTTCGATTCACAAAAACATCCTGCCGAATTTTTCAGGCTTTAAATGAAACAAAAGATGCATTTTAAACCCTCTTAGGGCAAACAGCAATGGCAATATAACTTATTGTAAATAAATGAGTTGCGATAACATCGGCAGGTTATGATTTTTTGAGGTAGTTTTCAAGCATGGCCGAGGTGTCAGCGTTTGAGGAAGTATTTTGGCTGGCCTTTTGAATCTCATGCATCAGTTCGGGATTATTCATCAGCTTGTCGATGTTTGCAGGCACCGCGGCGGTCTGACCGGCTTGCATGCCGTTGAACTTCTGAACCAATTGTTGAAGTTCCGCCTTATGTTCTTGTAACTGTGCCTGTATTTTTGAATTCTGGAAAAGACCCTTTTTAGACATTTCATCCATCATCTTTTCAGATAATTGGGACATGATATCACCTGCCGTCTTTGAAACCATCGGCAAAATACTATCTTCATAACGGCGGGTCCAAAGCGGCGGATGTAAAGAGTTTTCACGGTTAATTAATGATAAATAGGGTTCTGAGTGCATTTCTTCGTTACTCAATTTACGGATTTTTAGGATATCCGCTTTGACAAACGTCACGGTTCCGCCGCCGATGGTAATCTCGATGTGCTCGGGACTTTCCCGGACAAGTTTGCCTGCGAGTTTATTCCCGTTATTTAATTCGAGTTCATAATACTCATGCGCGCCGGTTGGGTTAAAATAAAGCGGCACATTTTCGGGATGCAAACGGATGCCGGCCGCGTAAGAACCGGCAATCAGTAATCCGATGAAGATCAAGATTTTAAACATCTTCCCCCTTTTTGTCGACTCCCGTGTAATAGACCTTTGTGCCGCGCGCATTGACGGCCTGTTCAATACGGTTTAAGGCGTGAACATAAGCTGCGGTTCGCATGGGGATATTTTTTGATGTGGCGATGTCCCACATCATCCGGGTTTCTTCGGTCATTTTTTCTTTTAAAAGCCCGTGAATTTTTTCTTCACTCCAATAATGCCCCATCCTGTTCTGGACCCATTCAAAATAACTGACCGTCACGCCCCCGGCATTCGCCAGAATATCGGGAACGACCGGAATCCCCCGCTGCTCCAGCACCTTTTCGGCCTCGCGGGTGATGGGCCCGTTAGCGGCCTCAACAATGACTTTGGCGCGGATATCGGCCGCATTTTCACAGGTGATTTGATTCTCAAGCGCTGCCGGCACCAGCACATCCACATCTAACTTTAAAAGATCATCGTTGCTGATGTGCTCATACCCCATAAGTTCCCGGACAGAGCCTTTGGCATAAACTTCTTTTAAATCACGGGTCGATTCTTTAAAGCCTTTAATATAGGGAATGTCCAGGCCCATGGCCGAATAAATACCGCCCGTCTCATCACTGACGGCCATCACCTGATACCCTGCCTGATACAATAAATCGGCCAGATTCGAACCCACATTCCCAAATCCCTGAATGGCCACCGTGATTTTTTTTCCGGATTTCGTAAACTTGGGAATCAAACTCTGCATCACGAAAAAAACGCCCATGGCCGTGGCGGTTTTACGGCCAAGGCTGCCGCCCATACTCACCGGTTTTCCGGTAATCACGGCCGGAACAATTTTACGCTGAATAATACTGTATTGATCCATCATCCAGCCCATAATCATCGGATTGGTATACATATCCGGTGCCGGAATATCCACGTCAGGCCCGATAAAATCGGCAATGGCATTGATGTAACCGCGGCTCAAACGGTCCAGTTCAAAACGGGTTAATTTTTTGGGATCCACCGTAATCCCGCCTTTGGCTCCGCCAAAAGGAAGTTTGAGTACCGCGCATTTAAAAGTCATCCAAAAGGCAAGTGAGTCCACCTCATCAATGGAAACATTCGGATGAAAACGAATTCCGCCTTTGGTCGGGCCGCGCGTATCGTCGTATCTTACGCGGTAGCCTTTAAAAACTTTGAGTTCTCCGTTATCCATGCGGACGGGAATGGAAACAATCAGGCGGGATTTGGGCTCTTTGAGTCTTTCAATGGTATCATCAGAAATCGAAACATACTTCGCCGCATCGTTGAGCTGCTGTTTTGCATCCTGGAATAACGAGTCGTTCATAGGTTCCTTTCAAAACCGCCGATTAAACCTCATCGCGGATCCAGTACCTGAAACTCTTTTCATCCACCTGTTCACTTGCCGGAGACACGGAGCCGTCCATCACCGCTTGAGCCCACTGCCTGTGTTTATCCAGAGTAATGTAGAGTTTACTGCGTTCGTCTTTTTCAACCACCCATAGTTCTAATCTCAGAAGTGCCCATTTAATAAAAATCTCACGCTGTTCGTGAACAAGTTTTTTGGTCACCTCCCCCAGATCCTGATTCCAGGGAACATTAAACATTTTTTCGATAAACTCATCCTGAAAAGACACCCGCACATAAGAAACATTCGTCGATCCCGGCCAATGCACTTCAAAATTAATACCAAAGGCCATATCGTCGGTCATGGCATCGGTAATAAAATCCGTGACAAACATTTTGACGTATCCGCCCATAAAAATCTCTCTATGTAACTTGGGTCCATGGTCGACAGTCCACGGACTTAAAAACGGCCTTTAAGCCTTCTTATACGGAATGACTCATTAAAACCCTCTAATTATAAGATTATCGGCCATTAGCACAGAAGTCAAAAGCCCTAGAAGCGGTTTATCTGTGAAAGACGGCGGTCTATCAACCCTAGGCAGTGGACTGCGGACTAAGTTCTTAAGTTGATTGAATAAGTTTAAGGAGAGAGGCTGCGGCTTCCTGAGGCCCTTTTTGCTCCCACTTCGGAATGCCAAGGCGGGTACGGATCTGTCCGACATAGATCCCTTTTTGAAAAAAGGCTTCAAAAAATTTACGGGCCACAAGGTCGTGCTGTTGTTTACACTGCACGGGCCCGAAAATATTTGAAAAATAAGTGTAGGTCATTCCTGTCGTCTCGGTGGTGCCTTTGCTCATCACGGCGCCTTCACGAAAAATCTTCCAGGCATCATCCACATGGGCAATGTTTTCAAGAATGGGATGATCCTCATCAATGTGCTGATAATTATTCGCATAAAGCACATAATCAATTGTGACACCCTGTATCACATGCGCATAATTGGTTACGGGAAGAATGACGCGGGCATTGGCAACGTGCGCATTCATAAAAATTGCCCGGTCAATCTGACCAAAGGCGTAGCCGGGATGCAGATCATCCATGCGCACGAACGCGCCGATTTCGGTTCCGTAACCCAGCACATCTCCGTTGGCATTTAAATGAAGCGAGCCCATGTCATCGGCAATCACAACCATGTCGCGGACCCTGCGGTCCCCGATGGCTCTTAAGGCCTCCAGGGTTTCCGACTTTCCGGCCCCGCTGTCTCCGATAAAAAGAACACTGGCCTCTTTTCCGCTTTTGAGAAAAATTTTGACGAGTGCGCCATGAAAGGGCATTTCCCCCTGTTCGATCTTACGCACATTGTGCAGCGTCAGAATCATCTTCTTGAGATATCCGAAATAATCGTAATCCGTTTCATCTGAAATGGCACCGACCAGCATGGAGGCCTTTTTATCTTCATAAAAGACCGTACGCTGTTTCTGAATGTGTTTCATTTGTTTGGCCGGTACACCGCAGAAATAAACCGCATCGGGCTGGCGAGTCAGATCTTCATCCGTGGCCATCTCAAAAAGATTACTCAAAGCCACGCCCATTTGAAAAAAGCATTTGCGCAGATAAACCACAATCAGCAGGTTTCCGGATTTCAACGGATAGCCGATCCAGTCATCTTTATCCGGATGAATCCAATCAATCGGATTTTCTTCGATCCTTTCAAATTGCCCCGTGCGTTTATTGACACCCGATTCAATCACAAGCGGCGGATAGAAAAAAAGCTGACGGATCAGCGAAATGGACCCCAGTATCTTGTATTGACCCGTATAAGGAACGGGCTTGGGCAGGGCAATGACGGCCGCCTCGGCTCCCGCATGAACCTGGCGGTAAATCGAGGGGTGTGACCCCATAATGTTTTCCTGAATATCGCGGTAAGTCTGGCGCACAAGGCGGGTCAGATTTTCGACCGTATAATTAAACGTGCGGAAAGGTCTTTTATCGAATTTGTCGCCTTCGGAATCGCAGATAATAAAACGCGTGAAACTGCGCCAATAATTATAGAGATATTCGACAAAATCATTTAAAAGCACTTTGTCTTTCATAAAAGATTTGGACTGCCCGACCACCTTGGCCACCATGTCGACCGGCATTTTGGTCAGGTATTTCAAAACCTCGGTCAGCGTTTTAAGATTTTCTTCTTTAATCGCGCCGCGCCCGAAAATGCTTAAGAGCCGTCCGTCTTTATTTTGAAGTTCATCGACCGCACGTTTGAGAATTTCGGCAAAGAGACGGCTGCTGATCAGTTCTTCGGGCGTATCACAAATCTGATTTTTAATTTGAATAAAAACCTGGCGACCTTCAATCTGATACTGAATCATAAATCCCTGTCCGCTCATTGCCGTCCAACTCCCTTTTGCCGTTTGATGACACCATGCTCTAGCGGCGAAATTCTAAGACAAAGCCTTTACTGCGTCTAGATTTCTTTTATAGCATTTTCAT